>CAZUXM010000016.1:17656-47048 GCA_964624635.1 uncultured Candidatus Competibacteraceae bacterium
CAAAATGTTTTACGAATCATGCCTCAGGCTCAATTATGGTTTTTAGATGGCAAAAATGAAGAAGGAAAAGTAATCAGCAATCCTAACATAGGCTACGGTGTACAAACCATTACCTATGCTGATGGTAAAACCAAAGAGTTTTATCAAATAGGTTTGAGTGCCAATACCACGGGTATTTCGGTTTACATTATGACTATTAAAGACAAAAAGTATTTACCAGAGACTTATGGCAAAAAGATCGGTAAAGCATCCGTTACCGGTTATTGTATCAAATTCAAATCATTGAAGGATATCAATATGGAAGTATTGGAAGAAGCCATTAAAGATGGAATCAATCAATAAATAAATATGAATTAGATTTCGTTCGGGAACCAATGTAGTTTAGTATATTACTTCTTCAATCTCTTTTTAAAACTCTTTTCTAAAAACCCATGCAATGGAAATATAAGCAAGGCTAATGTAATATTGATGATGAGTTTATAGATAGGTACTCCCTGAGTTAAATCTTCAAGATACGGGTCCAAAAACACCAACACAAATTCAAATACCAATAACAGGGCAACGAATACAAGTCCCTGAGCCACTTTCTCAGATACTTTAATAAAGCCCAATAAAAGTATCACTCCAATTACGGCTAATACCACCAGAAAAATAATGGTGTATTGTAAAACGTTTCTGCGAATAATTCTTTCCTTTTCAATCTTCGCTTGTCTGATGGCTTCCTGTTCCTTTAAGATTTGTTCTTTTTCAATTTCATAGCGGGTTTGTAATTGAGCTGTTTTTTTTATATCTTCTGCATTGACTAAACTATCTCTATAGGCGGTAAAAAACATATAATTACGGAATGCTTGTTTATAGTTACCCTGGGCACTATCTAATACAGATAAATTTCCATAGCTCATTTTTATAGCCTCCATATACCTAATTTCTTTAGATAATGATAAAGCGGCGTCTAGATATTTACGAGCCTCATTATAACGTTTGGCAATCGTAAATACAGCTCCTATATTGGCATACGAATATGCTATGGAACTTTTATCTCCTAATTCTTCTTCAATCGCTAATGCCATTAAATCATATTTAATGGTTTCATCGTAATTACCTTCATTAAAATATACGGTGGCAATCCCTTTTAAACTATAGGTCATTCCCTTCTTATCCTGAATTTTTTCTCTGATGTTTAATGATTTTGTATAGTTGCTTAATGCCATTTCGTAGTTCCCCTGATCATGATAAACTACTCCAATATTGTTATAAGCCATGGCAATGCCACTTTGATCCTGCAATTCTTCTACTATTTTAAGTGAAGCATTATAGTTCTTTAATGCTTCCACATAGTTGCCCATATTTTTATACACTACCCCAATATTACCATAGGCAGATGCAATACCACTCTTATCCCCTATTTCTTCTTTCATCTTTAAACAATCCAAATAATTTTTTAGTGCTTCCGGATAGTCTCCTATAGCCACATAGATGTTTCCTATGTTATTGTAAGCGGATGATTCTCCATTTTTATCATTGATTTCTTTATTGAGATCAAGAGAAGCTTCATAACTTTCCATGGCTTCGGTATAGTCGGCTTGCTCGTAATAAATATTACCGATGTTCATTAATGAGGTTGCCATTCCTTTTTTATCACCAATCTCTTTTCTAATCGCAAGGGAGGCCGTGAAGTTTTTTAATGCTTCTTCATAATTACCCTGGTAATAATAAACGACACCAATAATATTAACGGCTTTTGCTTTTCCTTTCTTATAATTGATTTTATCTGATAGGGCAATCGCTTCGTTGGCATGATTGATAATCTTTTCAAAATCTCCGGTTCCCAGTAATTGCATGGCCAGGTTATTCAACGTATTTACTTTATTGGTATCTTCTTTGGAGGAAGCCAATACCTTTTGTAAAGAGTCGATGGGGGCTTGTTGTGCATATTGTTCAACGGAAAATAAAGAGAAAAATACGAAGGTTAAAAAATAGGATGTTAGGGATTGGTGGCGGATGTTGATTTGGTAAGTTGAGTTCATATTCAAATATATTAAAAATGCATCCCAATTGAACATCTATACCTGCAATTTTAAATATCTAATTTTCAGCAAATTGACTAAGTATTTGAAAAAATATTTTGCGAAACCGAATAGTTGCGCATATATTTGCAACCGATTAGTTGCTTAAAGTATAATTACATATGAGACGAGACATATTTCAAGCCATTGCAGACCCTACCCGTAGGGGAATCATTGCCCTCATTGCCTTGCACGCCATGACCCCCAATGCCATTGCCGAACACTTTGATACTACCCGTCAGGCAGTATCAAAACATCTGAAAATACTTACCGAATGTGAATTGGTAACCCCTACGCAACAGGGAAGAGAAATCTACTATCAACTACAAATAGATAAAATGAAAGAAATAGACCACTGGCTTAGCCAATTCCGACAAATATGGGAAACCAGATTTGACCAACTTGACAACTTATTGTTAAACTTAAAAAACACAAAAAAATGAATCCGAACTTATTATTTGATTTTACAGCAGACAAAGAAAAAAACACCTTGCACATTAAACGTGAATTTGCTGCGAGCAAACAACTCGTTTGGAACTGTTTCACTCAGTCTGAATTATTGAACCAATGGTTCGCTCCTGCCCCATTTGTTGCTAAAACAAAATCTTTTCAATTTAACGAAGGTGGTCACTGGCACTATGCTATGGTGAGTCCGGATGGAACCGAACATTGGGCATGGACCGGATTTACAAACATTACACCGATTGATCATTACACCTGTACCGATGCATTTTGTGATATAGAAGGAAATCTCAATAACGAATTGCCTCAAGCTAAATGGGAAGTAGATTTTTTAGATCACGGAAATAATACTATAGTTGATATTATCATTCAATACAAAAGTCTTGCAGACCTTGAAACCATCATCAACATGGGAATGATAGATGGAATGACCGCCATCTACACTCAACTGGATCAATTATTAACCACGAAAAAATAATATGTATGAATAGTTTATTAAAATTTGATTTTACAGTAAATAAAGAAAAAAATACCATTCACGTAAAACGTGAATTTGCCGCCGGTCTTGATTTGGTGTGGAGAGCTTGGACAGAACCGGCATTATTGGATCAATGGTGGGCACCAAAACCCTATCGTACTGAAACCATATCGATGGATTTTAAAGAAGGGGGATCATGGTTCTATGCAATGATAAGCCCCTCCAATGAAAAACATTATTGTAAAGCTGATTATAAAAAAATCAGTCATCAAAAAAGTTATTCTGCATTGGATGCATTTTGCGATGAAAAAGGGAATATTAATACTGAATTTCCCCGATCCTTATGGACCAATGTGTTTAGTGATCAAGGAGAAAGTGCTATGGTAAATATTACCATTCAATATGATAAATTAGAGGACCTTGAAAAAATCATTCAACTTGGATTTAAAGAAGGATTTACCATGGCCATGGAAAATCTGGATGAATACATCAAGGCCCAATTTAAATTAAGACATGAAAATAAATCAAACAACAAGGAAAGAGTATGTACCTACCTTAATTTCCCCGGCAATACCGAAGAAGCCTTTTTGTTTTACAAAAAAGTATTTAGAACCGAATTTGTAGGCAAAGGACTACAAAGGTTTGGTGAAATCCCTGCAGATGATAATAATCCACCCATTCCTGAAGGTATTAAAAAAATGATTTTACATGTCGAACTCCCTACCATAGGAAATCATATCCTAATGGGAACAGATGCCCCAAAAGAAATGGGATTTAACCTGAGTTCGGGAAACAATATGCATATTTGTTTGGAACCAAAATCAAGAGAAGAAGCAGATCGTTTGTTTAATGAACTTTCGGAAGGTGGTAATATAACCATGCCTTTAAAAGATATGTTTTTTGGTGCTTACTTCGGAGAGTTTAGTGACAAATTTGGAATTAACTGGATGATTAATTATCAAACTAAATAATGTAACTATGAAAAAATATAAAGTTATTTTTTGGATAACAGCTGCCCTCATTTGTATTACGCAAGGAATTATGCCCATATTAACTCTCAATAATCCGGATAGTAACGAAGTATTCAAACATTTAGGTTATCCATATTATTTTGTAATTATGTTGGCAGTATTTAAACTAATAGGGGGATTAATCCTCGTCATCCCACCAATCCCAAAAAGAATAAAAGAATGGGTATTTGCAGGATATGGAATTGATTTTATATGTGCTTCAATTAGTTTTTTGGCCGTTGATGGTACAACAGGAGCAATATTTACTTTTCCATTAATCTCATTATTGGTATTGATCCTATGTTATATATCTTACCATAAAGCAATGATTAAAAAATAAATAAATCAATTGGTGTATATTTACATACACAATATTTTATAGACTATGCCATCTAAAAAAACTACTGCAAATGGTAATTTTGACGAATTATTAAAAGTGCTACAACTTCGTTTCGAAAAAAATATGAGTCGACATAAGGGCTTAGAATGGAAAAAAGTGTTGGAGAAACTAAAAAAGAACACCTCTAAACTTCAATCTTTGGATCAAATGGAAGAAACCGGAGGAGAACCGGATGTAATTGGGTATGATAAAAAAACAGATGAATTTATATTTTGTGATTGTTCAGCTGAATCACCTGTAGGTCGCAGAAGTATTTGTTACGATAAAGAAGGTTTGGATTCACGCAAAGAGCATAAACCTGGGGGAAGTGCCATAGAAATGGCTGTACAAATGAAAATAACCATTACCACCGAAGAAGAATATCGACACCTGCAAACACTTGGTAAATTTGATCTAAAAACTTCCAGTTGGATTCTAACTCCAACCGAGATCCGAAAGTTGGGCGGTGCTATATTTTGCGACCGTAGATACAATACCGTATTTACTTATCATAATGGAGCTCAATCATATTATGGAGCAAGGGGGTTTCGGGGTATTTTAAAAGTGTAAGTTTTCTATATGGCGACTATAAGTCGCTATCAAATAACCCGTAGCTAAAAGCTACGGGTAGTATATTTTTTTCATATATTTAATTTATGAAAAGAATATTTTACGTAGTTATACTCCTCCCCTTTTTGGTACAATGTACCACCACCAAAAAAAATAATACTATGACCAGTTATGAATACGTAGATGGCAATGGAAATTTATATGCCATCAATAATACATCCGTTGTTTACGATCCTGTTACCCCTGAAGAAAGCTCCACTGGCATGTATAGTGGAGGTGAACCTTACACAGCTCCATTGGAACAAAAACAATTCGATCAGATTGAAGCTACTTTTAAAAAAGCAATAGAAAATAAAGCGGATCAAACTGATACCCGATCCATGGGAACCGGTACATTAATTGTTATGCCTTCAAAAAAAACCTACATCTTTAAGATGAACTCAGGTGCTAAAAAGGAAATTGAAGAAGTAATTAAATTAATGACAAAGATATAGCTTGCCGATATGTCAAACATTCAATTAATCATTGAAGAAAGAGCTGCTGACATTGGTAAATTTATGGTGGGCAGGTTATTGCCCTTCCGCCAAAAACGAATGGTGGGTCCATTTATTTTTATTGATCATATGGGTCCGGTAAGACTCAATGAAAGAGATCATTTTGATGTATTACCACATCCGCATATTGGATTATCAACCCTCACTTTTTTGTTTGAAGGAAATATTATGCACCGTGATTCATTAGGTACGGAAATAGAAATCAGTCCGGGAGCCGTTAACTGGATGACTGCCGGTAAAGGAATTGTTCATTCTGAAAGAACACCTGAATATTTACGTCATGCAGATAGAACCATGCACGGTTTACAAATATGGGTGGCATTACCCAAACATCTTGAACAAATGGAACCCAACTTTTTTCATGTAGAAAAAGAGAATATTCCACATTGGGAAAAAGAAGGTGTCCATTATAAACTCATTGCAGGAGATGCGTTTGGTAAAACTTCTCCGGTACCTGTATATAGTAAGTTATACATGATTGAAATAAAAAGTACTAACCAACAAGTATTAGATATTGGTGAACATCTCTATGGAGAATCAGGCTTGTATATATTAGATGGAGGAATTGAAAGCGAAGGAAATGAATATGGCTCCAAACAATTATTAGTTGCCAAGGAATCTTCCTTATGCGCATTTATTATCAAACCGAATACTACCTTATACATTTTTGGAGGAGAACCCTTTTCTGAAGAAAGATTTATTGACTGGAACTTTGTTTCCTCCGATAAATCAGTAATTGATGAAGCCAAACTCAAATGGGAAAATCAATTATTTGATAAGATTCCGGGTGATGAGGTGGAGTTTGTGCCGTATCCGAAGAAATAAAAAAAACGTGAGTCCCTCCGCTTCGCAGAGGAGACTAACGGGAGAAATCGATAATCTACTTCTGTAACAAAAGTACATTTCGTCATGCTGAACTTGTTTCAGCATGACGAAGTAAGACGATTTACTGCACAAATTCGTCATAATTAAAGAACCCAATGGTTCCTAAATCATCCGCAATACCAATACTCTTTTTATCCTTTGTAAATTTAATGGCATTGATTTTTGAGGTAGAAGCAAATACCGTTTTCTTCAACACTCCGTTAGAGGCATCATATACGAATACATTACCATAACTATCTCCTGCCAATACATATTTATTATCAGGAGAAATAGCCACTGCATACGTCCATGTAGAACTTGTATTGATGGTACTCCATTTCATTTTGCCTTTGGCATCATATAAAGCCACTTGCCCATCCCATGATCCTGCAGCAATGTATTTTCCGTCATTACTAAAAGTACAATCGAATACAGTACCCGTTAAACCCTCAAGTTTATTTTTTAGTTTACCTGATTTTAAATCCCAAAGAAATAATTCTCCGGAACCACCGGCACTAAGTAAGATTTTATTCTTAGAATCCACATCTACATCATACACCATATCTCCATGACCTGTTAGGGTATTCGTTTCTGTCCACTTGGTAGCATCCCAAATTTTGATGGTATAATCGCTGGAAGCACTTACAATGGTTTTACCATCAGAAGTCCACTTTAAACCATTTACCGTAGATGTATGACCTGAAAGAGTTTGTATTGCCTGGCCATCATTGGCGTCATAAACTGTAATAAAGCCATCATCACCACCATATGCAGCTTTGGTACCCTTAGGTTCATACGCTACGGCATTTACCACCCCGGTTTGCTGATAATAGCTGCCTGTTAAATAACTACCATCATTCGCTACATAAATAGCTGAGGTGTACGAGTATTCAGCTGTAGCAAATTTATCTCCATCTGTATTAAATTCAAAATCGTTGATGGCACCACTTTGTCCGTAAACAGAATAAGTAGCATATAAGTACGATCCATCATATACAGGGTTTGAATTATAGTTATAATCGTCGTAATTGTAATCATCGTAGTTATAATCGTCATACACGTATGAATATACATCCGATGTAGGAGTTTTTAATGAATCAAAATTCAACACTTTCATATAACCGTCAGCACCAGAAGTAATCACATATTTACCATCGGCACTAAATTTAATATCTTCAATAACCCCAGTATGAGCCTGAAATGCTGAATTAAATTTACCATCAGAATTATTCCATAACCTTAATACTCCTCCTGCGTCACCGGAAAGAATATATTTCCCGTCGGGTGAATATTTTACACTATATACCCACTGATCCCCATTTTTGATATCCAAACGTTGGTAACCACATCCAAATTCGAAAACTTTTACTGTATTATCCCAAGCCCCAATGACAAATTCTTTGTTATCCGGATTGGCATCAGCACTCCAAATAGTGCTATTAAACCCGAATAAGGTTTTATAAAAATTACCTTTTGAATCATACATTTCTGTTTTACCATCAGAGCCCCCGGCAATGAACCAATTTAAGTTTTTATCAAACGTCATAGCCCAAATCCAGATATCACTCGGTCCGCGAAATTTTTTCTCTAAAGCACCTGTTGTTGCATTAAAAACATATACGTTGGTATCAAGATTAGCTGCTACTACTTTTTTACCATCCGCAGTGAATCGGGCATTGTAGAAATAATCAACACTTCCACTTTTAATGTCCACTTTTACATTTTTGGTTTTTAAATCCATAATGGCAATACCCCCCTCAATACCGGCTACCAATAAATTATTTCCGGTGGGGTCAATATCCATCGCTTTTACTTCTGTTACCGGAACATCAAACTGATCCACTGCTTCAAATCCACCTAATTCGTACACCCTAATGGTTGAATAATTATCAGATGAATAAAACTTATTGGTTGATTTAGAATATACAGATTCGGATACCCCATTAGAGGTAACATAAAAACTATTTACTTCCAACTGCGCATATAAGTTCCCAACTAAGGTGGTAGCTACAATGGCGGTCATTTTAAAAAACTTGTTCACGTACATTTAGGTTAAAATTAAATTGATCTATATAAAATACATTCTATTTTAAAATGCGTTCAAACTTTTCGTACAATCCTTCAGAAATATTTTCAAGAGGTAAACGAACACCGTCACCACATAAGCCTTTAATTTTCATTACGGCTTTAATTCCACCCGGATTTCCCTCAACAAATAAATGTTCTATAATTTTTAATAAAGGATAATGCAACTCTCGAGCTTTGGCAAAATCACCTGCCAATCCAAAACGTACCATATCCGAAAATTCTTTAGGATGCGAATTAGCTACCACCGAAATGACTCCATCAGCACCTGCAGCTAACAATGGTAAGGTAATGGCATCATCACCACTCAATACATTAAATCCTTCGGGCTTATCAGCAATAATCTGCATGATTTGTTCCATGTTACCGCTAGCTTCTTTTACGGCAACAATGTTTTCTACTTCATGTGCCAGTTTTAACGTAGTGGCAGGTAATACATTAGACCCTGTTCTCCCCGGAACATTATATAAAATAATAGGTAACGGACATTCAGCGGCAAATGCAGTATAATGAGAATAAATACCGTTTTGAGTAGGCTTGTTATAATAAGGGCTCACGGAAAGTATACCCTGTGCTTTGGTTAAATCGAAATGACCGAGACTTTCTACCACTTCTTTGGTGTTATTACCTCCAATTCCTAATACGATGGGTACCCTGCCATTAGCCTGCTTCGCTACAAATTCAAAAACCTCCTTCTTTTCCTGTTTATCCAGGGTAACGGATTCTCCGGTAGTTCCCAGCACTACGAGGAAGTTCACTCCACTGGAAATCCAATATTCAACCAACGAGCCCAAAGCGGTATAATCTACATCACCTTTGGGGGTAAAGGGGGTAATAATCGCAGGTGCAGTACCTTTAAAATTCATCATAATATCTAAAGCAAATAAAGGGATTTGTAGTTGGTTTTTTACTAATTAATGGCGAAAATACATAAAAATAGGGAGGTAAAAGACTCCCTATTTTTTGAATTATTAAAAGTTGTAAAAGGGGGTTACATCTGAGGCGGATGCTGTTGCCAATGCCCTTGTTCTAGGTTTTCTTCAGGGTTTTCGTCTTCATCAAAACCCATAGCTGATTTATAGACCAAATAATCCCCAACTATGATATAGGGCAAGGTTAAGAATACTCCAATACAACATAAAATGAATCCCGTTAAACCTAAAACATAACACAAAATCATGAACCCAATAATGGGGAATATTTTATTCATTGATAGTTTTATGCTTAACAATAATGCTTGTTTTACACTTGCATTTTCAAATATGATAAGGGGCGTTGAGAAAATAAACAATATAGCTGTAACAAGTTTAAGGATAGAATTAAACATAAAGCCCACCCCAGGTATCAGGCTAAATAAAAAGTTCGTCACGCTGGCAAATAAGGTAAGAATTATTCCCATCAAAATTAACCGACCGGTAAACTGATTATTATAATAGCTAAACATTTGACCAAAATTTATTTCTCCCTTATCCGCATTTCTGCAAACTTTATAAAACCCTGCCGTAAGTGGGGCTGAAACTAAAGTTACAATCAACCCAACAATCAAATTACTTAAATGAGCCAACGGTGATGATTGAGCTTTTAAAATCATCCAAAAAATATCCTTATACATTTCTATAATCTCTTCCGGACTATCAGGTCTGTACTTTGATGGATCTATATCCATAGAAGCTGCTGGAATAACGAGCCCTATTACAGCGCTAACTACCCAACTTACTATTCCAATAATGATAAATCCAATTAATATCTGCCAGAATGATTTTTTAAATATTTCCCACCCTTTTGAAAACAATAATCCAAAATCAATTTTAATTCCGGCTTGTATTTTGTTGGCCACTTTTTGTTCTAATGTTTGTTCCATACTTTATCAATTTAATTCAACAAAAATAAATGATATATAAATGTCAAATACTAACTTAATACTTCTTTAAAATCACTGGTAGTATGAAATACCACATCCGGATAATCTTGCCTTGCTGTATTTAATAACCACTCCGAAGGAGCTAAAAAAACAGGATTTTCATCTTTATCCCAACCAATATTATTTGCCTTACGTTTTACAAACTCATCCAGTTTTGTTTTATCAGCACTGGTTAACCAACATGCTTTGTAATATGGCATTGATTGAAACATACAGGTGGCCTTGTATTCATGTTCCAAACGATATTGTATTACATCAAACTGTAGCTCCCCTACAACACCCACCACTTTACGATTACCCGGTTGTAAGTAAAATAATTGCGCTACCCCTTCATCCGTTAATTGTTCAATTCCTTTATCCAACTGTTTACTTTTCATCGGATCTTTATTGATTAACTCTCGGAATATTTCAGGAGAAAAAGAAGGAATTCCTTTGTAAAAAAAGTTTTCTCCTTCGGTAAGAGTATCTCCAATTTTAAAATTCCCTGCATCATATAAACCAATTACATCTCCCGGATAAGCATCATCAATTACATTTTTGTCCTGAGCCATAAAAGAGGTAGGATTACTAAAACGTAAATCTTTATCTAAACGAACATGGTGATAAAACTTATTTCTTTCAAACTTACCACTTACTATTCGTAAAAAGGCAATTCTATCGCGGTGTTTAGGATCTAAATTGGCATGTATTTTAAATACAAAACCGGAAAATTTATTTTCGATAGGTTCAATGGCACGAGCAGTAGTTTCACGTCCTTGTGGATTGGGTGAAATGCGAATAAACGCATCTAACATTTCTTTTACCCCAAAATTATTAACTGCAGAACCAAAAAACACAGGAGCAATTTCTCCACTTAAATATGTATCTACATCAAAAGGATCATATACTCCTTCAATCAACTCAATATCGTGTCGTAATTTTTCTGCATCATCCTCAATAATTTCATCCAGTTTAGGATCATTTAAATTATCAAATGAAATAATGTCTTCCGAAATTTTGGTTTTATTAGCGGAGAAAAGATTTAGATTTTTATCGTAAATATCATATACCCCTTTAAAACGGGCACCCATGTTAATGGGCCAACTCAGAGGTCGTACCCTGATATTTAATTTACTTTCTAATTCATCCAGTAAATCAAAGGGATCCTTTCCTTCACGGTCCATTTTATTAATAAAAATAATTACCGGAGTATCTCTCATCCTACATACTTCCATTAACTTTTCGGTCTGGCTCTCTACCCCATTTGCACAGTCAATTACCAGAATAACACTATCTACTGCCGTAAGAGTACGATAGGTATCCTCTGCAAAATCTTTGTGACCGGGAGTATCCAATAAATTAATCTTGACGCCACTATATTCAAAACCCATAACAGAGGTAGCTACCGAAATTCCTCTCTGACGTTCAATTTCCATAAAGTCAGACGTAGCGGTTTTTTTAATTTTATTGCTTTTTACCGCACCTGCCGTTTGAATGGCTCCTCCAAATAGTAGGAGTTTCTCCGTTAAAGTAGTTTTTCCGGCATCCGGGTGACTGATAATGGCAAAGGTTCTGCGCTTTTTTATTTCCTGCTCTAATGACATAAGGGGCAAAGGTAATAATTAGTACGGAGGAGGCAGCCGCTATAGCCAGTATTTTTAGGTCGGGTCTCCCGTTCAAAATCATATTCTATTCAAGGTTGGGCTATTCCCAGTATTTTTTAGACGATGATTATTGGTTTTTAGATAAATCGTATAGAACCAATACCTAAAAAGGATGCGGTTTCTATCCCTACCGCAAATGTGTATATTTGAAAAATAAACGTATGAAAAAAGTATTTGGTGTAATTCTAATTGTTATAGGAGTATTGCTTACTCCTCCAACACTTATTAACTTAAGTACTTCTCTAAATGAATTAGTAGACCTCATAAAAAAATACAGTGCTTATTCATTTGGACATTTTACGGGAAGTTTTGTAATTACATCATTTACAGCTTTAATCACATTTTTATGCTACCGTTACGGAATAAAACTACTCAGAAAGAAAAAAGTAGATTTAGTAAAGAAAGAGAATGATGAAAATATTTCATTACAGTAAAAGCACTTTTACTGTACCGTTTTCCAGAAAATTGTAAGACCTGCAGTTACCGTAGCAACTAACCCATAAGGCTGATTATATCCTGTAGTATATTGAAATTGATCTCCTACCCAATTTTCATTCTTTAAAAACACTTTGGCCGGATATTGAAATACTCTTCCACGGTATTTTACATAATCACGAGGATAATGTTTACAGTGGCTATCTAGATACTGGTGGAAAACATCCATTGGTATCACAATACTTTTATACTCTTCAAATTTATTTTGAGGAGTTCCATTAGGTGAACGTAAACCCCAGGCTAAAAAATCAGTACCGTCCCAAAAGGTAGCCCCTAAAGTAGGGTCTGATTTACCTAATAAAACATCAATCACGGCTGCACGAGTATTGTTAGAGCCATCATCACATTTGGATGAATGCATTTCTCTTTTTAAAGTTTTGGGAACTGAGGAGTATCCTGTCATTAATAAACTATATATGTCCGAGCTTAATTCTCTGGCCCTGTTATGCACGGTATGAGCAATATATAATACCTCCAGTCTGTTTCCATCCACACTTTCATGACGAATAATGTTGGCTGCTACTCCAAATTGAGCATGGGTAACATTGAGGTCTTTATGTAAAGTAAAACGATCCTTTCCTATTCGGGTAGTATCAATTCCGGTAGCCACATATACTTTGCTATCATATATGCTATCGGTACCTAAATATTTACCATTCAAGTCGTAATAATCACCGGCAAGTGCAGATAAAGCCGGACTAATCAATGAAAATAAAAGAATCAAAATTCTTACGCTTCGCATCTCGTTAAGTGTTTTTTGATATTTTCAAAGATAATAATATCAACGTTTTTACAAAATTTTTGGTATGTTAAATTTTTCTTATTACTTTCAAACATCCTGTAAATAAAGGCATTTTAATTAATTTTGAATTAAATAAATCATTGCACAATGGAGTTAGTTATTACACATAATACTGAGAAAAAAAGATTTGAAACTACGGTAGATGGTCATACCGCTTTTGTTGAATACAACTTATTCAACAACGGAATTAACTATACACATACAGAGGTTCCCTCAGCTTTAGAAGGTAAAGGAATTGGAAAAGCATTGGCTAAACATGTATTAGATTATGCTCGTGAAAATCATTTAAGAGTAATGCCTTTATGTCCATTTATTAAAGCATATATTGATCGTCATCCTGAATATGCAGATATCTCTATGCTACATAATATTAAGAAAGAAAACTGGTAGAAAGTATTCTTAAAGAATAATAATATCGAAACTTACTTCTGCAAATTTCCTAAACATCATTAAAACCCCGCATTGTTCATTTACTGATAAGTTCACTGCTTTTTCAATAGCAGTTCGATTTAAATCATTACCTGAAAATGTATAAGTAATATGCACCTTGACATAGGTTTGTGGTTTCTCTTTGCTTAATTCACCTGCTACCTGTATATTAAATGTTTTATATTTTACTCTTGACTCTTTTAATATAGTAGCCACATCCATAGCCGTACAACCTGCTAATGATGCTAACATTAATGGTTTTGGACATAATCCTTTATTCTCATCCACCCCATCTAATACAATCAGGTGGTCATCAACACCTACATTAAACGAAAGATCCCCTTTCCACTCCAGCGCTACCTGATGTTGTTTTTTCATCAATATTATTTTTCAAAAGGTTTATTATAATGGACCCATGATTTAAAACCATTATCCATATCATATATTTCAGTAAAGCCCTGATTGCTCATATAACTACAGGCTTCTTTACTACGCCCCCCCATTTGACAATATACAAAAACCGGTTTGGTCTTATCCAGTTTATTTACCTCCTCAGCAAATGAATCTCCTTGATAATTTATATTCTGTGCACCTTTTAAATGTCCATTTTGATATTCTTCCGGAGTTCTTACATCTACCAATTGTGCATTAGGTGTTGAATTGAGTTTTTGTTCAAACTCATTTACATGCATTTTTGTAGGATCTACTTTTTTAACGGAAGTATTACTGTCACCTTTAGGTGGTGTTGGTTTACAGCCTATCCCTGCGATAATAAGGGAAATTACAAATAAAGTGGATAACATTAATTTAGGCATAATACGTCCTGGTGTTTTAACAAAGGTATGCATAATGAGTAATTTTAATAATAGGATACTGGTATGAAAATGATAATTATTTGTATTTGAGAGCCTCTCCCCCCTTTAAGGTCTAACATTCAAAGTTTCCTGTTCTTATCTTTGCCCAAAATCAACTTATTATGAAAATTACCGTTATTGGGGCCGGCAACATTGGAACTGCATTGGCTGATGGGTTTGCCTCTATCCATAAAAAACAGGATATTACCCTTACCAGAAGGAACATAAATCAGCTGCATGCGTATAAATCTGCTGGTTTTAATACTTCAAATTCAAACACCGAATCCATTAAAAATGTGGATGTTGTGGTTTTATCAGTACTTCCGCAACAAATTAATGAGGTATTAAAAGAAATCAAGCCTGTTTTGAATTTGGAAACGACCATTTTAGTGTCAACTGTTACCGGAATTTCTATTAAAAATATAAGAGCACTTTTAGGTAAAGAAGCAAAAGTAGCCCGTGCGATGCCTAATACTGCCATGGCTTTAAAAGAATCGATGACTTGTATAGCCTTTGATGGAATGAATGAAAATGAAAAGAAATTAGTTGTAGAATTATTTAATGAAGTAGGAAGCACCCTCATCATTAAAGAAGAAATGATGACCGCAGCCACGGCACTTTGTGCCTGTGGGATTGCCTTTTTCATGAGGGCCATTCGTTCCGCATCACAAGGAGGTATTGAAATGGGATTTCATGCAGAAGAAGCCTTACAACTAGCTGTTCAAACGGCTAAAGGGGCCGCTTTGTTATTACAAAAAGATGAGGCTCATCCTGAGAAAGAAATTGACAGGGTTACTTCACCTAAAGGATGTACCATTGCCGGTTTAAATGAAATGGAACACAATGGCTATAGTTCGGCCATGATTAAAGGTTTATTGACCTCCTTTAATAAAGCCAATGAGCTGTATAAAAAAGACTAATGCTGGGATTATCGAATCTTGCCGAAATTCATCAACATCGCAAAACCGATGTTACCATATAAAGTGGGTCCGTTATCACTAAAACTATTGATGGAAGCATCCGCATCTAGACCTGTTTCATTGAGTTTAAACTGGTGAGTGTTGAAACTTAAACCTAATACCAATCCGACAGCTATTTTGCGGTTTTCAGTAACATAATAATAAAAGCTTTGGTTGGTTTGGGCAGCAAAGCTCCAATCGGATATCATATTTCGTGGAGTATGCCCTACCCCTTTTGAAGGCAATTCAAGGTTATTGTATTGAGTATAGTTGAAACCAAGAAATAAGGAAGGCATATAGGTAAATCGACTTCCCATTTTTATTTCATAACTCATTACAGCCCCACTGCTAATATTGGTAACTAATGGATTCGGAAGATCAACTCTACCAGCATAATATTCAAACCCACAATATTTTACATAAGGCCCCATGTAGAAGTTCTTATACACCTTGGCACTATACCAAATGTTGGCTTGTACAATCCCATTAAAAGCCTGCATGTTGGCAGGATTATAAAAAAAATGAGGAGCAGATACTTCAATGTTGAACTGATGTCTGTAACCATCTCTAGGCGCAGGACCATCCCCTTCATAATCTACTAGTATATCGGTACCATCTTCCTTCTGTTTGGTGGTTTGGGCATGAACACTTCCTAATAGAATCCCTAAAAACAGAAGTATGGAAATTTGACGAATCATTCTATAACAATAGACTACCAATGTAACGAAAAAGTTGCAGGCTTATGTTGGCTCATTAAATAAAGTCTTAAGATTTTTACGATATATAACACATACCACGAATACGAGTACTAATACCTCTACCAAAAACTCAGTAAGAATCCAATCGGCGTTTGGCTTAGGTTTCATATACAATGTAGGTCCGTCCAATGAGCTCCCAGGAAATGTAACAATGGTAGATAGGTATAAGTTATTGACTAAATGAAATGCCCATCCAAATTCAATTCCCTTACTGATGAGAACTGTAAAACCAATCAATAAACCAGAACCTATATAAACGGCCCCTACCTTCCACGCATCAATCCCCATTTCAGCATTGGTAAAATGCATGGCTCCAAAAATGACGCTGCAAATCACCAACGAAACCCATTTATTTTTAGTAGCTAATCCAAACATTTGGTAGAAATGTCCTCTAAAGATTAATTCTTCAGCCAATGTTTGAATAGGAATAAATACCAACGCAAAGGGAAGAAATATCCAAAATTTATCAGGATTAAATACCCAGGTCATATATCCGGGAGTATTATAGTTAACTATAAAATCGCTCAAGCCAAAAAGCACTAATGAAAAAACAAACCCTTTTACAAACTCTTTAGGTCTAAATTTATCTTCATCACTCCATATAGTTCCCCATTTTCTGCGATGTATTATCCTAACACAAAATATAACCATCAAGACCATTACAACAAACCCTAACATCAAAAATGTATAACTTACAGGATAAGAAAAATGACTCATCAATTGATCCATGGTTGAACCTATAGGCTCATTGAGCCCTGTAAATACATTTTTAAAGATGATTGCCATATATAATGGCATTGCTGCTAAAAGCACAGCTCCCAAACACAACATTCCTGAACCAACAAAAGAAAGAGCAGAACGGTTCCCCTGTTCTGCTCTTTTGATATAAGATAAACTCATTAACGAATGACTATTTTACGGGTAAAGCTATGTGTACCATCATTTAATTGAACAAAATATATACCTGAAGCATAATCAGCCGTATTGATAGTAAATACATTATTTCCTGTTTTTACATCTACTACTCTTTGGTGAACTAGTTTTCCATCCACATTGAGTACATGCATGCTCATTTGCGCATCAATATTAGCCGAAATAGAAAGATTTACATTTTCATCTGCAGGATTAGGGAAAAGGACAATATCGTTAAACGACATATCCTCCAATCCTAAACAACCACTCACTAACAATGTACTGGTATCACTATTGGTGCAACCTGAAATATCTGTATAAGAATAAATAATATTGTAAGTACCGGCACCCACTGAAGGGTCAAAGTTAGTTCCGGTAACTCCGGTTCCTGTAAAAGTTCCACCAGCTGGATTACCACCTGTTAGTGCTAATAATCCATGTGATGAACAAACAGAATCTATTCCCAAATTAAAGTTTACTATTGGACCGTTATTTACGTTTACAATCATACTGGCTTCACCCCAACAACCGTTTGGAGCCTGATATTGATAAGTAACAGCGTGATTGCCCAATCCTGCTACTGTGGTATAAAAAGTACCTGCATTATTTACATATGGACTCCAGTAATCGCCTCCAGAAGGAGTTGCATTGAGTGTAAGATTACCCCCAGTTAAACAAATACTATCATTGGTAGTTGAATTAATTGTAACAACTGGTGTTGCGCCGGTAGTTACTGTTAAAATAGATGACATGGCTGTTGGGGAGGCACCACATGCAGGATTAGTTACTTCTAATTGATAATCACCTGCAGCACCTACAATAATAGTTGAATCATTTCCTCCATTAATAGCAGGAATAGGATTCGTGTTAAAAAACCATTGGTAATTGAGCCCTGTTCCCGGAGCAGAAGTTAAACGAATAGAATCTCCATCACATATAACAGAGGGTCCTTCTATTACAGCAGCAGGAGTACAATCGCTTAATGTTAGTTGATAAATTCTGTCATTGTGTATACTAGAAAAAAACAAACGACCACGTTTATCCTGAGCAAAAGTTACAATGTTATAATCAATTGTTGGTAATGCATTATGTCGGGTAGTGTCATAAGTAGCAGTTCCGGTAGTATCATAAGTAAGCGTCCAAATAAAATCATTACAATAGTCAGAAAAAATCATTTTATTATAAATGGCTCCCCACATAGCACCTCTATAAACCTCACCCATGGTAATGCTACACATGGGTCCAGTTGACTGAGGTATTTCAGCTACAGGGAATAAATAATTCCCTACAGGTCCACAACCTGTTAAATTATAATCATGGGTACCTTCATAACATCTCCATCCATAATTCTCTCCTCCATCACTTAATACATTTTCTACATGATCAATTTCTTCATACCCATTTTGCCCAACATCACCAACCCACAAGTCACCGGTTATTCTATCAAAATTAAATCTCCAGGGATTTCTCATTCCTAAAGTATAAAGTTCATTTCTATGTCCGGCAACTCCATAATATGGATTTGAAACAGGTGAAGTATAGGTGGGTGCATCCACATTGATACGTAAAATTTTACCCAACACATTGTTTGGATTTTGAGCTCTGTTACCCGGATCACCGCCACTCCCTCCGTCACCTAAAGCACAGTATAAATACCCATCAGGTCCAAATGCCAAGCCTCCCCCATTATGATTCCAATACGGTTGAGCAATGCGCATTAAAATAACTTCCGACGCAGGATCTGCCACCAAAGGATTACTTGTACTTCTTGAAAATCTTGAGATACGGGTATCTTCATCTACCGAAGTTCCAGCTGAATCAACAATATAGTTTACATAAAAATATCCGTTGGTTTGGTAATCAGGATCAAATGCAAGTCCTAATAAACCTTGTTCATTATTGGCATCATAAACTCTGGCACTAATATTTAACCAGTCGCCAGGGACTATAGTTCCATCGGTATTAACAATTCTAATGGCTCCATCACGTTCAACCACATAAAATCGATCATCACCCGGTGCCTGAGCTATTCCAATTGGTTCGTACAAGCCTGCAGCAGTAAATGGTACTGCTGTAAACGTTTGTGAGTAAATTTGAAAAGCCGCAGTGAAGGAAAATAATAGAAGAAGTTTTTTCATGAAATACTTGTTTTTCGTAACAAACTTAAGGATTTATTTACTTTTACCACATAAACCTATTTCATGAATAACGAAAAACCTCAGCTGCTCAAATCCTTTGGCTTAAGTATGGCTATAGTATTGGTGGTAAGTAATATCATTGGGTCAGGCGTATTTAAAAAGGTGGCTCCCATGTCAGAAGGTCTCTTGTCTCCAAATTTGGTTATATGGGCATGGATATTGGCTGGAATTGTAACATTGTTTGGAGTTTTAAGTATTGCTGAAGCAGGAACCATGTTTCCACATTCGGGAGGAGCCTATTCATGGTTAGAAAAAATGTATGGCAAAACGATATCCTTTTTTTATGGATGGTCATGTTTTACTGTAATACAAACGGCTGCAATAGCAAGTATAGCATATGTTTTCGCCGGTGCTGTAGGTAATTTCGTTCAGTTACCCGAACTCAATGAATCATTAACATCAATTCAATGGGGGCCCATTGCCCCTTTTAAAAATATTGGGGGTAAAGTGGTGGCTTCATCTCTCATCATTTTACTCACTTTGGTGAATGTATCAGGCGCTAAAAATGGAGGAAGATTAAGTCAGATTTTTACATGGATAGTAGTTATCTGTATCATTTTTATCATTGCAGTAGGTTTAAGTTCAGCCGTAGGGTCAACAAACAACTTAGCTACCAACTCGGTAAAATATCCATCCCCTGATTTTGCAAAATATTCAGGTTTTGGAATTGTAATGGTAATGGTAATTGCCATGCGAAATGCATTTTGGGGATATGAAGGATGGATTAGTTTAGGTTATGTGGGTGGAGAAATTAAAGACCCTGGTAAAAATGTTCCTAAGGCATTAATTATTGGTATACTTATAGTTATTGTAGCATACGTTGCTTTAAATATTACCTATCTGTATGTAATGCCTATTGATAGTTTAATGCTCAAGGTAAGTGAAAATGAAAACAATATTGCAGCAGTGGTAGTGATGAATGAAATTTTTGGACGTGGTGGGGCTGATATCATCAGTGCATTAATTTTGATTTCTACTTTCGGATGCACCAACACTACCATCCTTACTGCATCACGAATTTACTATGCAATGGCTCAAAAAGGACTGTTCTTTAAAAATGCAGGACAATTACACTCTAAAAATAATACACCATCAAAATCACTTATCTATCAATCAATATGGGCATGTATATTAGTTTTCTCAGGCTCATTTGATACCCTTACCGATTTATTAATCTTTGCCGCATTCATCTTCTATGGAATGGTGGTATTGGGAGTTATTGTTTTAAGATTCAAAATGAAGGACACTCCAAGACCATATAAAACTATAGGCTACCCAATTGTACCCATCATTTTTGTGCTATTCTGTATTATGTTAGTGGTGATTTCACTCATTGAAACTCCTGTAGAATCCATGATTGGTTTAGGTCTTATCTTATCAGGATTGCCCTTTTATTTGATATGGTATAAGAGGTCAAAAGAAATGGAAAAATAACTTAAAACAAAAAAGGCTGCCACAGAACAACGGGCAGCCTTTTTATTGTTTTTGGTGTACTAACTATTCTTATTTAATAATCTTCACTCCTTTGTATTTATTTTTATCGAAGATGAAAATGTTGTCCTCCATCACCACATCAGGCTTAATGCTTTCAACATTATAATAATAATACGATCCATTTTTACCTAAAATAGTGGCTTTAATAAATTGAACCTTGTCTTTATCAACATCCAACCTAACCATAGTATAATCTTTTTCTGTGGGTTTCATCGGATACATATCTATAGTCATAACATTACGACCTTGTTTGTCCCTTTGTTCAGACTTTACTTTGGTTTTAAAACCTTGCTCATAGATGGTAAACATAGACGAAGGACTCACTGCATCTTTATCCAACTCATCAGCACCTATCACCTGAGCTTCGTTTAGTTCTTTTGAATAGGTAGTAATTTCTTTACCATCACAGAAAATTTCTTTATCCTGGAGTTTTAGGTAATACTTATCTCCTTTCATTTTTAAAGTACCTGATTGGGTTTCGTTGATTCCCTGGTCTTTATTTACAATATTAAATGAGAATTCAACTTCTACAGTTTTATATGCTTTGGTTTTTGCGCTAAGTTTATCCAACATATCTTTGCTTTTGGCATCATGTTGGGCCATTACTGACATTGCAGTAAAAAATGTAATGGTAGTTAAGGTAAATAAACGTTTCATAGCCTTCTTTAATAATTAAGTTCGCAAATTTACTGATCTAATTTCAAAAACTGAGCCGTTTTTGATTTATTAGTTTCGGTAACAAATATTTAACTAAATAGCTTCCGCTATTTTAAATTCTTTAAAAACTCCTCCAATGAAACCTCATCGGGTATCAGCACCTGACGGGCTTTTGAGCCTTGATTAGGTCCTACTATCCCCATCGCCTCCATCTGGTCAATTAACCGGCCTGCACGGTTATACCCTAAGTTTAACCTGCGTTGTAACAACGATGCTGACCCCTGCTGATGTATCACTACAATACGAGCTGCTTCCTCAAACAAATCATCCATTTGTGAAACATCGAAGTCCCCTTTTTCTTTTGCCTCATCCCCTACAAACTCCGGTAACTGCATAGCATCCGGATATCCCTGTTGATCCCCTATAAATTCAGTGATATTATCAACTTCAGGAGTGTCAACAAACGGACATTGTAAACGAATAAGATCAGAACCTAAACTCAACAACATATCTCCCCTACCTATTAATTGGTCTGCTCCACCTGTATCCAAAATAGTTCTGCTATCAATTTTACTTGAAACTCTAAAAGCAATTCGTGCAGGGAAGTTCGCTTTAATAGTTCCTGTAATAATATTTACTGAAGGCCGTTGAGTAGCAATAATTAAATGTATTCCAATAGCACGGGCTAACTGAGCTAAACGGGCAATGGGTGTTTCCACTTCTTTACCTGCTGTCATAATCAAATCAGCAAACTCATCAATCACTAATACTATATATGGTAAATATCTGTGACCGTCGTTAGGATTCAGTTTACGATTCACAAACTTTTCATTGTACTCTTTAATAGTACGAACCTGAGCAATTTTCAATAACTCATACCTTGTATCCATTTCAATACACAACGAATTGAGAGTATTAATTACTTTTTTGGTATCAGTTATAATGGGTTCATCTTCGCCCGGCAATTTTGCCAGGTAATGTTTTTCAATCTTATTATATAAGGTAAGCTCCACTTTTTTAGGATCCACCATCACAAATTTAATTTGGCTAGGATGCTTTTTATATAACAACGAAACCAATATTGCATTTAATCCTACAGATTTACCTTGACCTGTAGCTCCTGCCATTAATAAGTGTGGCATTTTCGCTAAATCAGTAATATATACTTCATTGCTAATAGTTTTACCTAAAGCTATTGGCAAATCATATTTGCTATTGACAAATTTTTCGTGTTTTAGTACCGAATGCATGGAAACAATTTCCGGACTTTGATTGGGTACTTCAATACCAATGGTTCCTTTACCCGGGATAGGTGCAATAATACGAATTCCCAATGCTGCTAAACTAAGTGCAATATCATCTTCCAGGTTTTTAATTTTAGAGATACGAACACCCGGAGCAGGTACAATTTCATATAATGTGACAGTTGGACCTACGGTTGCCTTAATCTTTGCAATATCAATATTGTAATTTTGAAGTGTTTGTACAATTCTATTTTTGTTGTCTTCTAACTCTTCTTTATTGATTTTTATTTCCGAATCTCCATAATCAACCAATAATTTCAGTTCAGGCATTTTAAATTTTGGAAGATCAATGGTAGAATCATACAAACCATATTTACTCACTAAATCTTCAGAAGTAGTTTTGGTGGTAGGCTCTTCTGTTGAAGATACCGAACCGCTTTCATCCACATTCTCCAATGAGAATTCCACTTCGGGTACATCGTTGTTTTTAGTAGCCGGTTCCACTACTTCAAATTCTTCAACTATAGGTTCTGTAATGGGTTGAATCACCTCATCAACAACCGGCTTCTCATCTTCTAAATCACTCACTTCAAAATCAGGAAGCTCATCGATGGGGATATTATTTAATTCATCTTCGTCGGCTTTAATTATTTCGTCACGGTGTGAATACACATTTTCAACAGAAGATAACGATGTATCTTCTTCATCCAGATTTAACCCATCTGTAACTATTTCAGGTTTGGGTTTTCTTTTAAAAAAATTAAGTGCCGGTATTTTTAATGAAGAATTATAAGCAATTACTAAAAAAGCCAGAAAACATACTCCATAGATTAACAAACTACCCATTGTTCCTGCAAAAGCACTTAACCAATGATTAAGTTTAAGTCCAAAAGTCCCCCCCAAAATTCCACCACCTACATGAGGAAGCAATAATGCCAAAGTTCCACTGGCCCAAATAGTAAGAAATCCCAAGATGGCAATACTTCTATTCAGTCGAACTAAATTTCTTTTATATAATAATCTAACTCCCAGCAGAAAAAAGACAGGGACTAATAAAAAACTGGAAACACCAAACCAATTATACAAAAACAAATGAGCCAGTTTTGCCCCAATGAAACCCATTACATTATCCGGTTTTTCGGTACTAGCAAAGCCTCCGGTAGCAATACTCTGGTCATTTTTCCAACTAAAAAAGTAGGATATAAAAGAGACTAGCATGAATATGGAAAAGCCAATCAGCAATAATCCAGTGATTTTTACTGTACGTTCATCTCTGATAAATGCTTTAAGTCTGGCAAAAAAACCAGAACCGTGTTCCTGACTTTCTTTTTGAGGTTTTTCCTTTTTAGTTTTTTTCTCCTTATTGTTTTTATCCTCTCCATCCAAAGGCTTTTGTTTAAGCTTTTGAGCAGGCACATCCTCCTCATATATCTCTTTATTTTTAAAGGAATTGCGTGGAGGTGTTATAACTTCTTCAGTATTTTTTTTACGTGCCATAAGAGGTTATGCCCATACATAACGATGGGATTGAACAAAACTAATATGTATACAGGCTGTTTTTTTTGTTATCCCCGATTGATTTCAATAATCAAATGTTAACAAGTCAACCCCAAATTGGTTAATATTCAGGGAAATATTAAACTTGTTGTACAATTAACAACCATGCAAACACCATATAACCCAATAGATACCATGGAAGAGCTTGAACAATTCAGGCTCACGACTTTACGAAAAATTAAAAACCTCACAATTGGGGTTGCTATTGTTGGAGCAACATTTTTTATCCTCCTTCTTGTTCTATTTGGTTTAGGGGGGGGCTCAGCCATCGTACTCATCTTTGTTTATGTAATTGTTAGAGCAAATACGCTAAAAAAATACCGTAATACTTTTCGTTCAATTGTAGTTGATAAAATGTGGAAGAACATAGACCCTGAAATAAGCTTCGAGCCCGGGCGATTTATACCTATGAACCTCTTTAAATCCAGCCAGATATTTAAGGTAAGTCCTAATACTTACAAAGGGGAAAATCATATCTATAAAAAATATTCGAATTTTAATTTATATGCTTCTGAATTAGATGTTACCCGCAGAAGTGGAGGTAAAAACAACAGCAATGTTCCGGTATTTAATGGGATATTTTTTGTCTTTGAGCTAAATAAGGAGTTGAGCGGCACAACACTCATTATTCGAGACTTAGGTCAAAACCCTTTGGCTTTCTTAAGCAACATTGTAGAAAGTATTACCCATCATAAGTTTAATGTGATGGAATATAATAATCCAGAGTTTGAAAAATATTTTAAAATATATACCACTCACAACCAGGAAACCATGCAGTTAGTTCAAACTGATCTGGTTATACAACTTATGGCTACACGCATGGAAAAAGGTATACAAATGTCATTTTCAGGTCGCCATATTTATGTAGCCATTGATGATAGAGGCACTTTTTTTCAGGCAGATCCAAAAATCAGTTTAACGGATGAAAACAGTTTGCGAAAATACTTGAATGAAATTGATAAATATCAAAGTTACTATTCAAGGTTTATTCCAATTGTAGAAAGAATTTCAGGATAACCCTTCTCAATTTATGTTTACTATTTAATAAACTACCATTTTTAGTAGTTATTATCCACTTCTGAAGCTATAATTTTGCTTTAACAATTATAAAACAGCTTTATTTACAGGGGTTCAACCATTATGTTGATATCCCCCTAGAACAAATTATTAAATCTATCGTACAAGTGCATCCGTAATCACAAACTTTATTACATTGCACTATTAGTATTAACCATTAAAAACCAAACAAACTATGTCAAACGTACTAGAACCAATTGAAGGAATTACTGTTGAATTATGGGCTAAAGCTCAAGCCAGAATGGCATCAGGCGGAACCTTACAGGAAGCTTATGAAATTTGTGGTGTAGATGCCGCTAAATGGGATCGTGTAAGTGCCGAATGGCTTGCCCGTATGAGTAATGATACTGAGTTTAAAATCATGCCCATTTATTCAGCTGCTTTTAATCAATCAGCTACCGGTAATATGGGTAGCGGATCGGATACCAATGATAATACAATCACTTTCGAAAAATTTGTTGAATCTATGGCTGCTCAGGATGTATTAGGAAAACAAGGTCGTGATGCCCAATCAGTATTGGCTGATTTTGGTATGACAGTCGCTGATTATTCTAATATAAGCTCTCATTGGTTTGGCAAAATGTCATCAGATATGAATCTTGCTATGAAATTTGCTTCATTACAGGAAGAGTACACCAAAAAATATGAAGCGATGGCAGGTAATTCACATAGTGACTTGGAATTCTAAATGATGAGTGAAATATCCCGAGAATTTCAGACAGAAGTAGATCACGTCTTTTCAGTAGCTATTAAATCAGCCAAAGGTGGTGATGAAAACTGGAATAATTTATTGTCAAAATATTCAATAATGCCTCTTACCGATAAAGAAAAAGAGGCGTTATTGAATTCTGAAATGAAAATAGCAGGTGGAGCATTTCCAATAGAAGTAAGAAGAGTACTCCATGCCATTTTACAAAAGCATATAGGCCTGGCTTCACAAAATGAAACTCTACTAAGTTTCCTTCAGGCTTATAGTGTAAATATGGATAAAGAGGTGATGAAATACTATACACGTATTAAACCATTTGGAGGGATGAGTGATATATTCAAGAATGCCAAAACAACTACAAAAAATTATTCTGAAGGAATTGGAGAGGCCAAAAAATCAGCTATCCGATGCAAAAATTGTGGTGCCCCGAGATTAGAAATTCATCAGGATGATGAATGTTTATTTTGTGGCAGCGAATTGTTTGAAACAAAAAATTAAATATTATTTATGAGTATAGGATCACCCGAACACAAAGCTCTGATTGATCGTTGGGATGGCTTTTTAGCAAAAATTAAATCCCGCTACCATGAAGTAATCGATCAATCCAAAGAACCCATTCAAGAAGTAATCGGCGGATTGGAATATGATAGCATCATTATTCACAATGTATTAAATGGTTTACGACACCAAAGTCAAGGGCAACTTTCACAAAAAATGGAAGAAACCTGGGAAAAGGTAGAAGGTGAATTTGAAAAAATAAATATTCCGTTTGATACAATTTTAAAAGAACAGGAAAAACATCATGATTTAACAGAATGGATGCGTGATGATTTTGAAAGATTCAGTATAAAGGTATTTGCAGATGCAGCCCGGCAAATTGAAAAAAATATTCACTCAGCGGTTGACTTTAATCAAATCCATAATTGTGTTTCATGTGGAGACCAATTAAAAGTGGAGGTACTGTCTTTTCAAGCCATCAATGTAAAATGTGAAGGATGTGGTACAGTAAATACTTACGAACCCGATGGCAGAATAAGGCAACTGGAAGGAGTATACAGCGCTCTGGCTGATGAGTTTGCAATGGAAGAAAGGATCTTGAAAGATAAAAGTAATCAACATGGGGCTCCATATTTCAAAAAATATTACGGCTTTATAATAGAAAAAGTTCCGCAACGTAAAGAATATTACGAAAGGCTACTCAATGACAAACTAAATAATCCTGATTTTGTAGGTAATGGCTAACCCAAAAGAAAAATTCTGGAACTGGTTTATTGTAAATAAAAACGAGTTGGAAAATTTCATCAAAGACCCTAACCGTGACTTTGCCATTTATCATGAAATGACAGAAGAATTGCAAAAATTTAATGAACTTTTATATCCAGAGATTACTGTAAATGATGATAAGTATGTCTTAATCATTACCCCTAATGGAATGTCGGATGGTATTGAACCCACCCGTGAAATTGTTGAGGCAGCTCCCCTGATTGATAATTGGGAGTTTGTACGTTTTCGTCAACCTATGGACGAAGTATCTCTTGAGCAAAATGGTGTTCAATATGAAAGTAGTGACATTGAAATTATCTATGAACTGGACGAAGCCAGAACAAAAGTAAACATCCTTGTTTTTATTCGTAATATGAAAGTTGATCCCCGAGGTTACCAAACTCTGGCATTTTTATATATGGATCATATTCTGGGAGAATTTAATGTAATAACCAGAGTAGGTTATATTGATTTTAAGCACTTGGATCCGGATAAGAGTGTTGGAGGTTCAATAAGTTTATTAGAGTTACGAAAAGTAATAGAAGAAAACTTATACTGATTATGTTAATGAAAAAGTTAGTTTTACTTCAGTTCCCATACTTAATCGGGTATTTAATTCTAAACTGCCATTAAGTTCAGAAGCTCTTTCTTTCATATTAAATAATCCATTACCTTTTGTACCGGTGGAATCAAATCCTACTCCATCATCTTTAATTTCCATCATTAACAACTTCCGTTTTTTATGTATGGAAACCACTACTTTTTTTGCTTTAGAATATTTGGCTGCATTATTCAGGGCTTCCTTATAAATCAGGTACAGGTTTTTTCTTTGCTCCATATTCAATGACAAACTACTGATATTTTCGTTATACATAAACGAATAATCTATCCCGGCTGCTGCCATTATTTGATTACCAAAATGCTCCATCCGATTAAGTACTAACTTAAAATCATCATTTTTGGGTTGAATACTCCAAACAATGTCACTCATGTTTTCAATGGTTTCTCTACTGGTGTTACCTATTTTGGTTATAATGTCTTTTTGTTTAACTGGGTCTTCATTCATTTCAGTTATTCCTGCATACATTGAAATGCTGCTTAATGCAGAGCCTACTTCATCATGCAAGTCTATAGCAATTTTGTTTCTGAGCTTTGAAACTTTTAGTTTTTGATTTAAAGATAATCGTTGAAAGAGAAATAATCCTAACAGAAGTACAAACGCCAGGCTAACAATTAAAAAATAACTTTGGATTCTTACCTGTTTAACTCTGGACTCACTTTGAGCTTTTTCAAAATTAATTTGTTGTTCCTTCATCTCAAATTCATAATTAAGTTCCACCCTCACTAATCTTCTGGTATTTTCATCATTAAAAATTTGCTCTCCAACTTGTATAAATGATTTATAATGTTGTAATGCTTCTGTCGGCTTTCCTAAAATCTCATATGTTTTACTTAAACCATTATGTGCATCTTTTTGGCGAGCCAATACTCCTGCAAGTAAGGCTTTATTGAGGCTTAATTGGTAATATTCTAGTGCTTTTTGATAATTATGATGTATAAATTCCAATTCACCCAGGTTAAAATAAACAAATGATTGCTCCTCAGTGTTGTTGGATTTAATATAAAGCTCAAGAGCTAATAAATAATTTTCATTTGATTTTGAATATTGATTTTGATTGGCATATATAAGTCCAATGAGATTGTGAGAATTGGCTTTTTCTGTAGAATATTCTGCTTTTTTACTTGCTTCCAATGACTGATAATAATAATCCAATGCTTTTGATTGGTTGCCCATTTGTGAATAATATAGTCCAATATCATTTAATGCTCCTGCTATACCATCGTAAATTTTAATTTCCTGATATAGCTTTAAAGCTTCAAAAAAACAGTACCGGGCTTTTATATCTTTTTGAATTAAATAAATTTCACCAATTCCTCTGAGTACATTGGCA
>CAZUXM010000016.1:47077-48586 GCA_964624635.1 uncultured Candidatus Competibacteraceae bacterium
CTGTTTGTTGAAATATACTAAATGCTCTATAAAAGTATTCCAAAGCTTTAGGATAGTCTCCTAAATTTGAATAAACCCTACCAATATTGCTTGTAATTGAGCCTGTCATTAGAAGCAAATTGTTTTTTTGACTCAGCTCTAAAGCACTAAAATAGTTAGTTAGGGCCATTTTATGTTCTCCTTTATTACGGGCAATTACCCCTAGTCCATTGTATGAAGAGATGAGCCCTTTATCATATGATAATTGCTCAGCCAATAATTTTGCATCTATAAAATAGTTTTTGGCTCGATCATATTGTCCTGAATAATTATGCTCAAAACCTATCCTGTTCAAAATATTAACTCGTTGGGTATCCTGTTCATGTTGAGGTAATAGTTTTTGTAATGAATCAATCTTTGTGCTTTGCGCATGCAAAACAGAAAAGAAAAAAAAACAAAGATTGAAGACTAAAAATTTCATATAAAAGATTAGCTCAGGTATAAATATACAAAGAAGACCATCAAAATGATGGTCTTCTTTAAATCATAAAACTGAAAAGAGCTATTGGGGTATAACTTGAACCATCAATTGTTGATCAGCATTGGATCCCGCAAAACCACCGTTCACATAAACATCTGTATCACCTCCTGATAACAAAGAAGCAGTTATACTTATGGAATATGTACCTGCACCTAATGCTCCATGTACTAAATCAAACGAGATGCTTCCATATTTACCATTATGAATCGTTTCATAAGATCTGGTTGTTTTAATCGTAGCTCCTAAATTATCTTTCAATGTTATCACAAAAAAGACATTTGCATCACCACCTCCAAAATTATTATTATTGTATATATATCCTGCTGAATAGGTCACCAACAATTTAAAATTACTGGTTGAAGAAAAAATCACATTATCAAAACCCGGAAGAAATTGAGAGGTAGTTAATAAATTGAGCCCTCCTGAACCATCATACATATAAGTATTTGCATACATCACATTGGATGGTGTAACCCATGATGGAGATGTACCAGCACCGTTTGATCTTAAAATTTGTCCAGATACACCTGCATTACCAGCCGGCATAAGCGCACCTAAAAAACCAATGTTTCCATTTACATGAAGTTTGTAAGTAGGGTTACTCACTCCAATACCTACATTCCCATCACCTCTTACAGTTAATAACGGTCCATTGATTGCATTCCAAATATTAAATACTTCAGTAGATCCAACTCCAGTGTTTAATGCATTTAACTCCCAAAATTGACCAACGGTACCATTATGCATTCTCAATCTTGCATAATCGTTGGTTTCCGTTTCACTCAAGGTAAGGTTAGGTTCAATGGCGTTAGAATTTGAATTAACTACTGTCTTTCCGTCAAACCAGCCGGCAAAACCTCCGCTAAGAGCAGAACCCCAAATTCCCGATCCACTTGCTGTATTTGAAACTCCTCTTATTCCATAATTTCCGGTTCCTAACACTCCAATGCCAGTTGGACTTGTACTTACTCCCCAAACACCTGTGCCAT
>CAZUXM010000017.1:0-217 GCA_964624635.1 uncultured Candidatus Competibacteraceae bacterium
TTCATGGAAATGTACTTTTATGGGAGGTGAGTTTCCGCAATGGAACTATGATGGAACACAGGTACACTTTTCATTGGGAAATGCCCATTTTAGTTATAATATGAATAGAGCAATACAGGTTGGTGATTCTATTAAACTGGCTGAAAAAAACAAACCCAAAGAAGACGACAAAAAGAAGAAAAAGAAATCAAAAGACGACGATAAGGATAAAAAGGAT
>CAZUXM010000017.1:227-23153 GCA_964624635.1 uncultured Candidatus Competibacteraceae bacterium
CTATAAAGCCAAAGAAGTTCGCATAAAAGTAGAAGTAGAAAAAGACATTCCGCAGGGTAAATTATTATTACAAAATGCCCGCATCATATCCATGAAAGGAGATGAGATTTTTGAAAAAGGCGATATTTATATTGAGAATACCCGTATTATTTCCATAGGTGCTACAGGTACATTAACCGTACCGGCAGATGCTACCAAAATGGACATGACCGGTAAAACCATTGTTCCGGGTTTTGTAGATACCCATGCACATATGTGGCCCAACTGGGGATTACATAAAACACAGGTATGGCCGTACACGGCTAATTTAGCGTATGGTGTAACTACTACCCGTGATCCGCAAACAGGTACCACGGATGTACTTACTTATGGTGACATGGTGGAAACCGGACAGCTATTAGGTCCGAGAATTTATTCTACCGGACCGGGTGTAGGTTTCTGGTGGTATAACTTAACGAGTTTAGATCATGCCCGCAATGTATTAAAACAATATTCAGATTATTATAATACCAAAACCATTAAAATGTATTTGGTAGGTAACCGTAAACATCGCCAATGGATAGTGCAGGCATGTAAAGAATTAAAGTTGATGCCAACTACCGAAGGAGGATTAGATTTTAAACTCAATCTTACCCAGGTATTAGATGGATATCCGGGGCATGAACATGCTTTTCCTATTTATCCCATTTATAATGATGTAACACAGTTGATGGTAAAAGTAAGAACCAATTATACCCCTACCCTTTTGGTATCTTACGGTGGACCTTGGGCCGAAAATTATTTTTATGAAACAGAAGATGTGGTGAACGATAAAAAATTAAAAACATTTACCCCTAAGAATGAGTTGGATTATAGAATCCGCCGCCGTGGTGCATGGTTTTTAAAAGAGGAACATATTTTTTCACGACATGCTGAGTTTGTAAATGATTTAGTAAAAGCTGGCGGTTTATCGGGGGTAGGTTCACACGGGCAGCTGCAGGGATTAGGATATCATTGGGAACTATGGGCCATGCAAAGCGGGGGAATTACCCAACACAATGCATTAAAAGCCGCTACTATATTAGGGGCTACTGCTATAGGATTAGAAAAAGATTTGGGGTCGTTAGAACCGGGTAAATTAGCGGACCTGATTATTCTCAACGGAAATCCGTTAGAAGATATTCGCAATACCAATACTATACAATATGTAATGCGTAACGGAAGACTGTACGATGCCAATAATTTGAATGAGATATATCCGTTAAAAAGAAATTCTCCTGATTTTTATTGGATGGATGGAGGACCGAACAATGTACCGGGATTAAAGAATGGGAAGTATTAATAAAAGCTCCAATTTTTGGAGTTGTAAAATCTGATGAAGATTTCATCAACACGAAATAGCTCCTCCACATACGTGGAGGATGACTGTTTACAAAACTATTATTTCGATACATTCAATACGAAGATGGTCTTCCTCCGCGAATGCGGAGGAACTATACCAAAGTCAACGTATGCATATTACTACCCAGCCTCAAAAAACATTTTTTCCTATATTTTAATGTAAATAATTTTAGTATATTTATTAACAGAATTTCTAATAAAAGGTTGTGTTTAACAGGGATTTTCCTGGATTGCACAATGTTTTATGTGGTTAATTCGGTAGTTAGCTACAACCTTATTAAAGAAAAATGTTCGGATTTAAAAAAAAGAAACCAGAAAAAACTGAAAACAAACTCTTGCTTGGAATGATCATGCTTAATGATATTAATTCCTTTGACAATGGTCAGTTTCTTTCTGAAATCAAGAAAAGAAAAATAAAGTTTGGTCAAATTGAAGGTGACAACTCAACTATGACCTTTAAGGTTGGAGATTCTCTTGTTGCTGTTGCCCATATGCCTATACCAATTCCCAAAGAAGACATTGAGGGTTGTGCAAAATATGCTTACAATTGGGAGGGGGCTGTTGATGCGACGAAATATCATAAATCTCATCTTATAGTCACGGTTTCTGGTGACAAATCTGGGACAATAGAACTATATCGACTTTTTACAAATGTCACCAGTTCTTTGCTCGAATCTTCAGACTCTCTTGGGGTTTATATCGGGGGACAAACATTGTTAATTCCCAAATACGATTACATTGAAGAAGCTGCAAATATGGATTCCGACTATTTGCCACTTAACTTATGGATTTATTTTGGTTTGGGAATGACTAATTCAGGCAACTATGGTTACACCTATGGGTTAAGTGAATTTGATAAAAAGGAATTAGAGATTGTTGACTCAAAACAAGACATCGATGATGTTAGAGGATTTCTATTCAACATTACTCATTATATTCTTGAATTTGATGTCATATTTAAAGATGGTCAGACATGTGGGCTTTCGGCTGAAGAGAGAATACCAATTTCAGAATCAAAAGGAGTTTTTGTTGATGGCGAAACATTTAAATTAGGATACTAATGTAAAAGGCAGTAGCTAACTCCCATTTTATAAAACTGATTTTTTTACCACGGTTTGTATCTTTTCAATAAATATTTCATTCCCATATTGATTAAATGATCATTGAAGTAAACATGAGGAATAGAATGAAAAAGTTACCATTTGTAGGCATTATTTTATTATCCATCATATCTTTTGCCACCATGCATGAAAGTATTGCATGCAGCGGGTATAAAATTACTATTGGTAATAAAACCATCTTGGGGAGCAACGAGGATGCCTGGAGGGTAACACCACATATTTGGTTTGAAAAAGGACGAGGTGAGGGCTATGGAGCTGCATTTACCGGATCCAGATATGATGGAAAAAACGGATACGCCCCTCAATCAGGTATGAATGAAATGGGCCTGGGATTTGAAAGACTTGCTTCATACCACCCAAAACAAGAAGGGTTTGCAGATAGAAAAGTGATAACAAACCCCACGGTGTACTTGAAAGACATTTTACATCATTGCAAAACAGTAGAGGAAGTTCATGAATACATTAGCAAGTACGACCATAGTTATTTTATGGAAGATGTTTTTATATACGTTGACAAATCCGGCAAATATCTTATCGTAGAACCTTATACATTAACAATCGGCAACGAACCGGAATATGTAATATCAAACTTTTGTCCTTCTATCACTTCAGAACCAGATGCCAATAAACTTGACCGATATAGAAACGGTGTTGCATTTTTGAAGAACGGGATTGATACTACCCTTCAATTTTGTACGGCTCTTTCAGATACCATGCATGTGTGTAGAAATAAAATTGGAGATGGAACTCTTCTTTCCTCCATTTGGGACCTGAGCAAGGGGACGGTAAACTTGTATTTTTATCACGACTATAAGATCACTGTTCAATTCGATTTGAAAGAAGAACTAAAAAAAGGTGATCATATTATTGCTATAGAATCGTTATTTCCTCACAATACAGAATTTGAAAAATTAAGACATTATAAAACCTCAAAAAATAGCAATTTTATAGCTGTATTTATCCTTGCATCTGCAGGATTTTTTCTGTTCTCTTCTGTATTTTTTCTAATTCAATATTTCAAAAGGAAGAAGAATCAAAAGTACGCTTACCTTCAACTCATACTCTTCCCTCTTGGATTAATCATGTTCTACTATATGTATGTATTAAGCGTAAATATCAACATTTTCTACTTTCCTGCACCATACAAACACCCTACAAATATTTTTGTAAGTTTCTCCTCCTACATTCCTTTTTTACCACTACTGCTAATAATGCCGTTTTGTATAATTAATTTCAGACTTTTTAATGGGCATAGTTGGAGCTTGATAGCCAGGTTTCTATTTACAATGAATAATATGATATACCTTGTATTCATTGGACTATTTGCATATTGGAGGTTTTACAACATTTTTAATTGACGCAAAAAAAGAGCTAATGATTACAAATCTAAATGAGTAAATTTGAATTGGCTCATTACATTTTGTAATCTTATAAATTAAACTACATCCTTCCCAACTCTAAGTACAAACAAATTAATTACCTTTATTTATCTAAAAACAGTTTTGTATGGATAATTCCCGTGTCTTTAAAATGACCTTCGCCTCCGTATATCCACATTACGTAAATAAAGTGGAGAAAAAAGGAAAAACCAAAGAAGAATTAAACACCATTATTTGTTGGTTAACCGGATATAATCCCAAAACTTTACAAAAACAAATAGATAACAAAGTAGATTTTCAAACTTTTTTTAGTCAGGCTCCTCAAATACATCCCAATGTCCATTTAATTACCGGAGTGATTTGCGGTTACCGTGTAGAAGATATTGAAGACCCTTTGATGCAAAAAATCCGTTACCTGGATAAATTGGTAGATGAATTGGCTAAGGGAAAAAAGATGGAGAAGATCTTAAGATCATAAATCTATATGGCAGAACTTACACCCTCGTATTTTAAAACTCCTTCTGATTTTAGAAAATGGTTAGAAAAAAACCATGCTAAAAAAACGGAACTCCTGGTAGGATTTTATAAAGTAGGCAGTGGTAAAAAAAGTATGACGTGGAGTGAGTCCGTAGATCAGGCCCTCTGCTTTGGCTGGATTGATGGAGTAAGGAAATCCATTGACGAAAATAGTTATACCATACGTTTTACCCCACGTAAACCCAATAGTATTTGGAGTGCTGTGAATGTAAAAAAGGTTGAGGAATTGAGTGCACAAGGACTAATGCATGAAGCGGGTATGAAGAGTTTTCAATTCCTCAACGAAAAAAAATCAAAGGTATATACCCATGAAATAGGTGAAGTAAAACTTTCACCTGCTTATGAAAAGCTATTCAAAAAAAATAAAAAAGCCTGGGCTTACTTTAATGCATTGGCTCCGGGATATTATAAACTATCTGTGAATTGGATCATGAGTGCCAAACAGGAAACAACTCAACTTAAACGATTGGAAATAATGATTCAAGACAGTGAGTTAGGCACCAACCAGTGGAAAGATAATAAGTATAAGAAAAAGTAACCATACTTGTCATTTCGACCGAAGCGTAGCGTAGTGGAGAAATCTAGCATATAAATGTTGTAAAAATAATATATGATAGATTTCTCCACTCCGTTCGACTGAAAAAACCGAACTCCAGTCGAAATGACAGATAGAAAATATAAATAATTCAAATACTCATCCCCTACTGGTATTGTAAATAAAACTTATCTTAATTTTGTAGAAGTATTTGTAAAAAATGTCGAACGAAAAAACAGCCATAAAAACCACCTGGTTCAGCATTATTGGAAGCAGTATATTGGCTGTACTAAAAGGCGTAACCGGCTTTTTAGGTAATTCATACGCTTTAATTGCAGATGCCATTGAATCAACCACTGATATTTTTGCGTCGGTGCTGGTTTTACTCGGACTCAAATATTCCAACCGACCCGCAGATAAAAATCATCCCTACGGGCATGGAAGAGTGGAACCCTTGATTACTTTTATTGTAGTAGGTTTTTTAATTACATCAGCTACCATTATAGCCTATAAAAGCATTCAAAACATAGGCACACCTCATGAGCTACCCAAATCCTGGACACTCATTGTACTTGGAGCAATCATAATTTGGAAAGAAATATCTTTTCAAATCGTTATCAGAAAAAGTAAACAAACCGGAAGTTCATCCTTAAGAGCGGATGCCTGGCACCATAGAAGTGATGCCATTACCTCGGTGGCAGCTTTTATTGGAATCACCATTGCGTTGATAGGTGGAAAAGGATTTGAAACGGCTGATGATTGGGCGGCGCTATTTGCTTCAGGATTTATATTATACAACAGTTATAAAATATTTCGTCCTGCCCTGAGTGAAATCATGGACGAACATGTGTATGATGATTTAGTAAAAGAAATTAGAGAAATTGCCCTTACCGTAAATGGTATTACAGGAACTGAAAAATGTTTCATTCGTAAATCAGGCTTAAAATACCATGTAGATTTACATGCTATAGTAGATGGAAACATCAGCGTAAAAGAAGGTCATACCATTGCACACCATTTAAAAGATACGTTAAGAGAAAAACTTCCACAGTTGGGGCATGTATTGATTCATATTGAACCATCAATTGAATTTGAAATAGAACGCTGATGACACTGATTATGCGGATTTGCACAGATCGGATCCGTTTTAATCCGTCGCATCCGCGTCATCCGCGTTCTATTCATTTATCATCCCTAAAAACTCTTCCTCCGTAATAATCTTTACTCCAAACTCCTCTGCTTTTTTTCTTTTTTCCGGACCCATTTTATCACCTGCTATCAGGTAACTGGTTTTTTTAGATACGGAACCTGATTTTTTTCCACCATTATTGACAATGAGTTCTTCAATTTGATCACGGGATACCGTGGTAAATGTCCCGGAATATACAAAAGTGAGTCCGGCCAGTTTGGTGGAAGTAGTAATTCCCTCTTCTACTTTAATTTCAAATTGTAACCCGTACGATTGTAAACGTTGTACCAATTCTCTATTCGACGGATGGCTAAAATGAGCTATCACCGAATCAGCAATCTTCTCTCCTATTTCATCTACCTGTAATAATTCCTCACGGGAAGCATTCATAATAGCTTCCATATTTTTAAAATAAGCGGCCAGTTTTTTAGCCACCGTTTCCCCTACATATCTAATCCCTAATCCAAACAATACTCGTTGAAACGGAACTTCTTTTGATTTTTCTATTCCTTCTAAAATATTATTGGTTGATTTTTCTTTAAAACCTTCTAACGTAATGATGTCGTCATAACGGAGGGTATAAAAATCCGCTACATTTTTTACAAAACCTTTTTGAACAAATAACTCAATGGTTTTTTCACCCAGGCTATCAATGTTCATGGCTTTACGGGTAATAAAGTGTACCAGTTTACCTAAAATTTGTGGAGGACATCCTTCTTCATTGGGGCAATAATGATTAGCCTCTCCTTCTTTACGAATCAAAGGGGTATTACATTCAGGACATTCAGTGATATAATGAAACTCTTGTGAATCAGGTGAACGTTTAGTTAAATCAACCGCAGTAACTTTAGGAATAATTTCTCCCCCTTTTTCAACCCATACGCTATCACCAATACGTAATCCTAATTCAGCAATGATATCAGCATTATGTAAAGAGGCTCTTTTAACCGTGGTTCCGGCTAGTTGTACAGGTTTTAAGTTAGCTACCGGAGTAATGGAGCCTGTACGTCCCACCTGAAAACTAATATCTTGTAAAATAGTACATGCTTTTTCAGGGGGATATTTAAATGCAATGGCCCAACGGGGTGATTTGGCAGTGGAGCCCAACGTTTTTTGTTGATCGTACCTGTTTACTTTAATCACAATCCCATCGGTTTCAAAATCCAGGTCATATCTTTTTTGCTCCCAATAATGGATGTATTCAATGACTTCTTCTAAGGAGCTACATTTTTTAATATAATCCGACACTTTAAATCCCCATGATTTGGCTTTCATTACCGCATCATAATGGGTTTCAATTCCGGTGCCCTCAGCCATTACAAAATATAAAAACGCATCCAGTTTACGGGCCGCTACTGCTTTTGAATCCTGTTGTTTTAAGGTTCCTGAAGCAGCATTTCGTGGATTTTTTAGTTGTTGTTCAAAAATTTCTTCTTCACTAAAACCTTTTTCTTCCAAATCAGTTTTAATGTCATCATTAATAGCATTAAATACTTTTTTAGGCATAAAAATCTCTCCACGAATGGTAAGCTCGTTGGGGAAATCATTTTGTAATTGTAAGGGTATTGAGCGAATGGTTTTTACGTTGGTGGTGACCTCATCGCCTTGTACTCCATCTCCACGGGTAATGGCTTGTTTCAGTTTTCCATTTTCATAAACGATGCTAATGGCTACACCATCAATTTTTAATTCACAAACATATTCCACCTGCTCTAAATCTTTAATCACTCTGTCGTGAAAATCCTGTAACTCCTCCAGGGTATAAGTATTGTCTAATGACATCATTCTCACCTGGTGTTGTACAGTATTAAACTTTTTAGTGATGTCACCCCCTACTCTTTTGGTAGGTGAATTTTCATCAGCATACTGAGGATATTGTTTTTCGAGTGCTTCCAGTTTTTTTAATAACTGGTCAAAGGCAAAATCATCTATTTTCGGTTCAGATAAAACATAATACTGATGATTATGATAATTCAATTCATCCGTTAGTTTTTTTATTTCCTGATGAACAGTATCTTCTGAAAAAAGGTCACTCATAATTTTTCTGCTTTAATAAACCTGTGTTTTCCAAACAGGTCGGTTAACAAATGTACTGAAGAAAATATTTCGGGGGTAAATACTGCGGCAGTATCTTCTCCTAATCGTTCATTAATTTCTACATAAATTTTTCCTTGAGGTAAGAGGGATTGGGGGGCCATTTTTACAATGGCCTTATAAAAAACCAAAGGATCCTCATCAGGTACAAAAAGAGCCATATGGGGTTCGTGTTCCAACACATTTGTACTCATGTTAGCACTTTCTACAGCTGCAATATAGGGTGGATTGGAAACGATGATATCAAATATATTTTCTTTCAAATTAAGTTGATTTAATACATCAGCTTGTATAAACCCGATATTGGTAATGGCATTTTTTTGAGCATTTTTTCGGGCAATTTCCAATGCCACTTCACTAATATCAACGGCGGTTACCGTACACCCAGGCAAATGTTTCGCTAAGGCGAGTGCAATACAACCTGATCCGGTTCCAATATCTAAAATACGTAATCCCTTACGTTGTTTATTTTCTTTTACGATGATGTCAACCAACTCTTCGGTTTCAGGTCTGGGGATGAGTCCCCCCGGCGACACTAATAGTTGCAGGTGATAAAATTCTACTTCACCAATAACATATTGTACCGGTACCCCTGTAAGTAATTTATCAATAGCGTTACTAAAATGAATAATTGCAGATTGATTCACCAATACCTGAGGATTATTTATCCATTGAGTTTTATTATAGCCTGCAAAATGTTCTATTAGCCAATCGGCAATATTTTCTAACTCATCACCAGTATATATAGCAGCTAATGATTTTAAAGCATAATTTCTTAATGAAATTACCTTATTATCGGGCACGGGAATATGTCCATCTTTAAAATTTTGCATACTTGTATTGAAGGCCGAATATACCAATAAAAAAGAGGCTTGCATACGCTAAGCCTCCCTGTTCCTTGGTGAAATAAAAAGTTTAGAAGTTACCCCAGGCAATACCAATGGTCCAGATAAGGTCGGCATTGCGACGTGGAGCCGGAACAACATTCATATATGAACCTAAAATGGAGGTTTTTACATTTAAATTTTTAATAATAGGAACGGCTAAAGTAAAACCTCCATCAAATTTGAAGTTTTCAGCAAATAACATATCCTGTATCCATTTAAAGTTATGCACTAATAAAAGTTTTCCTTTAAAGAATTTATGCGACCCGGTCCAACCTATATTAGCAACTGCTGTATTTACGGTATTTGTAGTATCGCCTCTGTACACAATAGGAGTAGCATAGCTGGTATATTCATAGTTAAACCCAACAGTAGGTTCAAATTTATGGTCATCAGTATTTAATACTTTAAATCCGGCACCGGCACCACCCCAGGCCCTTAAATTAATTCCTCTTAAAAAGGAGAACTCAGCCCCACCATTTAAAAAACCATACACCCGGTTTTTAGGAAAAAACAATAAATCAACATTGGTATAAAACTCATTATAATTGGTCACCGTTTCCAATTCTCCATAACGATACCTGGCCAATAACTTAGCCCCTATTACTCTTTGTTCAACTGCAAACTGAGCCTGATTCACCGAAATAAAACTATTTACGTTACCAAAAGTAAAGGTCCAATCAGAACTGATAAGGTATTTAAAACTTAAGGTAGAATCTTTTTTAGCTGCTTGTCCAAACATTACGCTTGTTGACAATACCATAGCCATAAACAATAGGGTAATTTTAAATTTCATATAATACTGGTTTAATTGAATACAAAAGTTCCAATTAAAGATTAATGTTTTACTTTGTACAGGATTTGATTTAAACAACCTATTGTTGATAGCAATGACTATCAAAAAAACGATGAGTATACATGAACATTGGATGAAAGAATGTATAACCCTTGCTACAAAAGGGTTAGGATATACTTCGCCCAATCCTTTAGTAGGCTCTGTAATTGTATTCAATGATAAAAAAATAGGTGAAGGATTTCATGAAATATATGGAGGACCACATGCAGAAGTGAACGCAATCAACTCAGTTATGGAGAGTTCACTTTTCAAAGAGGTTACTTTGTATGTAAACCTGGAGCCATGTAACCATTATGGAAAAACACCACCATGTTCAAATCTCATCATCGAAAAACAAATACCTCGTGTGGTCATTGGAGCTGCTGACCCATACCATGAAGTAAATGGAAGTGGGATTCAAAAGTTAAAAGATGCCGGAATAGAAGTAATGACCGGAATATTAGAAAATGAGTGCAAAGAGTTGAATAAGAGATTTTACAAATTTAATACAGTACAAAAACCCTATATTATTTTAAAATGGGCACAAACCGCTGATGGTTTTGTAGGTATAAATACTCAGGAAAAGGGAAATGCTTTAAAAATTACTAATTCAAAAACGAATCAACTGGTACATGTATGGCGGGCTCAGGAACAAGCCATTATGGTGGGAAAAAACACAATTCTCATGGATAACCCACAACTCAATGTAAGACATGTAGAAGGACGCCAACCGATACCTGTTATATTGGCCAATAAAAATGATATTCCTACAGATTATAATATTCATCAATACGACCCTCAATTTATTCCCCATAAAATAAATCAGCTGGAGCAATTGTATCAGTTTTGTTTGAATAAAAAAATACAATCTATACTAGTAGAGGGTGGACCAACCACACATGCCTGGATGTTGCAACAAAATGCTTGGGATGAAATACGTATCATTACCAATACAAAAATGAATATAGAATCAGGAATACCGGCTCCAATCGTAAATAGGGCTCCAAATGAAACTCATTGGGTAGATAACGATAAAGTTGAAATATTTTATAACAAACGATTATGGTAGCCCTCATTGCTTGTATTTTATCCTGTGCCGGATTAGTGATTGCTTTTAAGATTTTTGAAAAATTTGGCATTTCATCACTTCAAGCCATTGTAGTTAATTATCTGGTAGCTGCCATTATCAATCTGGTATATTCACAAAAAGCAGGAGAATTATTATCAGGCATACACCAAGCCTGGTTCATTAATGGATGTATTTTAGGATGTGTATTTATCATCAACTTATACATCATGGGGTTGAGTGCACAAAAAATGGGTGCTTCGGTTACTTCGGTGGCCAGTAAAATGAGTTTAGTAATTACGGTTTTATTTGGGGTATTTTATTTTAAAGAAGACGCCGGTCTGTTTAAAATTGTTGGAATTACACTTGCGTTGATCTCTGTTTTTTTTATTGTACAAATTAATACAAAAGAAATTGACAGGAAATTTATTTTCTTACCACTCATACTATTTGCCGGAGGTGGTTTTATTGATAGTTTTATTAATTACAACCAGAAGTTACATTTAAATGATGGTAATTCGGATCTATTTGCTGCCGTTACTTTTGGTATTGCATTTATTGGAGGATTATTGATGCTTATTCCTCAGGTTACTTCAAAACGAGAAAAATTAAATCTAAAAAGCATGGGCGCAGGGGTTGTTTTGGGAGTAGTGAATTGGCTATCTATTTTTACTTTATTGTTGGCACTTAAAATTCCGTATTGGGACAGCAGTACCATTTATACAACCGTAAACATTGGCATCTTACTCGTAGTAGTATCCTGCGGGGTATTGATATTTAAAGAAAAACTGAGTAAAATTCAATGGATTGGTGTGATGTTAGCCGTTGGTTCTATTGTATTGGTGAGTATTGCCTGATGGAAGTTTACACTTATAAAACCATAACAACTGCCTCTGAAGGAACATTTACTGATAAAGGTTCTAAATTTATCGGGTACATTTTTCCAATAGAAAGTGAAACTGATTTTAAAGAGCAACTAAAAAACATAAAATCATTACATTCTGGAGCACGTCATTTTTGTTATGCTCTACGTTTAGGTGTGCAATCCATTACAGATAAATCCAATGATGACGGAGAGCCTTCAGGAACGGCGGGCAAACCTATACTTAATCAGCTTATCAGTGCAGGAATAACACAAGTGGGATTAATAGTAGTAAGATATTTCGGAGGGACTTTATTAGGTACTTCCGGTTTGATACAAGCTTATAAGCAAGGAGCCATAGAAGCCATTAAAAACACCAACATTATTGAAAAACCGGTTACTAAAACCATCCAATTAACAGTTCCCTACTCTACCTACAATGATTTTATGAATGTGATAAAAAAATGGAATATAAATTACATCCCTCTACATTCAACTAATAGCTCCAGTGTTTTCGAAGCAATCATTCCAATACACCTCATCGAAACCTTTATTACCGAAGTTAAACCGTATATTGAACATGAAGAGTAAACAGCTCATTTCAAAAATAAGTTTATGGATACAATCTCTGTTTTATATAGCAGGTGGTATCAATCATTTTATCAGTATTTCATTTTATATAGCGTTAATTCCAACCGCCATTCCATTTAAACCAGAAGTGAATATTATTGCAGGTATTATTGAAATAATATTAGGAGTTGGATTATTGGTTTTAATAAAATACCGTAAGTACATTTCTATTCTCATCATACTGTTTTTACTGGCACTTATGCCGACCCATATTTACCAACTCAACATGGGAGGGTGTTTATCCAATGGGCTTTGTATACCTATTTGGGCCTGTTGGTTAAGGATTGTTATACAATTTGTATTAATGTTCTGGGCATGGAGTGTTCGTAAAGTTAAATAGTATACTTTTGCAACAAATACCTGTGACCTATAAGTATGCAGTCACCAATTGTACAGAGTAATCATCTTTCAAAAAAGAATATTCTTCTTTCTTCTCTGTTGCATTATTTTTATTTGGGTAATTACTGTTATGGTTTTTGTGCATTAGGGCTCACCATTGAAGCCGATTTACAACAAAAAACAATTTTTAATCATCCTGCCTACTTTGTAATGATTTTTACTGCTACCATTCTCTATTATACTTATCCATATATACGTAAGCCGGTAGCTGACCATGGAAATATCAGAGTACAGTGGTATAACAACAACCAAACATTTCTTATTATCAGTCAACTATTCCTTACTTGTATATTTATCATTTCTGCCGTTTTTTACTTATCCAAGTACTTTTTAAAATTGATTGAAATAGATGTTTACACCTGGTGTTTTATACTTATTTTCCCATTAGCCGGAATATTATACTATGGAGGACAAATTAAAATCCTCAGATATCTTGGACTAAGAAAAACAGGATGGTTAAAACCTTTTGTAATCGGGTTTGTATGGGCAGGCTTAGTAACCATATACCCCATTATATTTTCCAGCATAGAAAATGATATCCCATTTACTTTAACATTACAGGGTTCTTTGTTGTTTATTAAGAATTTTATGTTCTGTTCTATACTAGGTATTATTGGAGACATCAAAGATTATAGAGATGATAAAAAACTCAGTTTAGAAACATTTGTGGTTCGCAATGGTTTATTCAAAACTTTGTTTTTTATACTCTTACCTCTATCAATAATTGGCTTAGGTTCTTTTGTTTATTATGGGGCAACTCATCAGTTTCACCCGGTAAAAATCATTTTGAATGTATTTCCCTTTATTTTATTGATGGTGGTTATTGCATCATTACGAACTCAAAAACCAATATTGTATTTTTTTGCGGTGGCCGATGGTTTATTGATTGCTAAATGTATTTGCGGTATAATTGCTATGGTTTATTTTTAATAATTAAAAACTCTTTTAAATGATGATTCCCACTTTTATTCCTGCCGGTAAAGGTCGTACCTATCAATTAGCTGATATGAAAATTACTGCTTTATTGCCACAACATACAACAGAAGGCGAATATGAAGTATATGATGAAATTACCAATGTTGGGGCAGGAAGTCCATTACATACGCATATATACCAATGGGAAATATTAGAAGTATTAGAGGGAAAATATAAAATGAAAACAAATGATGATGTCCACATAGCAGAAGCAGGGAGTATAGTCATCATTCCACCGGGAACACCCCATTGTTTTTTAAATATCCACCCTGCTCCATCAAAGCTTCGAATCATCCTTTCACCCAATAAAAATTTTGAGGGATTTTTGATGGAAATATCAGCCTTTACAACCAAACCGGACCCTCAGCAAATGAAGGGACTTCTTTATAAATACGGGATGGAGCTATTGGGTCCGCCTATGCCCTCAGAAGCATAAACAAACCACAATTTTAGCTACCTTTATAGTATTAAACCCGATCAACTAATTGTGAGGATTCCCCAACAAATTATTTTATTCTATATAAAATCAATCCTGTTATTGATAATATCAGTAGGAATGATGGGGTCATTAGCATCTCAACGTTATCCATTTACCACCATTAGTGTAAAAGATGGGTTGCCACAATCCTCCGTATTTAAAATTACACAGGACAAACAAGGATATATTTGGATGGCTACCGAAGCCGGACTTTGTCGCTTTGACGGATATAAATTCATTACCTATTCAATACACAATGGGCTAGGTTCAAAATTTATCTCTGACATCAAATTTGATCCTGAAGGTAGATTGTGGATCTCTACTATGGGAAAAGGAATTTCATGGTTCGATGGAAAAAACTTTCATCGGTTTGATGAATCCAATGGACTGCCTTCGAATCAGGTAAGAAGTTTGGAATTTACCAACGGAGGCGAAATTATCATTAGCACTTTAGATACCGGAATTGTAAAGTTATCCCGCTTTAAAAAACCAAAATTCTACTATTTACCTGATGGACGTGATTTCCCTAATCAATGGAAGTTAACCAAATTAAAAAATGGTGACATTGTATCAGTAGGGCGTAATGGGGCCTGTCGTTTTAAAGCTGATAAAAATTACGATTACGAAGTATTATATCCGGGAACAAAAACTTTTATCAATTCGTATGAAGCGAATAATGGAGATATCTGGTTAGCCGGAGTGCAACAACTCATTCAAATTAAAAATGGAAAAACGATTGATAGATCTGATCTTCTTGCATCACTTGATGGATTAACGGCTGATGCCTGGGATGTATTTCAACCTCAAGGACAACCTGATTTATATATATCTACATCCAAAGGTGTAATGATACTTAAAGACACCACTGTAAAATGGTTAACCGTTGCCAATGGATTACCCTATGAGCATATCATGGATTGTTTTCAGGATAGCTATGGAAATTTTTGGGTAGGTTCCTATGGTGGTGGAGCAGCCATCTTAGACAGTAAAGGGTTAGATCACTTTGATTATTCAGAAGAAGTAATTCCACTTTCATCAGCAGCTTTACTGGATGATGGGAAGGGAAACATCTGGTTTAGCAGTGATAATTACGGTATATTCTGGTATGATGGTAAAAAGGTACACCATCATCCAGATCCACGTTTACAGGAAGCCATTCTTGCTTTAGGAATAGCAAAAAATCCGGTAAGTAATGAGGTATGGATTGCAGGTCTTTCAGGTGAAATTGTAAAGATGAAGGGTTATAACATAGATTATTTCCGTCCATCAAAAATTGGAGAAGGACTCTCCTGTTTATATATCACTTTTTTATCGGATGGAACCGGGTATTTCTGTACACAAAATGGAGTTTTTAAAATGGGAGTGAATGATAAAGATCCCATTTGGCTCGATGAATTACCCAGAATCTATTATAGATCCTCTTTTCTTGATAAAGAAAATAATATATGGTTTTTAGGAGACGAAGGAGAACTTTTTAAATGGAAAGAAGGCGAAGTAGAGGATTATAGTAAAATGGTGAATCCTGAATTTTATGGGCTTGATCATGGCTTGTATGATGCAAAACATGATTTATTTTGGTTTTGCAGCAGTGGTGGATTAATTGTATGGGATAAAAAAGCCACTCATTTATTTCACTCCGGGAATGGGTTAAAATCTGATTCTCCATGGTCAATTACGCAGGATAGTTCCGGACGTATTTGGGTGGGACATGAAAAAGGAATTGAATGTATTGATGTAGATAACAAAAAAATTACTTCTATTGGATACGATCAGGGATTTACACCGGTAGAAACCAATTCATGTGTTGCAATTACTGACGTTAAAGGAGATGTTTGGTTTGGTACCATTTCTACAGCCAGTAGAATTCGTATTAAAGATATGACGGCTGATAACCGTACCGGAGTATTACGTGTTCAAAAAATATTTGAAGGAAAAAAAATTGTATTTGAAGAAACTTATAACGACACTGCGTGCCCTCCAATATTACTCAACTATAATCAAAATACCATTAACATTGAAATGGCTGCCTTATGTTATAGCAATGCACAGGATGTAAGATATTCGTGGTTTCTTGAAAATTATGATGAAGAATGGATTGTTGATAATGAACATAGAGAAGCATTGTATACCAATTTACCTCCGGGTACTTATAAATTTCATGCGAAAGCTATTGAACCCAATGGTTATGAAACAAATGAAGTAATAGTAAAAATTACTATCCTTCGTCCATTTTGGCAACGAATTTGGTTTTATATCGCTGAATTTAGTTTTTTAGGATTACTCATTGTTTTAAGTTTTAGATTCTCCTCTAATCCTGAAAGAAACAGGTTAGGAGCCTTTATCACATTATTAACCATTCTTATCGTATTTGAATCTATATTGCTTTTCTTATCCACTTACATCAATAAATTCACCGGCGATATTCCTGTATTCCAATTAGTGATGAATGTTGTATTGGCGGCTACTTTAAATCCACTGGAACATGGTATTCAAAATGTTATGCGTAAGTGGGCCTTAAAGGGCTTAAATAAAAAGAATAAACAGACTCCTCTTTCTTAAAACATCTCTTTATTCAATAATAAATCAAATGAAAAAATGAAATTTATGTATATGAAGAGTTCTATTCAATATATTTCCTCATTAGTAAAACAAATAAGAGTTGTTATTCTTTGTTTTGTTTTATCCTATGGTTTTTCCTTATTTGGACAAGCTGATACAGAAATAGAAATGCGAGATTTTATTAGAGAATCTCAACAATGGAGCAGGCCAGAAAATAAAGTTACTATGGTTTGGTGGATTCCAACAAGTCATTGGCGAATATCAATGGCAAATAAGCCGAGTATTTCTAATGATGTAAAGGATTACATTGAAAATACATTTAAAGATGTTGTATTTGTGTGTGTTCTTGATGGAACTTTTGATTCTGAGAGTAATTTCAAGTACACAGATGAAGCAACTATGCGAAAAAATATTTCTATTATTGATGAGAAAAAAAATGTTTATTTTCCATTAACGGAAGATCAAATGTCATTAGATATTAAAGAAGTTTCAGCTAATCTCAAACCGGCACTTGCTAGTAGTTTGGGTGAAATGGGAGTTAATTTGAGTTTTTATTATTTTAAAATAAAAGATTCAAATGGAAAAAACATTTATAATGAAAAAGAAAAGGGAGAACTAATCATAAATTTTTTCAATAAGGAATATAAATGGATATTACCTATGATTTCATTATTACCACCCAAATACTGCCCTATTGATAATGATAAAATGAAAGGCAACTGGAAATATTGTCCTTTTCATGGAATTAAACTTGATAATTAAGCCATTTATTATTAAAATTTAACCCTTTACTGGCACGATATTTATTATTTTTGAGTTGTACATCCATCAAACCTATGCAGGCAAAATATATTATTGGAACTACTATAGGCTTACTTCCATTTTATTTGATGAGTCAAAACATCAATTCTGAATATGCCGATAAAGTAGTGGATCAACACTATGTAAATCCAAGTATATATCCTTATTATGATGATTTTTATGGAGGGGAAGGGTATAATTTCCCTATACCTGTAAATGTACATTCCATTGAAGGTGCTAATATTAACTGGTTTGTAAGTTTACCAACGGGTAGTTATATTACTATGGAGTTTACCAATAACAAGATTATTGATCACCCTAACCAAAATGATATATTCGTTACGGAAAACGGTTGTAACAATGAACTTGCGGAAATTTATATCAGCTCTGACGGAAAAAAATTTACTAGGTTGGGTATTGTGGATGACTGTAATCTCAATTCACTGGATTTAGCTACCATAGGTTATAAAGATCCTGTAAGGTTTGTAAAGGTTGTAGGGCTTGATTTAAAAGGAGGTTCTCCAGGCTTTGATTTGATTAATGTAAAAGGATTACCCGGGTCGAGTGTAGAAATTAATCCAGATGCTATAGCAGATTCGTTAGACAATTTTGAAAAAATAGGTTTTAAAACCAACAATAATCAAGGTCCTGCTGGATACGAATGGGTGATTGAATCAGAATACCTCAATGATTCACAAATTAGTTTATACGATCCTTCTAATCAATATGTACCCTTAACCTTTATCAGTTCAGAAGCTACTAAAATAGTGATTGATGCTTCGGGATTAAAAAAGGGAATATATACTTTGGAGATCAAAGTAAAATCAAATAAGTACACCCAAAAGATCAATATCATTTAAGTACAAATTGTACAGGTTATCGTAAAAAAGAATGGGAACACCTATCCCCCACTTCCCTATTTATAGGACGTACAGCTCATTCATTTATCAGCAAACAAATTTATCAATAGGTAACCTCACCATAATTTTTTGAATTGACAGTACGTTAACATACAAACCAAATTTAAAAAAACATGGCAGAAGTCAATCACAACGAAGGAAACCAACATAAAGGCAAACCTCGTGCAAAAAAATTATCTACCCGTATGGATATGACTCCTATGGTAGATTTAGCCTTTCTACTTCTTACCTTTTTTATGCTCACCACTACCTTTAGTAAACCTAAAGCATTAACGGTAAATATGCCAGAAAAAGGTGGACCAACCGTAGTACCTTCTAACACAGTTACCATACTTGCCGGTGAGAATAACAAACTTGTGTATTATCAGGGTAAATTTGACGAAAAAAAATCATCATTGTTTCATAAATCCGGATATGATAAATCACAACTTAGAGCCGATTTATCCGAACTAAATAAAAAGTTAATAGATAAAATATCTGAAATAGAAGATGATTTTACTGCTGGAATAATTAATGAAAAAGAATATAACGAAAGGATCAATAAGGCTAAAAAAGAAAAATCGAATGATGGGGTGAATGTTATTATCAAAGCATCAGATAAAGCACGGTATGAAAATCTCGTTTATATTCTTGATGAGATGAAAATATGCAGTATGGTCAATTATAGTATTGTTGATATATCACCTGAAGAAGAAAAGCTATTTGCTTCATTATATTAAAAACTTGTTTGCCCCAGTAAAACAGAGCATTTGCGAATTATAAAACCTAAAACCCGTTAAATTTTCGTCATAAGATGGGGGTTTTATTATTTTTAGGACGTGTTAAAACAACGTCCTATAAAAAAACTCTCGGGTTTATTCAACGACTTTTTCCATAGTGAAAAGGCCGGAGGCATTGTTTTACTCTGTTGTACCATTGTATCATTAATTATTGCCAACTCCGTTTGGAGTGATGATTATTTACACATCTGGCATTATAAATTGGGTGAAGAGAGTGTTGAACATTGGATTAATGATGGATTAATGGCCATATTTTTTCTACTCATCGGATTAGAGCTGGAACGTGAAATATATGCCGGTGAATTATCATCCATCAAAAATGCATTGTTACCGGTAACAGGTGCCTTAGGGGGTATGTTGGTTCCGGCAGCTATATATGTAGCTTTTAATTTGGGAACCATTACTGCATCAGGCTCAGGTATACCAATGGCTACCGATATTGCATTTGCGTTGGGAATTCTTGCGTTATTAGGAAACCGTGTGCCTGCATCTCTCAAAATATTTTTAACAGCACTCGCGGTAATTGATGATTTAGGAGCTATTGTAGTGATTGCTGTTTTTTATACCGGAACATTGGTATGGATGAATCTAATGATAGCACTAGCAATTTTTGTAGTATTACTTATTCTCAATAAACTAAAAGTAAAAAACCTGATTCCTTATCTTTTGTTAGGAGGTGTGATGTGGTATTTTATGTTGCACTCTGGTGTTCATGCAACCATCACTGGTGTATTAGTGGCATTCGCCATTCCATTTGGCAAAGGTGATGAAAAATCCGGGTCGTATAGATTACAAAAGTTTCTGCACAGACCTGTGGCATTTTTCATTTTACCCGTTTTTGCCTTGGCGAACACTGCTATCATTATCCATACCGGATGGCAAATGGAATTAACTCAACCCTATGCATTGGGTATCATGGCCGGATTAATCATTGGTAAACCATTAGGTATTTTTCTATTTAGTTACTTATCCGTTAAGTTTAAAATATGTAAACTTCCCTCTGATTTACAGTGGAAAGATATTATTGGAGTAGGTTTTTTAGGAGGGATTGGTTTTACCATGTCCATCTTTATTACCCTATTAGCTTTTACGGATGCTGATATCATCAATAATGCCAAATTGATGATTATGATTGGTTCTTTAATAGCAGGTATCATTGGATTTATTTGGTTAAAACTTGGTTTAAGTGATAACAAAAAAATGACGGATGAACAAATGGATGTGATCAATGATTAGTTGTTAGTTATTGAGGTATAGTATTAATCAATGTCAAACAACCAACAACTAATCACCAACAACCACATTATCTAACGCCTTCCTGTTCATAACTCTCCATTTCATTCATCATCACAAACATCATTGGTACTAATTTTGTATTCACCTATATCCAGGTAGATATCAATGTTACGTTCAATATCAATATGGAAACAAAGAATTTCAGGTGTAATATTCACCATGATTTTTGTTTCAGCTGTTTATAGTCAGCCACAACAAAGAGTATCACATACCTCAGGCACCCAAAAAATTAATGATATTAATGTAACCGTTACCAGCAAAGGAATGGTTCCAATTCTTAAACCGGGAAACTATTGTAACCGGGATGCAGGTCCGTATTATTTAGGATATAATACTTCCACCTATGCATGTTCAACTGGTAGTTACACCTTCACTTTTGATCCTCCGGTAGCCTTTGTTACCCTTAACTTCGAAGGCTTATCTTCCAGCAAGGATTACCACGAAGAGGTAATGATAGATGTAAATGGGCATCATTATGTAATTACTGAACAAGGAGTAAAAACCCCCTGCGAACCACTTTGTGTACTTACTGTAAACGGTAATATTAGCGGTTGCGATGAATGTTCCTCTTCCGGATGGAATGGCACCCATATTGAAGGCCCTATTTATACACTTACCATTACTGATAGTGTAATATATGGCGAGCCTGCAGGAGTCGTTTTCGGAATGTATTTGAGTTATGTGAGTTTAGAAGAAGATCTGGGTTCCAAAGTAAGTGCTTATAAAAAAGAAAGTGCTTCGGGGTCCGCATTGATATTAGAAGCCCCTGATGTGGATTTAAAATTGCTTTCAGTGTCTGATACGAAAGGTATAAAAGATACCTATTACAGATATTCCAACGATCCGCATATACTTATTGATCTGGCAGGATTCACCTCCGGCGAAGAATACACTTTTGAACTACTGGTGAATGATCAGTTAATACATAAAAAATTGACCATCTGGTAAGTGAACCTTTTCCGCTTATATTTGTATATACCTATGCTTCGTTGATGGGAAAAGCTAAACTATAGCTGTATGAATATAATTGTACGATCCTTATTAATTATTTGTATCACTTATCAATGTGGTGCTTATGCTCAAAATCTACAACGTATTCTTCATCTACGCGGTAATAAAAAAATCAATGATGTTGTTGTAACTGTACAAAGCAAAGGACAGGTAGATAGTTTACATTATTGTGGAGAAGATACAGGTCCTTATTATCTTGGTTACAACTATACCAATCCTGAATGTGGAACCGGTACCTATACTTTTACTTTTTCAAAACCGGTAAATGAGGTTGTGGTGAATTTATCTGCTTTATCACATAGTTCTTCTTACGATGAAGAGTGTCGATTTTACATCAATGGTGTACATGCTGAGGTAAAAATGTTAGGAGGAAATAATAGTTGTGGAGAGGGAAAATGTATCCTAACAAATGAGGGTAATATTTTACCATGCAGAGATTGTTCCGGATCAGGGGTCAATGGATTGAGGTTTAAGGGACCGATTACCACATTTACTGTAGAATGTAAAATTATCTCCGGTGTTCCTATGGGATTTGTGGCCGGGGTTTGGTTTGATCCTAAACCTGCCAAAGAAGAAAGTACTCTTACCTCCTATTCATTAAAGTTAGACGAAAGTTCAGCAGGAATAAATAAGTTGGCAGTTATCGAAGGAGAACTACAAGATGCTATTATAACCATAAAAGACATCAATGGTAAAGAATACTCTCTAAATTATCGTTCAGTTGAACCTAACAAAATTATTCTAGATCTGGGAGATCTTCGCAGAGGTGAATTTATACTGGAAATTAAAAACGGTAATAAAACCGAAACACAGAAGATTATTATTTATTAATGCACATGTGCTTCTGCTTCTACAGCAGCTAAAAATCTTTCTGCTTCCAAAGCGGCCATACAACCTGTACCCGCTGCAGTTACTGCCTGACGATAAATTTTATCCTGAGCATCACCTGCTGCAAATACCCCTTCAATATTGGTAGTAGTTGTTCCGGGTTTGGTAATTAAGTATCCCTGCTCGTCCATATCTAACCAACCTTTGAAGATTTGTGTATTAGGCTCATGACCTATCGCCACAAAAAATCCTGTCACAGGAATCACTTGTGTTTCATTGGTTTTATTATTGATAACCTTTACTCCTTCTACCGCTTTATCTCCAACTACTTCAACCGTTTCGGTATTGAATAAGATTTCTATGTTAGG
>CAZUXM010000017.1:23163-31929 GCA_964624635.1 uncultured Candidatus Competibacteraceae bacterium
CGGCCATGATTTTACTTGCACGAAATTCATCACGACGAACCAACATGGTTACTTTTTTGCAAAGTTTAGAAAGGTAATGCGCTTCTTCACAAGCAGTATCCCCTGCCCCAACAATAGCTACTTCTTGTCCTTTGTAAAAAAATCCATCACAAACAGCACAAGCTGAAACTCCAAACCCATTCAATCTTTGTTCTGAATCTATGCCCAACCATTTAGCGGATGCTCCTGTGCTTACAATTACCGTATCTGCTAATACTTCTGCGCTATCATCAATCGTTACTTTAAAAGGACGTTGAGAAAAATCAACCTTGGTAGCCATTCCATAACGGATGTCAGTCCCAAATCGTTCTGCCTGGTTTTTAAAATCTTCCATCATTTCCGGACCCATGACTCCTTTCGGATATCCCGGATAGTTTTCTACATCATTGGTAATCATTAACTGACCTCCGGGTTGTAAGCCTGTATACATTACAGGTTTTAGTCCTGCACGGGCAGCATAAATAGCAGCAGTATATCCTGCGGGACCTGATCCAATAATCAGACATTGTATGTTTTTTTGATCGTTTGTCATATTCAATACTAAAAAGAAAAAATTTAGGCTACAAAATTACGAAAAAACAGGCAGATGACCTATGGAATAATATAGGTTTGATAACTTGCTCCAATGCCTACAAATCCGCCTAATCCACCGTTAATATTGCTGGCTACAAAGGTAGGTGCTGAAAATGGGTTCCCGAAAGATGAAGCTGCATCATCATAGGTTTTTAAGAAATTATAGGAGTAATAATCTATACTACATAATTTTACAGAAACAGTATCTCCCCTTCTCCATAAAATTCCTCCTTCATTATTAGTAGTATCGCCACTGGCTGTATTAAACCATGCCGGAGTGGGTCGTGGACGTCCAAAAATAAAGCTTACATAAATTCCATTCGCTATCTGATCATTACTCATTGATTGCCCTGGTATAGGAACAAAATATGGATATCCTTGACGTTTTGCCAATAGATTATAATAATTACCTAATGAATCAGGTTCATTAAAATGAATCCATCCCATTCCTAATGAATCATTACTGCCAAATTGTTCCCAGGTAATTGAATCAACAGGTACAATGCCCGGTATAGTGGTTGAAGAAGTAAGGGTATCACCCAATGCAATAACAGTTAAGTAATATTTTTTGTACTCCTGACCAATTAATGCAGGATTGGTTCCCTTATAATATATCGGTGGAAATGCCGCAGGATCAATCGTTAATTCCAATGAATCGGTAACAACTCCATCACTTAAAATTACCTGAGCATCAAAGATGAATATTCCACTTAATGTAGCCACATTAATTACATCAAAATAAGGAGCTGTTTTTGTAACGGCTACTTTTGCATACTGTCCGTTTTCGATAGTAGCATCCACCACCACTAAAGTTTCAGGTGGCGGCAAATCAATATCAATTTCAGATTCACATGAAACCAGTACCGTAAAAACGGAGGCAACTAAAATGATATACCATTGCTTTTTCATCATTTAAAATTTAAAGTTCCATGTTAATGAAGGAATAATAGGGAACAATGAAATTTGTTTTCCAACAAACTGCACTGAATTGGTAGCGGCATCTGATTTTAAATCAAAAAATACAAAGAATGGGTTCTGACGGCTATACACATTATACACCGACAAATTCAAACTATGTTCCCATTTTTTACCTTTATGTAATACGTAGGTAGCCCCTAGATCCAAACGATGATAGGGCTCCATTCTATAATTATCTCTATCCTGAAAATACGGCACCAGATTATTCCCCACCAAGTAGAATGATGATGGCACAGCTAAAGCATTACCTGTGCTGTATACAAACACGGCAGATACCGTCCAGCGTTTGCCAATTTCCCAGGAGAATACAACTGAAATATCATGTCTTCTATCATAACGAGGATAAAAGAAATCACCGTCATAATGAATTTCATTTTTATTAAAACCAAATCTTTGGGTCCATGACAAGGTATATCCTACCCAACCTGATATTCTTTGTTTATGACCTTTAATTTTAAATTCATGCCCCCCCCTCACAAATAACTCAGCACCGAATGAACGACCTTGCCCTGCTGACAAAAGATTATCAGGGTTATCATTCACTAATTGCGCAAATGAAGTATTGTCTTTATACTCCACTACATTGAACATATGTTTGTAGTATCCTTCCAATGAAACTTCCAATTTATTTTCAAAGAAGTTATGGAAATAGCCTATGTTCCATTGATGTGCTTCCTGTGGTTTAATAATGGAAGTACTAGGTAACCAAACATCGGTAGGTAATGATACCGTAGCTAAATTAGCCAAGTGCATATTCTGGAAATTTAATGTATATGCAGCCTTGATAGAAGAAAACTTACTTACTTTTATACGAATATTGATACGAGGTTCTAGTCTTGCGTAATCAGCAATAGGATCCAATACTCCATAACTAATTGTATCAGTAATAACTCCTAAATCATTTTTTATATAACGATCGAATGGTCCAAAGTGTTGGTAATAATTAAACCTTAAACCCGCATTAATTCTAACTCGTTTTCCAATATTAAACTCATCAAGAATATACAACGAAAAATCATGAGAATATAATTCCTGAGGTTTAGGATTAATTTGAGTGCTATCACCAAATCTTGCACTGGCTGAATTAGGAATAAAAGTATGGAAAGTATAATCAGCTCCAAACTTAATATTGTGATCAGGATTAGGAATCCAATCAACCGAAGTTTTTAATGAAAAGTCACGAATACCCGATGATAAAGAAATACCAAAATTGGCACTTCCAGCCTCTGTAGCAAAATCATAGTTAGTAAAAGAGAACGTAGAATTCATGAATACTTTTGACCCGAACTGATGATTCCATCGCAATGCAGCCATTGCATTTCCCCAGGGAATACTAATTTTTAAATCACTATTCGCTGATTTAAAATTAAAAACATCTCTTCCAAAATATCCACTCAGGAAAAGCCTGTCTTTTTTACCCACCTGCCAATTGATTTTCGCATTCACATCAAAGAAGTAATATCCGGTTCCTCTACCTTCAGGAGGCACAAATAAGGGAACAAACAAATCAGCATAGGTTCTCCTACCTGATATTAAAAATGATGCTTTGTTTTTTTTAATAGGCCCTTCTAATGTAAACCGTGTTGCAATAATTCCGATACCCCCTTCACCATGAAACTTCTGCATATTACCTTCCTTCATAGTAATATCCAACACTGAACTTAAACGACCACCATAATTGGCAGGCATCCCTCCTTTAACCAGAGTTACATTCTTTATTGCATCAGAATTAAAAATAGAAAAGAACCCAAACAAGTGAGATGCATTATACACTACAGTATTATCTAGTAAAATAAGGTTTTGATCAGGCCCCCCCCCTCTAACATAAAAACCTGAGTTTCCTTCACCGGAACTTTTTACCCCGGGTAAAAGTTGAATGGTTTTTAAAACATCTACTTCACCTAATAATGCCGGAATCTTTTTGATATCTTCTACTTTCAATTCAATCTGACCCATCTTGGTACTTTCGTAATTTTGATTGGAACGTTCATCATCCACTGTATATTCTGAAATTTCGACACTGCTATACTGAAGCCCCATATCCATAGATATGTTTTTTGTTAAATGAATCGGGAAACACCAAGGTATATTTACCAGTATCGGCAGTAAGGGAATAAAATCCGTATGTATTGGTAGCAGTTCCGACCTGTTTTTCTTTCAAATATACAGAAGCACCGATAAGGGTCTCAATGGTTTCAACATCTTTAATGTAGCCTGAAATAGTAGCCTTAGATTGACTATAACCTGAAATACCAATAGATAACAGGATAAAACTGAAAAAAAACTTGGGCAACCTCTTCATTCCTGTACTCTATAACTACTGATTGGTAAAATATTGTATTTTTGCCCCGTAAAATTACTATAAGCCATTGACTTAGACTAATAGTAACGTTAAAAAATCCGAAAATAATTCTTTAAAGGGGTGATTTTAGGATTTAAAATAAGATCGGGGTGTAGCGCAGCCTGGTAGCGTACACGTCTGGGGGGCGTGTGGTCGCGGGTTCAAATCCCGCCACCCCGACAATCAAAATAGCCTTTCACGCTGTGAAGGGCTTTTTATTTTAAGTATAACCAAAACATAAGTTATGTGTAGTAATAAAGAAAAAGGGTCTTACTGAGTAAGACCCTCTTCTTTGTTGTCAACAAATCTAAAACAGACAAAATTTGTCAACTATGGCTATGTCGGCAAAGCTTTTATTGGGAGGTAGTATTCATATAATTTTGTATAGCGCGTAGTATTCGTTTTCTGGCGACTTCTGCCATTTCTTTGGATTCTTGAACACTACCCAAAATATCAACGGTGCTATTGTAAAAAATAAAGTCAACTGGAATATTTAACTGATCTACCATTTCAAATCTTAATTTTATAATGGTACTTTTAGGAGAACGATCATGTATTAAACGGCAATTACTTAACTCATTAATAAAAAACGAGGACTGGACAAGAACTCTGTTTACCTGATGAATAATTACTACCTTTTTACTGATCTCATCAATCCCTATACTACCATGATACCAATCTATTCTATCTGTTATTATTAATTGTTTTTCCTTGATGAGTTTATCAAATAAACGATCTGTTTTTTTATCATTGATGCGTGATGATCTTCTTACATATCCAAACGAAAAAAGCATACCTAACAGTATCAGCAATCCTATCCAATTTGAACTATCCATAAATTCGATTTTAAAAAATGAATAATTAATTATTATTCTGAGAATAAAATGTCATCAGAATTTAATGAAACTGAACAGTTGTATTAAACTACAAAAAATGATGGAAAGGAAACAGAAGAATCCTTGTTTGGGGTAACGAATGAATATATGATCTCTCAATAAGTAGAGAAATCTGTATATGATAAAAATGTTCTATCCGGGGGTATTGGTGATCAAAAACATCTATATCATCTGAATTAATATCACGCAGCGTTTTTATTTTCTGAATATTCAGTTGACCACGCTTACCATCACTATCAACTCTGATGTGAATACATTGGCTAGAGCCATCATCAATCAACCCATTTGAAAAAGTACCAACATCCATCATAATATGATGTGGAGTAAATAATAAGCTATTAGCTGATATGCTGCAAATCAGACAACAAATAACCAATATGCTCATTAAAAACTTTTTCATTACACTAAAGATATTAAAAAACAAACAATCACCAACTTTTGCATTTAATCTATCCTTTTTAAAGTAATAGGTTTTACTTTGGACAATACCAATGGAAACTTTTCTACCAGTACATTGGAGCTATCCAGTCCATAGGCTTTGGGTTCTGCTAAACTCACCTTTTTTAGCATGAAATAGGCATTCAAAATAATCTTTTCAAACCAGGGTAATTCGTTGTCGTTGGACAAATATTTTTGAATTACAATAAATCTGAAGTCTCCTACAAAATTATTTTTACTCAGCGAAGCATAACGACTTGTAATGTCAATTTCCTTATTTTTTACCATATCCTCAACCACCTGTCGGAACATTTGGGAAATACGTGGCTCTACCCTGAAACCAAGAATAAAATCAATACGGACCACGTCTTCCGAATAAAAATGTTTTACACGGTACTGTGCTTTGTAGGGTTCATCAACAGTATTCACATGTATAAACCAATATATATCTGCACGTTTAGGTTGTTTTTGAAGTATTGAATATACCACCTTCTCCTCAATTTCATCATCTCTGTCGGCCCCGGTCATATATACCAAATGAGTTGAGTATTTAGGAATCGTTTCATCAATAGACAATTGTTTAATCAGGTTTCCGTAGTTTTTCAACTTCACCATTTCAACATACCTACGACTGATTTTTTTGGCTTTCACCATGATATACATCACCCCTACTAACATCATAGCAATAACTAGTGTTAACCATCCTCCATGTTGAAATTTTTCAAGATTGGCTATCAGGAAGGCACTTTCAACTACCAGAAAGACCATTAATAATAACAAGATAAATGCAGGTAACCACCTTTTACGAATCATATAAAATGTAAGTAGGATTGTATCGCTTAACATACAAAGTACTATTGAAAGTCCATAAGCTGCTTCCATGTTACTCGACTTTTTAAAGTACAGTACAATGGCAATACATCCCGCCAGCAACATCCAATTAACCGAAGGAATATAAATCTGTCCTTTAATATTAGATGGATAATTGATTTTTACTCTTGGCCAAAAGTTTAAACGCATGGCCTCATTAATTAGAGTAAAAGCTCCACTAATTAATGCTTGAGAGGCAACTATGGTTGCCATTGTTGCAATAATAATGGATGGTAATACAAACCACTCAGCATTAGAAGAAATAATTTCAAAAAATGGATTTTGTTCCACCCATTCACCGGTAGGTCCATTTTGATATTTAATTACCTGTCCTTCTCTAGCCAATAACCATGCTCCTTGTCCGAAGTAATTTAACAAGAGCATTACTTTTACAAATATCCAGCTAATACGGATGTTTTCTTTACCGCAATGTCCTAGGTCACTATATAAGGCTTCGGCTCCCGTGGTACATAAAAACACAGCACCTAATAACCAAAATCCGGCAGGATAATTAATCAAAAGATTAATAGCATAATAAGGATTCAGGGCTTTTAACACAACAGGGTTTGATGTTAAAGCAATCAACCCAAAAGTACCTAACATTAAAAACCAGGTAACCATTACAGGTCCAAATGCCTTTCCTATTAGTTTAGTTCCGAATTGTTGAACAGTGAAAAGTGCTATAAGAATTCCTATAACGATAGGTACCGTTGGAATATCCACACCTAAATTTAATTTATCCAAACCCTCAATAGCAGATGATACAGATATAGGTGGAGCAATAATTCCATCAGCTAACAAAGCTGCTCCACCAATCATGGCTGGAACAATGAGCCATTTTTTATACCGCCGCACCAATGTATATAGAGAGAAAGTTCCTCCCTCTCCTTTGTTATCGGCACGAAGAATAATGATTACATATTTAATAGTAGTTTGTATGGAAAGAGTCCAAAACACACAGGAAAGTCCACCTATAATCAACATTTCGCTAATCTTGGCGGTACCAACAATCGCCTTCATTACATATAATGGGGACGTTCCAATATCTCCGAAGATGATACCAACCGTTATTAAAACACCTGCTAAACTTAATTTGTGATGATGGCTACCGTGATTTCCCATAGTTTAACCAAATGCGGTAATAAATTGTTAGCTTTGTTTAGGAAATCAAATGTATGACTTTTCGCAACAAAGCCTTATTATTTTTTAGTTTTTTACTGCTGGCCGGTTGTAAAGGAGTTAAATACTATCAAAGTGGAACCAATCCTGCCGGAATCTCGGTTATTATTCAAAGCCCTACAACTTACTTTACGGATACGGCTAATGAAGGGAATGTAAAATTGTATATCATCAATCATAACTCAAAAGAAGTACAATTGGCTAACTGGTGGCAAAACATCCAGTTAATAGGTACTTCGCGATTTAATAATAAAGAACTCACTACATTAATTCCAACTGCTAATCAAAGGTTAGAAACGATTACCCTTGTTCCTAATGATACTATCTTGGTTTATTCATTTCCATTGAGCTATATTTTAGATAATGGTGTATTATGGAACTATTATAATACAACCAAAACGGTCCCTCCTCCTCATAAAATTTCGAAGAAAAAATTTCAACCCTATTTTTATTTATCGTTCGAAGCTAATGTTCCGGTTATCAATCAAAACAATATTAAAGTAAGATCGAATAAAGTAAAAATCAATGTTAAGAAATTTAGTGAGCCTAAACTCACCAATAAAAAAACCGAACTGAGTTTAACCAGCGATACGAAAAACTATAATACTGAAACAAAATCAGGTAATCTCGTATGTAAGATCACCAACCTTACTCAATATCCCATTCCTTTATTTAATGATCCGGGAGCAGTGAGATTTAAAGTATATGCCTATAACCCCAACAGGACTTCGGTAATGCATACAGAATATATTTTGGATAATGGACAATTACCTGTAGCACCCGTATCCATCACATCAAAACAACAACATATTATTTCTATCCCATTACAACAACTATTGTTTAATGACAGACCCGAAAAAGCCACCATATTCTGGACTTGGAATAAAAAAAATCCACCTATATCTCCATTAATCTATGGAAAAAAAGATATGGCTATATCAGTTGAATTTTGGTTTGGTGTAGTGGTTGATGGTCAGGAATTTTTGTCAAATACCATGACAATTAATATTGACACTCCTGCAAAAAAAACAATAAAAAAATAATTCATTCATAGTATATGAATACAATCAAGGATAGAAAGGAACCTTTGGTGGCTTTGATGTGTACTACAGAATATTTTAACATTATTGATGTGAAAAATGTTCACATGGAAGGGAATGCCGGAAAAGTAAATCCTGCTATTTTTAAAGAACAATGGCAAAGCATCTATGATATTTACAAGGCAGAAGCAACCTCCGGAAATATTGACGGGGCCAATGTTATTAATGGAGAACCCGGTTGTGAGGATATGGTTTTTTGTGCAAACCAAAGTTTTCCATGGATGGATGAAAATGGAAAACCATTTGTAGTATTGAGCAGAATGAAACATGAATCAAGACAAAATGAAGTTCCATTTTTTAAATCGTATTATGAAAATATCAATTATGCTATTTTTCCACCTCCGGGAGTTGG
>CAZUXM010000017.1:31939-44872 GCA_964624635.1 uncultured Candidatus Competibacteraceae bacterium
GATTATTAGAAGGAATGGGAGATTTAATTCCGGTACCTAAAAAACAATTGATTTTTGGAGGATACGGACATAGAACTGATATCAGCACATTACGTAAATTAAGTGATCTGTTACATTGCGAAATTATTCCACTTCAATTAGTGAGCAATACTTTTTATCATTTGGATACTTGTTTTATTCCGCTTGATATGAATACTGTTTTGATTGCGAAAGAAGCATTTAACAAAGAGGGAATTACAACTATTAAATCATGGTTCAAAGAAGTCATTGAAATTCCATTTCAAGAATCATCCTGTGGGTTTTCACTCAATGCTCATATAGTACACGGACATCAATATCCTTTTGCTATTATTCAGAAAAATAATCCGGTTACAACCAATGCATTAAAAGAAAAAGGGTTTAAGGTATATGAAGTAGATACCTCGGAATATATAAAATCAGGTGGGTCCGTTTTCTGTATGAAAATGATGCATTATTGATGAGTCTAAGGTAAATTATCCTCCACTGGAGTTACCTTGACACCACTCTTCGGCGGAAAAAAGAATGCTCCCGGATGTGATATCAAATATCCAAAAGTAATTCTCAATATTTTAAAGGTATCACGTACCTCAATTCCTCTTGCTTTTAAAGCAACATAAAAAGCCAGGTTAAAGCTAACCATGAAGTTAAAAAATCCAATTCCGGCAATTCCCAACAGTGTCCAGAAAATATGATAAAAGGATAAGTTAAAGTCGAGACTAATCAATGAGATCCCAAAATTAGCCGCCGCAAAGGTAATGTGTCTAACATCTAACCCGAAACCAAAAAAATGGCCAATAATAGCCGTTGATCCCATACAGAATCCGAAGAAAATATTACCTAAAATTCCCCCTATGTTTTTTTCCAAATAACGGGATATTCTTATCCTAATTTTCTCATTCAAAAATTTATTTAAAATAAAATGTTTTTGAATTCTAAGTGGAATGTTTCTGTAAATAACAATGTTATCTATATATCCTGAAACAATTCCTGTTAAAAATAAATAGATGCCTGCAATAGAAGCAAATAATAATGATCCACTTTTAAACGGATGCAATTCAGTAATCATTTTAACAGCGTTATCGGGTGTTGCCAGGTCTTTACCAAAAACAAAAGAAAAAATAAAAGCCAGTAACATCCCCATAGGAAAAACAATCAATAAATTTCCTGCAAACGAAACCAACTGGCTTCTCGATACCCTAGCCGCCATCTCTCCTATTCCATCCAGATTTTTCCCTTTGTTTACATCGTTATGTATTACAGAAGCTATGGCTTGTGCTGTTAATGCAGGTTGTTTAGTAGCTAATGCCGAATGAGTAACATGCATAGTTACAAACCCCCAGGCATAATTTAGACTATAAGACAATGCATACCAAGCCGGTGCCATAGCAATATAATGAATGAGCACTTTAAACATGGCCATAAAACCTACTATAAATCCTCCTTTCATGGAGGAAGTAAATAGATGTTTATACTCTGTTTTATTGCTTGTAATATAATGTTGCCCCGTTTTGCTTCCTCTTTCAGCTACCTGATATGCAATCAAATCAATGTTTTGATTAATATATCCAAGTATACTGTTCTTTTCATGTTCCGCTTTTACTATTTCGTAAAGAAGCATCGCTGTAGATGCATTTTCAATATCATCATCAACAGAAGTCTTATTCTACGAATATGTTGCTGTAATCTAACAAGTATATAAGTAAGTGAAATGCTGGCCCCGTATTCATTTTTATGATCTCTTAAACCGGCTAAAATATATTCACATTGATTAAGCAGTACATTAATTTGTTTATAATCAAGGGCATTGTTCTCAATAGAAAATTCACCGGCATTGATTTTTTGGGCTAATTTGATAATCTCATCCGTTTGAGTAATAAATGGTGATGAGAGTTTATCAATATCCGGTAATTTGGTAGATATCTCCGGTTCCAACCCTAGTGAGGTTACCCTATGAGAAAGTACTACCAATGAATTGGCAATTTGTTCGTTTAGATATGTTTTTTCATCCGCTCCAATTTCAATGAGAGAAAATAGTTCACTCCATTTTTCTACTGATACTGATTTTAACCAGTTGGAATCACTTTTAGATGTAAAGATTTTTACTACTGCCGTCCGTAAATCATTATCCGGATATAACTCAGGTACCATTTTATGTACAACACGGCGATATAATCCTGATAAGAATGTAGTTCCAGATAAAATCCCACTTTCACAAAACGCATCCAAGCATTCTTTTGAGTAAATGAGATTAGAGATATAATTGGAAAACCGGTTTCTTACAGCATCATCTTCTCTCAATAATACTATTAAATGGTCGACCATATCAGTCGATTTATTATCAATCGATAACCTGAATGGACGAATATAACTTACCAGCTTTTTTGCAGGAAGCAATTCATCATTACTATCAGGTATGGATTGAAGTATATGTCTCATTTAATATGAATATCAAAAAAAATCCTGATATAAAATCAGGACTTTCTTTTATTTTCTAAAAACTTAACTATTCGTTAAGCATCAATTTTAGCGTACTTAGCATTTTTCTCAATGAACTCTCTGCGTGGTGGAACTTCATCTCCCATTAACATAGAGAAGGTATAATCTGCTTCAGCTGCACTTTCAATAGTTACTTGTTTTAAGGTTCTGGTCTCAGGGTTCATGGTAGTTTCCCATAATTGCTCTGCATTCATCTCTCCCAAACCTTTATAACGTTGAATGTTTACACTGCTTTCTTTTCCATCTTTCGCTAATTCTTTCACCGCTGCTTCACGTTGAGCATCGTTCCAACAATATTTTTGCTGATTTCCTTTTTTCACCAAATATAAAGGAGGACTAGCGATGTAGATATATCCATTCTCAATTAAATCCTTCATATATCTAAAGAACAACGTAAGAATCAAAGTGGTAATGTGGCTACCATCCACATCAGCATCCGTCATGATGATGATTTTGTGGTAACGAAGTTTCTCCATATTTAATGCTTTGCTGTCTTCTTCAGTTCCTAAACTTAATCCTAAGGCAGTAAAAATATTTTTGATTTCCTCGTTTTCAAATATTTTGTACGACAAGGCTTTTTCAACATTCAAAATTTTACCACGCAATGGCATAATAGCCTGGTAATTTCTATCACGACCTTGTTTAGCAGTCCCACCCGCAGAATCACCCTCTACTAAATATACTTCACAAATAGCAGGATCTTTTTCTGAACAGTCAGATAATTTACCCGGTAAACCACTTCCTGTAAATGCACCTTTTCGTTGTACTAATTCACGAGCTTTACGAGCAGCAAAACGAGCAGTAGCTGCTAATATTACCTTATTTACAATAATCTTAGCTTCTCTAGGATGTTCTTCCAGATAAATATTTAAAATTTCACCCACTGCCTGATCAACGGCTCCCATTACTTCGTTGTTTCCTAACTTGGTTTTGGTTTGTCCTTCAAACAATGGTTCATGTACTTTTACAGAAATAACTCCTGTTAACCCTTCACGAAAATCCTCTCCACTGATTTCAAACTTCAAATTTTTAGTCATTCCGCTGGCATCAGCATAGGCCTTTAAAGTTCTGGTTAGTGCCCTACGGAAACCGGCTAAGTGAGTACCTCCTTCGTGGGTATTGATATTATTTACATACGAGTGAATATTTTCGTTGTAAGTACTATTATACTGAAAAGCAACCTCTACCGGAATATCATTTTTTTCAGTTTCTAAATAGATAGGTTCAGGAATCAAAGGATCACGGGTACCATCTAAATATTTTACGAATTCTCTTAAACCACCTTCACTGTAAAAATCTTCTTTACGGTAATTACCCTCTTCATCTTTATCTCTTAAATCAGTAAGGCTAAGTTTAATCCCTTTATTTAGGAAACATAATTCTCTTAAACGACCACTTAATGTTTCGAAACTATAAATAGTGGTTTGGGTAAAAATAGTAGCATCAGGAGTAAATACTACTTCAGTACCGGTACGATCAGTTTCACCTATTACTTTTACATCATATAACGGTTTCCCACAAGAGTATTCCTGTTGAAATATTTTACCTTCACGGTGTACAGTAGCTACCAGTTTTGTACTTAAAGCATTTACACAACTTACCCCTACTCCATGCAAACCTCCTGACACCTTATAAGAATCCTTATCGAACTTTCCGCCTGCGTGTAACACCGTCATTACCACTTCAAGAGCACTACGGCCTTCTTTTGCATGAATTCCGGTAGGAATACCCCTCCCATCATCCGTTACTTTTATGGAGTTATCCTCCATAATGTACACATTTACATTTTTCGCATACCCGGCCAAAGCCTCGTCAATAGAGTTGTCTACCACCTCATATACCAGGTGATGTAACCCTTTTGGGCCAATATCACCAATATACATGGCCGGACGTTTACGTACTGCTTCTAACCCTTCTAAAACCTGAATATTATCGGCTTCATATGCCCCTGGCTTTTTTACTTCTTCACTCATGATTTATACTTATTTTTTTAAAGCCAACAAATATAGTCAAAACAAGCGCCTTTACCTAGAGAAATCAGGGGTTGCAAACCACAATGTTATCAACAAAATTTGAGTAATTTTTTGATATTTTTTTTGTCAAAAATTTGGTGGTCTCAGGAACACAGTTTTCACAAAGCTTCAATTAGGCATTTTTCGCAAATGTTTATTAAAAGTATAACTTCACCTTTTAAATAACTTAGGCTTTTATCCCATGAAATTACTTTTGAATCTACTACTATTTATTCTCCCTACTATAGTGATAAGTGCACAATCAAATGACCCAATTAGAGCTATAGCTCAAAAAACATGTGATTGTATTACAGTGCAGGATTATAAAAATATGACGGAAAACGACATCATGTTTGCTTTAGGACTTTGTATGTTAAAAAACTCAGAAGAATATAAAGATCAAATAAAGGATAAATATGGCTTAGAATTTGGAAAAGATGAGGAAGCGATTGGTGAAAAAGTAGGAATGGCTATGGCTATGATTTGTCCTGAAGTATTTCAGGTAATAACCAAATCTGACAGGATGAAAGATGAACTCAGCTCTAGTCTTTTTACCTATAATAGTACAGGAGTAGTTATAGCTGTTGAGCAAAATCAATTTTACACCATTGTTCAGGACGATTCTAAAAAAATTCAGAAGTTTTTATGGTTAACAGAATTTTATCTCCCATACGAATATACGTCTAATCCTTCGTTATTGATTGGCAAAAACGTAACCATTGAACATTATACTCAAAAATATTTTAATCCTACTATTAAAGAGTATACCAACCAAAATGTAATAGTAAATATTACGTTTAATTGAGCCTGTGTATTAACGTAATATATTAATAACTCTTATATACCGCCACATAATGGCAAAAAGTTCCTGCCAATACAAATAAATGCCATATGGCATGACTGTACTTTAGCTTTTGATTCTTATAAAAAATAACCCCCAGCGTATACGCTAATCCCCCATACAATAACCACTGAAATACATCCCATGTCATAGTATCTAACAATGGTTTATAAATAAACACTGCCATCCAGCCCAAAAACAGATATAATATCACTGAAACCCATTGATACTTGCCCGTGAAAAAAATTTTAAGTATGGCCCCCACCAAAATAATTCCCCACATTAAAGCCATGAACCAACGAGCTGTTTCAACAGGTACGTATCGTTGCACCACGGATGCATACGTTCCCCCTATTAAAAAAAATATACTGATGTGATCAAAAATCCTTGCCCTTGCCTTACGTTTAGGCTCTTTTATTAAATGATAAATGGTAGAGGATGAGTACATAAATACTGCCCCGAAAAAAAACAGCAAAATTCCAACAATAGATTGCCAGGTACGCCCGATATCCGTTTTATCAATTAAAATCGGAAATAAAATGATGGACAACAATAACCCCAATCCGTGGGTGAATGCATTCATTTTTTCCTCTTCCGCAGTTTGTGGTCTTTTTTGTTTCTTAGCCATGGAATACAAATGTAGGATAAACCTTATATTTGTTAGCATAACTCTTTATTCAAATTAATGTTCCTTAACTGGATAAAACGGCTCAGATTATCCTACAACCTGTATAACTTTTTTCATAAAAGGTTATTGGTTCATAACTTGCCTGGATATAACAAGTACGGGTTACGTAAATCTTATTATACTACCATCTCCAGTAAAGACTTACAACATCTCCCAAAACACGCAGGGGTAAAACCGAATGAAGAAAAACTCAAAAACTCAGTAGCGTTTCGTTTAGCTGATTCAGTTTCTCAGCAAAGTATACTTGATTATAATAAAAACGGATTTCTGGTCATCCATCAATTCTTAAATGATACTCAAGTGGATGAAATCAATCGTGAAGTAGATAATATTATTAAATATACCAGCATTCGTCCATCATACGGAAGATACATGCAGTTGGCTAAACATTGTGCATCTATAAAAACAATGGCTACAGACGAAAAACTATCTGAACTTTGTAAAATTTTACTAGACGGGGATGTTCATTTTTTTCAAAGTATCAACTTTCTAAAAGGCAGTGAACAACAAACCCATTCGGATAGTTTCCATATGACCACCTATCCTGAAGGTGGATTATTAGGGATATGGATAGCACTGGAAAATATAAATGCTGATCAGGGTCCGTTACATTATTACCCCGGAAGTCATACCTTACCTTATTTTATGAATGATTCATTTGGTAACGAAGGAAATTGGCTCATGTTGGGTAAACTCAATTATCCTCCGTATGCTTCTATGATTCAACAAAAAATTAAGGAACATGGGTTTGAGAAAAAAATATTCTATCCAAAAAAAGGAGATCTCTTAATATGGCATGCCAATCTATTGCATGGTGGCGAAAAACAAAACAATCCGAACCTTACCCGCAAAAGTCTGGTTTTACATTACCTGAAAAAAGATAGCATTTGTTACCATGAAATTTCACAAAGGCCAGCTTTGATAGAGACGTTGTGAGAATACGAAATGTTCTTTAGGTAAGTTGTAGTGACGGTTCATGAACCGTCGTTACATAAAGGATAAAAATTTTTATTTCTTAAATCAATTCACCACTATTTTTTTCGTTACCTTCTCTTTTCCATTCAACAATTGCACAAAATAAATTCCTTTTGTGAAGGTTGAAACATCCATAGAAAATGAAGTTGCGTCGTTATTGAGTGAAGAGGTATAAACCATTTTTCCTAATACATCAACCAATTGAATAGTTTGATATTCATGTTGCCATTTTATATTCAACACAGAATGTACAGGATTAGGGAAAATTTTAATGATCTCTACTGCTTCACCATCAATTCCGGCCGGAGGAGCCACAAAAGGTACCGCAAAAACAGCTGTAGAAGCAATACTTAACCTGGCCATTTTATGGAAATACGGGATGTTAAAATAATCTACCTTATCCGTTGCTAAATGATAATGTGGATTTGGATCTCCTTCCCAATCCTGAATCAATAACACTGCTCCAAAATTTTTATTCCAAAAAGAAGCATGGTCACTATACGTCATTCCTGGATTGATTAATAATAAATCAATTCCAATATTATAATCCTGATTTACCGCTACTACCGTATCTGCAATTTCTTCTGAATTTCCGGGAGGACGAGCATGTACCCTCGCCACAGAATCATTATCACTATCATGAGCAATGGCGTCCATATTAAATACTGCATGGATCTGATCACCATGAGCAAAAGCTGTATCTGCATATTTTTTACTTCCTGCTAAACTATATTCTTCTTCATCCCATAATGCAAATAGTATGGTATATTCAAATTCATAATCAGCTAAAACACGGGCAGCTTCTAACACGGCTGCAGTCCCACTACCATCATCATCAGCAGCCGGAGCGATGGCTGCATTGGGCATCGCATCATAATGTCCGCAAATGATTACTTTTTCATTGGGGTATAATGATCCGGGTTTTATGGCCCATAAGTTTTTTCCTGTAGCACTAAATACTGCAGAATCTACCTGGTAACCATACGAAACAAATTTATCTCTGGCATATTTAAAACAAAGCTCATTCCCGGGTCTGCTTTTGTTTCTGGAGAAAATAGTATCCGTTACTCCACCTACTGTTACACCCACTTCACCGGATATCTCGTTGGTGTATTGCATCAAAGTATCAATATTAATTTCATTAATGATAGCCTGAATGGTAGCGTTTTGTGCAGAAGTGTTTTGAGTAAAAAATAAGCCCGATAAAAGAATGCAGAGTAAGGTCTTTTTCATTGTGTATGAATGTGAATATAAATATACGGATTTACTGACAATGTTATTAATTACAACAACCTGGATTGAATAGCTTTCACAACCTCCTCATGCACCTTTCCATTCGTCGCCAATATTTCTTTACCAAAAAGGTAATTATCTGCCCCACTAAAATCACTCACCTGCCCCCCTGCTTCCTTCACTATTAGCGCACCGGCTGCTACATCCCAGGCACTTAATCCGGGTTCGTAAAAACCCTCCACTCTTCCCCCGGCTACCAAACATAAATCATATGCTGCTGTACCCAGGCGACGAATGCCCCTGCTATTCTCAATTACCCATTGTTGAAGTTGCAGATATTGTACAAGCTTATCATAAGTACGAACGGGGAACCCGGTAGCAAAGAGTGATTGTTGTATAGCATTGGTTTTGCTAACTACAATGGGTACATTATTTAATGTGGCCCCCTTATCTTTAATACCTTCATACAATTCATCATTGCAAACTTCATATACCCAACCGGCAATAGTAACATCATTATACAATAATGAGGGATATTATGAATAAAATTCGTAGTCCCATCCAAAGGGTCGATAATCCAATGGTAAGGTGAATCGTTGGTAGTTTCACCAGTTTCTTCCGCTAAAAAAGAAGAATGGGGCAAAATAGCTGCTAATCCTTCTATGAGTTTTTTCTCTGATGTTTTATCCACATATGATACCAAATCATGTACATCCTTATGCTCAACTACATTGGCATCAAATAATTTTCTTTCAGCACGAATATAATCTCCAACAGATAAAATAAGTTTTTTTACCTGTTGTATTTGATTATTACTAATCATTATAACTTGATCAGTTTGTCCTTAAAACGAGGTACCAAAATCATTCCCAGAATCCCAACAGCAATGAGTACCAGTCCAATTATTTCTGCCTGACTCATCATCATGCCAAAAACAGGGAACTCGGTATTTACCCTTATATTTTCAATGAGAAAACGTTCTATTCCGTTTAATGATAAATACAAGAAAAACATCATTCCTGCGATTTTAATCCGTTTGCGCAGAAACCAGAGGATAGAAAAGATAAATAATCCCATTAATGTTTCGTAAATAGGTGTAGGAAACACCGGTAATGGTAATTTATTGCAATAGGTGCCATCTTTACAACCTTTGATGGGCACTCCCTCCATATTTACATTATGCGGAAAATCAAACGCAAATAAACTGGTAGGCAAAAATGACAAAGCAGCTGGTTTTTTAAAATAAGCATAATCTACCGGTTGTCCATTACCATGAAACAGATCATAATTAGATTGGCCGGTAATTGAATCTCTTGCATACAAATCGTTTTGTATTGCCTCTGGTGAAACCACGGTGTAATTTCTTTTGTCGTCAATACGGTAAGCACTATTAATAATTCCCCAGTCTCCATCACCACTAAACATACAACCCAAACGTCCTATTGCATAAGCTAATATTAATCCTGGAGCAACTGCATCTGCAACAATCATTAACGGGATACCTTGTTTACGGATATAGAACCAAACACCAGCAAAACCACCAATCAATCCACCATAAAAAGTAAGTCCGCTGGCCGAAACTAAGTTACCAATAGGATCTGCTATAAAATTATCCCAATATTCTAACTGGTGAAAAATTTTAGCACCAATTAATCCGAAAATAGCGGCATAAAAAGTAATGTTACCAACCAATTGATAAGGATGAACGTCTATTTCAACTTCCTTCGGTTCAGGTAAAGATTTTCTTTTTTTATCCCAATAGATATATCCGGCTAGTAAAGCTCCGCCAATAATACCTCCTAATAAATTACCTTTAGTTGAAAGAATAAAATTTTGTGGGTCTGTTTTAAAATCGGCATCACCCATAATGATAGCAAGGACTTTAAAGCCCGCTACAAAACCGAATAATCCGTATGAAACTAAATCAGTAGCGGAAGCCTTCTCACCTACTTTTATCTTACGTTTTTTAGAACGAATAAGTCCTAACTTCTCTTTTCTTTTTAACTCTCTGCTCAAAATAAAGGCAGCGCTTAAAAATGCCAAAGCAACTAGGGTACCAAAAGTAGGTGGAAAATTCATTCCCCAATCCCAGTTGAAGAAATATTTGAAGAAGTAGTTAAGTGTAGGAAACATTATTTTTATAGTTAAGTTATGGTTATTGGGTTACCAATACTGATTCTTTTTTAGTGTGCTGAATAGGCTCATATACAGGAACCACTTCCACTAAACCATCCGTATTGATATGTTTAAGTTTTACTTTTTGTATTTCATTAATTAGTACAGGGTCGTAAGGAAAAACCACTTTAACATAGTTCTCAGTAAATCCTTGCATAACACTACCATCGTTTTCTGATTCAAACAATACATGAAAAGTTTTTCCAATTTGTTCATCATAAAACTTACGTCTTTTCTTTTCAGAAAGAATAGTAAGCATTTCATTTCTTTTTTTACGAACAGCCACCGGAACTTTACCTTCCATTTTAATGGCGGTAGTTTTAGCTCGTTCACTATAAGTAAATACATGGAAATAACTCACCTCTAATTCATTCAGAAAATTGTAGGTATCTAAAAAATCTTCTTCTGTTTCTCCCGGAAAGCCAACAATTACATCAACCCCTATGCAAGCATGAGGCATCAATTCTTTTATTTTTGCTACTCTGGATGAATAAACTTCCCTCAAATACCTTCTGCGCATTGATTGTAAAATCTTATCATTACCTGATTGAAGGGGAATATTATTGGATGTAGAACAAAATTCAATAATCTCATCTGTGAGTAAATTCGGTTCTATGGAAGAAATTCTGATTCTATCAATCCCATTTACTTTATCTAGTTCTTTCAACAAATCAAAAAAGTTTTCTCCTGTTGATTTACCAAAATCGCCTATATTAACTCCAGATAGTACTATTTCTTTTACTTCAGTAGCAGCTATTTCTTTGGCAACTTCTATTGTTTTTTCAATACTTTGGTTTCTACTTGACCCTCTTGCCAGCGGTATCGTGCAAAAAGCACATACATAATCACAACCATCCTGAACTTTTAAGAAAGTACGGGTTCTATCACCAATAGAATATGATGGAATAAAAAAGTTGGTTTCTTTAATCTTGCGTTGTTCTACAATGGGAGTTCCTTTTTGTTTGATAGAAGGTAAAAACTCTGCAATATTAAATTTTTCATGAGCTCCTAACACCAAATCTACTCCTGGAATTTCAGCGATTTCCTGAGGTTTTAACTGAGCATAACAGCCCACCACTACTACTTTCGCCTCTGGGTTTTTTCTCAAAGCCTCTGCCACCACCCTTTTACATTTCCTATCAGCATGGTCTGTAACCGAACAAGTATTAATTACATATACATCTGCCCCCTCCTCAAACTTCACTTTATCAAAACCATTTTGAACCAATTGACGTGCAATGGTGCTGGTTTCGGCAAAATTAAGTTTGCATCCTAATGTATAAAAAGCGGCAGATGGCATATAAAGGGCAAAAATAACCAATTTTATGGGCTTAAACCCTTACTCTAACCTATATTTTACTGTAAATAGTTAAATAATTTTACATAGCTTTAAACCCATTGCCAATACAAGCGTCAAATAAATAAAACAAACAAACTATGAAGCCCATAAAATTCATTTTCGCCCTGTCTTTTGCATTAATTGTAAGTAACATTACTAGCGCCGCTCAACAAGGTACCTGGGAGAGATTAGGTTCCAGAAGAGTAGATCGTAAACTTGATCATGATGAAATAATTGTTACCTGGTTAGAAGGAGCTTTTGATGCCATTAAAATAGAGGTTAAAGGGGCTCCATTGAACATGCATAAATGTGTGGTGCACTTTGCTAATGGTGGTGATCAGGAAATTTTAACCCGTCATAATTTTGCCCAAGGATCTGATTCAAGAATTATTGATTTGAAAGGGAATAATCGTATCATCAATCGAATTTCATTCTGGTATGATACACAGGGATTATTAAGAGGAAAAGCTTGGGTTACTGTTTGGGGTAGACACTAAGAAATTCGAAATTAAAAGTTCAAAATTCAAAGTTTTGGAAATCTAATCTTCTAACTTTGAATCTCAAATTTTGAACACTTGTCTATGTCAAATTTCCTACATGCTGAATGGAGAAAACTTATCATGTTCAATTATGCCATTGATCCTGCTGTGTTGCAGCCTTTGGTACCACCACATACTGAACTCGATTTCTGGAACAATACATGCTATGTAAGTCTGGTTGGGTTTATGTTCAAAAACACAAAATTGAAAGGAATTAAAATTCCGTTTCATATCAATTTTGAAGAAATCAATTTACGGTTTTACGTCAAATACAATGATCCTCAGTCTGGGTTAAAAAGGGGTGTAGTATTTATAAAAGAAATTGTACCTAAATTCATGATTAGTTTTGTAGCTAATACTTTGTATAGGGAAAACTACATTACATTACCTATGCGCCATGAGGAAATAAATAGCCATAAGGAGTTAACAATTGGGTATGGATTAAAAAAAGGTAAAAACTGGTATGATATGAGGGTAACAGCTAAAAATAATCCATCAGAATTAATTGATGGTAGCGAAACTGAATTTATTACCGAACATTTCTGGGGTTATGCAAAATGGGATGAGAAATCAACCAATGAATATGAAGTAGGTCATCCAAGATGGAACACCTA
>CAZUXM010000018.1:0-19018 GCA_964624635.1 uncultured Candidatus Competibacteraceae bacterium
TCCTGAATCCAATTATTGTTTTGGTGAAGGAGGAGCCGGTACTTATTCGGATGGTAAACTATATACACGATCAGATAAAAGAGGTGATATCAAAAAAGTACTAGATCTTTTTATTCACTTCGGAGCATCCTCTGAGATTGGCATCGACTCAAAACCACATATTGGTACTAATAAACTTCCTGAAATCATTCAATCCATCCGTAAATGTATTATTGATCATGGTGGGGAGGTGCACTTTGAAAAGAGATTAGATGATTTTGAAATAGAATTTAATTCGATTAGTTCGATTACGTTAAATGGAAATGAAAAAATAAAAACTAATAAAATCATATTAGCAACCGGCCACTCATCCAGAATGATATTTGAAATGTTACATAAAAAAGGATTGCTGTTAGAATCAAAACCATTTGCTTTAGGAGTACGTGCCGAACATCCACAAATTTTGATTGACCAGGCACAATATCATTGTAAAATACGTCCGGAATATTTACCTCCCTCCTACTATAGTTTTGTGAGCCAGGAAATGGAAAGAGGAGTATATTCATTTTGTATGTGTCCGGGAGGTATTATAGCCCCCTGTGCAACTTCTCCGGGTGAAATTGTTACCAATGGATGGTCGCCGTCTAAAAGAAATAATCCTTTCGCAAATTCAGGAATAGTAGTAGAGATTAGATCAGAAGACATCATCAAACAAGGTTTTAAAGAGGGACCATTGATGGCTTTGGAGTTTCAAAAAAGTATAGAGCAGCTTGCCTGTACGTTAGCCGGCAACAACCAAACGGCCCCTGCACAAAGAATGATTGATTTCGTAAATGGAAAAGTGAGTACAGCACTTCCTGATTGTTCGTATACCCCCGGAATAAAATCAGTTAACCTATCAGAAGTACTTCCTGAATATGTTAGCAAAAGGTTAAAAAATGGATTTAAAAGTTTTGGCAAAAAAATGCCCACCTATTTTACCAATGAAGCAGTTTTAGTAGCTCCTGAATCCAGGACCTCTTCTCCTGTAAAAATCCCACGAGATACTAAATCCTTACAGCATCCTGAAGTAGCAGGTTTAATACCTTGTGCAGAAGGTGCAGGATATGCAGGTGGCATAGTTTCGGCCGCTATTGATGGAATGAAATGCGCTGCATGCAGCATTTTGTAATTCTTAAATTAAGCTTAAATCACAACTTCCTGTTCAAAACTCCCGTTCAAATAATTTGAATTTAATTACTAGGTTGTATACATTAGTATCATCAACCTATCATCAAAAGCGAAGACGTTATGATTCAATCTATGTTGGAGTACTCTAAATTTATTTTGCAAAAAGTAAGTTTTGACGAATTGTTGTTCAAGAAGGAATTAGAAAAAGCCTTTAAAGTATTATTGCCAGAGGAAATAAAGCAACTCATCAATTGGGCAAAGGAACAGTTTTACGGACAGCCTGTATATAAGTGCTTACCTGTACAAGGATAATTATTCTATAGTTTTTTTATCAGGTCAAAAACCGGAACTCCATTCCAGTTTCCTGAACTCATCATTAAATACACTGAATTATTGGAAGAAGTTGAATTAATTAATTCCTCTAATTGTGTGTTGGTATTTAATACATGAATATCATTTCTGTTAAACGCTGCTTTTATTTGTTCAGGTGTAATTGGAGGAAGTTTTTTTAATTCCAATGTATGCGGACTATAAAAAACAGCAGCCAAATTTGCTTCATCCATAGATCCTTTATATTGATCCAAAAAATCTGGATTTAAACTACTATAGGTGTGCAACTCTACAAAAGCATATATATTCTTTTGAGGAAACTGCTCTTTCACAGCTTGAATAGTGGCTGTTAATTTAGAAGGTGAATGTGCAAAATCTTTGTATACTATATATTCATCCGTTTTATGCATTAGTTCTAACCTTTTAGCAGCTCCTGTAAATGTTTGCATGGATGTATAAAAATCATGTGTATTGATTCCTGCAGATAAACATGCTAATCGTGCTGCTTCCATATTCATTAAATTATGTGCTCCAAATACTTGTAAGGGATACTTTTTCTCTTTGTAAATAATGGTTGTTTCTCCATTCGCTATTTCATGTTGTGGAATAGAATATGGTCTGTATGAAATATCTTTTCTTCCATTATTTTTCACCACTTCTACCAACGCTTTATCCATTTCGCAATAAATCAACTCACCATTTTTCTCAATTTTATCAATGAATATTGAAAACTGGTCACAATAGTTTTCAAAAGTTGGAAATACATTCATATGATCCCAGGCAATTCCACTGATAATAGCTACATGTGGATGATATACATGAAACTTAGGGATAAGATTTAACGCTGAAGATAAATATTCATCTCCTTCAAATACTGCAATGGGTGATGATGAACCTGTTCTAACCATTGTATCAAATCCTTCTATTTGAGCCCCAACTAAATAATCAAAGTTTGCTTTGTTTACTCTCAATGCATGCATAATCATAGAAGTAATGGTTGTTTTACCATGACTCCCCCCTACTACAATTCTATTTTTATTAATTGATTGCTGATAGATAAACTCCGGATATGAATAAACTGGTAATCCTAATTCTAAAGCTTTTAAAAGCTCGGGATTATCTTTACGGGCATGCATACCTAAAATAATTGCGTCAATATCTTTGGTAATCTTCTGCGGAAACCACCCTATTTCATCCGGCAAAATCCCTGCTTTTAAAAGTCTCGACTTGGAAGGCTCAAAAATTTCATCATCCGACCCTGTAATAATATTTCCTTGTTGAAGTGAATCCAATGCCAGATTATGCATCACTGCTCCTCCAATAGCAATAAAATGATATCTCATGTTAAGTAAATAAGTGTTAAAGATATATTTGTAGTATTATGTAAATACTTCATCATTCCATTACTTTTCAACTTCCATTTGATAAAAAACCTTAAGCGTTGGTTTTTCTGAAAAAATTTAATGTTCACAAAAGTTTTAATAATGAGTACTTTATAGTAGATTTTATCCGAGTTAACATTTCATTTGCAAACGTCAACAGTTCAAACGCCCAATTCTACGTCAAAATATTGTACTTTTGATATACAATAGAATTAAAAAAATACGTTTTAAACATAGTTTTTTTCATAGTAGGTTGGTTAACCAAGAGGGAGGCGTAAGCTTCCCTTTTGGTTTTTTATGAGGTTAAAGAACCGATGTTACGTTAAAAACAAATCCCCAATTCCGGTAACTGGAATTGGGGATCTGTTTTTAACGTAATTGAATATTGTTATTTGTACTCTTCTATTTCCGGATCAGGAGCCTGGTCAAAAGAATTTCCTTTAGGATGAAGTTTATCTTTAAACACCACATTTAATTCATGACGATTTCCACGTAGTTTGGCCACTATAGTTTCAGAAATTCCATTTACAATTTCATAATCTTCTTTTACATCAAAGCTTACTTTTTCAAATTTTCCGTCTACAATTCGTATTTCAATACTGGTTAACTTGCCTTTTTTAACGGTTACTTTACCATAATAACAACTTCCGTGAATTCCTTGACGTAAACTTACCACTACATTGTCATAATCCCCATCTTCTACAATATCTGCACCTCGTAGTTGGAATATTTTATACCATTTTCTGTAACAGCTTTCTTCTTTTTGGTCCTCATCAGTTTGTGAAAAAGCTGATAATGAAGTAATCATCATCAAGCCTAATAATATCCATTTACTTTTCATAGTAGTTGTATTAATCATTTTTTGTAGTTTAAAATTAAACAAATCGTATCAATTAACAAACAAGGATTGTACCAATATAGATTAACCAATGGCAAATACCACCTGCCTGTCTTTTAATACAGGCAATTGTTTAGTCAATTTCCAGTTTTCTACGGTTTTTGTAATGATAGATTGGGAGGATGAAAAAAGATCAATTCCCAAACATATCCTTTGTGAAGAGTGTAAGTATTGCAATAAATCTTTAAATGTCGCTTCATTTTTATAAGGAGTTTCGATAAATAAAAAACACCCCTTTGTTTGTTGAATCGAGGACGATAACTTTTTTATCTGTTCTGATTTTTCTTTACCATCTTTAGGTAAATACCCAATAAAACTAAATTGCTGGCCATTAAGTCCACTGCTCATCAAAGTTAAAAAAATAGACGATGGCCCAATAAGCGGAACTACTTGTATGTTTTTTTCATGTGCCCATTTTACCAACTCGGCTCCCGGGTCAGCTATGCCCGGACAACCTGCATCTGATAAAACACCTACATCATTTCCTGCTTTTAAACAACTTAACACTTCATTATACACTTCTGAGTTATCTTTTGTGTGTTTATCAAATTGAAAAAGTGTTACTTCGTTCAGATTTGCCTCTTTATGCAATGCTTTAATTAAGAATCTTGCCGGCTTAGGATTTTCTACAAAAAAATATTTCAGAGCACTAATGAGCTCTGAATTCAATGAAGGAAACTGATGATTGTGTGGAGTATCTCCAATAAAATTAGGGATCAGATATAATTTACCGGTATTCATTAAAAATGTTTTTTTATTACTTGTTCGCAAGCATTATCTAACATGTGAAACACTGTTTCAAAACCATCCTGATCACCATACCACGGATCGGGGACCGAAAAATCCGATTTTCTGTCCGTGTACTTGAGAATAAGTTTTACTTTATTTCTTTTTTTAGGGTCAGTGCTCTGTTTTAAAATATCTTCATAGTTCGATTCATCCATCGCTAAAATAAGGTCGAATCGGTCAAAATCGGCAGGAGTAAATTGACGTGCAACCAGAGTAGAAATATCTATTCCGTGTTCTTTCATATTTTTAATGGCTCTTTTATCCGGATTCTCCCCTGAATGCCATCCGCCTGTTCCTGCTGAATCTACCATCACCTCCATCCCCATTTGTTCAAGTTTATATCTCATAATGCCTTCGGCCATTGGTGAACGGCATATATTTCCTAAACAAACCATTAATATTTTAAACTTTTGAGCCATATTTATCGTATCAAAAATATAAAACTTATATTAGTAATGTAATACTACCTCCACTGTATGCAAAAGATACTTATACCACTTGCCGAAGACTTATCTAAAGATAAAGTTTTACAACAAATTGAACTAATAGCAAAACCTTCTGATACGAAAGTTATTCTATTTCGTTCTGTATCTATGCCTGATTCCGTTGGTTATTTAAAGGGAGATGATAACGATGATGCCAAAGAAATTATTATGGCACGACAAACTCACCTTAAAGAATTAGGTGAATTTGAAGAAGACTTGAAAGAAGCAGGATATTTGTCTGAATCATTTGTAATGGTAGGTCAATTGGAAGAAGACTTAAGTGATTTGGTACAACAAATCAACCCGGACATGATTCTGATGTTAACGGAAGGAGCTGAAAACATATTTGAAGATATATTTGGCACTAATACTTCTTCAGTAATTGATAAAATAAAAGTACCTGTATTTGTTTTTCAATATACTAGAACTCAAACTGCTTTAAAAAAAGCAGTAGTTGGGTTACCATTAGACTCAAATCAATTGGGTGCTGTAAAAAAATACTTTGAATGGGCTGATGCACATCATGTAGAATCGGATTTTGTAAAAATTGATAAGAAGTTCGAATTGATAGATGATGAATATTTTAATAAACTAAGAGACCTTTATCCTAACCGAGAAATCAATATTACACAACGAGAGTATCAGGACATTGATGAAGGAATAGAAAAATATGCTAACGAAACAAAAGCCGATTTAATTGTATTATTTGCAACGGATAAGATGCTGATAGAAAAAATATTCAATCCCAGTGTTACACAGTCATTAATTAAACATTGTAAAGTACCTTTACTTATTTATCACTGTTAACAAATTGTATAATGATATACATATATAACAAACCTGATTTAAATCATAAATCAGGTTTGTAGGAGTATTTAATTTTGTAGTATCAATCTGCAAAATATAACTCATATGTCAAAGCTACTTGTCCCAATTAACGGTATTATCAAAAACAGCCAGATTATATCGTGCTTAAACAAAATAACCAAACCGGAAGTTACTGAAATCGAATTATTTTATTGTTCAAGAATAGAATATCCTATTGGAACTGATATTGCTATGTATGCTACAGCCGTAGCTATCAATCAGGAGCAAAATGTTGAAGAACTAAACCACCTGAAAATATTAAAAACAGAGCTTGAAGTTGTTGGATATAAGGTAAAAATAAGCTCCGGAGAAGGTTTTTTTGTACAAGAGTTTTTAAAACGAGTAAAAGAAACTGCGCCTGATTATATCTTAATGTTTACCGGAGGATCGCATAATTTGGTGGAGGAAATTTTTGGAACTAATACATATTCCATCATAAAAGAAATAAATACTCCCATTTTTGTTGTTCCTCTAGATTATGAATATAACAAATTAGACACAGCTATTGTTGGACTTTCGCTGGAAGATGAAGACTATACTGTTTTTAAACATTATTTCCATTTTGCAGAAAAAATGGATATCAGATCAAGATTTGTAAAAATAAACAACAACTTCCAACTCAACATTTTTGATGATGAAAATGTCTTAAATACCCTGCATGAACTTTATCCTGATAAAATAAACTTTATTGCGCATAAAACAGCTGAATTTCCTTCTGAAGGATTGGAAGCGTATGCAAAAGAAGAAAATGCTGATTTAATAGTTCTTTTTACAACGCATCGAAACTTTATTGATAAACTATTCCATAAAAGTGTTACTCGTGATTTAACTCTACACGGTAAATGGCCATTACTTATCTATCATTATTAGTATAAAACAAAAACTGCCCCGAGGAAGGGGCAGTTCTCTATTTATTAATCCGGCACTGATTAAAAAAAGCGATGATTAGATATTAATCTTCTTTTCAAGTTCATCTACATAAGCTCTAAAACGCTTATCGGTTTCCATCAGGTTGTTAACGGTTTTGCAGGCATGCAATACTGTAGCATGATCTTTACCACCGCAATGAGCACCAATGGTAGCTAAAGAAGATTTAGTATAATTCTTGGCAAAATACATAGCAATCTGACGTGCCTGTACAACTTCACGTTTACGTGTTTTTGATTTCATTAACTCTATAGGGAGTTCAAAGTAATCGCAAACCACTTTTTGAATGTAGTCGATAGACACTTCACGTGCATTATTTTTCACAAACTTGTCAATCATCTTTTTAGCAAGATCAAGAGTAACCTCCTTCTTATTTAATGATGACTGAGCGATTAATGAAATCAAAGCACCTTCCAGTTCACGAATATTGGTAGTGATGCTGTAAGCTAAGTATTCAATTACATCTTTTGGTAACTCAATACCATCGTTGTAAATTTTCTTTTCAAGAATGGCAATTCTGGTTTCCAATTCAGGGATTTGTAAGTCTGCTGAAAGACCCCATTTAAAACGAGACAGAAGACGTTGTTCCATACCCTGCAATTCTACCGGTGGTTTGTCGGAACTTAAAATAAGTTGTTTACCATTTTGGTGCAGGTGATTAAATATATGGAAGAACACATCCTGTGTTTTTTCCTTGCCGGCTAAATATTGTACATCGTCAATGATCAAAACGTCCACTAACTGATAGAAATTCACAAAATCATTACTGCTGGTATTTTTTACAGAGTCAATAAATTGATTAATGAATTTTTCAGACGGTACATAAAGTACAGTTTTATTCGGGAAATTCTTTTTGATCTCAATACCAATTCCATGGAGAAGGTGGGTTTTACCCAAACCGGTACTACCATAGACCATTAAAGGATTGAATGAGGTTCCTCCCGGATTTTTAGCTACTGCATAACCAGCAGAACGAGCTAAACGGTTGCAATCTCCTTCAACAAAATTTTCAAAGGTGTAATTAGGATTAAGGTTAGAGTCAATATTTACTTTTTTCAGCCCGGGAATAATAAATGGATTTTTGATTGATTTGTTTCCTCCCAAATCAATCGGCATGTTCACCGTTGGGTTAACTAATGCTTTTTTGTCTGTCGTTGGTAATTTTACTGAGTAAGATTGTTTAGCATTAGCACTATTTTCCATAATAATGCTGTATTCTAATCTGCCCTCTGGCCCCAGCTCTTTTTTAACTACTTTCTTTAATAAAGTAATGTAGTGTTCTTCCAGCCATTCGTAAAAAAATTGGGAAGGAACTTGGATGGTCAAAACATTATCAATCAGCTTGAGCGGCTGTATTGGCTCAAACCAGGTTTTGTAGCTTTGGGGGCTTACGTTATCCCTGATAATGTTCAGACAGTTCTCCCATAAATCATTGTGGTTTTTAGCCATAATTTCACCTCCTTTTTTTTATTCTGAAACATTTGTCGGATAATCGTTGTTGGAAAAAAAAAGGAACGCTATGTTCCTTTATTCATCGTACTTTCGGTTACCGAGAGCAAATATTAGGATAAAAAAGAGGAAAAAAAAACTTTTACCCTATTGTTTTTTAAGAAATTTCTCTCATCCCTGAAAATGCTGATACTTCAAGGGTTTCAGGATGAAGTTCAACATCTATTTTACCCAAAATTAATCCTGCCCAACCCGCTTGTGATACTAAAGTTTTTTTTCCTGATTTATTGACAATCGTTGTAGCCTCTTTCAAGAAAGTATGTGTATGACCTCCCAGAATGATATCAATATCAGTTGTTTCTGCGGCTAACTTCACATCACTTATTGTGTCATTCTTGTATTCATATCCCAAATGCGATAAACATATAATAAGATCACATTTTTTTTCTTTTAAAATTGCTGCCGTCTTTTTTGCACTTTCTACCGGATCATTATAGGTAATAGATCCGTATAATCTTTTATCAACCAACCCTTCTAGTTTAATCCCCACCCCTAACACTCCAATCTTTAAGCCCGCCTTATTATATATCTTATAAGGAATTACTTTATTTTCTAATATCGACCCTTTAAAATCATAATTACAATTAATAAAACTAAAATCCGCCAAATCCATTTTATTTGACAGGTTTTCTAACCCTCCATCAAAATCATGATTCCCAATTGTAGCGGCATCATATTTCATCTGATTCATGAGTTTAATCTCCGGTTCTCCTAAAAAATAATTAAAGTATGGGGTTCCTTGAAATATATCTCCACAATCAAATAACAATACTTCTGCATCTTCCTTTCTTATCTCTTCTATTAAAGAAGCTCTTCTTGCCATGCCTCCTTTTCCGGGATACTTAGGATCATTATCCGCAAATGGTTCTAAATGACTATGCATGTCATTGGTATGTAAAATCACCAACTTGGGGAATTTCTTTTTATCAAAACCTGCCAAAGCCACCTGTGGGTTAATAGCAATAGCTGTAGCCGACAAAAATGCTCCTTGTATGAATTTTCTCCTTTTCATTTAATTGAAATAAGTAATTCTTTTATCCAATACAGGGTGAAGTGATTCTCCTTTACTAGTTTTAAAACGAATATGATCAATAATAGCATCTCTTAACTTTTTACCAGTGGTGGTGGTTTTACCTTGGGTCCAAAAAGTCATTTGATCTCCCCCTCCTGCTAAATAATCTGATGTAATCATTTTATATGTTTTTTCTTTTGAAAAAAGTATGTTCCCCACCTTAGGATTCTTGGGAAAGTTTTTTCCATTAATTTTTTCAATCATCATGGTTATACCTGACACCGGCATTCCTCCTTTTTCAGCTATCATATTAAATAAAGGGGTAATATCCTCCCCTTTTATTTCAATAATCACCAATTCATTATCAAAAGGCATTAGTTCAAATATATTGCCGGTGGTAATATTCCCTTTAGGCAGGCTATTCCTAAACCCTCCATAATTTAATACCGAACAATCTACCGTAGTATCTATTGATTTTCCAAACACCAATACCAAATCAGTTACAAAATTACTAAGTACTGATTCTGGGATATCTCTCTCTTTTAACATTTCAACTTCACTGGTACCTAACACAACATTCATCTCTGCATCTATCTTTTGTTTATAGGGACTAATAAACTCAGTGGTCCGCAGATCCTCTTTACTATTTTCAATATTTACAAAAGAACCTGAAGTAACAATATCTTTTTTAATGGGCTTACAACCCAACAATAGATAGATGGCAAACGATAATATGAGTATTTGATTCCTTCTCACTTGATATTTGCAATAAAATCAATCAAAGGTAACTGAATTGGATGTATTTTTTCCCTTGCTTCTGTTAATTCAAAAAACCTTAATGCATCTATTTCCATATAGGTGGATAAAATCTTTGATTTAGGAGGCCAGAAAATTTGAAAGGTATTGCTTTTAAAATCATTTAATGACAAATCGTCTACTCTTGATGCCCAACTTTTTAAAATTTTCCCATTTTTATACCTTACCTGAGGTAATTCAGCTAAATCATCAAAATTGGCAAATATTCCGGTTTCTTCACCAAATTCTCTAATAGCTGTTTGTATCGGGCTTTCTCCATCCTCTACTAATCCTTTAGGGATTCCCCAAACACCAATATCCTTATTCTTATAATATGGACCACCTGGGTGAGCCAACAGAACTTCAGTAATGTTGTCTTTTATTCTATAAACAAGAATTCCTGCTGAGGTTGGCATAAAACATAAATAATACAGCTAATATAATTTTTTTGGCAACCCTGTACAATACATAAAATGTAGTAAATACATATTTTATGACCTACTTGGGTGGTCTTTTTGATACCATATAGTATACTATATATAAATATGTAGATTTGTGTTAATCGTATTAAATTGAACCAGAATATTCATATGCTGATAAAAAAAGGCTTGCTGGGTCTTATTTTGTTTTTTTTATGGTTCATCATTATACAAGACCTATTTAATGCAAAAAAAGTAAACCCGTTATATGGCTATTTAACCATCCCTGCTGATCCTGTATTTTCAACTGAAAAATGGAAAAACGGCTCTTTTCAAATAGCTCGGGAAAATCACCTTCAACAAGACTTTAGTTTACGTCCTGATTATGTAAGGTTTTATAATACGCTTAAATACCGATTATTTAAAAAAACAAATAATGAAAAATACTTTACTATAGGCAAAAACAGACATTTACATACCACCATGCAGGTAAAATCATATTTGGGAAATGACCCAATTTCAAAAAAAGACATGTCTCAAAAAATATTCTTCCTTAAAAACCTGCAAGACACTTTGCATAAAATAGGAAAAGAAATTTATGTGGTTATTCCGCCAATAAAACCTGAGATTTTTCCCGAACATTTGCCACCAAACTTCTCTAAGAAAACAAAAATTAATAACTACGAAAAATATGTTTATCTATTCAAAAAAAACAACATTCGTTATGTTGATTTGGTTGATTATTTCAAAAAATTAAAAATTCAGGATGATAAAGATTTTTTTCCACATACGGGTTCACACTGGAACGAATACGGAGCTGTTAAAGGAATGCAGTATTTTATCCAATATTTTAATAAAACCTCAAAATACACCATAGGAAATATTGAAATAACTGATATTAGAAAAGAAAAAGAGAAGGGTGCTGAGCCTGATATATATCATACACTCAATTTATATAACAAATATCCTTCTGATATGACTTATTATGTTGATACAAAAATCATCACATCTGATTCGGCTAAGCCTAAGGCTGTTTTTATATCAGATAGTTTTTTTAATCAATGGAATGAACTTGGAATTAGAGAACTGTTTGATTCAACAACATACGACTATTATCATCATATAATTATTACCAAAGAAAAATATGAAATAGAAAAAAAACTATCTCCTGTTGAATTAGTAAAAGGATATGATGTATATGTTATATTATGTAACGAAAGCAACATGGCTCGAATGGGTTGGGGATTTATTGAAGAAATGTATTATTATTTTTATCCAAATACTCCTCACAGGGCTTATTATGATGAATTTTTTAGATATAGAGTATATGAACTAATGGATTATATAAAGAAAAATGAAGAGTGGAATGATTTAATAATTAAAAAATCTAAACAAAAAAACATTGATACAACTCAACAATTATATGAAGATGCTGTATGGACTTTGCTTAATGAAGATAAAAAATAACCATGGTATTTAGCAGTATTGTTTTTATAGCCTATTTTTTGCCCATTTTGTTGCTGGTATATTTTCTGGCAGATAAAAAATATAAGAATTTTATTCTTGTAACAGGAAGTATTATATTTTACAGTTGGGGAGCTCCAAAATTTATATTCGTTTTACTTGGTACTACATTTGTTGATTTTCATTTGGTAAAATGGATGGCATCTGCCACTAAACCTTCTATACGAAAATTATTTCTCCTCATTTCTGTTTCCATCAACTTAGGGCTGTTATTTTACTTTAAGTATTGTAACTTTTTTATTGTCAACTTTAACCATACGCTTACTGCCTTAGGCGCCGGGAAAATACCTCTCCTCAATGTAATTATGCCTATCGGTATATCCTTCTACACTTTCGAAACCATTACTTATGTAGTAGATGTATATAGAAAATTACATGATCCCTTAAAAAAATTCAGAGATTATCTAATGTACATCATTTTATTCCCTAAACTTATCGCAGGACCCATCATCAGATATCATGATTTGGCTGATCAAATTAACGATAGGCCTGATAAAGTAGATGATAAATTACATGGTTTTTATCGTTTTGTAATTGGGTTATCTAAAAAGGTAATCATTGCCAACTTCATGGGAGAATGGGCTACTCATGTTTTTAATTACGATTATAATACAATGGGTGCTGCTGAAGCTTGGTGGGGTGCTTTATTGTATACTATGCAAATATATTTCGACTTCTCAGGCTACAGTGATATGGCTATTGGATTAGGTAGGATGTTAGGATTTAAATTTCCTGAGAATTTTCATAACCCATATACAGCTACCTCCATTACCGATTTCTGGAGGCGTTGGCATATTACTTTGGGAAGTTGGATGAGGAATTATCTATACATTCCATTAGGTGGTAATAAAACTAAACGACCCTGGTTGGTATATGTCAATCTGCTCATTGTATTCATTGCTTCAGGATTTTGGCATGGTGCCAACTGGAGTTTTTTATTTTGGGGCTTATACCATGGAGCATTCATAGTAATGGAGAAAATATTCCTGCTAAAAGTATATAATAAATTGGGCAGGTATGTAAGTATAGTCATCACTTTTATTATTGTGGTTATTGGTTGGGTTCCATTTAAGCTTGAAAGTATTGGAGCTACAGCTCAATATTATAAAGCTATGTTCAGGTTTGATAAAACATTAAATTTTAGATGGGATAACGAATTTTATTTTTATTTTTTCATGGCAATGTTCTTTTCATTTTTTGCTGCTGGCAAATGGGGACAAAAAATTCAGGATTATGTATATAAAAAAGAATTTAATACCGGAGAGCATACCATAGCCACTTTGGTAAGTTTAGGATTAATGATTTTATGTATAAGCTTTATTGCTATTAACGGATTTAATCCATTTATCTATTTCAGGTTTTAATGAAGTGGAGTTTAAAACATATAATGTTAGGACTTATTATGGTGGTGTTGTTTCTACCATTGATACAAACTACTTTTCACTTTAGTAAAATAAAAAAACTTTCAGGTGATTATGTTCCGGCATCTAATACCCCCATCACAAAAAATCTTTGGTTCAGTAAAGAGTTTCAGGAGAAAAAAGAAAGATACCTTACTGACCATTTTGGATACAGAACATCATACATAAGGATATACAATCAGGTTTCATATTACTTATTTAAAAAAGCTAAAGCCAATGGAGTAGCCATTGGAAAGGAAAATTATTTATTTGAACAAGGATATATTGATGCTTATTACGGACTGGATTATGCAGGACCAGATTCAATCACTAAAAAGTGTGTTATGCTATCTATGTTGAACGACACTTTAACGAAATTAAATAAAACATTGTTATTGGTTTTTGCTCCTAATAAAGCAGCCTTTTACCCTGAATATATTCCAATACAACCCTATAGTCCTAAAGGAATCACCAATATTGAAGTGTATTTACGATTAACAAAACAAATGAATATAAAAACCATTGATTTCTACACATGGTTCAATAAAAATAAGGATACGTCTCCTTATCCTTTGTTTCCCAAATATGGAACTCATTGGAGTCAATATGGAGCATATATTGCGATGGATTCATTGCTGAGAAAAATTGAATCTCTTCGAGGAATAGATATTCCTCAACCTGTTGTAAAGGAAATTCAAATGGCTTCTGTAGATGATACAGACCGGGATATTGAAAGAGGAATGAATCTATGGTACGGATTAGATGCTGTTAAACTGGGTAAGCCCTATTTAGAATATGAACCTTCTGAACATCAAAAAAAACTATCTTCTATTATTGTTGGTGACTCATTTTTTTGGCAAATGATTTCGTATGGTATTTCAAATAGTTTTAGTAAATCTCAATTCTGGTATTATTTTAAAGAGTCACATGAGATGGGTACTTCTAATTCTCCTCGAAAAATTTCTGAAATGAATATTTCCACTGAAATAGATAGTGCCGATATTATTATTCTTATGGCATCAGACATGAACATTCCTCAACTTGGTTGGGGTTTTATTGATAGTGCTTATTACAAGTACTACAAGAAAGCACCTGATAATTTTACTTTTAATCGCAAACAACAAATATCTCAAATCATGAAAGATATTTCGGCTGATCCTTCATGGATGAAATCAATCAGAGAAAAGGCGGCTGTCAAAAAAATATCTGTTGATTCAATGCTTTATATTGATGCATTGTGGGTAATGGATCAGAAATAAAAAAGCCCTCATGGTTGTACCAGAGGGCTTAGTTAAATAAAAAATATTATTACAAGTCTTTTGATACTGATTTATACAATTTAAGATATTGATCTATATCAAGGTAACCTGCTTTTTCACTCACTAATACTTCCACTTTTTTACTATTTATATCAAAACGGAATTTAGCCATAGGATCATAATCACATCCTGAGCTTGACATCATCCACCCTTCATTCGTGATTTTATTATCATTCTTAATCACATACACTTCATAACCACTAGGGCAACGACTAAATGACTCTTTTAAGTTCAATTTATTTACGTTGTACTTATTTAACTTACCCAAAACATTGGTTTTTAAAAAATAATGTACCTCCTGCTTCACTAAATCATCATCCCATAAACCTGTTATCTCAGAAGCTGCATAAGCATTGTTACGACCTTCTCTATCTTTTATGGATGCTTTTAGCTCGGCAGCCAGTTCTTCACTGTTAAGTTCAGTACTGTTAGCATTAGTAACCTTTACCTCATTGTTTACCAATGGAGTAACTATTTTACTTGGATGGGAAATCATACGGTCAGCAGCAAAAACGGCTACCGGAAACAATAATAACACTGCTAGGATTTTACGATTCATGGATTCGAATTTTTAAGTACTTACAATTGAAACGCCAAAGGGTTCAAAAAAGATACAACCCAACTACAGTTTTTTTGCAGATGTTAACAAAATAAGTTCAGCCATCAGTAAATTGGGCAACCAGCTCACCCAGGCTGAGCTTGCTTCTACGTATAAACCGGGCAAATGAAATACGGCAGATGCGATGGGCACATATAACCTTAAAGTAACGGCCGCAAATGTAAGAGCATAACTCCTTACCATCCACTTTTTATGGGCTTCTACCCTCTTTTTCCTAATTGTTTCATAAGCCATATAAGTAATATACATCCATAAAATAGCCATGATAGTAAAACCTACCACCGCTACCATACCTCCTTCCGCATAAAAAGCCATAAACAACCCGGATGGACCAGCCAATATTAATATGGATATCAAATACACCTTGCCGCAATTACGATGAAATTTGAGATATTTATTTCTGAACTTTTTAATGAATTGAAAAGGTCCGGTGAGTAAAGCCAACATACCTCCGGTAATATGAATATAAAAGGCTGTTCTCCAAAATGGACTAAAAACTACTTCCTGTTTTTTAGCCAGAAAATTAAAGTCGGAATCGTACCAATAATAAAAATATAAGGTGGTGATGCTAAATAAAAAAATGGAGAAGGCTGTAATAATTAACCACCCAAACTTTAAAAATATACTTTGAACTGAAATATTGCTCATAACATTCAACACTAAAGTAACGTAGAAATTTTGAAATAGATACTACGAGGAGGTATAAAGTATGGTTTTTATTAATCCTTTTTTGTAGGATTTTTCATTTTCTGTTCTAAATTCCTGCTGGTTGAATACCTTCCACCACTCCACCAGTCTTTTGTTGGGGTTACTTACCCAACGTCCTAGCGTTTGATGTGTTAACCACAACAACCATTGATGAGATTTGACAGGGGAATAGAAAAAATCTGTAACTATCCAAATAGTATTTTTTTTATCGGTTCTATTTTTCATTTCGATTAATAGCTGGGGTAATTCATCAACAGTAAATCCATCAGCAAAAAAAGGAAGTATAACGCAGTTGAATAAAATTTCGGAAGGGACTTCATTAAGTGTACCATTTACAAAATGGATACTACTCCGAAACAATGCATTCTTTTTTGCCATTGAAATCATTTTTTCAGAGGTATCAACAAACCATACTTCAATGTTGGGTTGTTGTTTAAAAAGAAAAGGTAAAAACCATCCTGAGCCTCCTCCTAAAATCAAAACTTTTGAATGAGGTTGGATATGAGAAAAAAAATGCAACTGTGCTTCAAATAATGGTTGACCAAATACCAATCCAGCCAAATCATCATACCATGGAGCAATGCCGTTGTATTTGTTTTTTGTGTTCAAAATAATTTCATTTTAAAAATAAAACTATTTTTTGTTGAAGTAAATATTTTATAAAATTCACTTAAAACACATCCTTTGTTAATTTTCTCACAACCAGTATTTACAATACATACAGAAGGTTTTCTGTTAAGGTATGGTTAATCAAAAAAAAGAAGCATCCCATTCATATAGATTAGCATCCAACTTAAAAACAAAGTATATGAAAACAATGAATGTAAAAACAGTTTTGGTTGCACTCTTCATTTTATTAGGTGTATCCTCCGTCCAAGCACAAAGTTTTAATGATCCTATATTTACTCCCTCCACCACTGTGGTTGATTTTGGTGATGTAGATTCAAAAAAAGATCGTTTACCAATACTGGAGCAGCTCCCTTATTAATTTCAAACATTGCGAAATCATGCGGATGTACTACTCCCGAATGGCCCAAAGATCCGATCAGACCGGGAAGTAAAGGTGAAATAAAAATAGCTTATGATATTACCAGAATTGGAGCCATTAGTAAAACCATTACTATCACCACTAATGAACCTGATGGTAAAGACGCAAATGGTGTTACCTTATATAAACAACACGTGATTCAAATTAAGGGAAATGTGAAATAGTTGGCAATGGCTATTGGCAGTAGGCTGTTGCGCATTCATCAAAAACAGTCTACTGCATACAGCAAACTAAATCCTATTATTTCTTCCACTTAATACTACAACCAATGGCTTTGGTTTCAGTTAAGGTAACTGATTTGCCTGCCAACAATTCGTTCACTGCATCTTCTACATATTTTTTATCGGCTTTTGATGCATCATCTGTATTGTTATCAATGGCTCCAATATAACTTACTACCAATTTTGATTTCGACTTATTCAAAATATATACATGAGGAGTTTTGGTGGCTCCGTATGCTTTAGCTATTTCCTGAGTCTCATCAAATAAATATGGAAACGGGTATGATTTATCCTTTGCGGTTTTAATCATGTTTTCAAAACTATCATCGGGCACTATGGTAGGATCATTTGGATTAATTGCTACTACAGGAAAACCTAAAGGACGAAATTTTTTGTCAAGGTCGATGATGCGTTGCTCATATGCCTGGGCAAACGGACAATGATTGCAGGTAAATACTACAATATATCCTTTGGCATCCTTATCATCTTTAAGGGTTACCATATTGCCATCTACATTTTTTAATTTAAAATCTTTGGCTTCATCGCCTACCTTATATCCTTGAGCAAATACTACTGATGTTGCTACCGATAAAAATAAAATCAACTTTTTCATTCTGAAATGTATTTGTTTATAATTGTTTTTAATTCCTCATAATTGGTCTGTCCTTCAATAAACCAAACTTTTTTCCCTTTAGCATAAATCACCGTAGCAGGAATTGCTCCAGTCCAGGTTTCATCAACTTTGTTGATCCAATCATTAGGATCTTGATCAGTAATATGCACAACGCTTGATTGTAAACTTCTTGAAGTGATAAAGGCGGGTACTAATGATTCCACTTTTGAATGAAAATCAAGATTTGCCAGTATAACCTTAACCTGTTTTGATTTAAATTCAGCATTTGTTTTTTCGAAATCGGGTAATTCTTCAACACAGGGCCTGCACCATGTGGCCCAAAAATTTAATACCGTAATATTTTCTTTATCATTAATAATATCAGTATACAATTGATTAAATGTTTGATACTGTAATTGATTTTGAGTAAATGAAGTCACTCGTACTGAACAAAAAACTACTACTAATAATACCTGCTTCATTTTATAAATGTATGCATGATTTAGCAGGATAAAAATTACTTACATTGAATTAACAATCTTTTGTGAAATTTAAACATATATTGAGGGATTCAAAAAAAGTGATTCTTTGTGTTAAAACTTTGAGCTTTGAATCTCAAATTTTGAACTTAACTATTACTTCAGCTTTTTTTGCTTACGTAAATTCAGCTGGTCACCAGGTTTGATTGTACTGCCGTACCACATGTTGTTTTTTTTCATCAAAGCTTCCATTTTCATTCCATATTGGTGAGCTATAGAATAAAACGTTTCACCTGTTTGTACAGTATGTGTATTTTTCCCCGGTTCTGCAGAGGCCCTTTTTGGCTCAAGAAATAATATTTCTCCATCATATAAAGGATCACCTGCTCCTATTTCATTATACTTTTCTATTTGTTTTACTTTTAATTCAAACTCTAAAGCGATTTTATCTTTGGATTGACCCTTTCTTACTTTCACAGCTTTTAATCCATTAATAAAAACTACGTTGCTTTTACCTTCATCATT
>CAZUXM010000018.1:19028-33121 GCA_964624635.1 uncultured Candidatus Competibacteraceae bacterium
ACTGTTATTGTTTGAATTGTTTTGATTATTGGTGTTATTGTTATTCGAACTATTATTGTTGTTGTTATTTGAGTTATTATTATCAGTAAGATAATCAGGGTCGAGTGCCATTTTATCATACTCATACAACTTGTATTTCTCAATCAAGTCAGTAAGTAAGCTTGGGTATTTAGGGTTGGTAGCATATCCGGCATCTTTTAAACCCTGTGCCCAACCTTTATAATCTAAAATATCAAGTAAAAACAATCCCGCATAACGTTGTCGTCCTATTAAAAAATCCGCATGATCATTAAATGATTCTTTTACTGAAGGATATTTTCTGAAACATTCGTTGGGCGCATCATCGTCCATATAATAGGTACCACCCTCCCAGCCTTTATGACATTTAATACCAAAATGGTTATTGGCTTTGGTAGCTAATGAACTGTTGCCATTCCCACTTTCTAAAATTCCCTGAGCTAATGTAATGCTGGCGGGGATTTTTTTAAGTTTCATAGCTTCAATAGCCCAATCTTTATATAATTTAATATAGTCTTCGGTAGTAAGTTTTTGAGCAGATAATGCTAGTCCTGAAAATATAAGGACAATAAATAGAATTGTTTTTTTCATGGTGAATCGAAATTCTGATTAAAATTAGTTCAAACCTTTCCACGAAAAACTTATGAAGTTCTAACTTGTAAACAGTCGGCTGTGCAAATCAGGAAACCCATTTAGCCCCTGTAGCCCACCGGTATGGATACAAATAATGTTGGTATTCTCTTTTATTTGTCCCTTTTCTATCCTATCGAATAATCCATACATCATTTTACCAGTATAAACGGGCTCTAACATGATTTTATTTTGCTGATAGAAGTTTATAATAAAATCCTCAAGAGTTCTATTTGATTTAGCAAAACCTCCCATACTATACTCATGGGTAAGTTCTACATGAGGCTGAAAGTCAACCCAACGACTAAATTCTAAACTATGTTGTTTACTTTCTTTTAGTGCTGAAAATCCTATGAAATCTACTTTTTTATTAGATCCAGCTAGACCTTTTAATGTAGTACCCGTACCTACCGGAACACAAACTAGTTGATAGGGAACATCAATCTCACCGATAATTTCACTGCAACCTTCTACCCCCAGTTCTCCTTCACCACCTAAGGGAATGATGAACATGTTTTTATATTTTCCAAGAATATGACCTGCTGATTCCGGTAAACTATCAAATTCACTTCTTGAAATAAAATAAAGATGCATTCCTTTTGCAGTACAATAGTGTAAAGTATTTCCCCAAACCTTAGGCTCCTCACCTCTAACAATTCCTACAGTTTGTATATTAAACATTTCGCCGGCAGCAGCTAAAGCTGCTAAGTGATTTGACCATGCTCCTCCCCACGAAACAATGGCATCAAATTTTTGCTCTAAAGCAATTTCAATATTGTATTTAAGTTTTCTCCATTTATTACCGCTGATATCAGGATGAATCAAGTCATCACGCTTCATAAAAATTCGAATATCTTTTTCTTTTCCGGGATGATGATGAAGTACCTGAAGAGGTGATGGTAATTGAATGGTGGGCATGAACAAATGTAGTGATTTTTGTTTCTAGCTCATTTCGATTTTGATAGAGTTGAAATTAATAGAACACTGATTACCCTGATATAGCGGATTAAAACAGATTTTTATTTTACAGGAGGGTAGCCGAACCAGCGAAGCAATCTATGAAATAAAAACTATGTCCAAACAAAAACAGTAGTGACGTCATGTTAAGTGCAAATCCTTGTAATCAGTGGGGTATAAAACTCATTAACTACTCAAATTATTCATATCTTTACTCTATGGTCGACAATGATTTAAGCGGTAAAAAAAATCTGGATCCGGAAGATTTTTATTATTCCGAAGAAGGTTACATTGTGTTTACCGAAAAATATCATCTAAAACGTGGGTATTGCTGCAAAAGCGGATGCAGACATTGTCCGTATGGATTCAATAAAAAAACCGGAAGAAATGATCTGCCCACCAACAAAGAATAAGCTGAAGTAATCAACATTCTGTTATTGATAATTGGGTTATATAAAAAATCAAAAAAGCTAATCCTTAATTTTACGTAACCCTGATTTCAATGAGAGTTATAAAAGATCAAATGGGATTCTCCATAGCTGTACCTGATAAGATCCAGCGAATTGTTTGCCTTGTTCCCAGCATTACTGAGTTATTATGTGATATGGGCTTGGAAGATAAAATTGTAGGTATCACCAAATTCTGTATTCATCCTGAAAGTTGTTACCAAACCAAAGTACGTATTGGAGGGACCAAAGATTTTGATGTAGAGGCTATCAAATTATTAAATCCAGATATTATCATAGCAAACAAAGAAGAGAACCAAAAAGATCTTCTTATCAAACTAAAAAAATATTTCCCTGTTTGGATAAGTGATGTAGAGACTACCGAACAAGCATTGGAAATGATAGATATGTTGGGTGTAGTTTTTAAACGAACTATTGAAGCCAATGACCTCGTAAAAAAAATCAATTTTAATTTTGATAAAATCGAACATGCTCAAAAAGAGGTGTATACTGCTTATCTAATTTGGCGTAAACCTTATATGAGTATCAATTCCAACACATATATTCATCATATGCTGGAAAAATGCGGTATTAAAAATGTTTTTTCAGCCAGTCCTGCGCGGTATCCGAAAATTACTGAAGAATTATTACAAAAAGCTAAACCCAACATCATTTTACTTTCTTCAGAACCTTATCCGTTTAAAGAAAAACATTTCGAAGAGCTACAAGCTATTTGCCCCAATGCTCGTGTTTTTTTAGTTGATGGGGAAATATTTAGTTGGTATGGTAGCAGAATGTTAAAGGCTCCTGTATACCTAAATAAACTGGTAAAGAAAATTAACAAGGTTCCTAATAAAATTTCAGTGTACTAAACTACTTGGATAACAACCTCCCTACTATCATTACGGCATATAAGTGTGCACAAATAGATTCTACCACCATAATGTTTCTTACGAATACATTCAGGTCAACTGGTAAATCCATATTAGCCAATACATACGCACTATATACCACTGATAGACTAGGCAATTCAGCCGTTTGTTCAACAGGAATAATAATTCCCGGGAAAATATATTGAAGCAATATATATATCACCGAAAAAATAAATCCTATCAATAAAAATATATTAGCTGCCCCTACTAATGAATAGGTAAGGTCGTGCTTTTTGCTAAATATATCTCTGGTGCCTACTATAAAAGTAAATCCTAATACAAAAAGATTAAGTATTGATACTGTAATCTGCATTACTCTGTACCAACTAAATCCCATATAATCAGAACTTGCTGTAAGTGCTGCTGCACTGGTCTGTAGAAAAAAAGAGAAGATAACAATGGTAACAACAAAATAAAAGATGGTATTTCGTTGAATAAATACTTTTAAGAACATTACGTTGGCAACATTGATGCATATACCGGCAGTAACCTGTAATATTATAAGCGCAAATTCAGAAATAGGATACAATTGTTGACGATATATTTCGGCAAATACTAATTGCACCAGATATACCAAGCTTTGAAAAATAAGCAGATATATGTAAAGTCTTTTTCGTTGCTTTAGAATTGGGTCTGTTTTAGTCATCATCTTAAAATTATTTGTCTTTCGGGTATTTCCAGTTCAATATACCTTTTTCTTTATCAATAGAAATTACCCAACTATCCATGGATGAAATTATAAAACTCTTTTCTGTAGTAAGTATTCTAATTTCCGGATAGTTCCCATTCCCTTTATGTGTAGGTATTTCAATGCTCCACTGCATATTTTTTGAACTGAAATAATAGAACTTATTTTTACTTTCCCCACCAGCCATCATCAATAAAGTTGAATCTGTTTCCATCAATATTTTAGGATCACGTAACATCGAAGGATGATTCATTTTTTGTAAATATTCTGGCGATTTTAGGTTTTGATGCTCGGGGTCAAAATCCCATCCACTCAGGTAAGGATTTTGTCCCGGTTTAAATCGTTGATTAATCATGTATCCGTTTGAATAGTATTTTCCTGTTTTAGTATTCGTAAACTTTAAATAATAAAGAATGAACAACTCGGGTGCACTGTCATAATAAAAAAAGAATCTCCCTGTGCGATTGGCTTCTGCACTATCGATATTTTCCAATGAATTACAGTTCCCTTTCGAAATGTTGCCTGTTTTATAATTAAAACAATGTTGTTCGTTGGCCGAATTAGTTAACCTGGCCGAATGAATATAAAACTCAACAAACGATAAACCTTTCATATCCGGATTAGGCAATACTTCTAGTTGATCACCCTTCACTTGAACAACTCTTACTTCCTGAACCACTTTTTTATCTGGTTTAGGATTAAAAACGAGATATACCTTACCAGAGTCTCCTAAAAACATAATTGCTCTTTCATGTTTAGATCCTCTTTTAGGAAGTTTAATATCTACCCTGTCTACTTTTTTATTTTCATCAACATTAAAAAGAGCAACAGAATATCCTTTAGCTTCTGTATATGAATCAGTATATGTGCCATCAGACCGTTTAGTAGCGCTATGATATTTACTATTTTCTGTAAGTAATATTACATGGTTATCATCAACTGCTACATATTCAACCGGTGTACGTTTACCTCCTAACATAGGGAATAACACCTCAGTAACTAAAAAATACCCACCTGTTATCAAAACAATAAATACTATAAATTGAAGGAACATTTTTCTATCCTTTTTCTTTTTTTCTTCTTTCGAAATTTGCTGGGTCATGGGAGCTTGATTTATGGATATTAAAAATAAAAAAACCTTTTGCCTGTATACAGGCAAAAGGTTGATTTATAAATTAAAAGTAAAATATTATTGTTTGGTATACAACAATTCTACATTACCTCTTAAGTCAATATAAAAACAATGTACATGCAGTTTATACTTTTTGTTGATCTCATCCGCTACATCTGATGAGAACTTTTTATGCCATTCTTTTTCAAGCTTTACGTTTTGTAAGTCACTCGATTTTACCTTTTTAGAATCCGTTAAATTGGCATAAGCTCCACAATCCTGATGCTCTATTATATATATATCTTCAATACCATGTAACTTTATCGCTAAATCGATATGATTTTCCATCGCATCTTTCCAATGTCCGTAGGTTTTATGCACTCCGGCTTTTAAATGATCCTTGTACTTTTTACTACATAGTAAAGAAGTTCCTGCCAAAATAAAATGATCGTAACGGTTAGTAAGGTTATCAAAGTGTAGGAAATTAACCACGTTATCAGTTAATCTAAGATCCATACAACTTAATACTAGTATGTTCTTTTTAGGTGATACATACTCGTTAATTTTGGGGTAATGAAAGTTTGACATAGATTTTCATAGTTTTTAAATGGTTAAACAATACAGGGTTGGGAGGCAACCCTGACTAAAATTATTAATATTTTATTAATTCCCAAAAATCACCCTTTTAATATATGTAGTCTTTTTAAAAGATATGTTTCTTTGGCCTCATATTTGCATTTTAAGAAAAAGATTGTATTTTTGAAACTCATTAAACATACAAACGTAAAAGAACGTTAAAATCTAATAGCCTATCGGTAGACGCATACTCTGAATCTCTTAATTAATTGTAGAACTTACAAAACACAGAGTGTATGCGGTACGAACAAATGGATGATCAACAACTGGTAACTGCCTATATAGGCGGCAAAGAATACTGCTTTGAAGTATTACTTACCAGACACAAAGCCAAAGTGTATAGCTATATCTACCAAATGGTAAAAGACCAGGTGATTAGCGAAGACATTTTCCAGGATACCTTTATTAAGGTTATTCGCACCTTAAAATCAGGCAAATACACCGAGGAAGGTAAGTTTCTTCCGTGGGTTATGCGGATTTCTCACAATCTAATCATCGACCATTTCCGTAAAGCGAAGAAAATGCCGATGTATGATAGTCCTAACGAAGACTTCGATATTTTTAAAATGATCAAAATCCCTGATACCAATGCAGAGGATAAAATGATGAAAGAGCAGGCCTATAAAAACATTAACAGGCTGATAGAGAAGCTTCCAAAGGAACAAAAAGAAGTATTATACATGCGTCATTTTGCGGATATGAGCTTTAATGAAATAGCAGAGCAAACGAATGTAAGCATCAACACCGCCTTGGGTCGTATGCGTTATGCCCTCATTAACTTACGTAAGTTAATTGAGAAGCACCATATGGAACTAGTGGACTAATGCTTTGGCAAGCTAGCATTTATAGAAGAAACTAAGCATTGACCGAATGATATATGAAAGGGCCGGATTTATTCCGGTCTTTTTTATTTGGGCGCCTTTTGCGGTGTTTCTCTATACTCCTCATCAAACGGTTGAAACCGTTTGCTTGAAGGGTGACGCTTCTACGCTGCGGCGGACCGGGGGGCCAACTATAGGGCTGGCTCATTAAAACACAAGAAATACTACGGGATATTGTGTCTGCACAGACGGGTCATGACCCGTCTATACGACTTTCGTGATATAAATATTTATGTATTTATATAATAATGTATCTTCAACTGCGTTTTGGATGTATTAACCACAAAAACTCAATGTTTATATTGCCTATGATGCATACATTTACTCCATCTACCACCCAAGACAACGAAAGAACAGACCTAAAAATTAAACTGCCAAGCCAGTTCTCATTAAAAGTAATCATGGGATACTCTGCAGCTTTAAAAGTCGTGAATCTTCGTACACTTGGACAAACTGAAGTAATCTTAAATTAAGGTTCTTCATTAAAATAAAAAAAAGCCTTCTACAATTGTAGAAGGCTTTTTTATTTCGCAGCACCTGACTTACAAGCAGGGGGTCATATATTCCTTATATCTTTGTGTCTGAATTTATGTTCAAGATCAAAGAAATACGTATTATTCTTATTTCATTACTCGCAATGGTCCTGGTAAGTTGGAACAAATTCATCTTTACCGGTAGTTTAAAGGTAGATGATAACCCCGTTTCCAATGTGCAGGGATATATTATGGTATTGAGTTATGCCTTTTTTCTTTTCTTTTTTGGCAGAAGTTATTATCGACTCTTTAAATATCAACAAAATATTACCCTCAGCCACCAACAAATAAAACAACTTGGATATTTTAGTTTGGTAGCAGCAACCCTTATGCTCCCCTTTTTATCCAACGATATATTTATTTATATGGCTTATGGAGATGTAAGTAATAAGGGGATTGATGTATTTTCTCAAACCAATGTAGTCCAATACAGTAAATGGTATTATTGGGTAGGTGATTGGAAAGATGCCCCCTACTCTTACGGTCCGGTTACTTTATGGGTAGGTAAAATGGCTAATTGGGTGGGTGGAGCCAGCATATTTGGGGTACTCATTGCTTATAAAATCATATGGTTATTAGTGGCTATTGCCTTTCTAGAGGTTATCAGCCTGACCGTAAAAAATAATGGAGATCTTATTTGGTTAGTATTAACACCGGTATTATGGTTACAATGTGTAGCCAATATTCATTATGATTTGTTAGGTGGTTTCTTTTTATTAATTGCAGTGTATTTTATATCCCAGCAAAAAATTGTTTTTTCATTAGCTGCCATCGCCTTGGCTTGCAACGCAAAAATCATCTATATCATTTTTGTCCCATTTATATTGGGGCATTATTTTCTTATCAATCCACAACGACTTAACTGGAAATCATTTTTATATGTATTGCTAGGAATCATTTGTTTTATGGGCATTTCGGTAATCAGTTACCTTCCTTTTTGGAAAGGGACAGAAACACTTACGTTCCCATTTACTTTCCTCAATAAAGTAGAACCTTCCAAATCATTTTCAGAAGTAGCGGGTGAATTATTAAATCTTGCTTTCCCGCATAATACTGATACAAGTATTAGCGGTGAGATGACCAGTGCTACCAACAGTAGTAGCAAAGCCTGGTGGTGGAAACAATGTCAGTTCGTAATGAACATTTTCGGAATTCTTACAGGTATGGTTTTATCCATCATATTTATCATTAAAACCAAACTTAAACTCAGTAAACAATTACTGACTGAATATTATGTAAAAATCACCATGGTATTTTTCTTTTTCTACAGTCATGTTTTCAATATCTGGTATTTTATAGCCATCGTTCCATTTATTCCATTGTTAGGTTCAAATGACAGATTAAAAAAATATCTTCTTGTTATATGTATATTTTCCAACCTACATATGATCATGTTAAACATTGATCGTAGTTCAGTATTGTATTATTTTAATCCGCCTATCATACTCATCAATGTTATCTTGTTTGTATGGCAGTTCCGAAAAAATTTCCTCACTATCGAATCACCGATTATAAAAAATGGATAACGAAAAGGAACTCAAAAAATATTGGATGGGTGTTTGGATCAGTGTTATCCTTATGGTAATTACCAGTTGGATAAGATACGGGCTGGTAGAAACACTAAAAGTGGACAATACTCCATTTCCGGTAAGTTGGAATTATCCTGTTTTTGGAGTCTATATCAATGCATTAATCTGGTTGGGAGTTTGTTATTATAAAATTGTAACATCATCCGTAAATATTTCACGAAAAAATTACCGGAAAGAAGCATATATCATCGTCATACTCTCCTCATTTATGCTCCCATTTTTATCAAACGACGTATTTGTTTATTTGGGCCACGGATATTTAAGTAATCATGGTGTTGATGTTTTTTCACATACCAACATACTTCAACGATCTATTTGGATTAAATACATTGATGCCTGGCCTGATGGTCCATTTGTATACGGACCCATTAATCTTATACCTGCTAAAATTGCATGTTGGATAGGTGGTGATAGTATTTGGGGTAGTTTTATTGCTTATAAAATTTTGATGTTAGGGTTTGCCATTGGGGTTGTGGAGGTATTAATGGCAAGTATTAAAAAATCTTCTGACATTTTGATTGCAGTTATTGCTCCGGCATTTTGGTTACACAATGTTGGTCATATGCATAATGATATGATTGCGGCACTATTTGTCGCTATCGGGGTTTACTTCATATTAAAAAAACAATTGTTGCCATCAGCTATATTTGTAGGTATAGCATTAGCCTGTAAGGTTTCGGCGGTGATGTATGTCCCTTTTATATTTGTATTGTACTTTTTTACTTCAGATAAAAAACCGTTGGCAAAGTGGGGATTTATGGTATTATCTGTTCTTCTTCTGGGGGGGGCGATTGTAGGTTGTTATGCTATTTTTTACACTGGACCAGATAGTTTAAAAGTGCCGTTTAACTATTTGGCCAAACAAAATGCTGCTAAATCATTTGCTGAAGTATTAGGCGAAATGCTGAATGTTTTGTTAGGTGACGCCAATATAGATGCCGAGTTTAATAAAGCCAGCATTGCCAAAAAAGATCCTAAAGTATATTGGTGGGGAGTATCTCAAAAAATATTTAATGTTATTGGATTAATCATGATGGTTATATTGACCATTGTATTTATAATCAAAACCAAACTGAAGTTTACTAAGGAAATTACTGTTGAATACTTTACCAAACTCAATTTTATTTTCTTTTTCATTTACCTGCATATATTTCAGGCATGGTACCTAATCCTATTATTTCCGTTAGTCCTGATTATTGAAAACACCCGAATCAAAAAATATTTTATGGTATTATGTGCATATTCAGGCGTACATACCATTATATACGTTATTGCCCGACCCTCACTTCTTTTTTACCTGGTGCCAATAATGGTAATCGTTAACTGTGCCTTGTTCCTATGGCAGTTCCGAAAAAACTATTTGACCCTAGAAGCCCCTGTAAATCAGGCATAACTTATTTCAAAAGGCTAGGGTAATAACTTTCTTTTTCCTTGATTTTTGATACCTTTGTTCCACATTTACCATGGCTAAGGACAATTCAGAATACACATTTGATTACACCAGCATTCCGCTTGGTTTTTATGATGAAATCGCTAAAAAGAAAAAAGGGATGCGAAGTTTTTGGCATCACCTAAAGTTTCAGCGTATTAAAGACTATATTGAAACCACCAATTCAACGACCATGATTGACTATGGTTGTTTTTGCGGTACTTTTCTGGGGACTTTTGATAATTCAAAAATCAAAGAACAGTATGGTTTGGATATCCTTCAAGATCAAATAGACTATGCCAATAAAACTTATGCTACAGAGTATCGTAAATTCATGTTAATTGATGAATTTAAAAAGAACTATCCGGATAAAAAAGTAGATGTAATTACTATTGTTGAAGTAATTGAGCATCTAGAAATATCACAGATTACCGAAATTTTACAATTTGCTACAAAAACATTAAATCCAGGAGGTAAATTTATTCTAACTACACCTAATTATGCCAGTATGTGGCCGATACTAGAATGGATATTGAATAAAGTATCCGATGTTAATTACGAAGAACAACATATTACTCGTTTTAAATATGGTAATATCGAAAATAAACTTCGTAACATGGATAAAAATTTCTCAGATAACTTTACTACTGATTTTGTAACTACTTCTCATTCATTTACGCCATATGTAGCTCAGGTGTCTTTTAAACTTGCTGAAAATATGAGTAGATATTCTCCGCATCAAAAATGGAAATTTCCATTTGGTAATTTATTGATGATTTGTTTTACAAAAAAATAGCTTATGAAAAATTCAATCATTCTCATTCTTAGCTTAGTAATTTCATCTGTATTTGCTCAAGACAATGATGGAAATCCTATTAACAAAACAAAAAGAGAAGCGATAAAATCTAATAAAATAAGAGTTCAGATAAGCAGCGAGTATATCCTGACCAACAATACCGAAACACCAACATTAATATCAGACACGGTATATTTTGATGAAAATGGTAATATTACCAAGGAGATATATGTAAACAACGAACCACCATCTTTTCAAAGTTTCGAAGAATATACCTACAACGCAGAAGGTAAAGTAACACACCGAACAGATCATGAATTTTTTAAGGGCAAACCAAAGTTAGTTGAGCAAACTTTTTATGAGTATGATGGTAATGGAAACCTAACTGCAGAGTGTAACACTAAATCAAAATCATCTAAATACCCCCGTAGTTCTTGTTCTAAATACATTTATAAGGACAATCAATTATCAAAGTATATTGACCATGATAAAGTAAGTTATTATTATATACACAAAGGTGATACCATTTTCAAGCACGATACCGAAGAAAATAAGAACATTGATTGTTATGTAGATGATAAAATATTAATGCAATATATTGGTGATATGAAATGGGTGTATGAGTATAACAATAATGGCTTGCTTTTAAAAACTACTTGTTACTTAAAGGAGCATTTGGATAGTGAAGTATTTTTTGAATATCAGAACACTTTACTTATTAAGACAACAACCAAAAACCACTCCGGTAGTAAAAGCACTATAATTGATAAATTTTCTTATCTGTATTACTAAAGTAACTTATCCTTAATTGTGATAAATATATAAAGCCTCTTTACTTATATCATTAATCTTTCTAGGACCAAACGAATGCCAGAATAATTCGGGTCTCGTAACATCGATACCAAATGCGTATACCTGGATGGTATCAATATATTGATAATCTAACCTTGAATATGGATAGGGGTCTAATTTATCTTCAGTACCAAATTGAATAATATAATCGGGCTTACATTTACCTATATATAAACATTGCATACCCAGAGTGTCAATTACTGATTTACTAAGTGGTGTTGTGACATCCAGGGTGTTGGTAATCTCAATTTTCTCAGGTACATACCTCAACAAAACAGTATTGTGATAGCCGGGTATAGTAAGAATCTTTTTCCTTTCGTGAAAATTTTCATCAATGTATTTCAACACTTCTGAATAGGCGGTTGGATACGGCTGAATTCTCTCCTTAATAAAAGACGGAAGCAAGAACCTAGGTGGGGTACTTTCGGGTATGTAAAACAACCAGGTAGTATTTATCAAAAGTATTAAGGCAACCATTGCAAATGTTTTACCCATTTTAAAATTCTCATGTAGCATTTTTAGCAAATACCCTAATACCATGTATAATACAGGTAGAATAACATAAATATACCTTACATCGAAACAAGTTGATTTTGATGTGGATTGTGGATTGAGTAAATACGAAGCTCCTAAAAAGATTAAACTAAATAACACCATTTTCCGAAAGTGAGCAGATAGTAATTTCTTTTTGGCTATCACCAAGTAAATTAACAATGGTATGCTCCACAAAGGAATAATATTAAGTCTATTCAAATCATTAAACAACCAACCAAATAATTTAAAATACTTCATCACAAAACTATCATCATTACTCATATCAGGTCGTGACAATGCATTTTCATCTATAATATACTTCACTAATACTGCCAATAAAACGATATTTAGGATAACAGTAATAATGGTAAACTTATCTTTTAAATTGATTTTTATCTGTTTATGTTGCCATAAAACAAAAAATACCATGAGCCACCAACATATAGCCGCTAAATAATGACTCAGAAACAAAAAATAGATCGATATAAGTTGTATTATAATGAATCCAATCTTAGATGATAACTTCCTTTCAGGTTTTTTTGCAATAAGAAATGACATCAATAAACTGATAGCGCCAAATAAAAAGGTAAGTGAATAATAACGACTATTTCCTTCAATCATTAAATAGTTAACCGATAATAATAATAAGGCAGATGAATATAAAAACCACTTATCATCCTTATCAGCAATTATTTTGAATATGAGTAAGTAGAATATCAAAGCCAGCATACCTACTACTGCAAATGACATACGAACTGTAAAATCGTCTTCCCCAATGTATTTAATAATGTAAGATGTAAAATAAATATCTAACGGTGGGTTATTATATTTCAACTCATTATTGATAAGCTGGCCGTTTCTATAAGAAAAAATATTATCTCCATCATATCCTACAATTTCTCCGTACTTGTTATAATTTTTCGCAAACCAAACCACTGATGCTTCGTCATCCCACATAGGTGTATGATTGAGGTGAAATATCGACAGTCCACAATGTAAAATAAATAAAAGCCCAATGAGTAACTTTAATTTCATAGACGATCAAAAATACTAAAAATTGACTTAAAGTTTAATATGGATCAACATCAATACTAAAAATGGTCCTTCTACCTTCTTTTGTCTTTTGCAATTCATGAATCTGGCTCCATAAAAACTCTTTTAATTGTGATAGTTGGGCGTTGTTATCTGCCTTAATTATCAAGTTGAAAATAAAATAGTTTTTAATTCTGCCTATTGAAGGTACTTCAGGACCTAATACCCTATTACCTAATTGCTGCTTTAAGTGAAAAGATAATTCTTTAGCCACTAATCTGGATTCATTATAATCTCTGTTCCGTACTGAAATATCAATAAGACGGTAATATGGAGGGTATTTAAAAACCTGCCTTTCTATTACTTCATCCGCATACATCGCTGTATAATCATTCTGAAGCACTTGTTGAATAGTTTTGTGTTGGGGATCATATGTTTGAATAATCACCTTTCCTTGCTTGTTTCTTCTACCTGCTCTTCCACTTACCTGAATCATTAATTGAAATGCTCTTTCATTAGCCCTGAAATCAGGATAATGTAACATATTATCAGCATTTAATATTCCCACTAACGATACGTTGTCAAAATCCAATCCTTTTGTAACCATTTGTGTTCCTACCAATACATCAATATGTCCATCTGCAAAATCCTGTAAGATTTCGTAATATGAATGTTTTTTACGAGTAGTATCAAAATCTAATCTACCTACCTTTACTCCCGGTAAAATTTTCTCCAGTTCTTCTTCAATTTTTTCGGTTCCAAATCCCTTCGTCGAAAGTGCAGGGCTTTTACATTTAGTGCATGTTTTTATCATGGGGATGTTATATCCACAATAATGACATCTTAACTGATCAGAATTTTTATGATAGGTTAAAGTGATATCGCAATTTTTACAGCTGGGAACATCACCACATGTAGCACATTGTACAATCACCGAAAACCCTCTTCTGTTTTGAAATAATATTACTTGCTCTCTTTTTTCAAGTGAAGCTTTCATTTCTTCAATCAGTTCAAAACTAAAGTGTCCAT
>CAZUXM010000018.1:33131-42836 GCA_964624635.1 uncultured Candidatus Competibacteraceae bacterium
CTCGTTTAATATCTACAGTAGTAATATCAGGCATTTGTACATCACCATATCTTTTTAGCATTTGTACTAAACCGTATTTGCCTTTAGTAGCGTTGTAATTAGATTCTGCAGATGGAGTAGCCGAACCCAACAATACTTTTGCCTGGTGAGTAGATGCTAAATAAATGGAAGCATCCCTGGCATGGTATCTAGGCGAAGGATCATATTGTTTATAGCTGGGGTCATGCTCTTCATCAACAATCACCAAACCTAAATTGGTAAAAGGTAAAAACATACTTGATCTGGCTCCCATAATAATCTGAAAAGGCTGTAGCCCTTTTTGATAATCAAATTTCAATACATTATTCCATACTTCTACCCTTTCATTCTCATTAAATTTAGAATGATATACACCCACCATTCCCGGGAAATAAAAACTAATGCGTTGTATTAATTGAGTAGTTAAAGCAATTTCAGGTAACAAAAACAGAACTTGTTTCCCATTACTTACAGCTTCTTCAATCAATTTTACGTATACTTCAGTTTTACCGCTTGAGGTAACTCCATGTAATAATACCACATCTTTATTATCGAAGTGTGCATTTATTTCGCCTAAGGCTCTTTTTTGCTCGGTTGTAAGTTGTTTTTGTTCCTGTAAATTTACTTGCTCATGGGCAAAACGTCCTGTCTCCAATTTTTTTTCGATAAAGACACCCTTCTTCACCAATTCTTTAATGGCGGTGGTACTTACCCTTTCATCATCCAACAAACTTTGTTTTTTTATTTGCCGAACCTTATCAGTGTATCTTGAGGTAAGATGTACATACAACATTAATGCTTCCAATTGTTTGGGAGCTTTTACCAACTCATCAAATATTTTTTTCAGGTTTTCTTCCTTATCAGCATCATCCGATAGTTCAATATATATTTCGTATTTAGGTTTAAATTTTTGTTTGAGTTCTTGTTCAATAATGATAAAACCTTTATCAACCAAACTTTTTAAAATAGGTTGTACTGTTTTAATACCCAAAACATGTTGTACATCTTCCATGGTTAAGAACTGACGCAGTTCCAACGCCTCTACTAACATAAATTCTCTATCCGTTAGTATATCATGATTCAAGCCTTCAATGTCTGATGAAACAATTTTAGCTTCCGAATTCAATTTTAATCCACTTGGCAATGCAGCCGTCATTACTTCACCTAAAGTACACATATAATAAGTACTTATCCACTCCCAAAACTTCAAATGTGATTCATGAACGATAGGGTTTTTATCTAATAAAGCAACAATAGGTTTTGTTTCGTAATCTGGTTTTTGATTACTGATTCTGGAAATAATTCCGGTGTATAATTTTTCTTTTTGTAATTGAATCACTACACGCTGTCCTATCCCAATTTCATCTTCCAATTCAGGAGGTACAAAATAAGTTAGTACCCGGGGCAATGCCAAGGGAAGAATCACGTCTACATATTTTAAGACGTGACCTTTATTGAATATATCTGATGCTAACTTGTTCATAGTTTAAAATTCAGATTCCAGACTTCAGGTTTCTCAATTTAATCTTAAATAAATGATTAGAATATGCCCCTTGAAATCTAAAATTTGAAACTAAAGAGAAAGTATTTCAGCCATTCTAACCAATTGCATATTCATTTTTCCATCATCTTTTATGGCTTGATAAAATGGAGTAAGTACAATTTGATTATTTACCTGTCCGGCCATTACTCCTTGCCTGCCTCTCATTAAAGCTTCAACCGCTTCATAACCTAATCTTGTTGCCAACACCCTATCATTACATGTTGGACTTCCACCTCTTTGAATATGTCCGAGTATGGTAACTCTTGTATCGTAACTGAATTTTTCTTTTACTTTCTCAGCTAATATGGTAGCACCTCCGGATTCATCACCTTCGGCAACAATAATAATACGAGATGATTTTTTACGATTAAACCCTCTTTCCAGTTTTTGTATCAAACGATCAACATTGGTAGGGGTTTCTGGAATTACAATAGCTTCTGCACCTGAACCTATTCCACCATACAATGCAATCAATCCGCTATCACGCCCCATTACCTCCACAAAAAATAATCTGTCATGCGCATCAGCGGTATCTCTGATTTTATCTATCGCCTGTATTACAGTGTTAATGGCTGTATCATAACCTATGGTAAAATCAGTACCACTCAAATCATTATCAATGGTTCCGGGTGCACCTGTAATACTAATATCAGGATACTCTTTCATGAATATAGATGCTCCGGTAAAAGTTCCGTCACCACCAATGGCCACAATACCATCAATGTTTCTTTTTTTCAAATTGAGATATGCTTTTTTTCTACCTGCTTCGGTTCTAAACTCTTCACTTCTGGCTGTTTTTAAAAGCGTTCCACCTCTTTGAATAATATTCCCCACCATTGATGCATTGAGTTCAATAAACTCATCATTAATCATTCCTTCATATCCTCTAAAAATTCCAAATACTTTACATCCATTGGCAATTCCGGTTCGTACTACTGCACGAATACAAGCATTCATTCCGGGAGCATCGCCTCCACTGCAAAAAACAGCTATATTATTGATTGATTTCATAGAGTATAAAGATAATAATTTTACAGGGGCGCCGAATCAGTTTATCCTATTGGTCAATCTCTTTTTTAATTTCTTTTCTGCAAACCTATGAATAGGGAAGATTAAAAAAGCCAATAAAGTATTCGCCAAAAGCTTATAAATAGGCACCCCGGAAGTAATCCTGTCAACCGTTGGATCTGTTAATACCAATAAGAATTCAAACAATATCAACAATGCTACAAATATAAAAGACTGAGCCGTTTGCTCTGATGTTTTTATAAATCCGGCAAATAATATAATCCCGAAAAAAACTAAAATCACTAAAAAAATGAGAGAATATTGTAATATATTTCTTCTTTTTAATTCCCTGACTTGTTTTTCCTGTTCACGAATGTTTTCCTGTTCTCTAATAAAAGTCAACTTATCTTCTTCAAATTTAACCTTCTGCTCCATAATCAGCTTCCTTCCCTCATCATGTTCAAGACTATCTCTCATTAATATATATCTTTCATACACAGGAAATGCTAAACCGGGCTGCCCTTGTTCTTTATAAATTTGACAAAGTAATTTAGATGAGTTCATCACCTGTATAGGAAATCCTAATTCTTCCGATATTTTGTATGATTCTTTTAAATACGCTAGTGCTTTTGTATTATTCCCTTGTTCTAAATATATTTTTCCTAAAAAATAGGTGCCGTCTGCGATTCCAGTTTTTTCTTTAATATCTTGAAGAACACTTAATCCCTTTAATATATATTCTAAGGCTATTTCGGGTTTATTTAATTGATAATAAGTATTTCCAATATCATATTGAGCATATCCTCTTTCTCTAACTTCTTCGGTTAATTTGAGTTTTGCAAGTTGTAGATTATAAAAATACAATGCTTTATCATATTCTTCTTTTTTAAAATACGAATCACCAATCCCATTCAAACAATATGACATTCCTGAGTTATCACCTTTTTTTTCATATAGTTTATAGGCCTTCCACAACAAAATAATTGCCTCATCAAAATGTTTCTGTGAAATGAATACAAAAGATAAATGGCGAAGAGAATTCGCCATTCCCAATTCTTGACCAATTTCACGATACAAAGTAAAACCTTTGGTAAATGACTCAATGGTTTGTTTAATTTTTCCCTGACTAAAATAAATAAGTCCAATGTTATTAATTGTATTGGCGATTAAGTTAGTGTCTCCTAATTCCAATTTCATTTCTAAGCTTTTGAAATTATATTCTATAGCAAGATCAATTTCGCCTATATTCTTATAAATATTAGCCATATTGTTATATGTAATGGCTGCGTCTGTAATTGAATCCAGTTCTAAAAAAATAGATAAGGCATTTTTATTATTCAATAGTGCTTTGTCTATATCGCCTAAGGTTTCATAAAAGTACGCCTCATATGAATATCCATAACCTATCCCTGTTTTGAATCCAATTTTTTTTGATGTTTCAGTCATTTGAATGCTATACTCCAATGCTTCTCTTGGATTATCAAGATACACGGTATAAATCAATTCAGACAAAATATTGAAACGAGTAGAATCCATGGGCGCTCCATCAAGTGCCTTTAACAATGAATCTTTTACAGAAACTGATTGTGCATACAAGCAACCAATCCATGTAGATAAAACAATTAATATGATTCGGGTAAAATAATTCATTCAACTAAAATATATTATTCTACTAACTCTTTAATTAAAAGTTCCACACCTACTTTTTCAATTGGATGAGCAGTATCCGGTAAAAAAACTAAATCCGAATCGATTATTAATTGATGCGCAAATATCGTTTCTTCTCTAGTTACCATATTATCATTATCACCCAACATAAGTTTACACGGAGTCTTTATGGGTTTAAATACTTCTTCATTCAAGTATTGGTTATTACCAAGATCCAACATCATTCCAGCAGTTCTATTCATTAATAATTTCCAATCTTCGGGTTGATGTCTGTTTTTTAGCTCTTCAGCAAATGCCGGTACTTTTTGTTCAATTACATCAGGATTCAACATCTTTATTTCCTTAGATGCTATTTCCTCATTCCATTCTAGCTTAGTCCCCAACGTAATGATTCTGTCAATTCTGCTATTTTCTTTTGACGCTAACATTAATGCCACATATCCCCCCATACTATATCCAAAAATTCGCAATACATCTTCCTCTGAAATATTTTTTTGGATATACTCATCCAATTGATTCACCAAATCAGGCATCAATATTTGATCAGGAATTGTTGTTCCACCGTGACCTATAAAGTTAAACGAATGAACTGTATAATGTTCTTTTAGGCGATTGCTTAGAATTTTAAATTGTGATGCTGCCCCTAAGGCACCATGTAATAAGAGTAAATGTTCTGTCATACCTCCAAAATTAAGAGGATTAATGGTAATATAATAAAAAATATATTACTGATTATCAATATTATAAAGATAATTAACATTATATAAATTAGTTTATAATATAAACTAGTCTATATTTGCCATATACATATCTTAACTATGGAAGATAAAAATATAAATGCCGAGCAAAGCTTTCAACTCATACAACAAATGATTTTGGAAGCAAAAAAAGAAATGAGTGACAATGGTTTCTTGTATCTATTATGGGGATGGTTGGTGCTCATTGCTGCTATTGGTAATTATATCATGATGAAAATGAATATTGAATATTCATTTATTACCTGGCCAATTTTAATGCCCTTGGGTGGAATTATATCTATGATATATGGAATTACCCAACGAAAAAAAAATAGTAAACGTGCCAAAACATTAGTTGATCATATGTTGGGATATACATGGATGGCTTTTGGAATTTGTTTACTGGTAACCTTACTTATCAGTTCAAAAATTGGATGGGAAATTACTTACCCATTCATTATGTTATTGTATGGGATAGGTACTTTTATTTCAGGTGGTATTATGAAATTTAAACCCCTCATTATTGGAGGATTTATTTGTTGGGTAGGTGGTAGTGCCGCATTTTTTGTTGATTTTGAATATCAACTCATCATACTTATGGGTGTAATTATTGGTTCATATATTATTCCGGGTCATATTTTAAAAAGCAATTACAAAAAGAATGTTTAAAGACCTTAATCCCATATTACATTCACAATTGCGTTTAGCAGTCATGTCATTACTGGTATCGCTGGAAGAAGCAGAGTTTACTTTTATAAAAGAAAAAACCAATGCTACTGCAGGTAACTTAAGTGTACAGATTGATAAATTAAAACAAGCCGGGTATATCGAAGTCAATAAATCATTTCGTAATAATTATCCACTTACGGTATGCAAGGTTAGCAAAAAGGGGCTCAAAGCATTTGAAGAATATGTGGAACATTTAAAAATTTATTTAAATCCTAAAAAATAAAAACGACACCCATTCATCATTATGGAAACAACAAACAATCAAAAAGACATGGAACTATGGTATTCTGCTAAAAAAAGAGCCGGTTTCAAATGGAGTTTATTAAGCTATATCATCATCCACCTTTTATTTGTGGGATTCTGGTTCTTTGGCGACCAGAGCTATTTTTGGCCTATGTGGAGTATGCTCGGTTGGGGAATCGGATTGGTATTTCAATATTTTAAAGCATATCATGCTACTGGTATCTTTTCGGCAGAAAAAGAATATAATAAGTTGAAGGAGCAGGGGAAATAAACATCTCACTTATTTCTTATTTAAATAAAAAAAAAGGTCAGCCCAACAGACAAGGCTGACCTTTTTTACGAGCAGGTGTATTTGGCTATTGTTATTTTTTAATCAATCTGCTTCTGTACACTTTGTTACTATTTTCTAACTTAACTATATAGGTTCCTGAATTTAAATTTGAAACATCAATCATACCCGCATCTGAAGTATTACCCATGTAAACTACTTTTCCACTCATATCAAAGATGCTTAATTGATATACCTCAGCAGTGTTAGTTTTTACATAGAAGAAACTTTCAGTAGGATTCGGATAAATCATTACCTCTTCAATTGTTTCGTTATAAATATTCAAACATCCGCTTACCAATAGATTTTCCGTGTCGTTGTTTACACAACCGTTAGCATCTGTATAGGTATAAGTAATTACGTAACTTCCTGTACCTGTTGCAGGGTTAAATGATGAGCCGGTAACACCTGTGCCGCTATATAATCCACCTGCAGGAGAACCACCAGTTAAAGTTAAAGCTCCATGGTTAACACAAACCGAATCAGTTGTAAGATTGAAGGTAACCGTTGGCAAATTGTTTACTGTTACCGTAACAGTTGTAGTATTACTACATCCGTTAGCATCAGTACCGGTTACTGTATAAGTATTAGTTCCAGTTGGAGTAAATGGAGATCCATCAGTAACTCCGCCAGTCCAAATATATGAAGTGGCTCCGGTTCCATTAAACGTAACTTGGGTACCTGTACAAATATCATTATCAGTTACGTTTCCTCCTACTATTGGAAGTAAATTTACAGTTACACTTACCGTTGAAGTATTTGAGCATCCGTTAGCATCAGTACCTGTTACAGTATAAGTGTTAGTTGCCGTAGGTATAAAATCAGTATTATCAACCACTGAATTTGTCCAGGTATAAGAAGTAGCTCCTGATCCGTTAAATACAACTGTATCACCGGAACAAATATCATTATCAGTTACGTTTCCTCCTACTATTGGAAGTGTATTTACGTTAACTGTTACTGTTGAAGTATTGGTACATCCATTCACGTCAGTACCTGTAACAGTGTAAGTATTGGTAGCTGTTGGAATAAAGTCAGTATTATCAACTACTGAATTAGTCCATGCATATGAAGTAGCTCCTGAACCATTAAACACTACTGTATCTCCATTACAAATATCATTATCGGTAACATTACCTAATACTGTAGGTAATGCATTTACTACAATTTGAATTTGTTCTGTAGTATCAGCACAAGAGAAAGCTGAGTTTTGTACTGCTAATGAATAATAACCTGCAGTATTTACAGTAGTAGAAGTACCAGTTTCACCAACAATATCAGCATTGTTCTCTAACCATTGTAAGTTGGGTGTTCCTGTAACTGTTGTAGTGAATGTAGCATCATCACCAATACAAATTGAATCGTTAGGTGTAGTAGTGATATCTATACCTGATAATGCAGCACAAGTATTTACCTGATAGATACTAAGGGTACTTGACACTTCATTAGCAAGAATCACAATTGGGTTTCCGTTTGGAGACTCTTCAGCAGAAATATAAATGATTCCTTCAGCACCTCTGTCAGGTCCGGTAGGCAAAGTAGTGGTACGGTTATTATAATAACCAATATATCTTGGCGATATAGGATTATCAATATTGAATAAGAATACCCCTCCAATTCTTTCAGATGAAGCAAACAAAATATTATCACCATCAAGGTTTGCCACAGCTACTCCTTCAATTTCCGGACCCTTGTCATCACTTCTGTTTTTCTGAGTAACGGAGTTGGTATTGGTAGCATTAAATATAGTTGAGAAAGTTGGATGATTGGCAATAATTTGTTCTAACAAATTTCCACTGTTGTATAACAACACTCCATTTTCATCCCAAACACTAAACCCTCTTGAGCCATACACATGAATCTCATCTATATCTCCATCATTATCAGTATCACCGGTTCTATTAGTAGCATTTAACCTACCTAAAAAGAAATTTGATTTTAAAATATTCTGATCAACAAAAACAGTTGGATCTAAAGTAAGACCTGAAATTCTTGATTCTTCATTGTTAGCAGCACCAAAATCAGCCCTGGCATCACCTTCATTTGCGGTAAAAATATAATTGGTACCTCCAATACTCATATGAGTAATTGCATCCGGCAGATATAATCCTTTTACCGGATAATTAGCGATATTGATTCCGGAAGTTTGGTCAGATGCATCCAACCCATTAGAAGTTAATGAATGATTCGCAGTTCCTAATGGAATAATATCAGTTACTGTATTGGTTACTAAATTAACTTTAGCTATAGCGTTTGCTTCTTGTAAAGTAACCCAACCTGTTTGATCATCATCGCTAATGGTGATATACTCTGGCTCTAAATCCTGAGATACGGTAGCCAAACCTAAGTTTCCATAAATACGAACACCTGTTGCTCTTAATGTTGAAATTTGAGAATCAAAAGAGTTGAAATTAATAAGTGTTACATTCGCATTGGTTACTGAAGGTATTCCTCCACTAATGTCAACTACAGCAATATTTCCTTCAGGGTCTTGAGCATAGGTCGCTAATGTTGGCTCGCCTTCGCAAGGAGCATATACTTTGGTACCTGCATGGTTATAAGTAATCATATCAGGCATAGCACCAACAGTTACCTGACTTACTAAAGTACCTGTCATATCAAAAAATGCAATCTTACCACTGTCTTGTGGATTTACTCCTTGTAAAGCCACCGCAATAAAACCATTTCTAACATCTACACTATTGATACCTCCCAATGCTGCTACACTAATTGAAGTGATTGGACCCGGAGTAGCTGGATTAGAAAAATCGATAATATCCAAACGATTGGCAATACTATTGGCAGTTACTAATTTTTGAGAGGCTGAATCATAAGCAACTATTTCGGCAGAATTGCTTCCTTCTGCTCCTGTAGAAAAGCTTGAAAGTAATTGTAACATTACTTCATTAGTTGCAGTAGGTGGGGTATAGTCGTTATCTCTGATGTATAGAATATGAAAATTATTGGTACCGATATTACCATTAATTACACTGCCAATTTTAAAACTTACATATTCAGCATTTTCAGGAATAACATCATCATTAATGTTAATAGCAAAGTTTTGTGATGCACTGCTTAATGCTGGAAATGTAACTGTATCATTAGATATTGTATAATCAATACCACCACCTGTTGCAGTAGTATGAACGGATGTAGTAATGACAGCTTTACAAGGTCCTGAATTAGGTGAAGTAATATTCATTACAGCATTTACAGTTCCTGCATTTTCAGTAACAGTAATTAAATCAAAACGACAAGTTCCTGAAGTACCATATACACTGGTTGAACGAGCAGATAAATATTGAGTACCTAAAGTGGGATCAAAATCAGAAACAATTCTAAAACCAACATTAGGATTATTGTTTAAAGCAGGTATTGCTGAAAAATTAAATGAACGGGAATACCAGGTATCACCCGTACCTGTAGGTTGT
>CAZUXM010000019.1:0-16473 GCA_964624635.1 uncultured Candidatus Competibacteraceae bacterium
GACACATCTTTTAATACGTGGTTGTCACCAAAATATTTATGTACGTTTTTTACCTCTATCATAAAAGTAACAAGGCTGTTAAGATGAGGTTCCACAATAATATGCTGATGCTGGCATTTACTACTGCTTTTGTACTTGCTTTTCCTACTTCTTCGCTACCCCCCTCTACATAATACCCCCTAAAACAAGCAATGGAAGTAATGATAAAAGAAAATACCACACTTTTGATTAAACTATATACTACATAATACGGTACAAAATAATATTGAGCTCCCATGATAAATGTTTCGCTATCTACCATACCGCTTACTACACAACCAACATAACCTCCAAATATTCCAATAATTATGCTGATAACTGTAAGAAAAGGATTAATGATCATAGCTGCTACAATTTTGGGAAGTACCAAAAAATTAGCCGAATTAATTCCCATAATCTCCAACGCATCTATTTGTTCTGATACACGCATACTGCCTAATTCTGAGGCAATATTGCTTCCTACTTTACCTGCAAGTATCAACCCGATAATGGTAGATGAGAATTCTAAAATCATGGTATCTCTTGTTCCGTATCCGATGGTAAATTTTGGAATAAGAGGAGAGGTAATTTGAACGGCTAGCTGAATAGCAATTACAGCGCCGATAAAAAATGAAATGATTGAAACGATTGTAAGTGAACCTAATCCTAACTTATCAATTTCACGAATCACTGATTTCCAGAAAACAGTTCCTTTGTCAATACGACCGAAGGCCCTGCCAATAAGCATACAATATTTTCCGAAATTATATAGAAACTTCAAAACCAGTTATTTTCGCTAAAAATAATACTTCCAACTGATACAATGGTATTTTATCTCTTAAAATTGAAAGAAACCTTCTGATAAAAAGGGTTTTAGCCCATTTTAGGGGCTTTTTTATACCTTTACATAACTCCATGGTAAGCCAAATAAGCATATATGTTTTTTGTATTTCACTGGGCATATTGCTGTATGCTTATGTGGGTTATGGAATTTTGGCCACCTTTCTAGGGCTGTTTCGTAAAAAAATAAAGCCTTTACAACCTGAAAATATTCCGGTTACTATTATTATTCCGGCATACAATGAAGCAGGCATATTGCACAAAAAAATAGAGAATACATTGGCAGGACTACAAGGTTTTGAAAAGGGGCAGATAATACTTATTACTGATGGGAGTACTGATGGAAGTGCCAACCTGACATTTACTGACGAAAGGGTCTTACATTTACATGAATTGGTAAGATTAGGAAAGTCTGCTGCCATTAATAAGGCTATGGAAAAGACTGTAGGGGATATTGTAATCATTACAGATGCGAATGCCATGGTAAACGAATCCGGATTTAAACAATTGGTGTCAGCATTTGGGAATGAGAAAATTGGTGCTGTTTCCGGGGAGAAAAAAGTTTTGATGACTGACGGAAGTACCGGAGGTGAGGGTATTTACTGGAAGTATGAATCCTTCATTAAAAAACAAAGTGCCAACATGTATTCACTAACCGGTGCTGCCGGGGAATTGATTGCCATTCGTCGTTCAGTTTTTAAACCTATTCCTGTGGATGCCATATTGGATGATATGGAATTATCATTAAGTATTATTCGTCAAAATAAAATCATTGGCTACCAACCTGAAGCATTTGCTATTGAACCACCCAGTAATACTTTATCTGATGAATTTAATCGTAAAGTGAGAATATCTGCTGGAGTATTTCAAACATTAAATAGAAATATGTTTGTATTTAATCCGTTTAAAAATTCAGTGTTTGTATTCCAGTTTTTTTCTCATCGTGTATTGCGATGGATAACCAGCATTCCTTGTTTAATTCTCATATTGACGAGTAATTTTATCATTTTGAGATGCGAGGTGTTGGTAGATGATGCCAAAATATTTTTTAATACATTTTTTATTGCCCAAGTCGCATTTTACACATTAGCCTTGCTGGGCCTGGTTTTGCGTAATGTTAAGCTGCCCGGTTTTTTATTCCTGCCCTTTTATTTTCTTATGATGAACACATCCGTCCTTTTGGGTCTGGTTAGATTTTTGCGAAAGAAGGAATCAGTGATGTGGAAAAAAGCAGCCCGATAGAATTCAATATTTTCTTAAGGAAAACTTTCATCACAATTACTTAATTTAATGTTCAACTAAAAAAGAAACCTATGGACGGAAGAATGAAAACTTTTACGCAACTATCATTATTTTTTATTTCTCTTTTACTCATATATTCATGTAATACATGGACCTACCAACATCCTAGAGTAAGAGTTGAAAAAATGCCTGATATGGAAACGACTGAAAGGTTACCGGTTCCGAAAGCTGATTTGCTGCCACGACATATTGAGGAAGAAAAACTAGCGTTAAAATCGGAAGAAAAGGTGGTAGCACTCAATGAAGCTCCTTCTAGGAGTGACAATACGAGAAGCAAAACAGCAGATGTAACCACTACAAAGCATAAAACCATCAAGGACCAAGTGGTAAAACATCATAACTATAAATCAGATTATCACCTGAACAAAGTAAAACAAACTCAAAAAACAGCTTTGAGTGGTTGGCTAAAAATCATGATTATCTTATTTGTTGTTGGAGTAGTATTGATTGTGATAGGAGCCATTCTGGCATTTGCAGTTGGACATGGTGTATGGTGGATATTTTATGCGCTAGGAGGATTGTGTATCCTGGCAGGTTGTATTGTATTGTTGTTGGGATTATTAGGAGTAATGCATTAATAAGCCCTACCCGAAAATTTTCCATTAGTAACATTGATGGTACTTGTACCATCAATGTTTCTGATTGTTCCACCAAACGTTCCTTCAATTAAATTGCCACCATTGGTAATTAAATCAATGGTGCCACTGGAACCTGCATATTGGGTGCTGAAATTTTGTCCCTGATAGTGAACATGAATAGTAGCCACAGCCCCCGAACCATTGGCGCAGGTATAGGTACCTTTTAAATTACTATTAATAGTAAAAGTAAATGCTGTGGTCCCATCATCAGCTACTACTATTGACGAAGTTTGGCTTCCCGTAGTTTGATACAAAGCAGTTACCTGATCCTGATTATAGGTGTGTTTAGTACCATTTATCTCGGCTTCAGCTAATTCCTGATATTCGCAAGCTGTCATCGACAAAATAACCAAGCCCATTAACAAATACTTCTTCATCTATTCAGTAAATTTGATACAAATTACAACATCTTGCCCGCTTTAACAAAAATACCCTCCTGGCTACAGGTGTACAATAAGGATATTTGCTGGAATATTCCGGGCAAAGGAAAAACATTATACCTCACTTTTGATGATGGACCACATCCGGTTGCTACTCCTTACATATTAGATTTCCTGAAGCAATATAATATCAAAGCCACTTTTTTTTGCATTGGTAAAAATGTGGAAGAGTATCCGAATATTTACCAAAGAATTATTGACGAAGAACATACTGTAGGTAATCATACCTATTCACATCGCAGTGGATGGAAAATACCCGTTGATGAATATATGGAAGATGTAAAAAAATCGGCTGAAATAATTCAATCATCATTATTTCGGCCACCTTACGGGCGTATTACTCCTATTCAGTTTAAAGTGCTCAAGCACCATTATAAAATTGTGATGTGGGATGTTTTGAGTAAAGATTATGATGAGAATGTTACTAATGAAGAGGTAATTGATAACGTTACCCATCACATTGGTGATGGATCTATTATCGTTATGCATGACAATGATAAAACAGTCGATAGGTTGCCCAATATCTTACCTGAAATTATTTCCACCTTACTAAAAGATGGTTGGAAGTTTGGGATAATTTCCTAAAAAATTATTTCGCCATTAAATCTTCCAGGTACATGGTCTTTTCCTGAATAGTAAAATTTTGAATGTCTTTAAATTCCACTTTTATACTTATAGGGTCGCTCCACTTAATTGTAATTAAACCATAGTTTAATACACAAGATGCTTTTTGAATTTTATAAGAGTTTTTGAAAATTTTAGGGGATAGATGTGCATGGGTCATTCCACTACTGGTAAAATCATATATAGGATAATTTAAATCAGTAGAGGTATTTACACTCATCTCGGCGGCATGTATATCACCGCTTAAAAAGAATACCCCTTGTTTTTTGGAAGCTTTAATGATATCATACATTCTTTTTTGTGATTTTGGATATTGAGCCCATCTGTCAGTAGTAGGTCTGTCAGCTAAAAATTGGGATCCACTGCCGATGATATTGATTTGAGCATCGGAGGAATTCAATTCTTTTTCGAACCATTGCCATTGTTTTTCTCCTAACATTTCAGCTTCAGCACTTGGCTTTTCTCTAAAATATCGTTCATCCAATAAAATGAATTTTACTTTTTGACCCTCTTTCCCAAATGTATAGGAGGTATAAATTCCTTCCTGAATTCTTCTAGGAGAATTAGCAGGTTCTCCCATGAAATCCAAAAACAATTTTTGACTTTCTTTTTTAATTGGATTTTCTATTCCACTGTTATTGGTTCCATATTCATGGTCATCCCAAGTCCCTATCATGGGAATCTTTTCCATAAAATCTAAAAAGTATGGTTTTTTTAATTGTTGGTTATATGTTTTTACCAAACAATCTACCGTTTTACAATCACCATACACGTTATCACCTAAAAAGACAAATACATCCGGTTTATTATCCATGATATTTAACCACATCTCTTGTGAAAAAAGCTGATGATTGCAGGAACCGAATGCTATTACATCTACATCTTTAATAGAGTCTAACGGAACTCTTTTGATGTTGGTCAGCTCTTGCGAAAAGCCATGAATAACCAGTAAAAGCACAATAGAAAGGTGGATGATTTTTTTCATGCTACTAAAGTACACATTTATAGGTAATCTGTTGTATTGACTATACTAAATACCCCTTAAAAACCGTACCATTGTACAAACTTACTTTATGAAGAATCTAATTATGTTATCCTTTTTGTTTGTTGGAGTCAATTGTTTTGCTCAAACCTGGCAAGTGGTTGATCAATCGGGCTATAATGTAAAATATAAATTACCTGATGATTGGGAGATTGACGGGTTTGGAGGTGGCTTTGGCAGTTGGGATGAATACGGAAGTTCGGTATGTGATTGTTCGGGAACCATCAATTATGGCCCGGATCGAAAAATCGGAATGGTTTTATATCCATATGACAATACAATTGCAGAAACTGATTTGATGCGAAAACGGGATTATGTTTGGGACTATCATTATAAGTTTGTAGAAGCGGTTCCACAGGATAATTACGATGCTAAAAAAATGAATTTTACATGGTCTAAATCAACATGGGAATTACCGGAAGGTGCTTCGGATGAATACATGGGAATGTTGGATGATGAGGTATGGTATCTTACCGTCAATGGTAAAAAATATGGATTAATTATTTATTTCTGGGGTGATGTAGATTTGATGCAACAAAACAAATCCACTCTATTAAAGATTCTGGATTCGATGGTGATGGTAAAGAAGTAAAAGTTGGGGAGACTCCTGTGCAGGCAAGAATCTCTGGTGATTATTTATTCAATAATCCATTCAAACATCTGATTTCAGTCAAATGCCCCTTTAAATAATTAGCTTGTTCCTTATTGATTGATAAAGAATATTTTCCAGGAGGTGTATTTCCCCAAAACTCGCCGTAATAACCTAGATTCAACGGAAATAACAAGTATGGAATGTATGTTTTATTGTTAAAATAATAAATTCCATCTTCTTCTATAATTTCAAAATCTGCTTTTGGAAGTTTGAGTTGATTGGGTCTTACAAAATGAAAATAAGCTTCGGTTATTGGAGGACGAACAAGAACTTTATCTGAAGTTCTAATATAACAATACAAGTATACCTGTGTTAAGTCAATGTCAACAAGACTTTTTTTATCAATAGAATAAATTTTTGAGGAAGAATTTTGAGGGGCCTTAGTCCTCACAGATTTTTCCCATACATTTTTCCCATAAAAATCATTTATATCTATTATGAGTTCTATGTTTTGTATAGTCATATTCTCATTGACCAAATAAATATCGTAAGAGTTTTCTTCTTCTTGTAGAGATAATAAGGATGGACCAAAGACTCTCCAAACCTCATCATAGGCAATTTTCTTTTTCAACTCACTATCTACTAAACTCCAACTGGTTACCGGCCAGCAATCATTTAATTGCCAGATCAAACTACCCATACAATAGGGCATGGTTCTTCGTTGAGCTTCAATGGCGGTGGTGAGTGCATATGCCTGTAAAACTTGAGTAGCATATGCGTAATCTTCCATGTTATCCGGAATTACTAAGTATTCTTTTAAATAATGATCGAGGGTTTGAAAACCTGTTGGATGTTTCTGATGATTTTTGAAAAGTGGCGAATCAAAATTCATGGCTGAATCAGGAATGACTTTTTTCAGCGTTTCCATATCAGGCATTCCCTGCATCCCAAATTCACTCATAAAACGGGGCACTTTTTCATTGTATTTTTCTATGGGTTCTAATCCCCACCAAACTCCCCAATAATGAGAATCTCCTTCTGTCATGCTTTCTTTACGACCCCAACCGTGCTTGGGGGAAGTAGAAATGTATTTTTCATATTCAAAATTTTTAGAGATATGATAGTGTAATATAGTATCCGTTAAGGCTAAATAATTATTCCATATTATTGATGAATCAGATGAAGAATAATTAAATTCTTTTTGCCAACCCCAATTTTTCCAGCCTTCTTCATTTTCGTTGTTTCCACACCAGGTAGCTATATGGTTATAGTTTGCCAATCTGCCAGTTTGAAAATTAGCTTCTTCATACACATTGTCGAAAAAATCCTGGTTGCCTGGATACATGGCGCATGCAAACATAAAATCCTGCCATATCATGATGCCGTTTTTCATACACTCAATATAAAAATCCTCTTCAGGATAGGTCCCGCCACCCCATATACGGAGCATGTTCATGTTGGCATCTGCCGCTAATTTCACTAGTTGTTGTGTTTTTTTACCCGGATGAAAACCATCATCAGGAATATAATTGGCTCCTTTTGCAAAAACTTTTTCCCCATTTACGGTAAAATAAAAAGATTCACCTTTTTTGTCTTTTTCTTTTATCAGTTTTATATCACATACGGCGTAATAAAATCTTTTTTTTAAAATAGTTGTGGTGTCTCCTGGAGGAGTAATTTTTATTTCAAATTCATGATAAGAAGATTTTTGATTCATTCCATTTGGCCACCATGAATTCATCTGTTCGAACCAATATTTCATCGGTTTATTTGGCTCTAATTGAACAGACCTAGAAATTTTAGTTTCATTTTTATTGCCATTCTCATATTTGAATATATATATATCAACGGTATTAAGAGGAGTTGTAATTATAAAGTCAAGCTTAACAGTTGCATTTTTTTTACCAGCTTTTTCGGTTTTAATATTAAAATGTGAAAAATAACTACGTTCGTCTGGAAGCTTCTTCAGAACAACATTTCTTCTTATTCCCATATTTAGATATTTTGGTCCCCAATCCCAACCAAATTGGTATTGAGGAGTTCTAGCATAAACTCTTTCACCTCCAGGAAGTTTTAAAGAATCTTGATTTTGAAGCTGAAGAGCTTTATTGTTTGTTGAAAAAAAGGTAATATGCACTGGTGTTAACTCGTGAGTAGGTATAAATGGACATTGAGCAGGATAAAATGCGTTTTGATGATAATAAATATGACCATCAATATTTACTTTGGCAAATAGATCTAGTTGCTCAAAAACCAAAACATATTGTGGTGAATGATTAATTTCAGAAGTTGAAAAGTGTAGGTTTGTCCTAAACTCCCAATCTTTTTCTCCTATCCATTGATATAATTTTTCGTTATCTCCATAGTATGGATGTTGGGGATTAGTAATATCAGACAAATCCACAAAATTATCAATGATGGTTCCCGGTACTTTGGCTTTTTTCCATACGGAATCTCCAACCATTCGAAATTCCCAATCGGTAATTTCTTTTTCGATGATTTGGGAATAGGTTATTAGGGGTGTAATGAAAAATAATAGAAAGATTATTTTGAACGGTAAGAGGGTGTAGGTTTTGGCAGCAATCGCATTTTTTGCTTCATCTGTAGAAAGACTATTGAGATAATGTAAGCTGTGGAGTCGGGTCATGACCCGACTATGCATGCATATGTAATCCCAGTATTTATTTCGGATAAGCATTATTTAATTGCTTCTATAAGAGCTTTGATTTCATTTTTATCAGCGATTTCACCCGACAAAATTCCGGCAGAATGAATCTCAGAAAATAATCCACTATCAACAAACGGTTGCACATTGCCTGAACGAATTCCTCCGCCCGGCATAATGTTAATTTGATCCTTATATTTTTCCTGTAGCTTTTTAATCAAATCAAAATTGTCTATCGCTTTTCCCGGATTCCCCGATGTAAGAATTCTTTTGAACCCACATTTGATAATATTTTGGATGGCTTCTTCCTTATCCTTCATTTCATCAAATGCACGATGAAATGTACAAGGCAAATTGCCGGCTAATTCCACCAATTCTTTATTTTGAATAATGTTGATTCCTTGAGGAGTATACATGGAGGCAAAAACAAATCCATCTGCACCGGCCTTTTTAAAACTGGAGATGGAGTTTTTCATCAAGTCAAATATTTTTTGTGTATACGTATAAGCACCCGCTTTAGGATGAATCATAACAAAAATGGGAATCTTTACTTTTTTTCTGACCTCTGTAAAATCTTCCAGCGTAGGTGTGGTACCTCCTACCGCGTAGTTGGTACAAAGTTCAATTCTATCTGCTCCTGCTTCCGCAGCGATAATGGCAGATTTAGGATTAAAACAAGCTATTTCTAGTATCATATATTTTTTTGAACCACATAGGCACATAGAAAACATAGCTATGTGATTCTATGTGCCTATGTGGTTTGTATTTTTAATCAATTAGTATTTCATCAAAAAACAACCAGCTATCTTCTCCGACACCCGGATTTCCTTCCGGAATTTTTCCGGGATTGACAGCTTTAATTTTTACATATCTGGCCTTGATGGCTTTAAAATTTAATAACAGACTTCTTGGATTATCGTTAATTTTATTAAGGTCAGCTTTGGTAATGGTTTTATATTTTTTTCCATTGGTAGATATAGATATTGATATTTCTTTGGGTAGCCAGATCCAACTTCCGGGATCATGTAAATATCCTATTTCCATCTGAGAAATTTCTTGTACTTCGTTCAAGTCGATAGTCATTTCTACATCTTCACCATTCCATGCGTTCCATTGATTATTTTTTCTGGGAGTGTCTGCCTTTATTCCATCAATTAATGTAAAATCAGGTTCATTGCAATAGTATTTTGATGGAGAGGTAGCATATGTAATTTTTTTTGCAGTAGATTTAGAAAAATATGAAATAATTTTTGTGGTATCTCTTCCACTAATCCAGAAGGTAAGTTCACTTGTTTTTGTAATCGATACAAATGCGGAGTCTAAATAATCATGATTGATGTTTGGGTCGTATTTGATATTACCAGTAACCACATCATCAGGGTGGTTTAGTACTTTAACCCTGTAATTTATTTCTCCCAGGTTAGGTTTAATAAGTGCCAGTATTCCATATTCATTGTCAATAACATCTGGTTTAAGTTTTATTTGATAAATAGAAGTTGCATAGTTTACGTTTAGTTTATCCAGAAAACTAAAATGTTTTATTAACCTGTTTTGAAAACTATCCTCATTTTTTTTCTCTTTGGGTGTCCATAATACCTCAGCCAATGCACAGGCCCTTGGATAAGCCATATATTCGGCATGTTTTTCATCCAATATATATTCGGTCCATAAATTGGCCTGAGCACCCATGATATATTTAGTTAAGGTATCATTCAATTCCTTAGGTACCGGATTGTAACTATATACTTTTTCGAGAGGAGTAAATCCTCCAATGGAATGAGGCTCCAATTCGGGGTCCCCCTGGTAATGATCAAAATAACAATGTGAACCAGGACTCATGACTACATAGTGTTGTTGATTGGCAGCAGCAATCCCCCCTTCTTCCCCACGCCAACTCATTACTGATGCATTTGGAGCCAAACCTCCTTCGAGAATTTCATCCCAGCCGATTATTTGTTTCCCCTTACTATTTAAAAACTTCTCAATCCTCCCTATAAAATAACTTTGTAATTCGTGTTCATCTTTCAAACCATTATCCTTCATTCTTTTTTGACATTTACTACAAACTTTCCATCGGGTTTTAGGACATTCATCTCCGCCGATATGAATATACTTCCCCGGAAAAAGATTGGTTACTTCCGTCAACACATCTTCTATAAATTGAAAAGTATAATCGTTTCCTGCGCAAAATACATCATCAAATACTCCCCATTCCTTACAAACTTCAAAAGGTCCTCCCGTGCAACTCAACTCAGGATAAGCTGCTAATGCTGCAAGGGCATGACCGGGCATTTCTATTTCAGGAACAATGGTAATATGTCGGGCCTGTGCATATTTTACAATTTCTCTGATATCATCCTGAGTATAATAACCACCGTAACGAATAGTATCAAACTGATGATCGGCATATCTGCCAATCATTGATCCGTTGCGCCAACCACCTATTTCGGTGAGCTTTGGATATTTTTTTATTTCTATTCTCCATCCCTGGTCATCGGTTAAATGCCAATGAAAAGTATTCATTTTATGGAGTGCTAACAGGTCAATATATTTTTTTACAAATTCTTTTCCGAAAAAATGACGGCATACATCCAGGTGCATACCTCGCCAGGCAAATCTGGGTTCATCATTAATGGTACATGCCGGAATTTCATACGCCCCATCTTCATTCATAGAGGGTTTCATGAGTTGCAATAAACTCATGGTTCCGTAAAACATTCCATCACGGGTATTGGCGGTAATTTTAATATGTTGGGAGTTCACCTCCATTTTATATCCTTCAGGATTTTGAATGGTAGAATCTTTGGTGAGATGTAAAAAGATAGCTTTTTCATTGGTATCGGTCATCTCATTGGTCCATTTCATTTCAAACCCATAGGTTTTTTTCAGCATGGCATTAAACTCAATCACATTAGCCATACATCTGCCACTTACAAAAAAGAAAGGCGTGTTTTTAGTAAGGATAAAAGGAGATTGACGGGTAATGGTGTATTGGGCAGGTTGAGGGATGAGTTGCAGGGGCTGACTGAAGCAAATTGCATTAGTTAGGAATATTAGCAATAAGGTCAGACGGGTAATTTTCATTCCCAAATATAACGATTATTCAATTCTTTTATTTCTCATTTTTTTGATTTCCGAATTTCTCTTTTTTGTTAAGAGTCTTTTTTCTTTAGCTGCTTTGGACGGCTTGGACGGCTTTCTTTTTTTAGGAACATGAAAAGCTTTCTCGATCAACTTATAAAACTTTTCTATTACTTTATTTTTATTGCCTAACTGGGTTCGTTCCGTTTGCGAAACCACCTGTAATAAACCTTCCTTTGTGAGTTTAGAGGATAATTTTTCCAGTAAAATCTGTTTTTGTTCGGAGGTAAGAATATTAGATGCTTCAATATCAAAATTCAATTCTACTTTAGTAGAAACCTTGTTTACATTTTGCCCCCCACTACCTCCACTTCGGCTGGTTTTAAATTGAAGTTCAGAATCAAGCTGAGGTCGCAAAATTTTCATGAATGTTTATCGATTAATTAATATCTTCTTCGTAAAACTTTTACCCTTCGAAATTCCATTAAGAAAGTAGATACCCGAATCTGCATTTAATTGAATACGAAAATGATTTTCATCTATAGCTTGGATTTCAAAACCAACGATTGCCCCTAATGAGTTGGTGATGGAGATTTGCTCCATATCAATAACATCGTTCATTTGATATAAGGTAATATTCCCATCACTTGGATTTGGATATAAAAATATTTGTCCTGATATATTTTCTTCTATACCTGCCGAAATAAAAATCTGATAAAAAGCTTTCATCACATCAGGCAACGGACCAATATTCATGCTCAAAGGATAATCTCCGGCTTGCTGAGGTTTACCACTTTGTTGCAGTAAGGTCAACATTTGATATGGGGTAATTATATTGCTTGTGGTATCTTTATATAATGATTGTAACAGTGCAACTGCTCCTGTAACTATAGGAGATGCTCCCGATGTACCTCCGAAAGTAGCTGTATAATTAGCATCAGGACCATCAGCTGAAAATAATCCTCCATACCCTGTAGTGGTTACTCTTTCTCCATTTCCCTGTACGTCAATGGCACTTCCATAATTGGTATACCAAAGTCTTGACCTGGCTGTAGATGATCCGCCTAAAGAATCACTAACTGCACCACCACCTACAATAATAGCGCCTGCATCATTGCCGGGCAGAAAAGGATAATGTCCTCCATTATCTACTGAGTAGTCAACATCATCTAAATCCTGTTCCCCATTACCTGCTGCTTCAACCACAATTATATCCTGACCAACGGCTAGCTGTATGGCTTCATAATAAGGTTCATACCATTCTACCGGAACCAATCCAAACTGACCTGAACCTGTATAGTTGGGTCCTACAATTTGTTGTTCTAAGAGTATAACATCACCTGCTCCCAATACTGAAATGGCATTGGTAATGGCAGACGATAGATCATAGGTACTATCTACATATGCCCCTGCAAAAAATAACTCACAATCAGAAGCAATACCCGTAGTTCCAACACTGTCGTTTAACGAAGCAATTTCACCTAATACTGCGGTACCATGATCAACACTTGTACCTCCAAATGGATCTTGTGGTGTACCACCAACTACTGTTACATTGGGAAGGTCAATATGATTAGCATTAAATCCATATTCGATATCACATACTTTAATTCCTGCTCCACGATTGTTATAGGTTGTCCAAAAAAGCTCTGCTTCTATTCCTGAAGTAGTTGATTTGTTATAATGTTGTTGACCCTGATAATCCGGGGCAACGGTGTTAAATGGAATGGGAACTTCTAAAACCCTTTCAACTCCATTGATCATCTTCAGAAGTGATTTAGCAATAGCTAATTGATCCGGATTATATACATGAAAATAAAATTCGGTATTAGGATCTGGTAATTTTTTGCCTAATTTTTTCTCTGCATTTTTTCTTAGACTTGAAAGTTCTTCTCTCGAAATTTTATGTACCCGTGTCCAATAACCTTGAGTACTAAAAAATGAAATGAAGTCGATGGACATGTATGTGGTTAACGGTATGGTTCCATTAGTAATTTCAATGACAGTATCATCTGTAAATTTTACATGCAGCATATTATCTACATACCCTTTGTTGTTGTGTACAGGGTTTTGTGCAAAACCAATAGTGATGATACCGGATAGAAAAAGTAAGAATTCTTTCATGAAATGAATTAATGTACAAATATACGTAAAAGCAGGCTGGAAGTTATGGTTTAGTTTCCCGCTGATTTCGCAGATTTACGCTTGCCTTGTCGCTGCTTTTTGCCGTTAAAACTAACTACAATATTCTATTTCGCAGATGACATCCGCCTGGGCGGATGTTTATCCGCGAAATAAAACAGGGCCTAAACGAAATAGTAGAGACGTCATAATCTGTTAGCATCAGCGAAATCTGCGGGAAACAAAAGCGATTGTTATGTGAAAGGAAAACCCCAATCTTCCTTCTTTTCCGTATATTTGTATATGATCACAAAGGAGACCATTGAAGTCATCAGGGATACCGCCAGAGTTGAGGAGGTAGTGGGTGACTTTGTGATGCTTAAAAGGCGTGGGGTGAATATGATAGGGAGGTGTCCTTTTCACAATGAAAAAACTCCTTCGTTTACGGTTTCACCAACTAAAGGTATTTATAAATGTTTTGGTTGTGGGGCCAGTGGTGACAGTATTAAGTTCGTAATGGAACACGAACATTTTACCTATCCCGAAGCCTTACGATATGTTGCCAAAAAGTATAATATTCCGGTAGAGGAAACAGAAGCTTCGCCCGAATATATAGAGGAGCAATCGGCTAAGGAATCATTGTACATTACCAATCAATTTGCCGAAAACCATTTTACAACTAACCTGTGGGAACATGAAATGGGGAGAGCCGTAGGTCTTTCTTATTTTCATGAACGTGGTTTTGATGATGCTACCATTAAGAAGTTTAAATTGGGTTTCGCTATTGAAGAATGGGATTACTTTTTAAAAGCGGCTACAGAGGCAGGATATAAATTAGAATTTTTAAAAACGCTTGGACTTGTTACTTCGGGTGAAAAAACCGTGGATATGTATCGAGGAAGAGTTATTTTCCCAATACATAACCTGAGTGGAAGAGTAGTAGGTTTTGGAGCCAGAATTTTAAAAACCAATGAAAAGGCTCCTAAGTATATCAACTCTCCTGAGAATGATATTTATAACAAGAGTAAAATTGTTTACGGAATATTTTATGCTAAAACATCTATTGTAAAAAACAATAAATGTTATTTGGTAGAAGGATACACTGATGTAATTTCATTACACCAGGCAGGAGTTGAAAATGTGGTAGCTTCTTCGGGTACTTCCTTAACCACCGGACAAATTGAATTAATTAAAAGGTATACCCCTAATATTACCATTTTATACGATGGTGATGCAGCAGGTATCAAAGCTTCCTTCCGTGGAATCGATATGATTCTGGAGAACGGGATGAATGTAAAGGTGGTATTATTTCCGGATGGAGAAGACCCGGATTCGTATGCACGAAACCATTCAACTGAGGAACTTGAAGAGTTTATTAAAGAAAACGAAAACGATTTTATTCGTTTTAAAGCCTCCATCTTAATGAAAGATGCTGCCAATGATCCTATTCAAAAAGCAGCAGCGATTAAGGATATGGTGAATAGTATTGCGTTGGTTCCTGATGGAATTTTAAGAACCTTGTATGTTCAACAGTGTAGTGAACTGATGAATGTACCGGAGCATACTCTAAACAATGAGCTCAATAAAATACGAAGAGAACTTACTAAAAATAAACTTCGTAAAGATGGATGGCAGGAGAATGAAGTAAGCACAGATATTGTACAAGAGGCTCAGGAAAAACAAATAGAAGAAATTGTTTTTACTTCCGAGCCGCATGAAAAAGAAATATTACGTTTATTGTTGAATTACGCAGATAAGATTATACAGTTCGAACAAATGAGTGAAGAAGGTGCTGTTGAAATGGTGGATACTACGGTAGGTAATTATATTACGCAGGATATTTTAGCAGACGAAATTACATTCAACAATCCTTTATATCAATTGGTTTTTGATGAGATAGCCGAACAAGTAGCTCAACATAAATATGAAGGTCTTACCCAATATTTTATCCATCATACCGATGAAGAAGTAAGTAAGTTTTGTATTGATATGATTACCCAGAAATATGAAGTAAGTGAAAACTGGACAAAACAATACAATATTGTAATTAATACTGAAGAATCACAAATGACCAAAACGGTATTTGATGTATTGTATAATTTTAAGAGATCTAAGATTGATTTTATGCTGGAGCAAAAGCGAGATCAATTAAAGGATGCAGATGAAGAAGTGGTAAACGAAATATTAACCGAGATTAATGAATTTCAATTAATAAAAAAATCATTATCTGATCATTTAAGTGTAGTTATATGGAAATAAAAAAGTACTTATTAACCGGGCTGGTTTTATTTACTTCATTGGCGCTAAAAGCACAGTATGCTATTCATCCTTTAGATTGTGCTGAAGATGAAATTTCCTGCTTAGAAACAAAATCAAGAGAAGGACATTTTCACATGCAGGAACGCTCCATTGTTCCCGGCGGATATGACCTGAAGCATCATGAATTATATCTGGAAATAGATCCTGCAGATACAGTGATTACAGGAAGAGTTACCTCAAAATTTTTGGTAACTGCTACCAGTATTGATACAGTGCATTTTGATTTAACCAATGCCATAACGGTTGATTCGGTGAAGATTATTGGTTTTACTACTACGTTTACTAATATTCCCAATGGAGTAGTATTGATTCCTTCATCAGTGTTGTTACAAAACAATGTATATACCAGTATAGTGTATTATCATGGAACACCTCCGGCAACCGTATATTTTGGAGATCACGGCCCTTCGGATGTTCCTGTCGCCTGGACACTTTCGGAACCTTATGGTGCTAAAGATTGGTGGCCTTGCAAACAATCGTTGAATGATAAAATTGATTCGATTGATGTTATCGTAAAAACTCCCGATGCCTATCGTACAGGAAGTAACGGAATATTGCTGAGTGAAAATATTTCTGGAGGATTTAATACTTCTCATTGGAAACATAAACATAAAATTCCGGCATATCTCATTTCTTTTGCCATTACTAATTATGTAGATTATTCTGATTATTCTGCCTATTCACCTACGGATTCTATTCAAATATTAAATTATGTCTATCCCGAAGATTTGGCGAGTGATATGATTAATTCGCAAGGCATTAAAGAAATGTTTCCCATTTTCAATAATTAC
>CAZUXM010000019.1:16483-24530 GCA_964624635.1 uncultured Candidatus Competibacteraceae bacterium
ATCCTTATGCAGATGAAAAGTATGGACATTGCGTAACCAATATAGGAGGAGGAATGGAACATACTACCATGAGTACCATGAATGGGTTTGGTTATGAATTAATGGCTCATGAATTAGCACATCAATGGTTTGGTGATTTAGTTACTTGTGGTCGTTGGGAAGATATTTGGTTGAATGAAGGATTTGCTACTTATTGTGTTGGGTTGGTATACGAACAAGTTTCACCAACTACTTTCTGGCCTATCTGGAAAGCACAAAAACGAGGACATATCATGGCACAGCCTGGTGGTTCTGTATGGGTAAACGATACTACCAATGTGAATAGAATTTTTAGTAGCCGTTTATCCTATTCTAAAGGGTCATTTTTGAATCATATGATGCGTTGGGTAATTGGAGATGGCGCTTATTTTGCAGGCATTAATAATTACTTATATGATCCGTTGCTTAATCACGGGTATGCTCGTACCATTGATTTGCAAAATCATTGGGAAGCGGCATCGGGCATGGATTTGGATTATTTTTTTAATGATTGGTTTACCGGCGAAGGGTATCCTATTTACAATATCAATATGGATTATAGCACCATTGGAGATGGGAGTATTACGCTTACGTTAAATCAAACCCAATCGCATCCATCGGTTTCATTTTTTGAGTTACCCGTTCCCATTAAAATTTGGGGTGGTGGTCAGGATACCACGGTGGTATTAAACAATACTACGAATGGGCAATCATTTACAGTGTTCCCCGGTTTTTTACCTGATAGTATTCAATTTGATCCGGAAATTTGGTTAGTGGCACAGGTAGCAAATATTACAGTAGGGGTAAACGAAAATAATCAACTTAATGGAAGTATTTATCCTGTTCCGGCTACAGATGTAGTAACGATTCAGTTGCCTTCGGAAGTAAATAATCCTACCATCATATTATATGATTTAAGTGGTAGAGTCGTTTACACTCATCAGTTTTCTACCGGAAATATTTTTACCGTACCTGTACAAGAATTTTCTTCAGGAACTTATTTATTAGAGCTTCGTTCAGGTGAAAAAGTTTTAAGGCAAAAGTGGGTGAAGAGGTAGGTAAACATCAGCGGTTATCCGCTTAATCCGTGTTATCCGCGTTCTATTAAAACGTAATCCTATTTCTTATCTCAAATCTCTTATTCATCTCCTCCATTTTTTTATAAAAAGCCTGCTGATAAAAGGTTGGCATTTGGGTTGAATGATCAAAAAATTGATGATACTTTTCTACCAGATGCGGATAATGCTTTTGAAGAGCTCTTAACATGAGTGTTTTTGAATCACCCACAGTATCTCCAAATAAAGTTAATGTAGCAGGGAATAAATAATGTACCCCTAATGCTTTAAAAGTACTATACATTTTTTCTAGCGATTCGGTAGTGTCGGTAATATAAGGCAATAGAGGCATGAGACTGATACCACTTAAAAAACCTGCTTCCAATGTTTTTTGTACAGTTTGTAATCGAAGGGAAGGGGATGTGGCTCCCGGTTCAAATATTTTCGCGACTTCATCGTCTACAGTGTTAAAAGAAAACGTAATAAAACTTTTTTGAGGAAGCTTATCTTCCAATTCTACAGGTAAAATGGCATTGTTTTCAATTTGCTTAAGTAAATCAAAATCACGAATTACTAAATCAGACTTGGTAATGATATGTACCGGAAAGCGATAATGTAGAATTACCTCCAAGAGCTTTCTTGTAATCTCATATTCTTTTTCAAATTGTAAATATGGGTCGGTCGCCGATGAAATGACAATGATTCCGTATTGACCTTTTTTAGCCCGTAATGAGAGTTGTTTTTCTAATAATTCAACAGCATTGGTTTTAATAGCCAATTTTTCTTCCATGTGCTCACCATATTTGCTACCTCGTATATAACAATACAAACAATTAAATGAACATCCGCTATAGGGGTTTAAAGTATAATCATCCAAAAACCAAGGATCTCTTCGTTTGGTTTTATTCAGTATAGTTTTTGATTGGATGAGTTGTGGCATTTGTAAAGATAAGTTTTTTAACCACAGAGGCCACAGAGGGTTTCACAGAGATTCTAACTTATTACCTCAGTGAACTCTGTGGTTTTTCTTTGTGGTTTCTGTGGTTAAAACTAATCAAACCTATTTTTATATTTTTCACTTCGCCCCAACCCGATTTTAATCTTAGTTTTAAACCATGCACGAACCCCTTCCGCATTGACCTCGTTTTTGTATTTTTCATATATGTCCGGATGGAATTTTACAATGGTCTTTGCCCCCCAACCTATGCCCGTTTTGGTATGGAACTCTGTTAAGTGTGATTGCGATAAAAGGAGTAGAAATACCTCTTCCGCAAATTTTTTCTTCAATCCTTTTTTGGTTGCATAATGCGTAGCTACACCTACCGACCGGACAACCCATTTGTTTTCATTTAATAAAAGTTGTTTTAATATAGGCATGGTTTTCTCAGGGAACAACAGCAACGAATGACCCATAACCCTTTCGGCTAAATTATCACAAACATACCATTCATCACCTAACATCATATATTCAGATGCTTTGTTGATTGGTTCAACGACTCCCTTGGTTAATCGTAATTGAAGAATAATTCCAACAACAACTGAACATCCGTTTTCATGTAGTTGCATGATTTGGTCAGCTACCTGTAATTGATGTTTCTCGTCAACTTTTTCAGCCAACAACTTTGCTGTATATTCAAGTAGGGGATAACGTACCTTTTGTTGTAAAACCTCTGAATGGAGTTTTTGTATAAAAAGAGAAATGTTGTTGGGGCTATATACAGAAAAGCAAGTTTCTACTTTTGATTTGATAATGGGCTTTTGAGTAATTATCATATGATATTACAAAGGTGATGTAATCCACCAGGTATTACCAAAAGCATCATTTACGCCACAACTTCTTCCATAAATTTGGTCAGCCGGTGGCATCACTGAAGTAGCTCCATGATCAAGTGCTTTTTGATATGATTCATCAGCGTTAGCTACATTAACAAACATGCCTGCAGGTTGTGCGCCCCATTGCTCATTAGCACCACCAATCATAATAGATGAGTTTCCAATAGTAATTTCGGCATGCATTAAATTCCCCGAATCAGTCAAATGTTTTTCTTTAATCTCAGCACCAAATACCTTTTGAGTAAAATCAAGAAAGCTCAATGCATTTTTAAGAATCAAATACGTAGTAACGGTTTGCATGATTATATTTTTTTGATTTTTCCGTTGGCAAATTCCACATTATACTCACCTTCCATTCTAAAGTATGAACTTTGAGCAGTATCATCTGTAGGGTACCATTTTTTTTTGGCTTTATCTATAATGATAAAAAGTCCGTTTTCATCACCGGCAGCACAAAAACGTGAAAGGTCACCGCTGTAAATAGGCAATTTTTTAATTTGGTTTAAATCATTGTATGCTTTTTCAACTTTATCCACCGGAACTCCAATTTCACTTACACATAACATACTTTGTGCTCTGAATACTGCATTGGTACTTGTATTTTGATTTTTACGTGCAATCAATTCAACAATATTATTATCCAGATCATAGAAATACATCGCCTTTGCATTCCAATCATCAAAATGGATCATCTCTTCATGGTCTTCATTGCGTAATACCTCAAGCCCTTTTTGTTTAAGCCAAGTCATCCCTTCTTTTTCCTGGTTTGAAGGAATATTGATAGCAAAATGATAGGGTGTTGAAGTTTCTCTATGATAAAAACTAAGCATGGTTGTTCCAATTTGAAAACTGGAATGATTAAAAGATTCTTCTACGCAGGTAAAACCAAGGGTGTTTTTGTAAAATTTGGTTTGCTCCTCGAGGCGTTGGGTGTAGAGTATAAGTTGTTTAATTTTCATCGGAGCGAAGGTAGTAATTAATGGAACGCGGATAACATGGATTTAATGGATTTTCTTGTGTTTCCGGTGAATGACCTCGAAGGCTCGACGAAATTTTGTCCCGTAGCTATCGCTGATTTTCACATAACCATGTTGCTACTTTTGTTTTGCTGATACTTATTTCGCAGATTGTCTCGCAAGCGCTATATCCTGGAGTGTTTTATCCAATAAAAAACCTTTCACTGCGAGTAAGTGAAAGGTCTTTTTGATTGATGTTCGCCTTAAGGCGAGATAAATACTAATTATTGGTAGGTTCTACTTCTTTTGCCCGGCTTTTAGCCAGTTCAATGGCAAATTCAATAAATACCTTATACGCTGAAGTGAATATAAAACGGTCTTCCGTAATTTTTTCAATGATATGACGACGATTCATGGCATTTAACAAGGTTCTGCGGGCATCGCTGTCTTTAAGTTGTTTGTTAGATAGAATTAAATCAATGAATGAAGAGTTCTCAAACATCCTGTCAATTTCTTCCATTTCAAATTCGCTGTACTGAATTAAATCAAGGAAATTTCTTCCATCTCTATCTAACTCATAACAAAGGATGGCAAAGAAAATACTGATATCACGACTTAAAGTTTCCTGAGTTTCAGGAGACACTACGTATGCAAAATCATTAGTAACGGTGAGTGTGTAATTAAATGATTCTTTAAAAAATTGCTGATAGAATGGTTCGTTTTCCTTTAAGTTTTCGAAGTATTTTGCTGATGGAAGAATAAATTTTCCGGCCATTAAATCGTCAACGATGTCTCTATGATTCTTTGGATATTCCATGGTGTTTTAAATTTGGTAATTCGACAATTAATTAATTTAATATTTTGATTTTAGGAACCGTCATTTTTGAATGCTGAGTTTTAATTTTTACACGTGACCCTTTATCCGAGAATTCTTTTTCTAAATCTTCTTCAAACAATAAGGTACACATAGCAAAGAATTTTTCTGCATCTACTTCTTTAAATTCAGCCATCAATTCATTTCTGCACCAGGTAAAGAAATCTTGCACAGGCACTTGTTCTTTTAACTTGGCTTTTACATGGGTTTTGTTAAAAATCCATTGTTCGTGATCCAATTGTTGCTCGTCAATAAATACTTCTTCTTCATCCATAAATTGTTCAAAGAACTCTTTAGTATGGAAGAATAGATTTTTATTGTAGGCTCCACTTCTGTTTGATTTAAGAAGTTTAGGGGTAGTAACCTTATAAGGGTTACGAAGAAACTCAATCCAACCGGTTAAAATCAATGATTCGGTACGGATACGTTCAATTAATGGTAACAATTCATTGGTTAGAATTTTAGACTGACGCAATAAATCATCGTTGGTTTGAATCAACTGATTGTACAGTTTTTCAAATTGGATACGAATACCCTCTTCATCAAAATTGAGACGACGTTGGTTGGAATAGTCCGAAATATCCAATAAACGCTGTGCCACTGAATCAGGATTATTGATATTCAATATCTGGTTCAATGGAATGATATAGTACTCAATCCAGAAGGATGCTTTGTGAACTTTTACTCTATAGTCTACTTTATCAACATTCGCCTTTAGCTCTCGGGTTTCGTGTAATAACCTAACCGTATTTTTCTCTACCCCGTCTAAAAACTCTCTAATTTGAGCTTGTAAGTTGATGATCCTTTCACTCAAAATCAATTTGTCGCCATTGATGCCATCTTTAATCTTTTTAAAGAGTTCATTCATGCTCATATAATACTTCTCGAATGTTTCGGGAAGCATTGGTTTAAATTCATAAAGAATAAACTCAATAAGCTTATAGTATACATCTCTTAATTCGTAATCTGAATTAAGTGGACGTAAGATTTTATAATCTTTTAGCTGAGATTGAACATCATGTTCGTGTTTCCTGCAGATTTCAGCTAACTCTTCATGTTTAATGATTCCTTCTTTATGTTGTAGGTTGTACAACTCACGAATTACATCATAATGAGTAGCTAAAAATCTTAATATGCTAACTGGTTCTGCTTTAATCATAACTAGTTTTTTAAAACCACTGAGTTCTCAGAGTTTTGCACAAAGGGTCACAGAGGAGGCCTCTGCGTTCTCTGTGTGCATGTCTTTGTGTTCTCTGTGGTTAAACATTTACTTTATTTTAAACCCTATCTACACTAACTGCATTTTGATTTTCATTCACTGTAATTTTCCCTTTCGCATTACGATAGATGAAATAGTATTTACTAAATCCATCGTAAGGTTGAGGTGCAGCAAAGATTGGAATGAAGCTATGGTCTTTGCAGAATTTCACTAATTCCGGACGATTTTGCTCATCAATAGTTCCTACCTCATCAATAAACAAAGCAATCTTGTTTTTCTCTGAATTAATTGCCAAACGGTTAATGATACTCATAACGATTACCAAACGAATCATACGGTCAGTACCGTCTGATTCCACCTGATTTTTCAAATCCACTTTTTTCAAATGACCTTTTAGCATCAAGTGTAATTCGATATCGAAAATTTCATCGAAATCAATCTTTTTACCTGCATCTAAGTAACGATTTAAGGTTTCTAACTGATCCCTATGCTCACCACTGTCAAAATTGATAGATAACTGACTTCTTAAGTCCTGAATAGAGGAGATTTTAATCAAATCATCCATGATTCTTTTGTTCTCTGCTAATTCAATTTTTAATGAATCGATATCCGATATTTTTGTAGTAGCAAGTTTTGCATTGAACTTGGTATATACAAACTCTTTAAACTCGTTGTATCTGCGAATAAGGTTATATGCTGGATTAGCAAATTGAGTTGAAATACTTTGTAACAATCCGTCAATGGATTTTTCTTTGTCTTCTAAGCAAGCAATTTCGTCTTCAATAAACTTAATGAATTGATCTTCATCAGCTATACCACTATTCATTTTATAACGAAGACTATCAAACATTCTGTCTTTGTTATATTTTAATGTCTCTCTGTCTTCTGAATGTAAGACCAATTTCTGATAGATAACTTCTAAACTTTCGCTGGTTTCATTTTCGATAGGTTCCAAACCAAAAGTTTCTACCTGTACTTTTTGACGACGTAATTCATCAATACGAGCATCTAAGCGATTTTTTTCCTCTTTGCTTTGTTGCAGAAGATTCGTTTTTTCAAAAATATCACGGGTTAATGCAATTAAATCTCTTTCCAGTTTTTCGCGGTCAGCGATTAATTCATTTAACTCAGAAGTTTGTTGAGTAAGCTTTTTCTCCACTTTGGGTAACCCTTCAATTAAGCGAATTTTTTCGTGGATATCTGTAATTTCTTTTTGAATTCCTTGAAGTTGCTCAATGGTTTGTTCTAAATGATTTGCAGCTTCTAAAAGTTTTTCAGTGTCAGCTTTCTCGGTTTTTAATAATTGAAGCTGATCTTTTAACTCATCTAAAGAAGGAAGCTCTTTTAGTTCAAAATCTTTTGGAAGTTGAATTTCACCATCAAAGATCTGAACTTTATTAGAGATTTTAGAAACTTTTTTCTTGATGAGTTCCGCATTTTGACCTGCAAAATCTTCAGATAAAATAGTATAAAGAAGTTTTTTATCTTCTTGTTTAGTTGCAAGGTTATGAATAAGCTGTGCATCAAAATTGTTTACTTGATTTTCAACACGGGCTAAATCATGATTTACTTTTTCAAGTTTTACTTCTAATTGTTTTGCTGAGATTTTTTGAGATTCAATACGAGTTAGGCGTACCTCAATCTCTTTACGGGTAACATTCAGGTTTTCTAAACTTTCAGTTAAAAACTCACGGGTTTCAAAAGCCCTCACTTCATCTACTTGTTTCTGAAGTTCTGAAGTAGATTTTACTAAAGTTTCGGCTAATGCTGATTTAGCACCAATTTGTTGATTGTAAGTTTGTTTTTTGGGCTCTAATTCTTCGTTGATTTCTGTTTGTAGAGAGATAATATCTTTTTCTTTCTGAATGATTTTATGGTTCAGTTCAGGTAAAGTAACAGAGTAATTGTTGTTGAAGGAATAAATTAATTCAGAAACAATCTTGGTTTTTGCATTGTACTGGTTAACAATTTCACGGAAGTTTTCAAACTCATCCTGAATGGTACGAATTACTTTAATCTCATCATTGATACGTAAAAGATCGGTAATGTCTTTTTTATTCTTTTGAGAGAAGCTTAACTTTTCGTTTTCACG
>CAZUXM010000019.1:24540-39993 GCA_964624635.1 uncultured Candidatus Competibacteraceae bacterium
AGCAATAATCAATGCATCTTTTAAAGATTTGTTAGTAATCAGTTTTGAATTAATTAAGTAACGGTATACTTTACTGAAGTTGTTATTTAATCCATCACTTTTTACAGTGTCTTCTAACCACACAGCAGCATTGTTATCGGTGCCACGTTGATATAAGAAGTTAAAATATTCCGATTTACTTTTGAATTGATATAATTCTATTCCTTCTTTAGCGACTGTATCATTCAATTCTTCAAATTTTCGAATCTTCTGTTGGTTTTCTACTTTTTGGAAAAAGTATTCTTCACGGAATTCGCAATTCAAACGGTAATATTCCAATTCTCCTTCAATATCACGTTTTACGATGATACAATACGGATCAGTTTTACCACATTCAAAAATGATATAACTCTGGTTTACCGTAGGGAAATAGTGATGAATCGTTTCTTTATCTCCACGTCGGTTACCGGAGAATGACATTCGGGTTCCGTCAACAATGAACAAGAAGTTCAGTGCATATATCAGGGTTGATTTTCCAATATTGTTTGGGCCTACCAATTGGATAGAGTCACAATCATCAAGCAGCATTTCGGCTTTCGAATAAATGCTCGAATTCAAGATCACAAGTCGTTGTAGCATGGTGTAAAAATTTAACTCTCAAAAATAACAGAACCCCTTATTTGATGGGAAGTTTCACAGGTTCCACAGGCCGGATTTGATTAACATTTTGCTAACAGAATGTTGACTTTATATGAAGCAGGGCCCATTTTGTCAATAGATTGTTAGTAAGTGGGCTTGTGATAAAGGGCTATTTTATGTATAGATAGAAATCGAGGTTTTTAACCATAAACTTAGGCGTAAAGCATGGAACCAACAAGCCTAATAGCTAAATGCCTATTTATAATAATAATACCAATTGCTGCTATAATCCCGGTCAAAACATTCTTTACTGTCAAAAATGAGTCTTAATGAATGCTCTCCAAAACAATTATACGGGTCGTTTTTTTTGAGAATTTCTAATACCTGATTTCTTATATTTTGATTTACTCCATTGGATTCATTCTGTTTCCATTGTTCATCTGTATAATAAAAAATGGTTTTATATTGACCATTATTGGATATAGTCCAAATATCAGGGGTTTGTTTAATTACTCTGTCAATCTCTGCATCCGTTTGGCGGTATACTTCCACCAAATCAATGTCTTCCATGGAAGCAAAGCTGATGTTTATATCGGGATATAAAAGATTTTCTCTCGAGAATATTTTACGTTTGGTTTCGTCATTTTGAGAGGGCTTGTATTTATCAAAATATTCATGAAATTTTACAATGATAGATGGAGATAATGCTTTGTTTCGTGGGCTCTGTGCTTCTGAATTTTTTTGCACAATGAGCGTTACATGTTGTAACTTATATCCAACAGAGGTTTGTACTGTGTCAAAGTAGAAATTAAACACCCTGAAGCCACATTGTTTGCTTAACCAATTAACCATCTCTTCATCATGAGGCAATAAGGCAAATTCTCCATTCCTTATCTTATTGGTTTGGATATAAACTATATTATCAGAAGTATACATAAGTATTGATATATGTAAATGTATGGAATTTGGTATCTATTTTGTTACATTGCAGTATATGAGATTTGGTTTTATTTATCTAAATGTATTGGCATTCTTGTTTTCCTGCGGAAAGTCAGGTATTGGAGTTTCGCAAAGCACATCAAAATTAACATTACCGGAAGGGAAAACCATTTTAACACGGTTTGAGGTACCCCAAGGATATACAAGGGTCAATACAGATTCTAATTCTTTTGCTGGGTATCTTCAGAACTTCAATTTAAAGCCCTCAGGATCAAAAGTGTATTATTTTAATGGAAATGAAAAAGCCAATTCGGGAGTGTATGAGGCGGTGTTGGATATTGATGTGGGTGATAAAGACTTACAACAATGTGCTGATGCCGTGATGAGGTTAAGAGCTGAATATTTGTATAAAACGAAGTTGTTTGATAAAATCCACTTTAATTTTACCTCCGGATTTAATGCAGAATATAAACGTTGGGCCAAAGGTGAAAGAATTAAAGTAGAGGGGAATAAGGTGAGTTGGTATTCTTCCACAGGGAAAGATTTTACGTATCCGGTTTTTAAAAAATATATGGAAAAGGTATTTACTTATGCAGGTACACTATCTCTATCTAAAGAATTACAGCCGGTGGCTATTGAAGACATGCAAATTGGGGATGTTTTTATTAAAGGGGGCAGCCCTGGTCATGCAGTAATTATTGTGGATATGGCTACCAATGAGCAGGGCAAAAAAATATTCATGATAGCTCAAAGTTATATGCCGGCTCAAAATATTCATGTGCTTAAAAATATGGATGATGCTTCTATGTCTCCCTGGTATGACATTGAAAATGCTGATAAATTATATTCACCCGAATGGACTTTCGAAAAGTCGCAATTGATGAGGTTTAAAGAATAATATATAAACAAAAACGACCCTGGTTAGGGGCCGTTTACTTCATAGTAGAGGGTGGTTGGGTATTTTATTTTACTGAATCATTGTTCATGGTAGTAGTTATTTATACCCAATGAATTAGATTCGTTTTGGTTGTTTTGAATGGTATTGGTTGCTGCTTTTATTTCAGAATCATTATTTTGAAGATGGTTGATGCCTAAGTATACCATCATGCCTATCATAGCTACTAATAATGGCCATTTGAAACGAAATGCAATCATCCCAACAAAAATAAGGATCCCCAAAGCGGCAATGATTTTTCCGGCAATAGGATCAATTCCCCAATCAGGTAAACTACTCCAAAAATTAAGGCATACCAATAATGTAGTGATAATACTCAATTCTAATAGAAACTCATGTGAATGAGTAAATCTATTCAAGTGTTTTTTTAAAATACCCTGTTTGTGGTGGTTAACTGAACTATCCATATATAATGATTGAAAACGGTGAACTTTTACGCCTGAGTGGAATGATTGTTTCGTGTTATCAATTGAACTCTGTTTAAGTAAAAATTACTTACTCGATTTAGGATGTTGTTTAATAACCAAAACCACATTAATTCTCAACAAGGGTAAAATATTTTTAATTGATTTTTAATGAGTTGGATTCAGGACGTTGGCCTACTTAATACTCATATCAATGTGTTGGGATTGGATAAAAAAACAGTTGCGATGACTTAATTATTTAAAAGTAATAATTTAATAAAAATCAATTGTATTCATATCTAATTACCAGTATTAATAGGTAATATAATAAAATATTTTAGTCTAACCATAAAATAATGATTATAAATATTAAATATAAAGGATTTTAAATAAAAAAATCATTTTAAATTAATAAGAGTGTTATTGTAAATTGATTGAAAAGATAAAAGCATCAATTAATAGTGGTCCAAGGCGCAAGTGGTAACCGAGCCAAAAAGAATACTTATACTAACTGGTTGTCGGAGTCGAACAGAGGAAACCCTATAAAGCTTTGGTATAGCTAATGAGCAAAGGTTCGTTCCCGCCAAGCACAGGGACTATTTCAATTGATTAAGGATGGACATTGCTACCCAATCCTATACCAACCTCAAAAATGTTAACTTTGTATGCCTCAGCATAGTTAACTGAAATAATGAGCAAGCAAAAAATTAAAGTAGGGAATATAGAATGTGGCAGTGACCAACTGTTCCTCATTTCAGGACCTTGCGTTATTGAGGAGGAAAAAATAATGCTTACCACCGCCGAAAAATTAAAAGAGGTAAGTGCCCGATTAGGAATTGGTATCATTTATAAATCATCGTTTTTAAAAGATAACCGTAGCAGTATAAAGTATTATGATGGACCCGGGTTGGACAAAGGCTTAAAAATACTAGCCAAAGTAAAAGAACAATTCGGATTCTCTTTACTTACGGATATCCATTATCCAGAACATGCAGCACCCGTTGCTGAAGTTTGTGATGTTTTACAGATACCTGCTTACTTATGTATGCAAACCGGCTTGGTAACCGCTGCTGCCAAAACAGGCAAAGTGGTCAATTTAAAACATGGACAATTTCTTGCCCCGGAAAATATGAAACATCCGGTGCAAAAATGTATTGATACGGGTAACAACAACATTATACTTACTGAGCGTGGTTATACTTTTGGATATAATGATTTGATTGTAGACCCAAGAAGTTTTTATCATATGAACCAATTGGGATATCCTGTTGTATTTGATATCACACATTCTATCAGGAAATATGGAATCCCCAGTGCAGATACGAAAGGGGGAGCCCGTGAGTTTTTACCTGTGTTAAGTAGGGCTGGAGTTGCATCTGGAGTAGATGGGGTTTTTATTGAAACACACCCTGACCCGGCAAATGCATTGTGTGATGCTGCCAGCCAACTAAATGTAAATGACCTGGAAGAATTTCTAAAACCTTTAATTGAGATTCATTCCATTGAATTAAAATATAGACATACATAGTTATATGGAACTTTATCTTGATTCAGCTAATCTTGCAGAAATTAAACAAGCATTTAAGCTGGGATTTATTAATGGACTTACTACTACTCCTACCTTTATGCAAAAGGAAGGAATTGCCAATGTGGATGCTACCATTTTGGAATTGGCAAAAATAGTTCCGGTATTACAAATTGAAGCGTTGGGGAACAATGCCGATGAAATTGTAAAAGAAGCCGACAGATTATTGGCTTTAGGGTTAGATATTAAAAAAACGGTTTTTAAAATTCCGGTTTCTTTAGAAGGCGTTCATGCCTGTTATTTACTTCGTCAAAAAGGGATGTTGGTAAACGTTCATTTGGTATATACTTTACAGCAAGCTTATATGGCCATGCAGGCAGGGGCTACCTATGTGTGTCCGTTAGTAGGTCGTTTGCAAGACCAGGGGCATGACGCTTTGGCATTGGTAAAACAATGTGTTGATGCAGTTAATCATTATAAGTACAATACCAAAATCATGTTTAGTTCAGTGCGAAATGTTGAACATGTACGTAATGCCATTAACTTAGGAGTACACACCATTACTGTGCCTTATAAAATATTGGCGGCTTTAACCGAAAATTCATTTACTAAAATTGGTACCGACCAATTTATTATGGATACCCGTTTAATGACAGTAAAGGTAAAAGAGGTGATTAAAAAAATTAATCCCTTAGTACAGGCAAATACTCCTCTAAAAGAAGCCATTATTAAAATGACTGAATATGGATTTGGTTCAGTAACTGTGGTAGAATCTTCAGGAAAATTAAAAGGTATATTTACTGATTCGGACTTGCGAAAATTACTACAAACTAACGGTCATTCTGTATTAGATAAAAATATTGGAGAGGTGTGTCATACCAACCCACTTACCATTGATGCTCATGCACTGTTAAATGAAGCAGCCATGAAATTTAAACAAACATCAGTGGATACGTTGCTCGTAATAGATAATGATGAACCTGTTGGCATGTTAGATATTCAAGATATATAAACTATGGATACTGTTTTTACCGGAGAATTTATTACTGATAAAAATACGATAGCTCAAAAACTATCTGCCATCAAAGCTTTTGTATATGATTGGGATGGGGTGTTTAACATGGGTGCTAAAGACGAAAATGGATGTAGTACTTTTACAGAAGTTGATTCAATGGGAACTAACTTACTCCGATTAAACTATTTTTTGAGAAAAGGAGAAGTTCCACGAACAGCCATCATTACGGGAGAAAATAATAAAACGGCTTTTGGTTTTGCCAAACGTGAACACTTTGATGCTGTTTATTACAATGCAAAAAATAAAAAATTAGCTGTTAATCATTTTTGTAAAGAATTTAATCTGAACCCTGAAGAAATAGTTTTTGTTTTTGATGATGTGCTTGATTTAAATGTAGCAGCTATTGCAGGATTAAGATGTATGATTAACAGAGAAGCCACTCCAATGTTTAAACAATATGTAATCCAAAATAAACTGGTGGATTATATTACCCGATATAATGGTGGTGAATATGGAGTAAGAGAAATAGCCGATTTGCTCATGGGCTTATCCGGTCAATACAATGAAACACTTACTGAACGTATGAATAATACCGAGGTGTATGCTACGTATTTAAAACTACGCAATGCTCATGAGGTAGCGGTATTTGGACCAGAGGAGTTGAAATAATCAATTTTCTTTTACAATAAATTAAATTGCCGGAAGTGGTGTGCAAAATGTTTGTTGTGAAGAATAATCCACTCCTTATGATCCAATGGTCCCATTCTTGGATGAACCATTTTTGAATCAACATTTTGGGTGTAATAATCATCAAATTTATTTAATTCAAGTCTTAATTGCTCCAAAGCTTCACTCATATTCTTACATTTTAAAGTCGGGGGCTCGTCCCCTAAAATCGGGTTTTTAATTCCTTCAGGCATGGCTGCGTCTGAATAAATCATTTTTGATTTGATTGCCATTGCTTCATCTTCAGTGGTAAACTGTTTTTGAGGCCCTGAACCTGTTGAAATACTTACCGCCATTCCCAAATGTTCAATCATATGCTGCGGACCCATTTTTCCGAACAAAGGTTGTGCACTTGCATCAAGGTTTTTTAATGTTTGAAAAACTTCTTCTCTTTTATTTTGAATGTTAATGGTCATAATTATTGAGGTATTTATAAATAACGGATTTTAATCATTATCAATTCAAAAGTAAGTAATTTAAATGTTAGGCTTAATAAACGGGTAAAAAACTTATCTTAGGCGAGATGCATCCGACAATAAAACTGGCAAAAGATTGGTTCCAATCAATCAACTGGAAACCTCAGGATTTTCAGTTAGAAGCATGGGATGCCTGTTGTAATGGATTAAATGGTATTGTAAATGCCCCTACCGGAAGTGGTAAAACTTATTCTGTTTTATTGCCTGCTATTTTACTTTCTGCCGAAAAAAATAAAAAGGGACTACAGATTATTTGGATTACTCCTATAAGAGCCTTAGCTAAAGAAATTAAAATTTCAGCAGATAGAGCATTGCAAGGTTTAGGAATTGGTTGGGAAGTAGGCATTCGTACCGGAGATACGTCAACTACTGAAAGAAAAAGACAAAATCTGCAAAGTCCTGAAATTCTCATTACAACTCCTGAAAGTTTACATATTATGTTAGCTTCTAAAGGATATGCTAATACTTTTGCGAATTTGCAATTTTTTGTGGCAGATGAATGGCATGAATTGATGGGGTCAAAAAGAGGGGTGCAGGTAGAATTAGCCTTGAGCCGATTGAAAAATATTTGCCCAAGGTTGCAAACGTGGGGAATTTCGGCTACCATAGGTAATTTAGGTGAAGCCATGGGAGTTCTCTTAGGTAGTGAAGCTTCTCGTGGAGTTTTAATCAGGTCATCTATCGAAAAAAAAGCCATTATAGAGACGATTATTCCCGACGATTTAGAAAAATTTCCGTGGGGAGGACATCTGGGAATTAAATTATTGAACCAGGTAATTCCTATCATTAATAACAGTAAAACCACCCTAATATTTACCAATACAAGATCACAATGTGAAAATTGGTATCAGAAAATACTGGATATGGAGCCGGATATGGCCGGATTAATTGCCATGCACCATGGAAGTATTTCACAAGAGATTAGAAACTGGGTAGAAGAACAATTGTATATTGGAAAACTCAAAGCGGTAGTTTGTACTTCCAGTCTGGATCTCGGAGTAGATTTTCGTCCGGTAGAAACCATTATACAAATAGGAGGTCCGAAGGGAATATCCAGATTTTTACAGCGAGCAGGAAGAAGTGGTCATCAACCCGGTGAAAAAAGTAAAATTTATTTTGTGCCCACTCATACTTTAGAAATGGCAGAAGGGGCAGCTTTACGGGCTGCTATTGATGAAGGAATAGTAGAAGACAGAATTCCGTATGTACGATCGTTTGATGTATTGGTACAATATCTGGTTACTTTGGCAGTATCTGATGGCTTTGAGCCTCAAAAAATTTTGAAAGAAATAAAACATACCCATGCATTTAATTCGATTACCGAAGAAGAGTATGAAGAGGTATTGCAATTTATTGCTACCGGAGGACCATCACTCAATGGGTATGATGAATATCATAAAGTAGTATTTGAAAATGGATTGATGAAAGTATCAGACAACCGAATTGCACGCAGACACCGGATGTCCATTGGCACCATTGTTAGTGATGTAATGTTGAGAGTAAAATTTCAAGGAGGTAAAAATATTGGAACTATTGAAGAAAGTTTTATCAGTAGATTCAAACCTGGTGACGTATTTGGGTTAGCCGGTTTGAATTTGGAGTTGATAAAAATAGAAGGGATGGTGGTGAATGTTCGTAAGACTACTCGAAAGGGAATGATACCTTCCTGGGGTGGGGGGAGATTACCCTTGTCAGCACAGTTGGGAGATGTTTTACGTAAAAGAATTTATGAAACCACTGCCTCCAGCGAACATGAAGAAATTCGAGCCTTGATGCCACTTTTTACATTGCAAAAAGAAAGAAGTATTGTACCTAACGATGGTCAATTTTTAATAGAAAAATTTACTACCGATGAAGGAGTACATGTATTATGTTATCCTTTCGAGGGAAGATTTGTACACGAAGGGATGGCTGCTTTGCTGGCACATCGGATCGGGCATCTGGGTAAATTTAGTTTTTCTATTGCCATGAATGATTATGGGTTTGAATTATTATCAGATCAGGATATACCCATTGAAATGGCTATTGATTCAGACATATTTTCAACGGAACATTTATTACAAGATATTCAAGCAAGCATTAATAGTAATGAAATGGCAAGGCGTAAATTCAGAGATATTGCCACCATTGGCGGGCTTGTATTTACCGGGTACCCAGGGAATGCAAAAGCCGAAAGGCACCTGCAATCAAGCAGTCAGTTGTTTTTTGAAGTTTTTACCGAACACGAACCTAATCATTTGTTATTACGACAGGCTTATGAAGAGGTATTTGAATTCCAGTTGGAACAAACCCGAATGAGAAAGGCATTGGAGCGGATACAGCATCAGCAGATTATCATACAATATCCTGAAAAACCTACTCCCTTTGCTTATCCTATCATGGCAGAAAGAATTAGGGAAAGCTATACGAATGAAAGTCTGGAAGAAAGAGTACAAAAAATGCAATTACAGTTCGAATAATATTCTGTACATTCGAGTTGAAATTTACTAACATGAATATTTCAGACTGGTTTGAGTCAGCTCAAGGTGTATTTTGGATTATAGGAAAGATTCTTGTAATCATTATGTCTGCAGTTACCATCAATTTTGTTGTAAGGTATTTGGTTACCCATTATTTTAAGAGAGAATCCAGAAAAATAAATGTAGATCCTACCACTTTTAGTTTTGTAAAAAATGCATTTACATTTTTAGTGGTTATTATTACGGGTATTACGGTTATATACATGATTCCATCGCGGCAATCGTCGCCGGTCAGCGCCACTTTTTCCTTTTTGCTGGTGCCGGAATATTGGCTGCTATAGTTGGTTTTGCATCACAAGCAGCATTTTCTAACATCATTAACGGAATCTTTCTGGTCATCTTTAAGCCTTTCAGATTAGGCGATCTTATAGAAATTGGAACCAAAGCTGAATATGTAGGAAGAGTAGAAGACATTACTTTACGTCATACTATTATTAAAAATTTTGAAAACAAAAGAGTAATCGTTCCCAATTCAGTAATCTCTAACGAGATTATTGTAAATAGAAGTATTGTGGATGAAAGTGTAATACGTTACCTGGACATACTCATTAGTTTTACGGCTGATGTGGATAAGGCAGTTAGTTTGATACAGGAAGAATGTATGAAACATCCATTATTTACAGATCCACGTACACAAGAGCAAAAAGATGCCAATGAAGATATTGTTGAAGTAAGAGTATTGGGGATGGCTCAATATGGAATTCAATTAAGAGCTTATGTTTGTGGACATACCTCCCCTGAATCATTTGTATTGGTTACCGATTTGTATAAGATTATTAAAAAACGATTTGATGCTGAAGGAATTGAGATACCATTGCCTTACATGAATGTGATTTTTAAAAATCCACCTACCCAGCCGTAATGAAAGAAGTAAAAAGAAATTATTCATATCGTAAGATTGATCCCAAATATATAACGGTTGGGAAAGTAGGTGCAACTCCAACTCAAAAGGTAGAAGAGGTTGAAAAATCTCATCTTACACCTTTAATTACTTGCATTCAATACAGAGAAGATAAGTTTCTTGAATTTACTGCTACTAACGTAGAAGAATTAAAATCTAAGCTTCAATCAGGATATAGTACATGGATTAATGTAGATGGGATTCATGAATCGAAATTGATCAATGATATAGGTTATGCATTTGGTTTAGAAAATCTTTCATTGGAAGACATTATGAATACTTCGAGCAGACCCAAGTTTGAAGAATTTGATGATTATGTATATATAGTTTTAAAAGACCTTTATTGCCCTACAGATGATGAGTTTGGGTTAGAACAAATTAGTATGATCTTACAACGGAGTGTATTAATTACCTTTCAGGAAGAACCCGGTGATGTATTTGATGGAGTTAGAGGAAGATTAAGAAACGGAACATCTAAGATTAGAAGCAGAGGAATTGATTATTTAGCTTATGCTTTAATGGATGCTATCATCGATAATTATTTTGTTGTAGTGGAATCTTATGATCATTATCTGGATGATTTGGAGGATCTTTTATATGCAACTACACATCGCAGGCAACTGGCAAAAATTAAAGATGCCAAAAAACACTTCAATACTTTAAAGAGAACGGTGCATCCAATGAAAGAAATGGTATTTAATATGTATCGTGCAGAGCATAATTTCATAACGAAAAAAACACATATTTATATTCGGGATCTTTTTGATCATATTACAAGCATTGCCGATACCATTGATCAATCAAGAGATAAAGTATACGGGTTGATGAGTATATATCAATCAGGTACTAACAATATTATGAATAACATTGTAAAAACGCTTACAATTGTATCAACCATATTTATGGCCTTGTCTCTCATTGCAGGTATATATGGTATGAATTTTAATCCGGACAAATCACCATACAATATGCCCGAACTGAATTGGATGTACGGCTATCCATTTGCATTAGGGTTAATGGGACTTGTCACTTTTATTCTAATTATCTATTTCAGGTTCAGGAAGTGGATATAATTAATAGATGCATCTACAGCAAAAAAATAGTACAGTTTTAGCATTCATAGTTGCCATTGTGTATGTTGTAGTTGGATATTTTGGGTTAACGCATCATGAACTTTGGTTAGATGAAGCGAATACTTATCTATCAGTAAGAGACACCCATGGTTTAGAAGAATTTTATAATGTATTTAGATATGAAGGAAATCCACTATTGTGGTTTATTTTGGTAAAGTTTATTACGACTATGGGGTGTGGTGTTGAAGCAATGCAGGTATCCCACTTGCTTTTGATGGCAGGAGCTATCTATATTCTGTGGAAATTTAGTCCTTTTAAAGTTTGGGAAAAATTAGCCATTAGTTTGGGTTATTTTTTTATGTATGAGTATTCAATGATTAGCCGGAATTATGCGTTGGGGATATTGTTATTATTTGTTGCTTTGGTTCTTTTTGAGAGAAAAAAATTTGTTCCAGCTGTTTTGGTATGTCTATTTTGTTTTCAGACGCACCTTCACTTTTTCCTACTTTCTTTAGTGTTATCGGCTGTTTGTATTGTTTTTTTGAGAAAACAAATAAAAAAACAACTGCTTGGGTTTTTGATCCTGATTATATTTTTGGGTATTGGTTTGTTATATCTACAAATCAAAGATGCCGGAGAACACGGGTACTTTCAATACACACAGTTTAGTCCATTTTCAAGAGTGGTGATTCAGCGAGCTTTTATTATGCCATTAAGGGCTTTTTTCCCTATTGGGGATCCTATTAGTTTTTCCAGAGATGGTAATTTAATTCTCTCATTACCTCGTCTATTAATACTTATTCCAGCTTTGATAGCTTTTGTTTACCCGTTCTTCATTCTAAAAAGAAATAAACTAGGATTTGTATATTACGCTATTATATTAGTATTTATTTTATTCCTATCGTGCATGTCGGCTCAACCAGCTATTCAAATCAGGCATTGCGGGACCATATGGTTGGGGTTTTTAGTTGCATTATGGGTATGCAGGTCTCATTTGACAGTTAATGCATCTCACAATAGCTACTATCCCAATAAATTTGGTAACTTTTTTCTTTACCTTTCATTTGGCATTCACATATATATGACCAGTTTAGTTATATATATGGATATTAAATATCCTTTTTCAGAAGGAAAAAATGTGGCTCAATGGATTACAGAAAACTGTAAAGATGAGTTTATAGTTTGTGGACATCACTTTAATGGACCGCCTATATCCGTTTATCTCAATCGAGAGTTCTACTATCCGGAAAGAAAAGAAACGGGTACATATTGCTTGTGGAATACAAATCCTTTTATGATAAGCAAGTTTGAATTAAAACGTCAGCTAGAAGAATTGATGGTTGAAAAAAAGAGTTCTTTTATCCTTGTGTTAAATGATCCAAAAGAACTCCCGGAAAATAATGACATTTATTTTACAGAAACACTTATTAGTTTTAATAATTCGATTGTGAGTTCTGAAAACTTTTATCTTTATAAAGTCCATCCGGCGATGCCCTAGAATACTAAGTATATTTTTGAATTAGGTGTTGTTTTTATTTTAGTGCTTAGACGACAGTAAACGGGTTAAAATTGGGTACTGGTTAAAGTTGAAATCTGATTACTCCATCCACCTCAGCAATTGGATGTTAAATCCACCATTTATTCTGTTAACCAGAGGGTAAACAAATCTGTGAAACATTGTTTTCGTGGAACATGATAAATGGCACATAAAGCCCTTAACACAAGACTTTTAAACGCCAATACCTAATATTGGTGAGGGTTTTAGCCAAGTTAAGGTATTGGAGAATTTTTGTGGAACTTATATGTTCTTATTTAGAATGATTTTAAATAAGCGCAAACCCTTATTTTTTTGGCTGTTTGCATACGAAATACCTCTGAATGTATAATTTTGCACACTGAAAACTTGAGGTATTTTAACAAGTTTCACCTAGTAGAAAATTTCTATGAAGAACGAAAGATCCTCCACTTTTTACCACATGAAAGCCACTCTGGTAGCCTTCTTGATGGTAATTTCGATGGCCCCAACTTGGGCCGCAGGGAACCCTGATAACGGAAAGACATTATTCAAATCCAATTGTGCCCGTTGCCACTATGTTACTGACCAAAAAATGATCGGACCCGGTTTAAAAGGGGTAATGGATCGTTGGGGTGGTGATGAAGCGAAACTTAAGGCTTGGATTAAAAATTCACAGGATTTCTTAAAAACCGGTGATAAATATGCCAATGATCTTTTCAAATCATTCAGCGGTTCTATCATGCCTTCTTTTAACCTGAAGGATGAAGAAATCTCTGATGTCTTGGCGTATATCGAAAAAGGAGAGCCTGCTCCAGATGGTGGTGGTGATGGTCAAGTTGCAGATGCAGGAGCTACAGGAAATAAAAAAGATGGTAAAGGTGACAACAAAAATATGATTATCATTATCCTGGTAGTAGCTGCTGTAGTATTGTTGGTAGTAGCTCGTGCCTTGAGTAATGTAAGTCGTTCAATGGAGAATATCAGCCGTAAAGAAACCGGTGAAGATCTTCATCCTGAAAGAACTCCATTCGATTTCTTTACCAATATCTGGAATTGGTTCGCAACCCATAAAAAATTCGCTTTGTTAATTGGTATCATTGCTATGTCATGGTTATCATACGAAGCATGGAAAGGTTTAAATACCATTGGTGTTTATAAAGGGTATAAGCCTGAACAACCTATTAAATTTTCACACGTTACCCACGTTAAACAAAACGGTATTGATTGTAAATACTGTCACGCTACCGTTGAAAAATCTCGTCATGCAGGTATTCCTTCTTCAAATGTGTGTATGAACTGTCACAAAGCAGTTAATGAAGGACCAAAAACCAAAAGAGGTGAAATTTCAAAAATTTACGCAGCTATCGGTTGGAATCCGGTAGATCTTAAATACTTCGATAACTACAAGGATATGCCTAAAGAAAAAGTAGAGGATGTATTTAAAGAGTGGTTAAAAGATGAACCGGGATCTTATGATGCGATGAAAAATCAAATTCAAGAGCCCGTTAAATGGACCCAAATTCATGTATTACCAGAGCACGTATTCTTTAGCCATCAACAACACGTAGTAGTAGGTAAATTAGATTGTGCTGAGTGTCATGGAAAAATTGAAGAAATGGAAACTGTTGAGCAATTTGCTCCACTAACCATGGGATGGTGTATTAGTTGTCACCGTAAAACTGAAGTTCAGTTTGCCAGCAATGGTTATTATGACAGATTGCATACCTATTACAAAGAACATTACGGTGAATACGAAATGAAAAAAGGACAAGCATTTACTGTTGAGAAAATCGGTGGTTTGGAATGTTCAAAATGTCATTATTAATATTAAAAATATCCATAAGGATTTGATCATATGAGTAACAACAAAGTTTACTGGAAAGGTTTCGAAGAGCTGGAAAATGATCCAGAGTTCCTTAAGAATAAGGAAAAAGAATTCGTACATGATTTACCTATTGACGAATTCCTTTCTGACGAAAAAACTGCGAAGGCAAGTACCAACCGCAGAGATTTTTTAAAATTCTTAGGATTTAGTGTAACTGCTGCAACTTTAGCAGCTTGCGAAACCCCTATCAAAAAAGCTATTCCTTACGTAGTAAAACCTGAAACGATTACTCCAGGTGTTGCGAATTATTTCGCTTCTGCTTATTATGATGGAAGTGATTATTACGGTATTTTGGTTAAGACACGTGAAGGTCGTCCTATCAAAATTGATGGTAACAAATTATGTCATGTTACTAAAGGTGGTACCAACGCCAGAGTACAAGCTTCTGTACTTTCATTATATGATAGTAAAAGAGCTAAAACAGCTATGAAAGGTGGTGCTCCAACTACATGGGATGTAGTGGATAAAGAAATCAATGAAAAGTTGACCAATATTGCTGTTAAAGGTGGCAAAATTGTGATTCTTTCTAACACTGTTATTTCTCCTTCTACTTCTTCAGTAATTAAAGATTTTACCACGAAGTTTACTAACGTTCAGCATATTCAATATGATGCGGTTTCTTACTCTGCTATCAGAGAAGCAAATATGGCATCTTTTGGTAAATCAGTGATTCCATCTTATCGTTTTGATAATGCAATGGCCATAGTTTCTTTTGGTGCTGATTTTATGAATGGTTGGTTAATGAGTGGTGTTTACGAAGGACAATATTCTGTAAATCGTAAACCTGAAAAAGGAGTAATGAGCCGCCATTACCAATTCGAAACTACTTTATCATTAGCCGGTGCGAATGCAGATTACCGTACTATGGTAAAAGCTTCTGAAATTGGTGTTGGATTGATTG
>CAZUXM010000019.1:40003-42691 GCA_964624635.1 uncultured Candidatus Competibacteraceae bacterium
TATATAACTTCTTAGCTGCTAAAGCAGGTAAACCAACGATCAGTGGTTCTAAAGTAGATTTTGAAAATGAAATCAAAGCTGCCGCTGAATACCTTTGGGCTAATAGAGGAAAAGCCTTAGTAGTTTGTGGTTTAAATGATGTAAATGCTCAGCTGATTACTAACAGCATTAATGATATATTAGGTTCATATGGTAATACCATTAATCTGAATGAAGGTGTAAACCTTTATCAAGGTAATGATAAAGCTGTAATGGATTTGGTAAAAGAAATGTCAGACAAAAAAGTGAGTGCAGTGATTATGTACGGAACAAATCCTGCTTATACTTTACCTAATGGTGCTGACTTTAAAAAGGCATTAACGAATGTTGAATTATCGGTTTCATTTGGAGATAGAGTTGACGAAACAGATGCTACTTATTTATGTCCTGATCATCATTATCTTGAGAGCTGGAATGATTATAGTCCAGTAGCAGGTCATTATGTAATTCAACAACCAACGATTCATCCTTTATTTGATACAAGATCTGCGCAAGAAAGCTTATTGGTTTGGGCAGGTTTTGCAAAAAGAGGTGATAAAACAGGTTCAGCTTACAGAGAATATATTAAAACAGTTTGGAAAGGTGCTACTTTCCCCGGTTCAGGTTACTTAACTTTTGACGAGTTCTGGAATACTACTTTACATGATGGTTGTTATGCTGCAGGTAAAAATGTTGTGGTAGAACAAGTAGTTACTGAAGAAACTGTTAAAGTAGTAACTGATACTACAACTACGGTAACCCCTGTGATTACTACTACTATGGTAAGTGGTAATATTGGTGATGCAGCTGCTAAATTGGTAGAGATGCAAAAATCAAGCAAAAGTTGGGAAGTAGTTTTATATGAAAAAGTAGGTATGGGTACTGGAACACAGTTCACCAACCCAATCCTTCAAGAATTCCCTGATCCTATTACCCGTTGTGTTTGGGATAACTATGTTGCCATGTCACCAGAGGATATGGATGAAATGAAATTGAACAAAAAAATGGGTGAAATGCAATCTGCCAATATTGTAACAGTACAAGTAGGCAATGCATCTCTTGAACTACCTGTTGTTGCGGTACCGGGTCAAAAACCCAAAACTATAGGTATTGCATTAGGATACGGTAGAAAATTCGGAAAAAATATTGCAGTGTTTGGTAATCATAAAGATGAAATGATTGGTGCAAATGCATTCCCATTCATGGCAGCTTCAGGTAACTATTATTTAAATGTTGCTTTCAATGCCAACGTTACCAAAACGGATAAAAAATATAAAATGGCTAGTACACAAACTAGCCATACCATGATGGGTCGTGATATCATTAAAGAAACATCTTTAAAAGAATATAACCTCGACAAACATTCAGGTAACTATCCGAAATTAATGCATACCAATGACAAAAAAACCGCTCCTCATGGTCATGCAGAAGTTGATAAAATCGATTACTGGAAAGGTTTCAAAATGATTAATCACCGTTGGGGATTATCTATTGACCTTAACTCATGTACAGGTTGTGGAGCTTGTGTGGTAGCTTGTCATATTGAGAATAACGTTCCTGTAGTAGGTAAAAGAGAAGTTCACGTATCACGTGATATGCACTGGTTGCGTATTGACCGTTATTACACTTCTGATGCTGACGAAAGTCATCGTTATGAAAGTGGCATTTATAACCTTGATCAGGCGGTGAAAATGGAAGTTCCTGCAAAGAACCCAAAAGTAGCTTTCCAACCAATCATGTGTCAGCATTGTAACCATGCACCTTGTGAAACAGTTTGTCCTGTATTGGCAACTACTCACAGTACTGAAGGTTTAAATCAGATGACTTATAACCGTTGTGTAGGAACAAGATATTGTGCAAACAACTGTCCATATAAAGTTCGTCGTTTTAACTGGTTCCGTTACAATGAAAATGAGAAGTTTGATTTCTACATGAATGATGACTTAGGTAAAATGGTATTGAATCCGGATGTTACTGTTCGTTCTCGTGGAGTAATGGAAAAATGTAGCATGTGTGTTCAAAACATTCAAGCCGCTAAGTTGGAAGCTAAAAAGCAATCAAGACCAGTGAAGGATGGAGAAGCACAAACAGCTTGTGCAACTGCTTGTCCTACGAATGCAATCATTTTTGGAGATTATAACGATACAGAAAGTCAAATTTCAGCTTGGGCTAAAAATGAACGTTCATACCACTTATTAGAAGAGGTGGGTGTTAAACCGAATGTAATCTACCAAACCAAAGTGAGAAACGTTGAGGAAGAGTATAAACATACAGATCCAAACGCAGGTGGTGGCCATCATGAAGAAGCAGGAGAACATCATAAAGAAGAAGCTCATGGTGGTGAGAAAAAAGAAGGTGGAGAACATAACGGACATTAATAAAAAAGATAGATAAAGAATATTTAAAAGCTTAATTGCATTATGAATATAGAGTCGCCAATAAGAGAACCGTTGATCCTTGGGGATAAAACGTATCACCAGATCACTGAGGACATCGTAAAACCTATCGAAGGAAGGGCCAATAAAATGTGGTACCTTGTATTTACGATCTCAGCCATGTGTGCTTTGTGGGGAATAGGTTTGATATTCTACACTTTCGGAACCGGTATTGGTGTCTGGGGTTTGAATAAAACAGTAGGTTGGGCATGGGATATTACCAACTTCGTTTGGT
>CAZUXM010000020.1:0-14173 GCA_964624635.1 uncultured Candidatus Competibacteraceae bacterium
GCTCGCTTATAGCGGATCAAAAAACCTTATGGCTCAGTCATATGTAACTTATGCTGACCTTGAGCAAGTTAAAATTGATTATTTAACAGCTCAATGTGGAGAAGAGCCAAATACTATAACTGAGTTTAACTTTTTAAGACTTACCAATAAGACTACTCTTCCGATTTTCGTGAGTTTTAAAGTAGAATATTACTATAATGGAGTTTGTACCACTTGTTCAACCAGTGAGTACCAATTTACATTTAACCTTTCTCCTAATGGTGTCATTACATCCAATTGCTCTAACTTGTTTGAAGAGAGTACAAGTAAACTGGCAATCGTAAAAAGTTATGTGAACCGAAACTATGGTCATCCACTTGATAGATTTGAATTAACTAATATCACAGTACAAGTACAATAATCTTAAGAATAGAGTTATGAAAAAAGTCTTTACAATATTTTTGGCAATTATTGGGTTCAATGTTGCTAATTCATATGCTCAATGCGTTGTAACAACCACAGCTACTCCCAATGCTATTTGTATGGGAGACAGTGTTTTGTTTTCGGCATCAGCAACTATTCCCGGGACCTATTATACATTCGATTTTAATACCGGTACACTACCTCCAGGATGGACAATAACCGGAGGTGCTTCTTTTGATACTTTGCCTATTTGTGCTGCACCGTCATTGGATAGCAGTCCTTTTTACTGGTCTTCAACAGCAGCAACTACACCTATCATTACCACTACTGATTTGGATGTTTCAGCTGGAGGAACTATTAACTACGATTTCAGATTTGCAGGTAACAGTGGTACTGGTCCATGTGAAACAGCTGATGAATATGATGAAGGTGTTGTTTTGGAATACTCAACAGATGGAGGAGCTTTTTGGAACATTGTTGTTTATCACTGTTCTGTTCCTGCCGGAGGTCCTTGGGCTATGATTGGTGGATATCCTCAAACTTTGGCAACTATTCCAGGGGCCGGACCGGGTAACGGTAATGGTTCAACCGGTATTTACGATGTATGGGCTCCTTATGTAATTCCTATCCCAGCGGCTGCTCAAACAACGGCTACTCGTTTTCGTTGGAGACAACCAAATTCATCAGGTTCATGTTGTGATAACTGGGGTTTGGATAATATCAATGTAGCTGCTCAACCAAGCTTATTTTATTCATGGTCAAATTTATATACAGGTTTTGGTGCTAGTTCTCAATATTTAACCAATTTAACCGAAGATACTTGTTTAGTAGTATTTGTTACAGACACAACCAGTGGATTAAGTTGTTCTGATACTGTTTGTGTAACAGTTGACAGTTTGCCTAATTTATTATTAAGTTATAATAACCCATATTGTGTTGGTGATTTAGTAACACTTAATGCAACCGGAACTGATTTATCAGTTACCTCATATCAATGGGATCTAGATAATAATGGCACATATGAAGTAACTTCACCTACTCCAGTACATGTAGCTACAGGTAGTTTTGGAACTGCAGGTAATTATATGATACATTTTCAGGGAGTCACGAACGGTGGATGTACTGCTGTTATAGATACGGTCGTCAGGGTGTATAATAACCCAACGATAGGGGCCAATGTGGTTGATCCTACCATATGTCCGTATAGCGTTGCCAGCTTTACAGGTTCTGCATTTGTATTTAATGCCCCCGGGCAGTCATCATCAGTAAGCACTTATGAATGGGATTTAGATTTTGATGGAATCCCAGATACTTCCGGTGTAACTTCATTAACTAACTTTTATCCAACATTAGGACCACACCCTGTAACATTAACTGTTACCTCCAATATGGGTTGCGTTACAGTTGATACTGTAGTTGTAACAGTAGTAGATATTCCACATGGGAATATTGTAGCACCACAGGTTTGTGGTAATTTGCCGGCAAGTATTTCATTCAATAATACCGGAACACCTGCAGCAACTACTTTTGCATGGAACTTTGGAGATCCAACCACTACTTCAGATGTATCATCAAGTTCTAACCCTAATTATTTATATCCTGATGCAGGTTTTTATACCATTACACTTATTGCAGGAACCTCTGATGGTTGTATGGATACATTAACTCAGTTAATTGCCATTACACCTTTACCTGCTGGAACTATTACGAATACTGCAGTTTGTGCCTCGGTAGACGAAGAGTTTAACTTTAATCAAACCAGTACAGATAGTATCACCAGTTATGCATGGACCTTCCCAGGAGGAACTCCGGGCTTTTCATCCGATTCAATCGAAACGGTTAATTTCCCATTTGCAGGACCAATTAATGTTTCGTTGATTGTTACCAATCAATATGGATGTGTGGATACAGTAGTTCAACCATTTTTAGTTAGAGCTTTACCAATTGTGGATATTGGAATTTACCCTATTTGTATAAGCAGATTTACTTTTGATCCAATCATTTCTCCAGATGGAGAACCTTATGAGATTGACTGGAATTTAGGTGACGGAACTATTATGTTGGATCAGGATACAACCATTTTTAACCACATATATACATCAGCAGGAGATTACACTGCAAGTATGGTAGTGACTGATCAATATGGATGTGTTGATTCAACATCAGAGTTAGTACATGTAGATGATACCCTATTTATTATTATGCCTAACGTACTTGTTCAATCAAGTAGCATTGGTAATAATAAGGTTGATTTGGAAGAGCTATTGCCCGGATTTAATTTATGTATAGATTATACATATACCATATTTGACAGATGGGGTGTTAAAGTATTCGAAACACATAACGACCCCTATAACCCTGATTTGTTCTGTAGTGATTGTTTTAAAGGGTCTGCAGATAATGGAGCTGTTTTAGTACCGGGAGTTTATTATTATGTAATGGAAGGAAATTATAATATTATAAAATCAGGCGCTATTACTATTTTTGAATAAAAGTATTTTACAAAACCCGTGCTGAAAAATTCACGGGTTTTTTTATTTTATGTTAATTAAATCAGTTTAGTATGATTAGAAAGAGTTGGTTAGTTTTCTGTTTTTTTGCCGGGGCAATTAATTGGGGTCATTCTCAAATTATTGATATTGGTCCTGATATTTCAGTTTGTGCTGGTCCGGTAACCTTAACAGCCAATGTTGATAGTTCATTTATTGCAGGAACAACACCTCCTGATACTGTAGCTTTGATTGATGATGAATTTTCTCATGTTATTAATATTGGATTTCCATTTACCTTTTATGGCAATACCTATACTCAATGTGTTATTTCATCCAATAATTATATAACCTTTGATTTAAGTGTTGCTACTGGATACTGCCCATACACTATAGTTAATGCATGTCCTAATCCAAATCCTAGCGGAGGAGCTCCTGCAAGTCCGTTAAATGCAATTATGGGTCCATGGCAGGATATTAACCCAGGCGTAGGTGGAACCATTAGCTATCAAACTTTAGGAACAGCACCTAATAGAGTTTTTGTTGTTGAATATTGTAATATACCGATGTTTAGTTGTACTGGATTATTATTCTCAAGTCAGATTATTATTCATGAAACAACCAACGAAATTGAAACTCAAATTATCAATAAACCCTTATGTACTACATGGAACAGTGGACGTGCTATTCATGGTTTACATAATATAGATGGAACCATAGCACATATAGTACCCGGTAGAAATTCTCCTACACAATGGACAACTGCTAACGAAGGATATTTATTTACACCTGTAAATCCTACAACATATAATATCACTCCAATTACTTTTCAACCTGTTTTATTAGGTAGTCCGGTACCTCCTACTATTGAATGGTTTGAAGCAGGTAATCCAACACCTATTGGAACAGGTGTTTCAATTAATGTAAATCCTACAACAACCACTACCTATGTTGCAACTATTACAGGAAGTGGATGTTCAGGCCTTTCAGCTAGTGATACCATGGTATTAAATATAGGAAGCCCGGTGCCGGTTATACAAGAAGCTAACAATTTTTGTGGAGCAGATAGTGTATTATTAAGCACTACAACTTCGTATTTATCTTACTTATGGTCTAACGGAGCTACTACTTCAACAACTTGGGTTGGACCAGGTTCGTATACTGTATATGTTACAGGTCCAGGAGGATGTGACAGCACCTCTCAACCTTATAATGTAATACTTAATACAGATATTAATGGAGCCTTAACACTTACTAATCCTTATTGTTTAGGGGAACCTATTACATTAAGTACAGTAGGGACATCACCTTCAAGTGGTATTACATATCATTATGATTTAAATAATACTGGACCTTATGAGGTAACTACTACTGCCACCAATTATAATGCAAGTAGCGCTTTTCCGACAGCAGGTAATTATCCAATTAATGTGATAGCTGCAGGTCCTGGTGGTTGTAGCGATACATTATCAGCTGTAGTGCAGATATTTAATTTGCCTACCATTTCGGCATCAGTGGTTGACCCAACGGTATGTATGTATAATGTTGCCGCATTTCAGGGTTCAGGATTTGTATTTAATCCGCCCGGACAATCCTCATCTGTAGCCTCTTATTCATGGGATTTAAATTTTGATGGAATAATAGATACGAGTGGTGCTGGTTTAATTAATATATCAGAACAATTTACTACACCGGGTCCTCATCAGGTAATATTAACTGTTACCAGTACACAAGGATGTCAAAGATCAGATACTGTAACTGTAAACATGGTAGAATCACCAACAGGAAATATACTTGCTCCTACAGTATGTGGGAATCTTCCGGCAAACTTTAGTTTTAATAGTACTGGAGTAACCCCAACTACTTATAATTGGAATTTTGGAGATCCTACAACTACATCTGATGTTTCGAGCAGTGCAACCCCAACATGGTTATATTCTGCTCCAGGATTTTATACTGCTACTTTAATAGTTGGCTCAGCTGACGGATGTATAGATACATTTACTACATTAACTGCTTTAACACCACTTCCATCGGGGACAGTAAATAGCACTGTTGTATGCCAGGGATATGATGGAACATTTACATTTAATCAAACATCAGCTGATAGTATTACTTCATACTTATGGAGTTTCCCAAGCGGGTCTCCGGCAACATCAACAAACCCAACTGAAATAGTTAATTTCCCGTTTGCAGGTAATACTAATATTTCATTAATTGTTACTAATCAATATGGATGTTCTGATACGATTAACTACCCATACCTTGTTCGTGGTTCACCTTTAGTTGATATTGGAATTTATCCTATTTGTATTAGTAGATTTACTTTTGACCCTCAGATTATTCCAGATACTTTTGATTATGAATTAGATTGGAATCTTGGTGATGGTACTATTATTACTGATACAGATACTTCTATTTTTAACCATGTATATAATGCGGCAGGCGATTACGTGGTTACGTTCACAGCTATTGATCAATATGGTTGTTCAGCAACAGCAACCGAAAATGTACATGTTAATGACAGCTTATTTTTTATTATGCCTAACGTATTAGTTCAATCAAGTAGTTTGGGTAATAATAAGGTAGATATGGAAATGATTCTGCCCGGATTTAATTTATGTGTTGACTATACTTATACTGTATTTGATCGTTGGGGAGTGAAAGTATTCGAGACTCACAATGATCCATACAATCCGGATATGTTTTGCGGTGATTGTTTTAAAGGTACTACAGATAACGGAGCAGTGTTAGTTCCAGGAATATATTATTATATAATAGAAGGAAATTATAACATCCTTAAAGCCGGTTCAATTACTATATTTGAATAATCCTTTTTTTTAACCACCCCTTCAAGTAGTAATAATACCATTTGAAGGGGTGGTTTTGTTTTTTCAGTACAATTCAATGGAGAAATGGGCTATTGTAATAAATTGATATAGAATTATTTAGTATCGCTCTTAAAAAATGCGTAAAATTGTATTGACTTTAATGTCAGGTATATGATGCAGCAAAACAAAAAATATTTTTTTCTTTTTGTTTTCCTTTTTGGATTGAGCTCATATCATCTTTATGCCCAACAATCCAAAACCGATTCATTAGCTTCAGTTATAGCATCATCAGGCGATGATACCAACAAAGTAAATACACTCAATTTATTAGCTTGGGAAATTGTATTAACTACGGGAGATTATGCTAAAACAGTAGAGTATTGTAATCAGGCCATTGCATTATCAGAACAGATCAATTATAAAAAGGGACATGCAAAAGCATTGAATATACTTGGAGCAGCCTATATGTTTCAGGGAGATTATGCAACGGCGTTAAAAAATTATGAAGCATCTCTGGTCATTAAGGAAGAGATGGGTGATAAAAAGGGAATAGCATCAGCTTATAGTAATATTGGTTTAGTGTATATGTATCAAGGTGATTATCCAAATTCCCTTCAAAATATTCGAGCTGCACTGAAAATAGAAACCGAGTTGGATGATAAAGAAGGAATGGCGGGATCATATAACAATATTGGAGTGGTTTACGAAGATTTAGGAAATTACCCTGAAGCGTTAAATAACTATCTCGAGTCATTAAAAATGAAAGAAGAGATTGGTGATAAAAAAGGGATTGCAAATACATTAAGTAATATTGGAGCAATAAAAGAATTGCAGCATAATTTTAAAGAAGCATTAGGATATCATAAAACAGCTTTAAAAATCAGACAGGAGTTAGAAGATCAACGTGGAATATCTGATTCATATAATAATATAGGTAATATATACAAAGAGTTAGGAAATTTTACAGAAGCTTTAAGGAATCATTTTATATCATTAAAAATATTTGAAGAAACAGGTAACCAACCCGGTATTGCATCCAGCTATAATAACATTGGACTTATTTATGAAGCGCAGGGCGACTCAGCTTTACAAGACGGAAATACTGAGCTTGCCATCATTCACCGTTATCCTCAGGCGTTACGAAGTTACGCTGCTTCAATTGAAAGGATATAGTTCATATAAATTAAGATCTGAAATGGGTGATAAAATAGGTGTGGCGGCCAGTTCTACTAATATGGGAAGACTTTGTATCAGGCTTAAAAAATATTCTGATGCAAGAGGATATTTGGTGTCGGCTCTTGATACCTCTATAGCTATTGGAAGTAAAAAAAATATCAAAGATGCTTATTTGCAATTATCAGTATTAGACAGTGCTACAAATAATATGGGAGGAGCATTTAGTAATTATAAATTATACATTGCATACCGTGATAGTTTGTTTAATGAAGAGAATGCCGAAAAAGCAGCTATGACTCAAATGCAATTTACCATTGAAAGAGACCAGGAAGCAGAAGCTAGATTGGAAGAAAAACATAAAAAAGATATACAACGTAGAGATCAAATTCAATTTTCGGCTATAGCATTAGTCATTTTATTTGTTCTGGTAGGTATAATGTTGTTAGGTAGAATAAAAATTTCACCCATGTTAGCTAAAGGATTAAGTTTTGTTGCGTTGCTATTAGTATTCGAATCTGTATTGGTATTTCTTGATCAATGGCTAGATGTTTTTACCGGAGGAGTTCCAGCCAAAAAATTATTAGTAAATATTGTACTTGCCATTCTCATCTTTCCATTAAATAACTTTATGGAGAAAAAAGTAAGAAAGAGATTAAAGGTAGATGCTTAATTACCTTTTTGATTCTAAATCATTTTTTATTTCGATTTTTTTAGGGCATTACGGGTTATCCGGTATAGTCCTCCTTACTACTGGGTGTAAAAGGTTATTCCCACTGTCATAACTTTTACACCCAGTAGTAGTAATGCTTATGTGTCCGGGCTATTGCCTGCTACCCCTATGCTTTACAATTAACAAGTATATTAAAAAAGAAAAATCCCAAATTTCATTGAAATTTGGGATTTTAAAATTCATATTTATTTTTTTACTTCATTACAATCGTTCGTATAGTTCTGGTTTTACCATTTACAGTGAGTGTAATAAAATAGGTGCCTGCTGGAAGATTAACCGGATTAAGTGTGTGAATATATTCCCCGTTATCTAGTTTTTCATCCATCAATGTTTGGAGTTTGATTCCGTAAATATTTTGTAGTTCAAGTTTTGCATGACCACTATTTACCATATTAAATCGAATACTGGATATATCGTTTACAGGATTAGGGTATACAATCAAACTTTGTAAAGTAGGATCATCTATATTTTCAATACCAATACCTGGTGCTATATATATCATGGTTGAATCAACCCAATAATGTAAATCATTGAAGTCTTGATTGGATGCATCAATAGTAAAACTATAAGTAGAGTCTCTTAACAATCCGGGAATATCAACAAACACTGTATAGTTTCCATTGGCAAGTGCAGGGAATACGTATAAACCATTGGTATCTGTTTCGGTAGAAGCAACAATATTACTTGTACCTGTTATTCCTAGTTTTACGTCTACCCCATGTATTGGATCACCTTGTGCTCTACCAAAACCAATACCTTGAATTACTAATCCCGATGCAGAACCGGTGCCAGGTATGCCTGAAATAATTTCTGACATGTAGACATCCGCGATGCTCCACATATTACATGGTTGGTTGTGCACCGTTGCTGAATCCCATAACCAATCATTTGCATAATAGGTAGGTATAAGTGTTGGGAAAAGTATAGTGTCAGGAAAAACTTTAATAATATAGTTACCATCCAATACATGTGGAAAGGAATAAAATCCTGAAGGATCCAATGAACTCGTATACATAGTATCTAACATTTCATAGGAGCCCACCAACGGCATTAATACTGCTGTACCACTGCTTACATCGCCACCACTATAGGTAGCTTGTCCGTAAATATCGTTACCTTGAGCTACCGTAGCCCCAATGGTATCACTTTTATTACAGTTACCTGCTACTAGAGTTACCCAATAATAAGCTCCTCCTCCAAAAGCATGTGTTGAATTTTGTGTGTTAGAGCTGGTACCATCACCAAAATCCCAGTGCCAATAATCGATGAATCCTGTGGAAGCATCAGTAAAAGTGACTGCAGATCCAAAACATACCGGGGCATCATGGGTATAAGAGGCTGTTACTGCAGTGCCGCAGCTTCCATTATATACTGACCATGTATCTTCAAACCAACTTGGTTCAGAGCTGGCTACCGCTGCATTGTCTACTTGTATACAATACAACATTCCACCAGCGCCAAAAGCTGACATATAATTTAATGCTGCGTTATTACCACTTTTTAAATTGAGACTAGTTAAGTTATTTGAACCGCAGTTTAATCTTGCCAGGTTGGGATTGGTATGTAAATCAAGACAGATAAGATTATTAGCTGAACAATCTAATGTATCAAGATTAGTTACATTATATACATTTAATGTAGTTAAACTATTGCTGGAGCAGTCTACATAAGTTAACGATACATTATAACTTAAATCTAAAGTAGTCAGGGAATTAAATGCACAATTAAGTCTTGTGGCTGCAGAAAAAGCTTCAATACCTGTTAAGTTGCTAATTCCTGCTCCCGGTGCGTTAATTGTTCCGGTATATGCATAAGCTTCGGCATATGATATTTCTGTATTTGCATCAGTATTAATGGCACTATTTGCTACTAGAATTGCTTTAAAATTAGCATCCGGTATAAATACGTTTTGTGCTAAAGCTTGGTGGTTAGATAGAAAGTTGATAATGGTAAAAACAGCCGCAGTTAATGTAAGTTGTATTGATTTTTTCATGCTGGTTGAGAACTATAGTTTGTAATTTTAATTTATAACAAATATCGGTATTATATGAGTGTTAATTAGAATTGCAGGTTTTTTTTTGAGTATTTATACTGTTTATAAGTTGAATAATGGCAACTGTATACTTATTTATCAATAAATAGTTTCAGGTTTTAGGGTGGGACTACTTAAATTAATTAGACTTTAATTTTTTGTGTCCCTGACTGTAGTGGCAGCACCTCAATAGGTATCAGCCTGTAATTGTAACAAATGGCGAGTATTTTTAGTGTACCAGACATTTGCTTATAATTAGGTTATTACCTGTTGAGACTATAACGGAAGACAGGTTAGCTGCCCTACCTTAATAAATTAATCTGTCCTAAAAATTCATGGTAATCGCCAAAAATATCGGTTACTTCTACACGATATACATATACATCCTGTTTTGCAGGCTGTTGATTAAATGTTCCATCCCACCCTTTGGTAACCGGATCAGTTCCTGATAAAACGAGCAACTGTTCTCCCCAACGATTGAATATATACATGGTTACATTGGTTAAATTATAACCGTATACATTAAAGAAGTCATTTAATCCATCGTCATTAGGAGTAAATGTGTTAGGGATATAAATAGTGAATACAGGCTTAATATGTACAATAGCATCGGCGGTATCGGTACAACCGTAGTTGGTAGTGGTAACCAATGTAATAGTATAAGTGCCTGTATCAGCAGGATATTGATAATACTCTTCAAAATTGGTACTTACATCACCGGTACCAAAATCCCAGAAATAATTATCAGCTCCAATTGATAGATTTACCGTTCTGATAATTGTATTCAATACATCCAAATCAGTTGGATTATATGTGAATGATGCATGTGGTTTATGATGTACGGTAATATAATTAGGACGGGTAAAGCTGGTATCACAACCAAAGTTAGATACTGCGTACAAGGTAATAGTATATTGCTCATCAACATTTGGATACATGATAGATGGTTCAAATCCAGGATTGATTCCATTTCCATCATCAATATCCCAACTGTAATTTACAGTTCCTGAGTTGATGGTTGTAAGATTGTCAAATGTTACCAGAAATGGATAACATCCTTCTAATGGACCGGCCGTAAAGTTGATTTCAGGCATTGGATGAATGGTTGCAGGCTTCACCATTGTATCTCTACATCCAAAGTTAGTAGTAATGATAAGTTGTACATTAAATGTACCATCTGCACCATATTCAACTTGCGGATTTTGATTAGCTGAGTTGGGAACTGATGGGTGCCCAAATGACCAGTTATACACATCAATTGTACCTGAACTTACATTTGATAAATCATTAAAAATAGAGTGATCACCTAAACATGGAGTGTTTACACTAAAATCAGCCGTTGGTTTTGGATATACAGTAATATAATCAGGACGTGTAACGGTACTATCACAACCATGATCCGATATGGCAGTTAAGCTAATGGTATATTGACTGAATATGTTTGGATACATAATAGCCGCATCAGTAGTGGTTGTAGTGGTGGTTTCAAGATCCCATAAATAATCAACTATTGTACCTGAATTGATAATAGTTGCATTGGTAAAGTTAGCAGTGAATGGATAGCATCCTGCTAAAGTATCCACTGTAAAATCAACTTGTGGTGTAGGCCAAACATTAAATGTTACATTGGCAGTATCCACACAGTTATGATCAGAAGTTACAATCAATTGGGTATTGTATACCCCATCAGTATTATATTCTATTTGTGGAAATTGTAGCCCATTATCAGGAAATGCAGGATCGCCGAAATCCCATTGATATGTAGTAATAGTTCCTGACGAAATATTAGATGTATTGTTAAAGATGGAGAAACTACCATTACATTCATCATCAACGGTATATGCTGCGTTAGGTACTGGCCATATATTAATAGGTAGTACAACGGTATCAATACATCCTTGATCAGAAGTAACAATTAATTGCACATTGTACAATCCCGGAGCTCCATATAAATATGTTGGGTTTTGTGTATTTAAAATGGTTACTGCGGGTTCAACGGTCCAATCCCAATCAACAATAGTTGCATTTACCACGGTTGATTGCATTATCATAATTACAAACATCAGCAGTGGTAAAATCGGCCACAGGAATGGCTCTGTTGGTGAAAGGTTGTATGAGGGTATCAGTGCATCCATCCGCATTGGTTACAACTAATTGAATATTCCATGTACCTGAGGTTACATAGGTATGGGTAACAGGTGTTCCGGTACCGGTATTTCCATCACCAAAATCCCAATCATAACTTACAATAGCACTGCTACCTCCAGTAGATCCGTTATCAGAAAAAGTATTGGTTAATCCGCAACCTGTTGGTGGATTAAAATTAGCGGTAGGCAATTGTGTAATTGGTAATGATAGAATCATTGTATCAGAGCAACCTATGTTAGATGTAGCAATTAATTGAACATCATAAGTTCCGGCATTATTATATTGATGTGTTGGATTTTGTAATGTTGAAGTAGCTCCTCCATCATCAAAATCCCAATTCCATTGATTTACGATGGCGCCTGTACCAGTACAAGAGCTTGTATCCGTAAATTGAGCAAAGCCACAATTGTCAGTATAAGAAAATCCAGCAGTAACGATAACAGGATTAATTGTTGCATTTAATGTTGCCTGACAACCAGTTACTGAAGTTACCTGACATGAAACGGTTGATACTCCCGGAACAGGGTTATTAATGGCAATAGTTTGAGTAGTTTCACCAGTACTCCATAAGTATGATGCAAAACCATCAGGTGCGGTTAATGATGCAACGGTATCACCTTCGCAATATTCAACTATAATTTCCAAAGGTTGACATTCTGCAGTAATGTATCCATATCCAAAGTGACCTCCAAGGTCACAATCTCCGGTTCTCATTTCAATAGTTACACTTTGACCAATATATCCTGATAAATCCACTCCTACCTGGGTCCAATCTTTCCAAACAACTGCCCCACAAGTTTGAAATCCAGGGATTCCTCCACCAGCAGAGATTTCATAAATAGTACATGGAATTAAATTATTTGCAGCATCTCTTACCTGTATTTCAAATCTTGGTTGCTCAGCAGGAGTATGACCAGGGTCTTCTAACACCACCGCATACGTATAAACCAATAATGCTGTAGTTGGATCTACCACATAGGTATAACTGATTCCTTCGGCTTGAGCTCCTGTTCCGCTGTTACCTAGTTGAGCAACATTAGCGAATCCGGGAGCAGGAAGGACAAGACCTCCACAAGAAAATGGATCCACACCAGCACCAACGATGGTATGCCTACCGCCTACAATTCCGGGAGTAGGAAGATTAATTGGACAACATGTTCCTGTTCTACCTTGCCATCCGGTAAAATTCCCCAGGGAAAAATCGATGTTATTACAGTTCTGGCTTATAGCATTAGTTATGGATAATATCAGTAAGAAGAGAACTGTGGTAAAAGATTTTAGTATAGTTTTTTTCATAGCTTATCAGGTTAATGGGTTAGTTGACCTGTATTTCAGTAATTTCAAACCGATCGAATTCTCTGTTATTATTTCTATTGGTATATTTTTTAAATATAGCCAATCTGCGGTTTTCTCCTTCTAAGTTGCTACAGTCGGTAGTAATGCTGCTATTGGCAGGAATATTAAGATGAATCAAGTATTCTGGATTATTACATGTAATACAGCCTGTTCCCACATAAAACAAATCAGCTCTAAACGATAATTGTAGTGATGCCGAAGTTAAGTTAGTGACTTTTAGTAATATATATTCAGCTTGAATATCACCTCCTAATTGGGAGCAATTTACAGGGTCACTATATTGAATGGTGTATTGCGAAGTAGAACTATGTTCGTTCCAGTTCATTTGAGCATGTAATGTGCTGCTAAACAGCAATGTGCATGCAAATAAAAAAGTAGTGTAAATTTTCCTCATAGCCGCGTTCGGGTTTAACTATATTAAAGATGTAGAAAATAATGTTTCAGTTGCAATATTATGCTATAATAATTAGAGACAAGGATACCTAAAAAGTGTACTGAATCCGTTTAGGTGATGATAAATTTATCTTAAGTGCCTTTTAAGTTTTCAACAGTTTTTGTTGAAACGTCAAAAAAGATTTTAATAATTGATAATCTCCAGATAATAATCTTTTTGTACTCTTAGTATTTGAATACTGTTATTTTCCCATCCGTCATTGTTTGACCTGCGAGTAAATTCAAATTTAAATGGGAGCTCGAATTTTTTATCTTCTTCTTTTACAGGGGTTTCTTCTTTGTATTTATCGGCACAATCACAAATATTGGATCCATAGGTAAAAAATCTTCTCATAAGATCAGATCCAATCTTATATCCTTTGAATGAATAATCAGTAGGGTCTGCTTTTACTGTATATTGATATCTGCGAATGAAATAATCGTATTTAGTGGAGTCGGTAAAATCTGCATAAGTTGGCACAGGAATATGCAAGTTAAGATTCATATAATAATCAGCTTCTACATTATTAAATTCTAACCAGCCTTCGGTTCCTACCAGACTAATATTATTGCCTTT
>CAZUXM010000020.1:14183-42062 GCA_964624635.1 uncultured Candidatus Competibacteraceae bacterium
ATCCTGTAATAAATGCTTTTACGGTTACTTCTTTTGAGTTTAGATATATTACTACATTTTGTTTTCCACTTTTGAAAAATGCACTTGGGCCTGCATTTTTTGTGTTGATTTTATGCACTCTATTAGTATCAACAATATGCATACTATCGAGTGCTTGAGAATAAGCTACATGCAATAATGAATCTCTTCGGCTATTGGTATTTACCAATATAAAATTACAACCCGGATAGGTCTCCTCAAAATAATCAAGTGTTCGCTTCGCTAATGTAAAATCTGAAGGGGTTATTTTTATGGCAAATGGATTTCCTTCTATTAAAGAAGTAGATTTGGTAAACGGAGAAACGATTGGAATTTGATTTTCTTTAGCGAATTGTGCTACTGGTTTAATGTTGGCTGAATATAGTGGACCAACTATTAAATCCATTTCTTTTAATTTATCAAAATCATACTTTTCTTCTACGTTGTCAGAATCGCTGGCAGCAGATGAATTCATTACATATAATTTTACTCCCACTTTCATTTTTGATGCCAATGAGTCAACGGCTACTTTAAACCCATAATAAAATTCAGTAGCAATTTTACTGCTCGCTGCATTGTTTCCTTTAAAGGGGAGTATCAATGCTACTTTAAAATTTTTCTTCTGAATTTTAAATGTATCACAATTTACATTTCCGTTTCCGGCATTTGAATTATTATTAGTGTTGTTATTCTCCTGATTGTTTGAATTATTGTTATTATTTGTATTATCCTCGGATTTTTTTACAGGAATAAAAATGACTTCTTCTGCTCTTAATCCATCTTTTAATTGCGGATTTAATTTTTCAATTTCTTCAACACTTACTCCGTATTTTTTAGCAATTCCGTATAAAGTTTCGCCTTGTTTTACTGTATGTTTGATGTAATTGGTGTTGTTTCCGTTATTGTTATTATGCGTATTTGTATTAGTGTTATTACTAGTCTGAGAATTTTTTGAAGGGAACTTCAATATCTGATCTACTTTAATACCTGATTTAGCAGAGATGTTGTATGCCAGAATGGTATCCTGAGGGACTTCATATTTTTTTGCAATACCGTAAACGGTTTCACCTTGTTTTACATGATGAACAATAAACTCACGACCTTTTACCATCTCGGTAGTTTGACATGAGATAAAATGTAAAATGCCAATAAATAATAATAGTGTTAGGCCCGTTTGTTTCATTGCTTAAATATAATCTATTCCCATTCAATAGTAGCCGGCGGTTTTGAACTGATGTCAAATACCACACGATTGATTCCTTTTACCTGATTAATAATTTTATTAGAGACATCGGCCAGAAATTCATAGGGGAGGTGTGCCCAATCAGCCGTCATTCCATCAGTACTGGTAACAGCTCTTAAGCAAACGGCATTTTCGTAGGTTCTCTCGTCACCCATTACCCCAACGGAGTTAACAGGTAAAAAGATGACTCCTGCCTGCCACACCTTATCATATAAACCACTGGTTTTCAATCCTTCAATAAATATATAGTCAGCCTCTTGCAAAATGTGTACCTTTTCAGGTGTTATATCACCAAGAATGCGGATTGCCAACCCCGGACCCGGGAACGGATGACGGCTAAGAAACTGATCATCAATACCTAACTGTGTTCCAATCCTGCGAACTTCATCTTTAAATAACATTCGTAAAGGTTCAACTACCTTTAAATTCATTTTAGCAGGAAGCCCCCCCACGTTATGGTGTGATTTGATGGTAACTGAAGGTCCGTTTACAGAAACAGACTCAATCACATCCGGATAAATAGTGCCCTGCCCCAACCATTTTACATTGGTAAGAAGTTTGGCTTCTTCATCAAAAACATCAATAAATGTTTTACCAATAGCCTTTCTTTTTTCTTCAGGATCAGTTTTACCGGCTAACAAGTCGAGAAATTTTTTCGAAGCATCGACCCCCTTCACATTTAATCCCAGGGTAGTATATCTATTCATTACATCTTCGAATTCATTTTTACGAAGCAGCCCGTTGTTTACAAAAATGCAATATAAATTTTCACCAATAGCCTTATGTAATAAAACAGCAGCTACTGTAGAATCTACTCCTCCTGATAAACCCAACACCACTTTATCAGAACCAATTTCCTTTTTGAGTCTGTCTACTGTTTCATCAATAAAAGATGCAGCGGTCCAATCACCTTTACAACCACAAATATTGATTACAAAATTATGCAAGATGATTTTTCCATCAGTACTGTGATACACTTCAGGATGAAACTGTAATGCAAATATTTTTTTTGAAGTATGTTCGAAAGCCGCTACTGGAATAGATGTAGTAGTTGCTGTAATAGAAAAATCCGTATTTAGTTCAGTCACAGAATCTCCATGACTCATCCATACTTGTGAACCCGACTTAATTCCGTTGAACATAGGGGAGGAGGTGCTTACCTGATCCAGATTAGCTCTTCCGTATTCTCTATGTTTACTTGGAGTTACTTTACCACCTGTTTGATGTGCCATTAATTGTGCACCATAACAAACTCCTAAAACAGGAATAGATGAATTTTTCCAATCATACGCAGGTGCCGGAGCATTTTCCTGCCTTACTGAAAATGGACTACCAGAAAGGATAATACCCTTTACCGTTTCATCGGGTTGAATTTTATGATTGAACGGATAAATTTCACAAAATACATTTAGCTCTCTTATTTTTCTTGCAATTAGCTGTGTATACTGAGAACCAAAGTCTAAAATAATGATCTTCTGATGCATGGGGCAAAGATAACAAGTTCGGGCTTTAAAAGGGAACCAATTATTGTTGAGTTTTCAGCAATGGATAGGCTTATTTAGAAAGAATAACAAATTCAGTTCTTCGGTTTTTAGCCCTTCCGTATTCCGAATTATTAGAAGATACTGGTACTTTTTCACCAAACCCTTTATATTCCATATTACTGCTAGGTATACCCAATGAAACCAAGTAATCATACACTGCTTTAGCTCTGTCTGAAGAAAGCACAAGATTTGCATTATCATCACCTACATTATCAGTATGTCCGTTAATGCTAATCCTCATTTTAGGATTTTTCTTTAAAAACCCTGAAAACTCCTTAATGATGAATTTAGTTTTTTCATTCAGAACAGATGAATTGGATCCGAAGTTGATATCATTTAACCTATATTCTTCGCCTACTTTAATGTCTTTGGTTTCAACATTCACCGTTACGGGTTCTCCTTCGGGGGTTTTGTCTTTTTCTATCACAGTTGAAGTAAATGCAACTCCTTCACCTTTTAAAGTGAGAAGCATATCATGTTTGTTGGTAACAACAGCTACGTATTTTCCATCAGTAGTATCAATATCTACTTTGGTAACCTGATTGGTCACCATGTCAACAATTTCAATTTCTCCTTTTACCGGTTTGTTGTCTTCTTTTTTTACTACTCCTTCAATAAAAGTTACTTCTTCAGGACGAGCTTCTTTATATAAATCAAAAGAATAAATATCTAAACCTCCAGGCCCTTTAAAAACTCCACCGGTTCTATCAGTTGCATAAAATCCTTTTTTACCGTTAAGACTTACAAAAAAACTACTTTCATCAAACTCAGTATTGATAGGGTATCCAAGATTTTTAGGTTTAGTCCAGTTACCGGATGAGTCTTTTTTACTGTAAAAAAGATCATATCCACCCAATCCTCTATGACCTTTACTTGCAAAGTATAAAGTTTGACTGTCTGAATGAATAAATGGTGTTAATTCGTGCTCTTTTGTATTAACTACATTCCCTAAATTTACAGGTGCAGTCCATTGTCCCTTGTCATTTTTAGTGCTCATCCATAAGTCGGCTCCCCCTTCACCCCCTGATCTCATACTACTAAATATGAGTGTTTTCCCATCATATGATATGGTAGGTTGTGAATCCCACATTTGTGAATTAATTGCACTTCCCATATTAGAAGGGACACTCCACTTTCCGCTTTTATATTCAGTATACCATATATCACAATATTCTACTTGATTGTTATCACAAACTACAAAATACATATGCCGGTTATCAGCAGTAATGGCTGCAGCCCCATTATTAAAACGATCGTTAAAAGGCCTATCCATTATGATACCTCCATCAAATCCATTTTGATTGGTTTCGCTTACTGTAAACAACTCAGCAAAGTATGGTTCGGGAACCATACCTCCCTGTCCTTTGGGTTGGACCCATGTTTTACGGATATAATAAAAATGTTTATTGTCAGGACTAAGGCTACCGAGGTATTCATCTCGTTCAGTGCATACTCCCATTACCGGAGTTGGATTAAAAGGTACCGGAACGGTTATTAATTCCACATATGCTTCTAATTCAGGTACTGCTTCTTTTACACCATTGTAAATTTCATTATTGTCAATGTCCTCAAATTCAAGAAATTTTTTCCAGTTCTCTAATCCCATTTTCCAGTTTTCTTCATCAAGGTAGATTTGACCAAGCAAGTAATATGTATAAGGAGAGTATTTAGGGCAAATATCCTTTACCTGCTCTAAATGGTCCTTTGACATGGCATATCTTTTTTGCTTGTAATATCTTACACCTAATTCGTAATGAGCTTCAAAGTAATTAGGCTCGGCACTAATGGCTTTATTTAGGTATTCTCTTTTTTCTTCTCCGTCTTTAGCTTTCTCACTTTGTTTAAAATATTTTACTGCAGTTTTTGTAGTAGTAGGATCACATGCTGTAGCATTAAAGCTATATTTCTGAGCTTTTACTGCTATACTGCCTGAGAGTATAATGATAAATAGGTAAAGTTTATGCATTGGTTTTATTTGGTGAATAAGTTTACTAACAACAAAAAACAGACCTTAATATTATATATAGCTACAAATTTCTTTTTTAAATACCTTTAAAATCCAATAATTGATTCTATTTATTAACCCTTATACGTTATTAAGTTCATTTTGATTGTATTTAAGTAGCTATTACTTAAAAAAGGGTAGGGTGGAGATGATATAATAGGTTGATTACAATAAAAAACCGTTATGGTTAAAAACCTCAACGGTTATATATGTATGCAAATCAGAATTCTTACCTTATCAATGATACCGGACCTACCATAACTTCCGACCCACCATTGGTGTATTCTGCTTCTATTCTATATAGAAAAGTATCCTGATACATCTCTTTTTGTCGCAGGTTTTTGCCATTCCAACCCTGTCCAATGATACTAGTACTATATATTTCCTGACCTGTTTGGTCATAAATTCTCATGTTAAATCTTTTCAGTTGTTCTGAAAAAACCATAAACTCATCATTCACACCATCGGCATTAGGGGTAAATGAATTGGGGATATATACAGTATACACATTTTCATCCCCTGGGTATTTTTCGCCTGGAATACTTGATACAATGGTTGATTGACTATAGAGAGTTGAAATTGAAAATACACTAAATAATAAAATCAGTGCAGGTAAGTACTTTATTTTTAAGTTATTCATATTAGGGTTTTTTTTGTTGAGTATACATTATTCTTAATGCATTTTGTAAGGAGGTGGTTGTATGATCATAACATCTTTAAGCTCTTTTTAATTTAAGGCATAAAAACAAAAGGGCAGAAATCTCTGCCCTTTTGTTTTTGAAAACATATGTCTAGTTATCTGAGTAGATTTACTTGTCCAATAATTTCTTCATATTTCCCATTAAGGAATTTAGCTTCAATACGGTACACATATACATCCTGTTGAACTTCAGCTCCTCTAAATACTCCATCCCATCCTATATTGATGTTGTTGGTAGAAAATACTTCTTCACCCCAACGGTTAAATATTCTCATGTTGTATTCTTTTACACTAGCCGAAATAGCTAAGAACATATCATTGTCACCATCGCCGTTTGGAGTAAATGTATTGGGAACATACATCGCAAACATTAATTCAATATAAACACCGGCAATAGCTGTGCAGCCATTTTCATCGGTCACCGTAACAGCATATGGTTGATTAAGTAATGGCGATGCGGTTGTATTTTGACAAGTTACACAACTTAAATAATTATCAGGTCCCCAGGTATAAGTTAAATCACCGGTTCCACCACTTGCATTAGCTTCAAGATCAACCGACTCACCCAGCCAAATTAAACGAATGGAATCTCCATCAATATCAACTGTAATAGGTGCAGTAACAGGCATTGTGTATGTATCTGTAATAGTACATCCGTTCAAATCAGTTACAGTTACTGAATAATTTCCAGGACCAATATTATAAATGGATTGACCTAATGCACCGGTGTTCCATAAATATGAATAAGTAGGAACACCTCCCGTCACTCCTAAAGAAATAGATCCATCTACAATACCAAAACAACTGGTAGGATTTATAATATGGTTGATAGCTAATGCCGGTGGATCATTTACAGTGTACATTGCAGTAGAAGTGCAGCCATTTGCATCAGTAACAATTACATTATAACCGCCTGCCGAAATATTAGTAATATCTTGAGTTAGTAACCCTGTATTCCATAAATATGTGTAAGGTACTGTACCTCCTTCAATAGTAATATTTATGCCTCCATCAGCAAATCCATTACATCTCGGTGAATTAATATTTCCATCAATAAATAAAGCGGCAGTTGGTTGAATAATATTTGCCATATAGGTGTTGTTTACACATCCATTTGCATCCGTTACCGTTAATGAATAATTACCTGAAGGAATATTGGTTTGGTCTTGAGTAGTTACTCCATTACTCCATAGATAGGTATATATTGGAGTACCTCCGGTTACGGTTACATTAATGGCTCCTGTGCTCATACCGTAACATAAAATATTAGTAGTAATTCCGGTTACATTTAATGCCGCAGAAGGTTGTGTAACGTTGGCAGTGAAACTGCTATTGGTACAACCATTTGCATCAGTAATTGTAACGTTATAAGAACCTGATGTTATTCCTGTAATATCTTCAGTAGTTGAACCATTACTCCAGTTAAAAGTATATGGAGTAGTTCCTCCTGTGGGTGTAATATCCACCGAGCCTGTGTTTCCTCCAAAGCATAAAATGTCAATATCGGTTCCTGTTACTGTTAGAGCAGCTGCGGGTTGTGTAATTGTTGCAGAAAAACTATTATTTGTACAGCCATTCAAATCAGTTATAGTAACAGTATAACTTCCGGGGAAAAGTGAATTGAGATCCTGTGTTGTATTTCCACTGCTCCATAAATACCCATATGGAGAAGTACCTCCTGTTACTGTAATATCAATAGCTCCGGTATTATTTCCAAAACAATTAATGTTGGTAGAAACTCCCGTTACATTAAGTCCTGTAACGGGTTGCGAAACAAATGTTGAAGAAGTTCCTGTACATCCATTCATATCAGTAACTGTTACATTATATGTACCACCTGTTAATCCGGCAATATCTTCAGTGGAAGCCCCATTACTCCATAAATAAGTGTAACCCGGCGTTCCACCGCTTGGCGTTAAATTGATGGAGCCGTTGTTGCCATTAAAACACAAAACATTTACCACACTTGAAACCATACTAACCGCTAATGGCTGGGTAATGGTTGCGGTTGAAGAGTTTGTACATCCAACGGCATCAGTAATAGTAACGGTGTATGAACCTACACCTAATGCGGCAATATCTTGTGTTGTTGCACCGGTTGACCACAAATAAGTATATCCAGGAGTTCCACCTGTAGGTGTAATATCAATCAATCCGTTTGAACCACCAAAGCAAGTAATATTTGTATTCGTAATTGTATTAGTTAGAGCTGCAGTAGGTTGAGTAACTGTTCCTGAAAATGTTGCAGTACAGCCGTTTGCATCAGTTGCTGTTACGTTATAATTGCCGATTGTTAGAGTATTGATATCTTCTGTAGTAGCTCCATTACTCCATAAGTAGGTATATCCGGGAGTTCCATTAGAAGTGGTGATATTAATACTTCCTGTGTTGGTACCGAAACAATTTACATTGGTAACGGTTCCAACAATATTTACAGCAGTAGCAGGTTCCGTAATAGTAACAGTAGCAGTTCCGGTACACCCATTGGCAGATTCTGTAATGGTAACAGTATAATTTCCTGCAGTAAGATTATTCGCGGTAGCACTGGTACCCCCCGAAGGAGCCCAACTATATGTATAAGGCCCGGTTCCACCAATAGGAGTTACAGTAGCTGAACCATTATTCCCACCAAAACATGTTACATTGGTTGAATTAATAGTCCCTGTAACAGTAATGGGTGTTAAAGTTGAACTTAATATTGCCTGGCAACCAGTTACTGATGTTACAGTACAAGTTACTACTTGTCCAACAGTTGGACTTGGAATAGTTATGTTTTGAGTTGTCTCACCTGTACTCCATAAATAAGAAGCAAATCCATCGGGAGCAGTTAAATTAGCAGAGGTCGCTCCTGAACAAAAATTCAAATTGATTTCTAGTGGTTGACATTCTCCAACTAAGTATCCATAACCAAAATGTCCTCCTAAATCACAATCACCGGTACGAGCTTCAATGGTAACTGTTTGTCCCATGTAAGCAGAAAGATCTACTCCTACTTGTTCCCAGTCTTTCCATATAATAGCTCCAAAAGATTGGAATCCAGGTACACCTGCACCTGCAGCTACTTCATAATAAGTACATGGTATTATATTATTAAATTGGTCACGAACCTGTAATTCAAAACGTGGTTGTTCAGCAGGAGTGTGTCCGGGTTCTTCCAATACAACCGCATATGTATATACAAATAAAGCATTGGTAGGATCAACCGTAAGTGTATAACTTAACCCTTCGGCTTGTGCTCCTGTACCGTTGTTTCCTAATCTGGCTACCTGACCAAAACCCGGAGCAGGTAATACTAGTCCTCCGCCCGTATTTGGATCAAAGCCGGGTGCAGCGATGATAGTGTGTCTACCGGCAACAATCCCGGGAGTAGGTAAATTAATAGGACAACAAGTTCCTGTTCTTCCTTGCCAGTTAGCAAAAGTTCCACTGGAGAAATCAACATTAGGGCAATTTTGTGCCCACTGAATATTATCAAATAATAATGTGAATAATATTACAACAAATGTTGTAGTTTTTAGGGTAGAATAAATTAGGTTTGGTTTTTTTGGTGTAGTAGAATCTGTACTCATAAATCGCCTTCTTTACAATGGTTATCAAATAACATTGATTAGGGTGGGTTGTAACGTAAGGAGAAGAGCTGATAATTACTCTTAAGTAGCCATTAGGGAGGGTCTGAATACTTTGTTAGTGGGTTCGAAAACTTTTAGTATTTGTTCTACATTAACAATTATTAAAACGATGTTTTCAGTGAGCAAGTTGCAACATTTATTGAGTAGATGATTAGTTTAATCAAAAATTAATAGAACGATGAACTGAATATTTGAGTTTATTATTTTGAATATCTAGCAATTACATTTTTTCTTTTTTCAGAAATTAACGAAGCTTTAATTTTTTTCTTAATTGAATAATTTACGTTTCACAGTTGAAAAAATAATTTGATTTCATGTTTTTTTAATAAATCATTCTTTTTTCATTTGATACTGGTTATTTTTGTCACCTGTCACAATGAAAAAAAATAATTCGTTTTTAAAATATACCTGGTTTGTTTTAATCATGGTATTCTTAGTTATCCTTGCCGGAGGAGTAGTAAGAATGACTCAAAGTGGAATGGGATGTCCTGATTGGCCAAGATGTTTTGGTCGTTGGGTCCCACCTGTAAATGAATCACAACTACCACCTGACTTTGAAAAATATTTAAAGGAGCAAGACATTGATCATAGTTTTAATCCCTATCATACATGGATAGAATACATCAATCGTTTGTTAGGAGCACTGTTGGGTTTTTTCATCATAGGTCATACTATCTGGAGTTTCAGAAAATTTCGTAAAACAAAAAAATCTATATTCTGGTTGTCGTTTTTTATGTTGATTGCCGTAGCTTTTCAGGGATATCTGGGCAAGATGGTAGTGGATGCTAATTTAAGTGTAGTGAAAGTAACAGCCCATATGTTAGTAGCTTTATTGATTGCAGCATTACCCGTTTGGATTATTTCATTATTGAAAGAAAATAAAGTACAAGCAGGAAGATCATTAAAAATTATTTCTCTACTGGTTTTGTTATGTACACTCATACAAATAATTTTTGGTACAGATGTAAGAGAACAAATTGATGAAATCTCCAAATCGTTAGGGTATACCAACCGTGAGTTATGGATTGAAAGATTAAATATTATGTTCATGGTTCATCGTAGTTTTTCATGGTTGGTGGCTATTGGATGCATTTGGTTATTTTTTAAATCATCGAAATATTGGGAGTTGAAAACATCCAGATACCTGATTATTATTCCGGTCTTGATTTCTATTATGGCAGGTTTACTTATGAATTATATGAATGTGCCTGCGATAGCTCAACCATTACATTTATTATCAGCGAGTATATTGGTAATGGGCTTATTCTCCTTCAGGTTACAATTGAAATAGTTGGGTTTTTCATTACCTTTGGCATCCATGCAAAAAATTGAGAGTAGAAATAAAAAAGCCAGTTTTGAGTACTTCTTGCTGGATACTTTTGTAGCTGGCATGCAATTATTAGGGACTGAAATCAAAGCTATTCGTGAAGGGAAATCCAATCTTACCGATGCATTCTGTTTTTTTGTGGAGGGTGAACTTTTTGTAAAGAATTTACATATTGCTGAATATTCTCATGGTGCTTATGCAAATCATGAACCACGTAGGGTGAGAAAACTACTTCTGAATAAAAAGGAATTGAAAAAAATTCAAGGTAAATTAAAAGAAAAAGGATTAACAATAGTTCCTGTTCACCTTTTTGTGAATGAAAAAGGTTTGGCTAAGCTAGAAATCTCCATTGCTAAGGGTAAAAAACTTTTTGATAAAAGAGATACGATCAAAACCAAAGACGTAAAACGCCAGTTAGACAGAATCAAAAAATCTTATTGATCATGTGCTTTGTCTTTGAGCATGGGAACAAATTTAAAAGCACCATGTTCTTCTTCGGTGTATGAACCATCCGCATTTTTTATAATAAGTTTCATGATTTGAGTTTCGCCTTCACCTACAGGTATCACCATTCTTCCACCGGAAACTAGTTGTTCAACCAGTTTAGATGGAATGCCTGGAGCTCCACAGGTAACGATGACTCTATCAAATGGTGCAAATGCCGGCTGACCTGCAAACCCATCACCAAAAAACTGCTTGAGTTTATAGTTCATTTTTTCCAGAAGTTTTTTACTGGTATCGTAGAGCGCTCTTTGTCGTTCAATGCTAAATAGTTTAACACCCATTTCAACCAATACGGCAGCCTGATATCCTGATCCGGTACCAATCTCCAAAACTTTCATTCCCTTTGTAACTTCAAGTAAGCTAGATTGGACAGCTACAGTATACGGTTGTGAAATAGTTTGACCGGCCCCAATCTTAAAGGCCATGTCTTTGTAGGCAAAATGATCGAATTGAGAGTCCATAAAATAATGACGTGGCACCTTGCCAATAGCTGCCAATACGGTCTCATCTGTAATTCCCTTCTCTTTAAGCAGTGTTACTAATTGTCTGCGTAATCCCTGGTGCTTGTAATCATCAATCATAGGTGTAAAATTCTACAATATTTTTGGTTTGTTTCCCACCCAAAACTCATTTTTTTAAACAATCTTTGTTGCGTAATATGTTGAAAGTTGGTTTAATTGGAGTCGGCTATTTGGGAAAAATCCATCTAGGATTGCTTTTAGCAATGAAAGAGATTGAGTTCGTTGGCTTTTTTGATACCAATACTGAAAACTCCCAACACCTCATTGGAAAATATAATATTCAATCCTGGTCATCATCTAAAGATTTGATAGATGCCTGTGATATGTTAATTATTGTTTCACCCACTTCAACCCATTCTTATTATGCAAATGAATGCATAAAAAAAGGGAAACATGTTTTTGTAGAAAAACCGGTTACCAGTAATTTGGCAGAAGCAATTGAGTTAAAAGAATCATTACAACCGTCCGGTGTTTCATTGCAAATAGGAATGGTGGAACGATTTAATCCGGCATTTGTAGCAGTAAAAGAATTAGTAAAAAATCCGGTAGAGATTTTTTGTAATAGATTAGCCCCTTTTACTACAAGAGGAGCAGATGTCTCAGTAGTTTTTGATGTGATGATACATGATATTGATCTTGTACTTAGTGTAACAGATAGTAAAGTAAAGTCGATAAAATCATTTGGCGAAAAAATCGTTTCATCTACCTGGGATACTGCGAACGCTATTGTAGAATTCGAAACCGGGCTCATAGCACATTTTACTGCCAGCCGTTGTGCAGAAAGAAAGTACAGAATGATGGATATTATTGATTTGGACGAGGTGTTTGAGGTTGATTTATTGAATAAAAAAACTACTCGTTTTATTAATAGAGGTTCAACAAAAGAAAGCTTAAAACAGCTGTATTTACAGCAGAATAGAAAGGCGTTAACAGCACAGAATATTCAGGTAGTTGATTTTAATGCCATTGAAACAGAGCTGAAAAGCTTTATGGAGAGTATTATAAATAATAAAAAAGTAGTAGTTTCGTTAGATGATGGAATAGGAGCCATGCAATTGGCCCGGGATATTGAATCCTGTATGAGCCATCAAAATTAGTTTATGAAGAAGTATATATTTTATTATTCGTTTTTCTGTTTAGTAGTCTTTTCTGCATTATTTTCTACAAGTTGTAATGATGCAGCTACTGTTCCCTCATTTGTAAGAATTGATACAATTATTGTAGATGAAACAGATTCAAATATTACCGGTGAATTAGCGCCTAAAATTAATTTTGCCTGGGTATATGTGGATGATAATTTACAAGGGGTATATACTTTGCCATGTAAGTTTCCGGTGATTGGAGAGGGTGTAAAAAAGTTTCAAATTTTTGCCGGAGTCGCTGAGTTCGGAAACGGAAATGCTGCTACCAGATATATATTTTATGAGCCATGGACAAGGTATGATACATTGATAGTTCAAGATACGTTGCTACTTCAGCCTCATGTAGCCTATGTGGATTCCAATATAGTATTTAATTTACAGGATTTTGATGCTCACCCCGGGGATTTTGTATACAGTGCAGGCTCCGGAGCCTATAATAACAATGATCCGAATGGTTTGAATGGGGATTGTTTAGCAATGTATATGGGGCCTAGTGATACTACTAACCTCATTATTGAGAAAGCTTCAGCTATGTACGTACCCAAAAACGGAGTAGGCTATTTTGTTGAACTTAATTATAAGTGTAATACTCCTTTTTATTTTGATATCAAAACTTCTACTGGTTACAGAAGCATCGTTGGATTTAATACCAAAAATGAGTGGAACAAAGCGTATATTAATATTACCTACGCTATTGATATTACACCCGGAACGGACGTGAAATTTATTTTCAAAATGTTCAGGGATGCTACCATTCCTAATCAGGAAGTATTTATAGACAATATCAAGCTCATCTATATCCCCTGATGAAGAACAGGCTTCTCCAGACTTCCTATTATATTTTTACAGATGTATTGGCATCTGTGTTTTCGTGGTTAGGGCTCATTTATTTCAGGAAAAAATTTATTGAAACTAAGGCTATCGGTATTGATGTGCCGGTAGAAATTGATAAGAATGCCATTTTAGGATTAATTGCTTTACCACTTTTTTGGGTTTTTTTATCCTGGTTTAGTGGTTACTACAGAGATATTTATCGCAAGTCAAGATTAAAAGAATTAGGACAGACTTTTGTAACCACTGCCATAGGTTCTGTTATTTTGTTTTTTGTTTTGTTTTTAGATGATACTGTTGCAGGATATCAATCCTATTATTATTCCATTTTTGTTTTTTTTGGTTTACAGTTTTTATCTACCTATTTGTTTAGGATGCTTATCACCAGTAGAACTGCGCATCTTATTCAGAAAAAAAAGATATGGTTCAATACACTTATTGTGGGGGGAGGAGAAAAAGCCGAAAAATTATATAAGGATATAGAAAGTGAAAAAATAAGTAATGGAAATAAGGTTATAGGTTTTGTACATTATGATGATGAAACCAACAGTAAACTTGCTTCTCAAATTGAAGATTTGGGCCCTATCAATAAACTTAAACAGTTATTGTTAAAACACCAGATTGAAGAAGTAATTATTGCCATTGAAACTTCGGATCATATAAGATTACAAAGACTGATTTCAGACATTGATGAAAAGAATATCAAAATCAAAATGATTCCTGATATGTATGATATTTTATCAGGATTTGTAAGAATCTCTTCAATTTTCGGGACACCACTTATTGAGGTAGATGCTTTGGTAATGCCTCAATGGCAACAATCTGTTAAAAGAGCCTTGGATATTTTTTGTTCAATCTCAGCGTTGATTATTTTAAGTCCACTTCTATTAATATTAACCATTCTCATCAAAGCAGATAGCAAAGGTCCGGTTATCTACAAGCAAGCCAGAGTAGGGCGTTGGGGTAAAAGTTTTACGATTTATAAGTTCCGAACTATGCGTACTGATGCTGAAAAAGACGGTCCGGCTTTATCATCGAGCCATGATAACCGAATGACCAAAACTGGGCGTTGGTTACGTAAATTCAGATTAGATGAGTTGCCACAGTTCTATAATGTCCTTATAGGAACCATGAGCTTGGTGGGCCCCCGCCCCGAAAGACAGTTTTTTATAGACCAGATAGTGGCTGTAGCCCCCCATTATAAGCTACTTCACCGAGTAAAACCTGGAATTACCTCGTGGGGACAAGTAAAATACGGATATGCCGAAAACGTAGAACAAATGGTTGAACGCCTTAAATATGACATACTTTATATTGAAAACATGTCGTTGGCCCTGGACTTTAAGATAGCCTTTTATACCGTACTTACTGTTATCAAGGCAGAAGGAAAGTAGTTCGTTTTGTATTAAATTTTATTTACATTTGGGTCAAATCCCTTAGCGTATGAATCTTGAAATCAAGAAAGAAGGAGATTTTGAGTACGTAGAAGAAGGCTCAGGTCCGGTTATTATTTTATTACATGGTTTGTTTGGGGCGTTGAGCAATTTTCACGACGTGATCGAACATTTTCGTAATCGTTATACTGTTTGTATTCCTTTAATGCCCATTTATACTTTACCCATTATTAGTACCAACGTAAAGAATCTGGCAAAACATATTGAAGATTTTATTGAGTTTAAAAAATATGAGAAGCCTATTTTAGTTGGGAACTCATTAGGTGGTCATGTTGGGTTGATTTATACATCACAAAACTTAAGTAAAGTGAAATACCTTGTTTTAACAGGGAGTAGTGGTTTATACGAAAATGCTTTTGGAAGTTCATTTCCTCGTAAAAACGATTACAACTACATTAAAGAAAAAGTAGGAAAAACATTTTATGATCCTAATGTAGCTACAAAAGAATTGGTGGATGAAGTATTTGAATTGGTAAACGACAGAGGAAAGGCTTTACGTAGTATTTCATTGGCAAAATCAGCCATTCGTCATAATATGGCAGGCGAGCTTCCTACCATGAACGTTCCTGTTTGTTTGATATGGGGAAAAGCAGATACCATTACACCTCCTGAAGTAGCTGAAGAGTTTCATAGAGAATTGCCAGATTCTGACCTGTTTTGGTTAGAAAAATGTGGTCATGCTCCTATGATGGAATTACCCAAGGATTTCAATGAAATTTTAGATGCTTGGTTAGATAAAAGAAACCAACAATCTTAATATACTCTTTATTACATGCTTATTAAGTCAGCCGATTTTTTGGCCAGTGCTGCCAAATTAGATCAATGCCCTACCAGTGATAAACCTGAATTTGCATTCATAGGCAGAAGTAATGTTGGGAAATCGTCTCTTATTAATATGCTCGTAGGAGTGAAAGGTTTAGCAAAAACATCATCCACTCCCGGGAAAACACAACTCATCAATTATTTTATCATTAATGAGAAATGGTATCTGGTGGATTTGCCCGGATATGGTTTCGCAAAAGTATCTCGTACCGAAAGAGAAAAATGGGAAAAGAGATTGTATGAATATTTAAGTAAACGTGATAGTCTTTATTGTGTATTTGTATTAGTTGATTCAAGATTAGAACCTCAGAAAAGTGATTTGGAAATGATTAACTGGTTGGGAGAAAATGGGGTACCAATGGCGATTGTTTTTACCAAAGCTGATAAAATGAAACCTAAGGCACTGGAGGATTCAGTAAATACATGGAAAGATACTTTACTAAAATACTGGACTGATTTACCAACCATGATGGTTACCTCTGCCGAAAGTAAGTCAGGTAAAGAGGAGGTTTTATCGTTTATTCAGAAGTATACCGACAAATAGTTGTAAAATTTATTTAATTTAAGGGTGATATTATAAAGTAAACCTGCTTTGGCACGTTTAATGGATATATTATTTATATGACCAAAGGTGTAGTTATCATTATTGTTATCATTTTTATAATAGGTAGCATATCTGCTCAACAGGTAGATGGTAAATTATCTGATTCAGTATTGTATTCAGGTAACAATACACAGGTAAACGATACTACCAAGTTGTACGTTTTAGGGGATTATACCAACAGGAAGTTTTCTAAGAAGTCTGATCAAAGGAAATACGAGAATCTGATTCGAATAGTAAAAAAGGTGTATCCATTGGCAAAATTGGCCGGACAAAGAATGGAAGAATATGCCGGAGCAGTAGATTCATTACGCAAGGGTCAGGTAGAAGATTTTGTGTTGGAAGTAGAAGATGAAATTCAAAATAAATATGGAGCTGATTTGCGTAAGCTCGGTTTTAGAGAAGGAATTGTTTTATTGAAACTATTAGACAGGCAAACTTCTTTTACTGCATACACTATCATTAAAGATTTAAAAAATGGATTTAGTGCCATGATATGGCAAGGAGTAGCCGGTTTATTTGATTATAACCTCAAAGATGGTTTTAATCCATATGGTGTTCAAGAAGATCAATGGATTGAGGAAATTTGTCAGGGAATTGATGCGGGTAAGATCAAATAAAAAACGGATGGCAAAATGTGTCACCCGTTTCCAAATTTATTTCAATAGACAAATATTATTCCTCTAGTTGAAGAGCATGATTTACTGCTTGAAAATCATTTTTATCTACACCTTCTAATAAAGGCATATCACGAGTAGAAACAACCACTGCTTTAATAGTAATACTTCCTGATGGAGCTACGGTATTCAAATCAGAATCTTTTCTTACAATAAATAAGGTACCTTGCTCATATTGGAAGTTATAATTTACTGTATATCCTGAATAGGTTTGTGTTAATGGTAATGGTGCATATTGAACAGGTGTTCCAACAAATTTTATATAACACAACACATATCCGTAATCAACAATAGATTGGGTAATTGAACTCATCGTATGTGCATATACATAGGCATAATTTGAGGTGCCTGCTGTTCCGTTGGCAACCCATTGTCCACTGGTGATAGTAAATTCAGAAGTGGAACTGCTACCACTGCCGGTACCGCAGGATGAAACAGATAATGCCATAATGGCCATGACAGAAATGTAAAGTAGTTTTTTCATAGTAATTGATTTTATTGAAGTTTAGTGCCTCTAATATAACCAATTCTCTTTCGAAAAAAAAACGGATGCTGACTAAAACTCGGAAAAATTAAATTCCCCTTCTGTTACTTCAATAGTAGCAGAAGTTACGGTATTCGTTAGGGTAAAATGAAAATTACCATGAAACCTTTTAAACGGGTCAAATATTGAAGTGCTTTCCTCATATTCAGTTACGGTAATAGTTCCTGAACTTAATACACACCATTGAGAAGTACCGTTTTTAAAAGATACGCAATATCCTGTACCGGACGGACTTCCATTTGGGCCGTTATTTAATGTATAAGTTCCCGGTTCCATTCGTGGATAATTAATAGACATGAAATTATGATCGATATCACCTGAATTAGTATAACACCAAGTAAGAAAATAATTAGCTCCTGTTGAATCCTGGTATTGCCAATCTGCAACATCAGTAAACTTAAATTCTACTCCGTCAATTTTACATTTCACATATTCCTGTACTGCTTCTTTATTGCAGGAACTAAATGCTAGAATGAATGCAACAAAAGATAATATAGTAATTGATCTTTTCATGATGTACGTTTTATACAAAGTAAAAGATAGTGTAGATACAGGTCAATACCGATTTGTAGGTATAGGTGTTATTACTCTAGTAGGAGTTTTAAAATAGATCCCGCTGCTAACGGAATTTTAGTTCCGGGCCCAAAAATAGCTGCTACACCATTGTCAAATAAGAAAGGATAATCTTGTTGCGGAATTACTCCGCCAACAATCACAATAATATCTTCTCTACCGAATTTTTTTAATTCTGCAATGAGTTCAGGCACCAATGTTTTATGTCCGGCGGCTAAACTGGAAACACCCACAATATGCACATCATTTTCAATGGCCATTTTAGCCGCTTCTGCAGGTGTTGAAAATAGAGGACCCATATCTACATCAAAACCGATATCTGCAAATGAAGTGGCAATTACTTTGGCACCACGGTCATGCCCATCTTGTCCCATTTTAGCAATGAGAATACGTAGACGTCTACCATTCTTTTTTGCAAACTGATCAGAAAGAGCTAATGCTTCTTCCATGTCCTTATCTTTTTTCATGGTGTGAATATATACTCCCGAAATAGTTTTGTGGTCAGCTTTAAATCTACCAAAAACTTTTTCCATCGCATCGGAAATTTCTCCTAAGGTAGCCCTTTTTTTGGCAGCCTCTACTGCTAATTCTAATAAGTTCGCTGTAGAATCATTACAAGCCGCTGTAATTTTATTTAAAACCTCATCTATTTCTTTTTGATTCCGATTTTTTTTTATTTCTGTGAGTTTATCAATTTGTTGTTGACGAACTTTTGAATTATCTACATCTAATATTTCAATCGCAGCATCATCTTTTTCGGGTTGATATTTATTTACACCCACTATAATTTCTTCCAAACTATCAATCTTCCCTTGTTTAATAGCTGATGCTTCTTCAATTTTCATTTTAGGTAATCCACTTTCAATGGCTTTTGCCATTCCACCCATCTTTTCAATCTCGGCAATATGTATTAATGCTTTTTCAACTAATTGCCCTGTAAGATATTCTACATAATACGAACCTGCCCAAGGATCAATACCCTTGGTTACTGTGCTTTCTTCGGCGATGATCAATTGTGTATTACGAGCAATACGAGCAGAAAAATCAGTAGGTAACGCAATGGCCTCATCCAACGAATTGGTATGTAAGGATTGTGTTCCCCCTAATACAGCTGCTACTGCTTCAATCGTAGTTCTTGCTATGTTGTTAAATGGATCTTGCTCTGTTAAACTATAGCCTGATGTTTGACAATGGGTACGAAGCATTAATGATTTAGAATCTTTCGGTTCGAATTGTTTAACCAGTTTTGCCCATAATAATCTTGCTGCACGTAATTTAGCAATCTCCATAAAGTGGTTCATACCAATTCCGAAAAAGAAAGATAAACGTGGAGCAAAATCATCAATTTTTAATCCAGATGCTAAACCTGTTTTTATATACTCAATTCCATCTGCAATGGTATATGCCAATTCTATATCAGCAGGAGCACCTGCTTCATGCATATGATAGCCTGAAATAGAAATAGAATTGAATTTTGGCATTTTGCGTGATGTATAACTAAATATATCTGCTATAATTCTCATTGAAGAAGCAGGCGGATATATATAGGTATTACGTACCATAAATTCTTTTAGAATATCATTTTGAATGGTACCACTTAGTTTATCTGCACTTACACCCTGTTCCTCGGCAGCCGCAATATAAAAAGCCATAATAGGAAGTACTGCTCCGTTCATCGTCATTGAAACCGACATGTCATCTAACGGAATTTGATCGAAGAGTACTTTCATATCTTCAATACTATCGATAGCAACTCCTGCTTTACCCACATCACCGGTTACACGTGGATGGTCAGAGTCATATCCACGGTGGGTAGCTAAATCAAATGCAACGGATAATCCTTTTTGACCTGCCGCTAAATTTCTGCGGTAAAATGCATTGGATTCTTCAGCAGTAGAAAATCCTGCATACTGGCGAATGGTCCATGGTTTAATGGCATACATAGTAGGGTAGGGACCACGTAAAAACGGAGCAATGCCGGCTACATAATCGGTATGCGTAAATTCGGTGATATCTTGTTCGGTAAATTGATTTTTTAGTTCAATGTTTTCAGCAGTAGTTAATACATTCTCAGTATTCACTTCTTCTGTAGGATATTGTAATTTTATTTTAGAGAAATCGGGTTTCATTAAAATATCTATTTGTTAAGGGGATTCCTGCGCAGGCCGGAATCTTTTAAATTTAAGTATGGGCTTATTTGTGTGTAAACTATTCCCATTTTAATTCTTTTTTACATTATAGTTGCTCTCCATCTTCATTCTTTCAAACTCAATTTTCTCCGCTAATCTTACCGGCTTAATTGGAATAGCTATTTTAGTCTCATTAGAAATATCGGTATGTTCTACTTTTGTATATTCACCCGTTTTAGTTTCATTTTTATTGGGGTATTTATTTACTCCTACGGAAACTAATTTGCCAGCGATAAACTCCGATTGTTGTTTTTCTGCAATTACCTGAATTTTCTGTTGGATAAATTTATTTTTCATAGCTTGTGTAAACCCACCTTGTTTTTCTATTTCTAGAAATAACTTCCAGGCAGCTTCTGCCATTTTATGAGTAATCTGTTCAATATAATAAGAACCGGCAGAAGGATCATTTACCAAGTGCAAATGACTTTCTTCTTTTAAAATCATTTGAATATTTCTGCTCATTCTATAACTGAACTCATCCGGCAAACGATAGGTTTCGTCAAACGGAAGAATGGAAATACTATTTACTCCTCCAATAGCAGCACTCATCGCCTCATTGGTAGCACGTATTAAATTATTATGTGAATCGTAAATTGTTTTATTTCTTCTGGTATTGATGGCATGAAGATTAGGACGAACATCCTTTTTATTATAAGCACTAGCCAAATTGTTGAATAATATTTTAAAAGCTCTGAATTTGGCGATTTCTAAAAAATATTCATTTCCAATAGATAGATGAAATTGATGATTGTTCCATACCATATTGGAATCTATTTTATTTTCTTCGGTCCATTCAATATATTCTACCATCATAGATAGGGCTACTGCCAATTCATGCACAGCACTACCTCCACTTTCACCTACATGATTGGCATTGATGTTCACAATTTTAAATTGTGGCATATCCAATTGAATAGTTTGTAATATAGATGCAAATATTTTTTTTGCTTCTTTTTCTTCGTAATTAAAATTACCCGTAAGTAATAACTCCGACAATGGATCGTAGTTTACTGAACCTTGTATTTGTTGTGGATTAAAATTATTGGTTTGCAAATAATCAATATATAAATACAACCAGGCTACATTGGATTCTTCAAAATCAAAATGGGTCCCAATCCAATCTAAACGAATATTTTTTAATAAAGCGTTTACTTCTTTTTCTGTACCAACTGAATTTGCTCTAAAGTATAAAGAGTCAGCTCCTGTTTCCAATGCTTTTAAAGCTGATTGGTTGGCAGCCATGATTTTATCAGTATAGATTACCTGGCGAATGTTCCAGTTATTATCTCCTTTAAAAGTGGCAGTTGAAATTTTGGTGTTATCTTCTTTTCTGTAAAAGGCGTTTATATCAAATTCATTATCTGTGGTCCAGATAAGTTTTTCTAATTCCTTGGGGTCTTTTACAGATTTTTTTATTTCCTCAAACCACTGTTGGGTCGAAGGCATTTCAAATTCATTGGACCAATTGATAGACATGGCTCAAAAGTAGTAAAAATGATGGATGAATATTACTTCTGATTCTCCGAACCATCGGTAATATTCTTCGGAGGCAACGTTCTGAAGATAATATCCCAGAAAGGAGAAGATACTCCAAACGCTTTATTGCTAAAACGATAGTGATGCATGTTGTGGTGCCTCCACAATGGTTGTAACCACTTAAATGGTGGTTTATAGTTATGTATAATAAAATGAATAGAACTATACATAATATATCCTATTATAATGCCTGGTAAAAAAATGTAAACAAATTTACCCATCAACAATGAAATGGATATATAGAACAAGAACATCAAAATTATATTGGTTAAAGGTGGCTGATATAATTTATCAGGGTGTTTCGGGTCATCATGATGTACACCATGTACCAGCCAAATGGCTTTTTTACCTTTTTCAGAAGTGGCAGGATAATGAAATGCAAAACGATGCATTACATATTCAATCAATGTCCATGCAAATAAGCCAAGTATAAATACCCAGAAATATTTTAATGGATCTAAATCGCGTTTATAATAACCGAAAACAATAAGAGCAGCCGCTGTTGTTATGTCTAATGGAACAATAATCCACGGCGAGGTTCTTGATAGGATACCGAGCTTGTTTTTTAACTTGCCGGTGTCCACCATTTCCTGTGGAACTACTTTTTCTTCTGTTTCGGGTAAATTCATTGATGCAAAAGTAGTTATATACCCCCTAGTTTGCAAATATGATCGAATTCCTCTTTGGTAACGGCTGATACAGATAACCTGGCCAATTTTAATAACTCCATGTTAGCCAGTTTTTTATCTGTTTTAATATAGGAGAGGGTGATGGTATTTTTCATTTTTTTGAAGGGTTTCACCTCTACTGCTACCCAGGCAGTTTCGTCGGTAGTAGGGTCTTGAAAATGTTCTTTGGATACTTCTGCAATACCCACAATCTCTAAGCCTTCATTACTGTGGTAAAATAATAATTTATCACCTTTCTGCATATCACGCATATTATTTCTTGCACGATAATTTCTTACACCATCCCAGGTTGCTTTTTTATCTTTTACGAGTTGTTCCCAGGGATATTTAAAAGGTTCTGATTTAATAAGCCAGTATTTCATTTTATATAAAGATTTAGAAAATTAAAACTACTGCGAATATCATTTCAGTTTTCTAAAATTTTAATCTTCAAATTTTTGAATTTATTTAGTACATCAATTTAAATAATAATTCGGATAATAATCCTTTATGATCGGCACTTCCATTATTTACACCTTTTCCTCTTAAATCGTATTCCTGTAATAAACGAACATTTCTCCAACACTTATTGAAGTTATAATTTTTTAATCCGTCATTCAGTTCATTTTTATCAAACATTTTTACAGTGTAACCAATATTATTGATTGCTTTTTTATCTCTTTCAATAATTTGATTAGCCCACATAAGTTTTGAATAAAAACTATAAAGAATGGCAGTTACCGCGGGTAAAGAAAATTCATTTGGATTGGCATAAGCATATGTGGCAATTTTAAATACTCTACCTCTGTTACAGGAAGCCAGAGCTTTTTGCAATTCAAAAATATTATAATCCCTATTCATCCCCACATTATCAGCTATTGCTTCCAATCTAATCTCTACACCGGGACCTAAGGCAATACCCATTTTTTCAATTTCATTGGAAAGTTTATGTAAATCATTTCCAATGAGATCAATTAGTGCAAAACCAGCTTTGTCCTGAATTTGAATTTGCATTTTGGCAAACTTGGCTCTTATCCAATCTACCGTTTCAAGGTCAGTTTGAAAATTGGACTCAAATACTTTCGCATTTTTGCTTGCCAATAAACTTTTAAATGCTTTTTTCCTTTTATCAAGGGTTCCATATTTATAACAAATAACCAATATGGTAGTATTCACAGGTTTATTAAAATAAGCTTCCAGTTTTTCCAAATCTTTAAAAGCCTGTGCTTCTTTAATAATTACAACTCTGCGTTCAGCCATCATTGGATAACTTCGGGCAATGGCAATTACATTTTCTGCCGAAGCATCTTTCCCGTAAACTATTGTTTCATTGAATTCTTTTTCTGATTCATCCAGCAAGGTTTGTGAAATGTAATCAGAAATCAAATCAATAAAGTAGGATTCTTCTCCATGTAATACTACAATAGGGGCCAGGTTTTTCACCTTAACATCGGCCAGAAATTCACGAGCTTTCACCCCTCAAAATTGTCTAAAAAAAACGAAGGGGGGAATTGAAATTTTCAACAATTGTTGAAAATTTCAATTCCCCCCTTAAAATGTTAATATTGACTGATTAGTTGAATATAAATCCGTTAGGACATATTCCTACGTTTAAAGTATCAATTAATGAGCCTGAAGTTGCGTTATATCTTCTTACTACACCGGCAGAAACGTAGTTCTTAGCGTCTCCAATATATAAGGTATTAGACGGTTGGTAATAGTTTAAACCATATAAGCTGGTAGCCGGTGTAGTTAAAAACGGACTTGCCGGAGCCACTGTAGCATCTTTGTCAATTTTGTAAACATTCCCTTGATACTCATAATATAAATTGTTTCCATCGGTAGCAAGCTGTGATGGGTTTTGGAATGATGTACTTCCAATGGTAATATTTTTAACAACGGCTGTAGCAGTAGAGTTCAATACCAATAAACCACCGTCAGTATTAGGTCCGGCCCAACCCGGTTTTCCTGTGTATAATACCCAAATATTTCCATCGCTTGTTTTTGTTATGTATTTCGGATAATCAATATCACCAATATTGGTTACAGCTAATGTGCTGGTATTGATGATGTGTAATGTAGTATCCTCGCTATTGGCAACTAAAATATTTGTGCCTACTACTAACATTTGTTCAGGTTTGTTTCCCACTGTAACTGAATCAATGATGTTGTTAGATGCGAGATCGGTTACCCAAATTTTACCGTTGCTTCCAAAAGCAACCCAATCACTAATATATCCTTTTCCACCGGCTGAAACCATATACCTGGGTTGTGATACGGTACTAATGGTGGCCTTGCTTTGTAAATTGCTTATACCAACTACTTCCACTTTTCCACTATTGTTTATCACTAGATAAGCATTACCGTTGGCAATATGCATTGATTGAAATACATCACCTAAAATGCCACCACTGTTGTTGTTCCCAAATAAATTATTGTAAACACTGTTATCATTTGCTATAAATGATAGCTCTGAATTAGATGATCCAAAAGCACCTTCATTTATTACGTAAATTCCATTGGTGTATTGTCCCGGATCATTATTGACTTCATCACAACCGGTAATAAATAAGCTGCCAAGTACAAATAGAATAATTAGGTGAAGTTTGTTTTTGTTTAGATGTTTCATTGTTTGTTTTGTTTATGTGTTGTATGTAAATAAAAATTAATTCCTGCATTAAAATTCAGACCCGGCATTGGGCGATTGATAACCATTTGATAATCGGCATGTGTAGCATTGCCTATTCTGCAATAAAAACCAATGTTGCATGGTTTTAACTTTAATGTATAACCTGTTTGCAGGTGTAATACAAAAAATGATGGAATAGATTGGGTATTATCAGTTAAAGTAAACCTTTTGGAGTAAAATTGGGGGAGTATATTTAAATAAATTTCGTCCCATTTGAGTTCTATTTTCCCTTTAATACTGTGTTGGGGTACGTAGATAAGCTGAGTTAAATTATTATTGATGTTAAGAGCACTGGTATAAGTATAAATGGGGTTGAGGGTAAAACTCCATTTATTTTTACGAATGGAAAAATTGAATCCGCCATCAAATCCTGCGGATTGAACATCAGGTATGTTTTGAGGTTCCCAATAACCTAATAGGGTATTCGGGGTCCATTGAATCCAGTTATGGGTTCGTCCAAAATATCCTAACACATCTATAGAAAATTTCCAAACCTGTTTTTCAGTTCCGAATTCGAATTTGTACGAATGTTCAATGTTCCATGAATATTCGGGTTGTAAATCAGGTTTTCCTCCGGGCACCCAATAGAGATCATTTAAGGTAGGCATTCGATAAGATGAGTTGACTGCTCCGGCAATTTTGATACGATAGTTTTTTTTGAGCCAGTATTCAACTCCTAAATGACCTGAAGGGTATGCTGTGTAATGAGATGAAAATTGTTGACGAATCCCTACACTAGTTTTAAAATGTGATTCATATCCATTATATACTTTAGTATGGCTATTGATATTGGCCATCACAAAAATATTTCCTCTAAACTCAGTTACCGGATTATCGTAATATTTATATTCAGAGTAATTAATCGAGAAATTACCTCCTGTCATTAATGTAAATATTTTGCCTTTATATGCATACTGTGTCTGAAATTGTCCTGAATGGATCTGAGAACTATCCTTAAAAGCATCGGTGTGATAAATTAGCTGGTCATTTAAATAGGCTATCTGAAATTGAATATCATGTTTCTCGAATGATTTTCGAAGTTGAGTCATTACTCTCAGGTTCTTATCAAATTGTTGAGAATTATTATTGGCAGCACCCATAGCTGGTGGAATTTTCCTATCAGTATATGTATACCACCCATGTAATGAAAGGTGCCAGTTCTTTTTTAACCTAAAAAAAACATCTTGTATACCTTGATATGAAAAATAATCAGCGTTAACAGTTTCTCTTGTAGGAAACCCAATCGTCGATTTATCTTTATATGCATAGTTGTTATTAGATGAACTCCTAATAAAAGCTGTTCTCCCCTGAATATTTTTATTCCCGTAACTAAATTGTGCAAAGGTGTTCCACGTAAAAAAACTTCCATACTCCTGTTGCAGAGTCATATTAAAATTGTTTTTAAAATCCGGACGATATTCTAATAACAATGATCCCCCCTGGGCCCCATTTCCATATTGAGTGGAACTACTTCCTACAATGAGTTTAATTGAATTGAATAACCCACCCGGCATTAAATTCATATCTAACTGACCTAATCCGGCATTGTTGAGTTGAATCCCATTCCATAAAACACTGGTACGTTCAGGTCCAAAACCACGTAATGTAATGGCATTGTTCATTTGGTTCCCGTAGCTACGCATGTAAATGCCGCCAATAGTTTGTAAAGCATCACTCAGGTTCGACATGGAACCATTATGTTTTAATAAAACAACAGGTATTTCAATGGTTTGTATACCAGCAGTAAAATCATATCCGTTGGTAGCTAATACTTCATATCCTTTAGCATCAATGACCATATTTACCGAATCCTTTTTTGTGGAATCAGCCAGGGTCTGCGCAAAAATATTAGCTATAGATAAAAATCCACAGCTTATGCAGCATAGATGTTGTACAATACGTTTCACTTTCTACAAGCAATTAACAACACTTTTTTCCCGAAGTATTGATTATTTATGTAGTGGCAGGTCTCCTGGCTTGGCTCAATTTTTCCGCCTTCCCGTATTAAACAGTGGCAAGAATGGAAAAATAGATGAAGAGCGATACAGTTGCGGGTACAGCTACCGAATTTCGCGGTAATTCCCTTTTCACCTTGTTTATTGTAAGTAAACAAGACACCATTACGCCACAAATATATAAAAAAGCTGGAAGCTAAATGCTAGATAAAAGATGCTTCACTAACAAACAGTGTTTGTGGTTCTTGGTCATTTGCCATCCGTCTTTTTTCTGTTGGAGGCTGTCTTATATGAATACAAGCCTTTAGGAGCAGGGATTATCATTCATCTAATTGTTAATTTCTCGTTTTAAAACTCTTTGCATACACCAACGTTTTGCCCTTCATTTACCTATACTTTTGGTTCGATGTTAGAATTACTGAAAAAGTTCGAATCCAAAGATCCTGAGATCGTATTTGAATGGAATGACCCTGAAACTGAAGCACAGGGATGGGTAGTGATCAATTCCCTTAGAGGTGGTGCAGCCGGTGGTGGTACCAGAATGAGAATTGGGTTAGATAAAAGAGAAGTGGTCTCTTTAGCAAAAACCATGGAAGTTAAATTCACCGTAAGTGGTCCACCTATAGGAGGTGCTAAATCCGGAATTAACTTCGATCCTAATGATCCTCGTAAAAATGAAGTATTACGTCGTTGGTTCAAAGCAGTTA
>CAZUXM010000021.1:0-1322 GCA_964624635.1 uncultured Candidatus Competibacteraceae bacterium
ATGCCAGATTAATTAAAAAGTAGCCAAGGAGCAATGAAAATGTAAAGAAAAATAAAAAGACTTTGAATATTGTTCGACAGTAAATAAAAGAATTGATAACAAGCTGTAATATAGGCCCAAATATAAGAGCACCCATAAAACTACCAAATCCCAAAAGCATATAACTACCGGTAGTAGCATAAAGAAAAAAGTATCCCGGTATTACGATCAGACAAAACCAAACCCGCCGTGATTCACCCTTTATAACTATTAAATACAACAAGAAAAAGATCAAACTATTAATATATGAGAAACTCCGTACTGATATTTCAAAATTTTCGTGTAGAGCTAAACATTTATTGCCATAACGACATGAAACCGTTATGAAGATAGCCTGCAGAACCAAAACTACAGTACAAAAACTTTTTTTATATTTTGTTGATTCCAATGGATTTAAATGGTGCTATTCTAATAAATTTTCTTTCCTTAACTATCTTCATTTCGCTATCCGGAGAATATTCTTTGGTTTGGCTTCCTCTTCCTTCAGGTGGTTTAATTTTGAATGGCAGTTCCGTTGGTGTTTTTAACCCGAATGGCAACTTAAGCGGGACAATTGTTTCTGATTCATGTGCAAAAAATATCCCATGAATAAAAACGGTTCCATCCAGAGAGGCTACTTCGAGTGTCCCTCCCAAAGGTTTACCAACTTTTAAAACTTGTTGTAAGATCGTACTTTTATGAATTTGAATCGAATACCAAAGTTCAATAGGGGCTCCATCTTGAATAAGATCAGGAACTGGTGTAGTAATAAATTTATCGTTAAAATTTTCGGTAGTTTCAATTGCATAATTGTGATCTTTTACAATTGCAAAGCGAATAGTTTGAATCCAGCACTTTGGATCCACTAATGGTCCAACTAAGTCATAATACCTTTGATTCCTCAATACGTTGGTGGGCACACCTGACTGGCTAAATTGTTTTTGTTTGCCTTCGGGTGTATTCTTAATAGCTCCACCCCATCGCCAGTGAAAGTGAAAGGCATGAAAAGCACCAGGAGCAGATGGCAAGTGAAAATCTTTGTATCCACCCCACCAATGAATATTATCCCAACCATGAACCGGGCCTAATTTATCGTCCCTCCAAACAGGAACACCTTCATGTAAACCCATGGTTACATTTTCGTAAATCAGGGGCTTTTCAACCGCATTGAATGCAACATTTTCTGGTTGAAATTGTCCGAACACAACTTGAATAGGACCTGCTTTTTCACTATCAATAAAGGTTCCTGCTTGCTGCGGTTTGTTCTTTAGGATATAGTCAGTTTCTGATTCGAAAAGACCGGG
>CAZUXM010000021.1:1332-10416 GCA_964624635.1 uncultured Candidatus Competibacteraceae bacterium
AATCAAGGAATTTGCAATATCAACAACATCAGTTTTAGACCCTAGCTTTTCAGCAAAAATAAAGGCGTCTAGTACTGGCCGAAATCTATAATCCACACGTATTGATAATACATTAGTTATGAAATCCCCCGATGGATTAAAGTTGCTATTCTTATTGAACTTTGATTTAATTAGTGGCAAGAAACGAGTCGCAGTTAATGCTCCCGCGGGTTCATGTGCAGGACTATTTTTGTAATCTGAAAACAAATAAGTTTGAGTTATATCAAAGCCAGAAAACTCACAATTTGTGATTGTTCCCTCGAAAACATTAGTTGAATAGTTTGCTCTTATACCACACACATAGTTATATATTGAAAAATTATGAAGGTCATTGATAATTTCTCTGAATGATTGTTTTGCTTGTTTTATATCGTTAATAAGATTTTTGTCGTAAATGTCAACCTTTGATTTTTTTTTGAAGTCCTTTACTCTTTTATGTAGAGCGTTAGAAGTCTCTGCTAGATTCTCAACAGGCCCAAATTCAAAAAATAATTTATCAATAGGATAAAAAAGTTTATAATTGTCTACGACCGTATAATGATTACTTTGCTCATTCTTAGCCAGACTCTCAAATTCTACCCAAAAACCCACTACTCTTACTTCTCTGGAGAAATTATACCCACAATGGCTTAAGTCGTTCAATACCAATCCTCCATATGGAACAGAATTATCATCTTCCAACCAATATGTTCCCTTCCACATATTGCCATCTGCAGCTGTTAGTTGGACTAGCTTCATGCTGTTAGTGGTTGATCAAAAATTTCTGAATTTGCAATTGGTGCTGAATATAAAGTGTGTTCATATTTCCGAATTATGCCCGTTTCGACATCCATCACCCAAAAGAGTAAATTATATACTCCTTTTGTAAGTTCAAAAGAAAAGTGCTCTTTTTGATAATTCCCTTCAACAATCTTAAAGCATCCATTATCAAAAACCTCATCTGGTTTCCATGCATACACTACATATTCAAAGTTGCCAGATCCTCCTACAAATTCTGTATGAATTATATTATCAGCGTCAAGCGACAACTCTTCATTGATCCTAATTATAAATGAATTTTTGCAAGCAGGAATATAATTTCCATGATGAGAATGCGAAGCAGAAACATTTTTGTAAAATGGTAATATCCTGTTTTGAATAGTGTTTTCTCCGTATCCTTCATAGATCATTGTGAATTGTCCCAGATCCTCCTCTTCATCAGATGTGTCATTATGATGGTTATCAGACATATTAATTGCCACTATTTCATCTTCTGATTTTTCCAAATATGATGGTCTCCACCGAGAAAAAAAACCTACGATCTGATTATTTTGGCCAATTCTCATCTCAATATCGCTTCCTTCAAACTCAAAAAACTCGTCTAATAACCTATTTCCTCTCAAAAGAACCGTAAATTTCACAAGCCAATGATCTTCCCATCGTCTATTGGGATTAGGAACAAGAACAATACTTTTGGGTCTAATTCTAACATTAATATTATTGGGAATTAGCGGAGGTATGTGTTGACTTGAAAACTCTTTAGTACTCGTTTCTTTATGAAGCCTGGACAAGAATGCGTTACAGACTTCCTTTACTTCTTCAGGGTTCTTAGATAAATAAGGCCTATGGTTTGACCAAAGAAGTCGCGTATTCTCAAAATAAATCCAACCACAAATCGGATTTATATTAAAATTAATATTCTTGCCTGGTGCTATGATACCTATTTGGGCCGCATTTAGAAAAGCTTTTAGTAGTTTCTTTTCATTATCAGCCCATATAATGGGATTTACTAAATAATATGTATTAATGACACCTGTTTGCTCCATTTAATTTTGACATTATTGGGTTTAAACTTAAAATCGAATATAGTGAACCATTCCAATCATTCCAATTCAATTAATGAACTGCTTTCAAGCAGTAAATAATCCTGATTACCACCAGTAGTTTGAACGACAAAATAACCTATGGAGTCTATTAGTTGAACACATAAAATATTCCACCCATATTTTGCACGTTGATTAAAATAAGAGGAAAGATCACTCAATTCGCTTTGGCTCTTGAACGGGCCTTTTATCCTGTAAAAATCGGCTGTATATGCGTATGCATCCTGCACAAACTCCGTGTTGTTTTTTAAAACTATTAAAAAACCCAATGATAAAGTATATTGTACACTCACCGTATTCCATCCCTCAACGGATTTCTTATTGAGGAAACGTGACAAATCATCTAAAACAGTCTGGCTGTTTACTTTATCTTTTACACGATATGTTACTGTTTTATATTCCTGCATAACTAGCTTGACCAAGTAAAAAAAATACTACTGTTTTTGAAGAGGTTTACTCTTCTTCACCTTCAATTAAACAAGGAAGCCCATCTTCATCAATACAACCGCTTTCACATTGAAGTGCTACTAAATTGCTAGGCAAAGTAATCATCCATGGTTCCAAGCCTTCTGTTTCATCTTCTTCAACAGGTCTTGATAAATCCACTAATAATGCCTTAATATACTCATCGGTTATGGCCGGAGGTATTTCACCTTCCCAAATCTGACCTGTTTGAATATAATGAATAAGATGTTTTTCCATACCAGGAGTAACAGGAACCATTACTCTTCCATATCCGGCTTTTAAAAACTGGTTGAAAAGAAAATCACTATCTTCCAGCTGATATATTTCTTTCCATTTACAAACCTTTGCATAGTAATACGGATAAAAAGTGTAGGTCATGTGTCCCCAATCGAAAGCTTCCTCGAGAAAACGAACATGCTTGCCTTCTAACATTGAATCACAAACATCAAATTCAGGATATCCGCATTCGTTGGTTCCGCTCATTGCATTAAATGCACCAATAGGGAGAACAGACTTTTTTGAAGCAATACGAAGCGCTCCTTTTTTTAACTCCTGTTTTTCAATTTCACGTTTATAGGCCGGGTGTATTTCAGAGATCGTAAATGCCATTTGACTTTTCATTTCATTAATGGCTTCATCATATGTTTGCTTAAGTTTAAAATAAGCATTCATAATAGCCTCAAAAGTTTTTAACTTCCAAGCCTGCTTCAATTCAACGCTGCATTGGCACTTAACATTAATGTTTAAGTATACGACCTGATCATCATTATTTTTACCTGACCAATAGGAAACCGGGACAACATCAGTTTCTCCAGAGAGTGCTACATGCCAGTCACTTCCGTGTCCGACCAAAGCTCCAAATCCCATGGTACTACTGCCAATAGCCAGCATGATAAAGTCACCCCAATCGGTACCTCCTGTTGCTTCTGCATATGAAGCAAAATAACCTTTGGGGACTTTAATTTCGTTTTTTGAAGCAGTAAAATTGGTATTATCTGCTCCTACATTATTAATTGCAAGAGATACTATCTGAGTCAAAGGCGGTGGTGGCTCAACTCCGGTAACATTATATGCAGAAACAAAATATCCGTAATTATTTTCATCCAATACATCAAAAGAAGTAAGAGTAATAGTACTTCCATCAATCATTTTAATTCCTTCTTTAGTTGGGTCACTCGGTTTTTGCAACGTCATTCCTTCAGTTGGTTTGTTTTGCTTCATATATAAATGAAAAGCTGCCGGTTCAGGAACCATAAACTCATAAAACAAACGTTTACCATAATTTTGAACAGTACACTTAAATTCTTTATCAATCCATCTATATATACCTACCTGATGCTCGTCATTTTCAAGATCATCTGACTTTGGATTGGTGTATTGTTGAGAAATCGTCTCTTCGTATTCATGAATAATTGTGAGCTTTCTTTCTTGTTTTACCCGCTCTAGTATTCTACTTACTGATTTATCAATTGTCTCTTTAGCATAAGTCGTAGATTGTTGGTTTGACTCTTGTGATGATGTAGAAGTTGCAAAATTTAATGCGGAGTTAACTGAAACCGGGCCCCAACTGGCAGTAATATTTAACCCTGCAGAAAACTGCGTTTGATTTTGGATTTGATTGGCCGTTTCCTTTTGTAACTCAAACCTTTCCGTTGTTTGATGCGTTCTTTCATTTTCGGTTTCAGTTTCAGTTGAAATAGTAGTAGTATCCTCTGTCCTGTCAAATCTCCGGGTAGAGCGGTCCCTGGTTTCCCCAATCATGATATTTTCGATATGTGCAATTTCTCCAGGCTGGTAACAAGGACCTTCCTGATTTACAACTCTTAGTACTCCAACAGAAAATGGTTTTGCGATGCAATCGCCTCTCTGTAATTCAGGATCATATGCATAAACGACAGATTGATTTAGTCTATCATCAATTTCATGAATGCTGCCACCAATGGCTACAACAGTTTTTGTTGACTTTACTGTTCCTGCGAATTGTTTCTTTAATTTTTCCGCTTCCTCCTGTAATATTTCAATGGCTCTTTTAATTCGAAAAACATCTTCTCCCAACTTGAGTTCTTCAAGATAGGTTTGATATTCTGTGTCAAGGCTGTCCCATTGAGTTTCAGTAAGCTTATCTGTATCGCCTGTTTCTGAACGAGTGGCTATATAATCCAATAAAAATGCTTTGCGATCTTCTTCTACATCAGGTACTGTTCCTAATTCTATAGAAGCATAGTTACCGTATTTTAAAGTATTTTCGTGAATAAAAGTCAAAATTGCGTTCAGAGTAGCTTGATTTAATTCGAATTCTTCCTTTAAGTCGGCACGTAGTGCATCATAATCCACGGGCGGTGGTGATGGACTTGGAGTTACTGAGTAAGCTGGGTATGGTAATGGAAAAAGTGGGGCAGGAAGTGTTATTGTCGCATAAAATATTTTAGAAACCTCCGCATCTACCAACGCCACCTTGGTTATATTTACAGCTATATGAAGTATTACCAAAACAGCTGAAATATGATTACGCTTTTCACTATTAATATCTAGGATAGTATCAGCAATTAAAGTATCTATTAGTTTTTCTATTTTAGTTTGATTTCCAGCATCCGCCAAATATGTTACAATGTTGCCGCTCAAAAGAGCTGTTACATCAGTAGTAAGTGTACTTGCAGTTAGCGTACTAAGTGTTGTTTGTTTGGAGTAATAATAATCTGCAAATCCAACAAAATCTGAATCAATATCCTCAATTGACTCATAGGCGCTGGCATCACCGTAAAATGTCTCAGCCTCACCAACAAGTAATTCATATGGGTCAGTTTCGTCAAGTTGATCTACAAGTGTTGTAAAAAAAGTAGAATCGTCATAATCAAATTCTGAAATCAGGTTAATAAAATTAATGTTTGAATTATGAGATGAGATTTTTTGTGGGCCACGAAGGGACACAAAGCGAAATACTGGTTGGATCGCCATAAATTTTTGATTTGGGTTTAATAATTAAGTTGGTTAAAAACGGAACGAATTTATCTTTATTATGTTACTTGAAAAATATTTTAATGTTAAGCTGAACAAATAATATTATCAAACGTAATGATTTTTTGGAATAATTTAGTATTCATAATATAGAAACGGTATCCGTATTTTTACGGATAGTCATACCTAATATTAGGCAAACCAATTGTCCGGAAATAATTATGATAATAAGCTGCTTAGCAGCTTGTTGTTTTCTTTTCTTGTGGCCTATAATTTTTTGGCATGTGTTTTTGAAGGAGGCCGCTTGGCTCTTTTGCTGCACGGAACGTAGTGAGTACAGCAAATGTGCCAATGGGCAAGCCAAAAACCATGACATAAAAATTGCGGGTCGGCAAAAATAAATAAAACCTCTGCGGGTCGGCCATATTTGTGGCCTGTGTGTTGGGAAAAACAAACCCTTCGTTTATTAACCCCTAAAATCTTCAATAGAAGGTTAACCATTTAAAAAACTTTCACCAAACAATACAGTTTATAAAATTTTTGTCCGTGAACTTTAATAATTGTTGAAAAAGAATCCTGAACAGGGCTTAGGCGGTTGTGGCTAACGGCCCCATTTTTTATAAAGTTGCCGGAATTAAATGTACAAAACTTTATTCATTTGTTGAAAAGATAGCAGTGCGTAAATTTCGTTATTACGCACAAGCGGTTTATATTTGTCAAAGCCTTGATACAAGAGGGATGTAGGCAATTTTATAAAAAAGGAGTTAGGGGCTGCTTTACTTTTTTATCTTAGACAAGACAAATGATGTATCGGAATTTTTGACGTAGAGCTTTGTTTCATCGTTTTTTCGTCCCAGGCGAGGGAATGCGGAACAAATCATTGTAAATCCAGTTACATCAACAGAATCTAATCCACAATCCGGACCATATCTAATACAGTTATCACCATCAAATGTTATTTGACGGCATTTGTCTCCATCTTGCCTATACGCAATCATAGCCTCGGAGCCAGGAGTTGCAACACCATAAAATTTTATAAAACAATAAATATTCTCTCGTTTATCCTTTTTTATTTCCAATTTCTTAACTACCGCATCTGCAATCGCAACACCATCATATATAAGCAAGCAAGTATCACTCCTGTTAATTACTTTTACAATTATTGAATCCATGAACTGAGAATATTCTCCCTGAATCCAATAAGATGAAATAATCAAACTGGAATTATTTGAGAAAATGGTATCCATAATGGTAATTTCTTGGCTATGATCTAAAAACACTTTCTTAAGGCTATCCTTCCGGATAAAGGAAGAATCGCTGTCAGAGTTGTTAGCATTAACCGTATTGCTTTTGCTATTACTATTATTATTACAAGAACAGCATACCAATAAAATTATTCCCAATAAACATTTCATAGATTATTTATGGTGTTTTGTAGTTTTTGCATTTCATTAATTTCATTTTCCAGTTGCTGTATTTGGGATGAATATGGATCCCACATGTTAGGTGAAATTGGATTTTGCAGATATCCTTCCCTAAGTTTAATTAAGTTTTCAATCTCATTTTGGTAACACTGCATTTTTGCAGTAAGATATTTTATGAAGTCCTTCTTAACTATTTCTGCCAATGATAGTAAATCCTTTCCATAGCTTTTACACGGTGTCACTCCATCAGATTCTGTGCAATACATCAATTCTCCACCCCAATCACCATTTTCTTGTTTCATTCGAAGAGCTTTTAATATTTCATCTTCGGTAGGGAAATTATTTTGTTTAAGAAGTTCTCCAAACTTCGGATAAGAGGGATTAAATGTTCCTTTTTGAATACTACCTGAAACTACATTGGGAGTGGAAGTCATTCTCCAAACATAAGCTTCAAAAGCTTCTTTTAGAAATCCGTATCCCGCAAAGTTACGTGTTCTGTAAGTTGATTTTTTTTCTTTTCTTAAAGTCAACGGCATCATATTCCACCAATTATAATCCTTATAAGCAGTATTCCTTGCACTTTCTGTTGTAGCCTGTTCGTTATAGGCTTGTGCTAATATAAGTATTGCTCCATGTGGACTAAATCCCTTTGGATGATTAATAGCCATATCATAGATTTTTGCACCAACCTCATCCATCCATTTATTGGTCCATCCTGTTTCATTTTTAAAACAGTCAGGTTTTTTAAAAGTTTTATAAACGGAGTCCGCCTCCCCACTAGCCACCTTCATCATCAAATTGTAATACTCATTATATGGAAGGCTATTAGGATTCAATTTATTCAGATTACCTCCGGTAATATTCAAAAGAATATGCGCCAAGTCTTGTGCCCAATTCGGGTTAGTCCTGCCCGGTGCTTGAATGGGGCCAGTCTTTGCCCTCAATTCCTGTTGACGTTGTGTTGATGAAATTCCAAGGTCTTGCAATATCTGTTGACGAGATCTTGGTACTTGCTGAGTTGAAACAGGTTCATTATAAGAATAGGAAAAGTCCGATTGTAAAACTCCCATTTGCATTTGCTGTTCGGGAGTCAGAATTTGCGCTACCGCCAGTGCTTCTCCGTTTTCACCTAGAAGGTTTTTCAACCTTTGTGCTGCTGTTTCTACCTGAATAGGTGGATATTTTTTTGCCAGCATTTCTCTACGAGCTGTTCTTCTTGCTTTGAAAATTTCTTTTGTAATAACCAATGCAAGCACTACTGCTAATGCAATTGGACCACCTGCTGCTCCTGCACCTGCAGAACTTGCTGACGAACTTGCTACTGCCGCTGCTGCTACCGCCATAATTTCTTTATTTAAATTTTAAAATAAGGGGAGCAGAAAAATGCCCCCCCTATGGTTATATTCTAATTATGGAATATTTGGATCGTTGGAGTTAGTTGTATTGTTATCTCCACAACATGACGTTGTTTGAGGAACATCGCAACAATCTGATAATAGTCTTCCTAGAATTTTGGCCAATTCTAACTTGGCATCTGGATTGGCTGGATCAAGACTGCTCATTAACTGATTCAAAATATACCTGGTATCATTTTGCAGTTGTTGTTCGTCAACCGCCTTCTGCTGCATTTGAGCATTGAAGCAATCTAAAGCTTCTCCCTGACCTAACAATGCATCGGCAACCTGAGAGTTTGTACTGAGAATATGATTTGTTAAACTTAAAATCGGACCAGGCACTGTTACAGGGGCTCCGTTTAAGGTAAATGTATCACTGCTGCTGATACGCCAATATGATGTTGGTGTAATTGGACCAATGCATCCTCCCAATTCACAGGACACCTCCTCCAAAAATGGGAGACAGTCGCCTTGATAGTTAATTATTTTACAGTACCTGTTGATGATTTCTGCATAGGCATCTGCTACGGTTATCACATCAGTATCTATTACCTGTTCAAGCATGGCTTGAAGATTTGGGAAATCTGTTATGATGGTGCTTTCAGGGTAACCATTGGAGAAAACTATTTTTACATTCTTCAAATAAGTAACCACTTTATATTCCTGAACCATCTGGCGGTAAACAATATTCAAAACACGACTTAAATTCGGATTGAAAATATATCTTTCCTGGCTTGCCTCAGTGGATGAGTAAGTTCTATCTGTTCCCGATGTGCTTACATCGATGCTTCTGTAACGGTTGCTTTGAGTTACATGTTGCTCAATTGTGTTTTCAATGTTTCTGGCAAAAGTATCTCTGGCTGTAGAACCTGTCTGCTGTGAATTATTACTGGCATCTTCTCCATAGCTTACAATCAATAAGCTGAAATCAAAAGATGTATCGCT
>CAZUXM010000021.1:10426-13525 GCA_964624635.1 uncultured Candidatus Competibacteraceae bacterium
CTGCTTGATGAATTTGAAAAAGCAGATGTAGCACTGGTAGCCTCTTGCGTTAAAGATGAAAAAGCCTGTTCCATTGAATCTGCCACCTGATCCGACATAGATTCAAGAATGTTTTGGGAGTAGGTTCTGCTGCTTTCAGACTCATTAAATGTTCTTACATAAAGAGTCGTTCTTTCTCCCGGTAATAAACTTAATGCATTCAATACTTTTCCTGCACCATATTGCCCAAGGTAGGCACAGGTTTCATATTCCTCAATGAAATATATCTGTGGTGTTGGTGTAAGGGGTTTGGGAACAAAAGTCAATCTTGGTTTCCCAGCCAATGAGTTATACATTACTGGCATAAATCCTTCCTTTATGGCGTTGGCTATGTATTCAACCGAAATAGTTTGATTAGGATTCAGGGTAATCATTTCCTCCGCATCTTCCTTTTTATTGGTCACTTTTCTTTCGGCTACCATTTTCATGGCTCCTTTTTCTACCTGAGCAGAACCGGATTTATGTTCTGCTTTGTACATGGGATTTACAGTCAGCTTTTTGAGATTTCCGATATAGGATGAAACGGTTGCTCCTTCATTGATATCCTTTGAAATCTGTTTGGTTAAGGTATCAAATTCCTTGTCCCTTGTTCTGTCCCAAAAATTTCCGGCTGGAGGAAGTTTTGTGGATGCTAGAAACCAATTATCAGGAAACTTTCCGCTGATTCGGCCATAGGTTGCAAAGCAAGTTTTTTGTGGTAAAAGATAATTAAGAGTTGGGGCTGTTCCTGAACCCCATGTAATTAAAGGGTCCAATGGCAAACATGAAGATGGTTCTGGCATAAGTGAAATTTTTAATGATTTGTAAATTGATTGGTATAAATCAAATTGTCGTAGCAATGTTAACCACAAAATAACTCCACTATTGTTAAGTTTTCAAGAAATATTTATTAACATTTTTAATGAATACAAAGTCAATCATTTATCTGAAATCAGTCCGAAAATAAAGTTGCCCCTAACTAGTTATATCCGTATACTAATGTAATGATTATTACTGTTATCTTGTATAATATCAGGTGTTAATCAAAGGTTTGGGAGGACAATATTTGGGTTAACAGGATGGAGTTAGTTCGGTTTGCGGCAGCGATGTGAAAGGGTAGTGCTCCGCCTTCGGCGGACACCGAGCACCAGCGAGCCTGTAACGTAGCGTTAGCCGCCCTATTAAAATTAAAACTATTCCTGCAAATAATATTGATTTATACCTATATCAATCCCCTCGCTTTCAACTCCAAATATTTATTAATGGTATTCACCGTTAAGTTTTCAGGGGCCGTTAATATTGAATGAATACCGTTTGCCTCCAACTCTTTAGTAATGAGTTTTTTCTCGTAGTCAAATTTTTCGGCAATGGTTTTAATGTATATATCTTCGGTACTCTTCGCATCTTTTTCAAACAATTGCCTTAGCTCGGTATTTTGAAAAAATACCACGACCAATAAATGTGATTTAGCCAGGTTACGAAAATAGGGTAACTGCCTTTGCATGCTCGATACTGATTCAAAATTCGTATACAAAATCAATAAGCTGCGTTGGGTAAGTTTACGACGTACCAACTGATACAACAATTCAAAATTGCTATCTAAAAAATTGGTCTTTTGGTGATACAATAATTCTAATATGTTATTGATATGGGTAGACTTTCTATCAGCCGCTAATACCGAATCAATTTTATGAGAGAATGTAAGTACGCCGGCTTTATCCTGTTTACGCATGGCAATGTTGGAGATGACCAGCGTGGAGTTAATAGAATAATCCAATAAAGTGAGTCCATTAAAAGGCATTTTCATTAAACGACCCATATCAATAATGGAATACACATTTTGTGCCCTTTCATCCATATATTGATTCACCATCAAATCATTTTTACGAGCCGTCGCTTTCCAGTTCACCGTTCTATAGTCATCCCCTACCGTATAATTTTTTATCTGGTCAAATTCAAAATTATGCCCTATGCGTCTTATTTTTTTAATTCCCGTCATTTGAAGCTTATTGGAAATGGCCAACAACTCATATTTACGCATTTGAATAAATGACGGATACACCGGCAATGTTTTTTCTGCAGGTATAATGTATCTACGTTGTAATAACTTGGTAACTACTGATGCGTATACATTAATATCATTAAACGTATATTCGCCTCGTTTGGTAGGTCTGATTTGATAATGAATTCTTTGCGATTGTCCCGGCTTTAACCACAACTTAAACTTAATGTTCCTTACCTGGAACTGTACCGGAATTTCATCGATGACCTCTACCGAAATAATATTATAATACCTGTTTACAATAGTAATATAGATATCGTTCTCATCACCGTTACTTAATTTTTCAGGCAAAATTCTATAAGCATCAATTTTTTTACCGGGGATATACAACAATAAAAATTCTAACGCCAATAACGATATGAATGTATAAAATACCGTTTTAGCTATCCACATCATTTGTGGATAGAAAAAGCCTGTTGTAAATACCACCACGCAAATAAATGCAATGGCATATACCTGCCAGGTAATATAAATGGACCCTATGAGACGGAAGAATCTTTTCACGTTTTTTTATCTGGGCACTTCTACAGTTTCAATTACTTGTCTTACAATTTCAATAGGCGAAGTACCTTCCATTTCCTTTTCGGGCGTTAAAATTACTCGATGATGCAATACAAACGGAGCAACAAATTTAATATCATCAGGTGTAATAAAATCACGAGCATTAATGGCTGCAAAAGCTTTTGCTGCTGTTAATGTATACAAAGTAGCCCGTGGTGATGCGCCTAAATACAACGCCTTATTATTACGGGTTTGATGCACAATTTTAGCAATGTAATCAATCAACTTATCTTCAACGTGTATCTGTTGTACTTGTTTGCGATATTGTGATAGTTGTTCAGCCGATAAAACTGGGACTATCGTTTCAGGATCAAAATTACCTTGTGCTAAATGATATTTTTTTAACAAACTGGTTTCATCCAGTAAACTTGGATACCCTACGTTGATCTTAAATAAAAAACGATCTAACTGGGCCTCCGGTAAACGATACGTTCCTTCCTGCTCTATAGGATTTTGTG
>CAZUXM010000021.1:13535-36281 GCA_964624635.1 uncultured Candidatus Competibacteraceae bacterium
AATAAATGGAGGTGCCAGTTTATGGGTAATTCCATCAATGGTTACCTGTTTTTCCTGCATACACTCAAACAAAGCCGCTTGTGTTTTTGCCGGGGCACGGTTAATCTCATCAATCAAAACTACATTAGCAAATATAGGTCCGGGTTTAAACTGAAATTCAGAATTTTTTAAGTTAAATATCGAAGTACCAATTACATCTGATGGCATTAAATCGGGCGTAAACTGGACCCTGCTAAATTGAATATTTAACGATTTAGCCAATAACTTTGCTGTCATAGTTTTAGCTACTCCTGGCAATCCTTCCAGCAATACATGTCCATCACTTAATAAGCCAACAATTAACATATCTATTAATTGGTGTTGACCCACAATAATTTTTGATATTTCATCTCTTACTTTATCAGTAGCATTTTTAAGTTGACTCAAATCCATACGATGAACCACAGGATTGGGTATCGGATTAAAATTATTTTCGTTGTTTAATTCAGGTGTTTCCATTATAAAGCGGCTTTAGTATAAAATGATTCTATTTTTTTGTTCAGGTCTAATAATTGAGGTTCAGTAATACTATTTGATTTTTTTATCTGGTCAAAAAACTTTACCAAAGTTCTAATTTCTTCTTGTGGCACTCCTGATTTACTGGATAAAGTTTCGATAAAATTTTCATCCAATACGGAGGTACTCATATAATATCGGGTTCTTATTTTTTCAAGAAAAAACATAATTTTTTTCGTGGCCAGGTTGGTATGGTTCTTCTGTTGAAAATATAAACGACCTGTAGTCTCTACAAACTCAAGGGTACTGTTTTTTGGGGGCTTTACAATTGGAATCGCTTTCTGCCTGCGTTTGCTTTGGAACAAAATATATGTTAATACTGAAATAAATAAAATGAGCCATGCCCATTGTAACGCAGGACTTGATTGTATAAATCTTAATTCATTGGTACTTTCCTGTTGACTGCCGCCTCCGCTAAAATATTCGCTCCACAATGTTTTTTGTTTGGGCATGTATGATAAACAGTTGCTGATATATTCATGTTGCCCTTGTGCAAACAACATATTGTTATTGGTAAATAACAATGGATTGGTATGGTAATAAATAAATCCTTTTCCCCACGGAATTCTTACAAAATGAGGCATATAATTACTTGATTCTGATAAAATGGTAAACTCTCTTTTATCAGTAGTATCGGGTATCACATAATTATGAATATTATCATGAGCAAATGAATACTCTTTTTTACCTAATGCCTCGTTAGTAAATGAAAGGGTAACTGAATCAGTATAATTATAAGGCATCACATGATACTCAATATTATTAATACCTAAGGTATCGGCCAACGTACCGGAGATGAATTCAGCAGCTAAAAAAACATTGTTACCTCTGTCAGCAAATTCTAAAATGGCATCTGCATCAGCATCATAGGTATTCATAGTACCGGCAACATAAATAACATTAAATGTATTAAGGTTATCGTGTAAATATTCGTAAGGTGATGCATTATTAGAACTTACATTTCCTTTACCGAAAATATCTTCTAAAAAGGCATACGTTACTTCAGCTCCGTATGGGTTTTTATCTTTTTTTCTAAAAGTAGGTTTCCAATTTACTACATAAGGAGTATTGGCGTTTACCAATATAAACAGCGCTACTAATACTGCAATAATGATATAATATTTTTTATTACCCATTAAATACTGCAGTTTTAACTTTTAATTCTCCCTTGGCAAGCTCTTCAAACAACGATTTGTTGTTGTTGTAATAATGAACATCTATCGGGTACTCTCCATACCAAACATTATCAAATATATTTACACATTTTACAAAACGGGTATGAATATCTGTCCCTTTTACTTCATAAATATATTGGTGATTGGTTTTATTAGGGTCCCAATAAATCAAGCCATTATCACTTAAATTTTTAAGTACTTTCAAAAATCTAAGTCTTACTGCTCTTCTATAATCGGCAGCAGCCTCAGCATCTTTAATGTCTTTATCAAACTCAATTTCATGAATATTTTCTTCTTCTACTTCGTACTCCTGAACAATGGTGGCTCCTTTTCCCGTAATCCATGATCTAAACTTGGTTTTACTGAGTGCAAATATAATGAGTACCAATGCAGCAATGCCAATAATGGCATACAACACATCTCCTCCCCTGCTATATTTAGCAGCATCCTGATATCTTTTTCCGGTTAAACGCCCAATCCACTCAATAAGCTTTCTCCACATTTTTTTGAGCCAGCTTTCTCGGGTATGGTAATCATATCTGGGGTTTTTTTGGTATTCATTTATTTTTTCTTCATCAAATTTTCTTACTTCTACCTGAGTAGTATCATCCCGTAATACTCCTGCGCTTGCCATATTAAAAGCAAAAACAAACATCAATATGGTAATAACATACTTCATTAAAAATCTGCTTCTAATTCTGATGAGTCGTAATCCTTTAATTCGGTTAATCTTATGCATGAGTCCGGTACCCATTGATCTTTCTTTTTGGTTAAAATAATTAGCGCCAAAAATCATCATCATAATAAATGATGAGATAGGCCAGGTAACGGCAATGGTTAAATAAATAATTCCGATAATAGTAAGGGCGGCACTGCTACCGTCACCAAACCCGCTTGAATTATATTTAATTACACCATATACAATGGTAATGGGTTGTGAAATATTAAACGAAATTACATACATCAGTAAAAACCCAAATAAGGAAACTAAAATTCCTGACCAGAAACTTTTTTTACCATGTACATAACTAAAATTAATTTCCAAAGCTTTAAAAAATCCTACCTTTTCATATTGTCCAATAAAAATGATAGGTCCCGTACAAATACTTAAGTATGAGAAAGCAATAAAGTACGCTACCATGTACAAAATATAACCTAATCCAATAATAATTACAGATCCTGTAGCCACTCCAACAAACATAATTAATGAGAATATGTATACTACTCCCATTACCACCATACTCATCAACATAAATAAAATGGTAAGCAGAAAAAAGTTGAGAATGTTAGCGGGAACTGCTTTATAAGTAGCTTTAAGTATTCCTTTAAAATGCGGTTTTTGATTTACCGTATCATTTTTCATAGCAATGATGTACTCATTTACGTAGGTATTTAGTACTAAAAACCCAAACATATATAATGCTATGGCCAGCAATAATAAAAACACAAACGAATCCCAATTAAATGCACTCCCCGATCCGTATTGAATAAAAAACGGCGTAAAACAAATACCTGCACCTAGTATCCATGGAAAAACCCCAATAAACATTCCTTTCCAAAAATTTTTGGCATTTTTTCTATAAATCACAAAGGCAAAAGTGATGATTTGCCCCATGGTCCTTTCTTTATTAAACTCTAACAAATCACTCATACCTTATACAGTCTTTTGTTTTGTTTTTTGCCACTCCAATACACCTTGAATTATTTTTACAATTCCGGTAACAATAGCCCCATAAAATAAAATACCTACACCCATCTTAGCACCAAAAGTAGCAATGGTAGCTACTATACCTCCTACCAACCACATACCTCCTACTACTAATTTCACTCTGTATTCAGGGAATTGATATCCATATTGAAAACCTTCTACTTTTAATTTTTTCTCTCTGCGGCTAACTATATAAGGTAATATTACCAGGTACGACAGTACAAATCCTAATGAAATAATAATCACTGTTAAGCTTAACATAGTATTGGTAGAGTGTCGTGTTACAAAACTTTCAATAAACCCGGCAATTAATAAAAACGGGATAAGTCCGAATAAAATCTTTAATCCGTCTTTAGCACCTTTAATCAATGCAGCACTTCGGGTATAGGTGCCCGGAAAAACCCAACTGGTACCCATCACCATACCTGCGGCTCCGCTAAATACACAAACGGTAATCTCAATTACCCCATGCATCCAAACGGCCATTAAAGCTTCGGCGGTTAAACCCGCATCATAAAACATATATAAAAACGCCCCCAGCATAATACCGGTTTGAAAAACTTTGTATAATGCCCCAATACCAAAAAATATTCCCAATAAAAAGAAGATAACACAAACCATCATATTATTAAAGGTAATGTATACAAACATGTTCGTTTCATCTGTATCACCATATACCCCCATAGGATTCCCCTCTTCAATGTATTGTTGGGTCATATCAACATATTCATCACCCATAATAAGTCTAACATAACCATCATCATTAGCGGCACTTACCCAACCAATTAAAAAAGCCAGTACAATGCCAATTAAGCTCACAAAAACTGCCCAACGACATTTATAAATAACTAAAGGAACTTCATACGTCCAGAAAGTAATGAACCTGCGTGAATTTTCTTTTTTGTTTTTATAAATCTCTGCATGAATTTTTGATGATAGTTGGTTTAAGTAAATAGTTACCTTACTATCAGGATAATGAGTTTTGGCATACGAAAGATCATCCGTAAGTTGTACATATAATGATGAAAGATAATCAGGATCCGTAGAACCACCTTTACCCAGGTAATTCTCCAAATCTTTCCACTTTTCTTTATATCGGTTAATAAATGTCGACTCTTTCATATGGTATCAACAAACAAGTTTAGTAAAAAAATTGGTTGATTCATTTCAATTCATAATTTTATCACGTTAAAATATATGATTGTTTTAGCTTATTATGGATCACTCACTAAAAATAGATACTACACAAAACGTAGGTATTACCTTCCAATTGGCATCGCCGGGCGAAAGGGCCTTATCGTGGTTCATTGATGCTATGATTAAGTTTACATGGATTCTTATTATTGGTGAGGTATTTAAAACCACCCGAATGTTTGCTGATTTGTGGGGTTTAATGTTACTTATTATGCTTTTACCTATCCTTTTTTACAATATATTATGTGAGTTGTTTATGAATGGTCAATCGGTAGGTAAAGCCATAGTAAAAACCCGTGTTATGAAAATGGATGGTGGACAGCCTGCCCTTAGTAATTATTTAATGCGTTGGATATTTGGTTTGCTTGAGTTTAATTTATTTCCCGGATTAGGTCTTATTGTATATTTCTGGAACGGAAAAGGGCAACGTTTGGGTGATGTATTTGCCGGTACCACTGTAATTAAAGTAAACAAACAAATTACCTTCGAAGAAACGACAGCTCTTGAAATTCCTGCTAATTATCAACCCACTTTCCCACAGGTAACCAATCTTTCACAAAGGGAAATAGAAGTAATTAAAGAAGGCATTGTTTTTTACCGTAAATATCAAAACTATAAGGTTCTAAATAACCTGGCACATAAAGTAGCCAATACCCTAGATGTAACTACCAATCTATCACAATTAGATTTTTTACAGGTAGTGGTAGGAGATTATAATTATTATCAGCAAAAAGAAGTTTAACCGGGGGCCTTATGGCGCTATACACTATAGTCCCCCAACGACAAGCTAAGCCTTACGGGGTTCTACACGGTTTTATTTGCATGCAACATGTATCACCCGGGTAAGGCTAAGCTTGCCGTTGGGGGCGCTGCCGTTCCTATCGCCGGCCCATTATTACTCCCTATAAACAGGTAAATAGTTGTAAGGCTGAACTATTTATTTACAAAAACGTATTAAATAGTATACTGTAACTATTAATTTACAGTTATAATTGCGACTTTTGTACAACATGTTCAGAAAACTTTTATTCTTAACTATTTACCTCCTCGTTGGAATATCAGGATACAGCCAGTTAGTGCAGGTATCAGGTTATATTTATACAAGCGATTCAACGGGAGTGGTTCCATTTGCCAATATCAACAATAAAAAAACCAAAACAGGAGTACAAGCTACCATTAGTGGATTTTATACCATCTTGGTTGCCCCCGGCGATACGGTTGAAGTTACTGCTGTAGGGTATAAAAAAGCCACGTTATCCTTACCAAAAGATTTTAGTGGCACCAGTTTACACTATGATGTTCCGTTAAAACACCTCACCTACGATTTACCCACGTTTACCAAGTATTATATAGATATGGAAATTTTTACCCGTGAATTTACCGCTATGGAAGTTCCCGAGGAAAAAAGATACATTACCGTTGATCAGGGTCAAATTACCAGTAAAGCCCCGGTAAAAACTAATTTTGGAGTAACTCTTAATGGACCTTTCAGCTGGTTGTACAACAAGTTTAGTCGTAAGGCACGTGAAATGGCGAAGTTGGCTGATTTAAAATCACAACAATTAGATGAGTATAAAGCCATACAAAGGCTTACACCACAATTTATCAATGTAGCAACGGGAGTAAATGAAGAACATGCCATGGATTTGGCTGCATACTGTAATATTTCACAGGAAGCATTGGTTAATTATTCAAATTACGATCTTATCATGGCTTTGCAGCGTTGTTTGGTAGTTTATAAAAAAGATAAAAACTTAACAGATGACGATTTAGGCATACCCATGGATCAACGTATGGATACTTTATCAAACGATACAACTAACACAAATATGCATAAGTAAAAATGAAAAAAATATTGGTCATATTATTTTTCATTATAGCGGTGCAAGCATCAGCTCAGTTGGTACAGGTATCAGGGTATATTTATGCTCGTAGCGATTCCGGTGTAGCCTTACCCCACGTAGCTATTATGAACAAACGTACCCGTACAGGTACCCAAAGTTCGGCTGATGGATTTTATACCATTTTATTGGCTCCGGGTGATTCTGTAGAAGTATCATTACTTGGGTATAAAAGTCAAAAATTTACCATGCCTCCCAATGTAACCGTATCCAATTTTCATAAAAATGTGTACTTAAAAGATGATTACATTATTTTAAAAGGGTACGAAACAAAAGATAAACTCACCTGGAAAAAATTTACAGAGGTATTTACTGCCATGAAACCCGAAGAGGAAAAAAAATATGTAGTAGTAGATAAAAAATCATTAGATAAAACGCCTGTAAATGCCACACCACACTTAACACTTAACGGTCCTATTTCTTGGTTGTATGGAAAATTGAGTCGCAAAGCTAAAGAGCTGGATAAATTAGACGAACTAAAGGCCGGTGAAAATATAGGAATGGAATATGTTCGCAGAATAAGCGATCAATATGTAATGGATGCTACAGGATTAGCAAAAGAACATGTAAATCCGTTTTTGAATTATGTAAACATGAGTGAAGAGTTTTATGCACGTTCATCAGATTACGATATAAAAGCAAAATTTTTAGAAATGCTTCCTGGTTTCAAGGAGCATTACGGATTGGTAGATTCACCAGTTACTAAAGATTCGGTAGATACACAACCGAAGTAAAGACTTCTATTTACTTATTTATTTCCCGCAGATATCGCAGATTTTCTCAGATAGCGACGCCACTACTGATTATTTCTAAATTTTTATTTCGCTGATAGGGCATCGCTGGCGATGCCATCAGCGAAATAAAAATTCAGAAATAACGAATTAAGAACAAAAAAACAGTGAAAATCTGCGATATCTGCGGGAAATAAAAATCATTGGGTATTTATTATCTTTGTACCGTTATGGCGGATTCTAATTTTGTTGATTACGTAAAAATTTGTTGCCGTTCAGGAGCAGGGGGTGCAGGTTGTATGCACTTTCACCGTGATAAACATACCGCTATGGGTGGTCCTGATGGGGGTGATGGAGGACGCGGAGGACATATTATTTTACGTGGTAACAAACAAATGTGGACTCTACTTCACTTAAAATATCGTAAACATGTAATTGCTGAAGCAGGTGAAGGGGGAAAAGGCGCATTACAACATGGTCGTAACGGAAAAGATATCATTTTAGATGTACCATTAGGAACCATTGCTAAAGATGCAGAAACAGGTGAAATCCATTTTGAAATTACTGAAGACGGAGAAGAAAAAATTTTAAGTCCTGGTGGTAGAGGTGGATTAGGTAACGATCATTTTAAAAGTGCAACCAATCAAACTCCACGTCATGCACAACCGGGTGAACCGGGTAGAGAAGAATGGAAAATTCTTGAATTAAAAGTATTGGCTGATGTAGGTTTAGTAGGATTTCCTAATGCCGGTAAATCTACTTTGTTATCCGTTATCAGTGCTGCAAAACCCGAAATTGCTGATTATCCTTTTACTACCATCGTACCTAATTTAGGAATTGTAAAATATTACGATTATAAATCATTTATCGTGGCTGATATTCCTGGTATTATTGAAGGGGCACATTTAGGTAAAGGAATTGGATTACGTTTTTTACGTCATATTGAACGTAATTCCGTTTTGTTATTTATGATTCCATCAGATACGAATGATTATAGAAAAGAATATCAAATCCTTTGTAATGAGTTGGAACAATATAATCCTGAATTAATTCATAAAGACAGAGTGATTGCTATTACCAAGGCTGATATGCTGGATGATGAATTAATGAATGCCATTCGCAAAGAATATGCTGATATGAATTTTATTTTCATTTCATCACATACACAATATAATATTCAGCAATTAAAAGACGAGTTGTGGAAGGCCATCAACCAACACAGTAAAGATTCTTGAGTACCATTGAAAATTTAGATTGGTTTTTATTACTTCTCATCAATGGAAGTCATACTCCTTTTTGGGATTCATTTAATCTTTTTATAACTGATAAATTACATTGGACCCCATTATACGTTTTACTTGCCATTGTTTTTATAAAAAAGTTAGGTGTAAAAAATGGATTGATAGTTATTGCCGGCACTGTGTTATGTTTTGCATTCACTGATTTAATTGCAGCAAAGATTATCAAACCTTGGGTGGCTCGTCCACGTCCATGTCATACTGATTTAGGGATGGAGCTTTGGTCGCCTAGCAATAAATGTGGTGGGGCTTATGGGTTCGTCTCCAATCATGCAGCCAATACCATGGGAATTGCCATTTTTTGTATACAGGTATTTATAAAAAAAATCAAAGGAAAATTAGCCGGAGCCTTTGTATTTATTTTATTAGCGTATGCTTTTTTAAATTCGTTTTCCAGAGTATACTTGGGAGTACATTATCCAACAGATGTTATTGGCGGAATGTTATTGGGAATTATTATTGGTATATTGATATATTGGGTATGTAACCGATACATATTAAAACCAAATAATTAATATGCCAGCTTCTAAAAAGTGGATTAAAATATTTCTTTATATCATCAATGTACTTATTATTTGTTTCTATCTCTATATATTATTTTTTACTATACGAAGAGGGATCAGAATATATACAACAAAACAAAGTGTATTGATTCCACGATTCATTAATATTTCAATCATAATTGAATCTATAGTTTTAGTTAGTAGTTCGTTGGCTGGAATAACGCTTTCTATAGTATCTATTATTAAACAAAAATGGTATTTAATATTGGTTACAATATTAATAGCAATAGGAATGACAATAACTGAAATGATGGTATATGATAATTCTCAATTTATATACTATTGGCTATTAGAGTTTCATATTATTTAAAACATTAATGCTGTAAAGGTCTTTTTTTAATCATTCCACCCACGGTATCCTTTACACTACTCATGACCACAAAAGCCTTGTCATCAATTTTTTGAATTTCGATGTTGAGTTTATTTAATTCCAAACGGGTAATGACTGTATAAATTATATCTGTATCTTCGGTAGTTCCATGCGTACCAAAACCACGTTTACCTCTATAAACCGTAACCCCCCTTCCCATTTCATTAATAATCATTCCTCGTATATCTTCGCTTTTAACTGATATAATTGTAACCCCAATATATTCTTCAATACCTTCTATAATAAAGTCAACTGTTTTAGAAGCTGCCAGGTAAGTAACAATAGAGTAGAGTGCAGTTTCAACTGATAATAAATAAGCAGCCACAGAAAAGATGAGAATATTAAATGCCAGAACTATATCTCCCATCGTCATTCCCATTTTTTTACTCAGGTAAATAGCGAGTACTTCGGTTCCATCAATAACGGCTCCCCCTCTAACAGCCATTCCAATTCCACCACCTAAAAAGAATCCTCCAAAAATAGCCACCAATAATTTATCGTTAGTTACAGTTGGAAAATGTATAGTAGCAACTACAATGGCTAATCCTGTAATAGCAATAGCCGTTTTAATAGCAAAACGAATTCCCACGGTTTTATATCCCATAAATATGAATGGAATATTGATAAGAACAAGTAAAACCGAAAGTGGAATTTTTAAAGTTTCTGATGTAAGCAGGGCTATACCGGTAGCACCTCCATCAATAAAATTATTCGGTAATAAAAAACTTTCTAACCCAAAAGATGCAGAAGCTATCCCTAAGGCAATAAGAAAAATATCCTTTACAAGTCTTTTGAGTTCTATTTTAAAAACCCTGAAACCTTTTGCAAGTTGGGTCTTAGATAAATCATTATTTGATTTTTTTCCTCTTAAAACAGTTTGTACTATAAGTTGCCTCCAAAATCTTGTCATCAGTTACAAGATAGAGAAAAAATTATTATTTCCAAAATCTACCTTCCAAAACTATCATAATATCTTTCTGCGTGTTCCTCGTATCTTTTAATCAACTCAATATTTTTTAGTTCAGTATCCGTTAATTCATCTCTAACATCAATAGAGGTTGGCACATACCAACTCACTCTATCAAATAAATTTCTCATTCTTCTGTTTCTAAACGAATATCCATGTCGAGCATAAATGGCATTGCGTAACACTTCCAAATCAATTAAATAAAAATTGGAAATATCTTCGTCTTTTAGCAAAGTGGTAGAAGCATTCAATTTAGCTCCTTCTTTAATCACTTCGTATTCATCATTCAAATAATGTGGATCAGTTTCATCAGATACAAATTCGTATTCCAATTCTTCTATACCATAATTGGCATTATAGGTAAACTGTTTTTTTCTCAAAGTATAGATACAGCTTTTAACTGCTAAGGCATTGGTATCATAAGGCACCCAGCTACCTCTCAACATATCTGTTCCGGGGTCAACTGTAAAAGTAAATACACCACTATACATACTATCCTTAGGTTCTTTTGCTTCATTAACTGAATATTCTTTAACGGTAACCTCTAACTCCACTCTTTTCATTTTACCTTCAAAAATCAAATCACGTTCATTGAAATAAAAGTTACCCGTCATCTTGTCGCTATTCTCCTCTAATCCGTAAACTGTAATTGGGTGTAATTTTTTATCTTTCCAACCTCCTTCCCTATCTATCAATCCATAAAAACGACTGTTTTTAATTTCTCCCTTAAAAAAGTCATTGGTGGCAGTAAAATTATATATAGGTGAATTTTTATCAATAAACTGCCAGGTTCCAGTCATAGTAGAAGTAATTTCATCAATAATAAAGTTGAGAGTTCCGGTATTAATGCGTTGATTAGCTTTTGTATTGTTTTTATATCCCATCGCATTGGTAACTATCCAACGAGTAGTTTTATATACTTTGGTTTTAATTTCTACTTCTCCTTCACAGGGGGTATAATTACCTGCTACCACACTATGTCCTTTTAATGTAGTACCTTCAATGGTATCAATTGAGATGGTGATTTTATTATCGTTATATCCTCTGTCTTTATCATAATCAACATCAACTCCTTCAAAGTATCCTACATAATATCCTAATACTGACGAGGTGTCAGTTTCATCTTTACGGGTATTTTGTGATCCGGCCTCTTTTTCTTCCTGAACTGAAACTACTACTGTTGAATCTTTTTTACCACAACTTAAAAGTAGTAGAACACAAGTTGCTGCGAAAACTAATGGATGTTTCATCTTTTTAAAAATTTATAAATAATTATTTCTGCTACAAGTAAATTAAGCACCCAACCTAACCAGGCGACCACCATATACACATCCATAGGTTTTGGATGAAAAACAGCCACCAAAACATACTTCCATGCCCGTAAGGTAATGGCCGACATCGCCAGCGCAAAACTCCTTATCATCCATTTTTGATGACTAATTACTTTTCGTTTTCTAATCTTTTGTACTGCAAGAAAAGTAAATAGAGTCCAAAAAAATCCTAGTAAACAAAAAGCTATTTGAGAACTCAGCCCTCCATTCGCATATAAGCCAATAATAAAACCCGAAGGACCTGCAACTAATATAGTGATAATACTATATATCCAGCCCGAAACTTTGTGAACAACAGGAATTTTACGTCTGAAATAAGGGAAAAACTGAGTAAATCCTGCAGGTAAAACCCATATAGATGAAAGCACATGCGCAAAAAAAGCGATTCTGTAATGCAACATGGGTACATACGTTTGTTTGATTCTTAGAAAAGCAACATCCGTTTCCAAATAAACATATTGCCATGTTATCCTAAACATCAAATAACAAAAAAACAGATACAATATCAAAATGATGACCTGTAGCCCGAATTTAAAAATTATGTTTTGACTGGTTGAACTCATGATATTGGGTTCAACAATATACAAAATTGATTAATGTTGTGTCCCTTTATTCTCTTTGGTGAAAGTATCAATGATAAGGGTAATAGTTAACACAATAGCAAATGTACGTACAATAATACCGGTATGTACTGTACCAAAAAATCTAAAATAGATAAGAAATATACAAAGTCCGTAAAACGCTAATTGAGGTATTCCTACATTAAGCCCCCACTTAAACTTCTTTTGTTTAATCCAAATGAGCTTTAAAATATTGATAACAATTAAACCTAAGCTGGCAACACCACACATTAGCACATAGGTTTTGGGAATAAGTTTATCGAAATTAAGAATCCATCCGATGATTCCCATCACAAAAAAAATTACCTGGAAATAATAATAGTATTTTTCTATTGTTTTCATTAGCATAACAAAGATACTGTTTAAGATAACAATACCATTTATTTAAAAAAGATACATTTATTTAATCAGCAGGCTAAAATTATGTTCTCCTTCCAATAAACCTTCATATTGATCGCCTATAGCAATGGGTCCCACTCCTGCAGGAGTTCCGGTAAAAATAATATCTCCTATTTTAAGAGTTACATACTGCGAAACATGCTCAATGATAGCATCAATATCATAAATCATATCTTTTGAAAAACCACATTGGACAATGCTCCCGTTTTTCAATAATTGAAATTCAATATTTTGTGGATTTTTTAAACTGCTAACCGGCACAAAATTACCTATCACAGCACTTCCATCAAACCCTTTTGCTTTTTCCCAAGGCAATCCTTTTTCTTTTAGTTTATTTTGCAAATCTCGAGCTGTGAAATCTATTCCCAAACCAATTTCATCATAATATCTATGAGCAAACTTTTTTTGAATATTTTTTCCTAATCGATTAATACGAACTACTATTTCACATTCATAATGAATGTCTTTACTAAATTCAGGATAAAAAAATGGTTGTCGCCCCACCAATAGAGCGGTTTCGGGCTTAAAAAAGATAACCGGTTCCGTGGGAACTGCATTGTTCAACTCTTTGGCATGTTCCACATAGTTACGACCTATACATATAAATTTCATAGTATAAATGTAAGAAAGATTTATATTACCGGGCCATTTCGTTGATGGACTCATAAATCACTTCCGGATGATCACCAAACGGTATAAAATGATCTTCATCAGGGATATAAACATACTTAGCTTTTTCCCCTAATTGTTGCTGAGCATATTCCAGATTCCCGGGCGCCACCAATACATCTTTTCCTCCTTGAATAATGGTTACTTTACAGGTAATATCTTTCCAAAAAGGTTTCATTTTATCCAATTCATTTTTATGTATAAAAAGTTCATCATTACTGGCTTTCAGATCTCTGTTAAAAAACAAATTCACAGGAAATACCTTATACATCCCTCTAAACCATTCGTTGGGTTCGAGCTTTGAATCAAATGACCCTGCAATACTTATTACACCCGTCAACTCATACCCATACCTAATAGCACTATTAATTACAATCGGTCCTCCCATCGAATGACCCACCAATATCGGCTTTTTACCGTCTGTTGCAGGGGTGCAAAATAATCTAATCAGGTCACTCTGAACATTCAAATCTCCTTCACCATGGGTCCCGTCTGTCATTCCGTAACCATATCTGTCGGGTGCAATCAAATAATAATTATCATGCAACTCATCATGATCATATAAAAATTATTCCAACTACCGGGTGAACCATGCACAAAAATGAGTTTCTGTTTTGAAGGATCGCCAATAGCTGTATATCCTACCTTAAATCCATTATTATTGATAGTTTTAAACTGAAGGTTGTATTTTGATTCGTGATTGATTCGTTGTACAATTTCCTCCTTAGAAGGGAAAAAAAATCTTTCACCAAAATAAGTAAGCCCTATCAATAATATAAAAATGACAAAAAATAAATAGAATATGCCTTTTAGGAACTTCATCGTTTTTTACTCTCGGTCCATTTATTCTTTTTACCTGGTGGGAAGAAATATTTAATATCTACAGAAAAATAAGTACCTGTTTGTGGAATATCAACTGATTGTAATCCATAGGGAAGTGCATTTGTTCTTTCAATGAAGCCATCCATAATAGGAAAAAACGGACGATGAAATTGTCCTCCCAAATAGAAATACCCTGCATTTTCTGATCTGTATTCAAAACCAATGGCTGCTTTCATCGAAGGTACACACCATGAATTTCGTCCACCGTATACTACATATTTTACATTTGAGTCATTAGCATTTTTTACAATACTACTTGGAAAAAAATCAACCGAAAATCCTACCGCATTATTCATAAACCATTTCTCCCCTAATTGAACATAAAACAATGCCATGATTGGCAACTCAAATCCAATATAGTTTACTTGTCTGCTAAAATATTCAGTCTCAATTTCTGATTTAATGGCATTGGATCTTCCCACTTGTGCTGTATATGATCTTGAAATATAATACAACCCTGTTTGAAATGAAAAGGTTTTACTAAAATCAAAACGTAAACATGCACCAAAACGATATCCTAAATTAGGATAGAATTTAAACATAGTGTCGTTGTAGAATTTATCGGGGCGTGCACCAAAATCAGTAGGAAGTACTAAATTTACCTCAGGACCAATGGTAACAAATGTCTTTTGTTTTTTCTCATCATCATTTACATCGGCTGTAGTAGGTTTTTTATTTTTCTGACCTACCAGAACCATTCCTGATGCAAATGCTACTAACAATAACAATATCCCTCTATATCTTAACATTAGCATGATTATTGTACAAATTTAACGTAATAAACCGATTATGAGTATGAACATATTTCATATCTTGTCGGTAAGTTAAAGATATGGCTATGAATAGACGTAAATTTATTAAAAACACCGCATTAGCAGCAACTTTGGCAGGAATATCACCCTCTGTAATCGCCGCTGATTTAGACTGTGTCAACAAAAACAAGATGATTTTTGTCTTCAGAGGGGTAAGTTTTTCAGATGCTGAAGCAGCCATCAAAAAGGCTGGATTTGATAACTCTAATACATATTTACAAAAAGTAATATGTATCAATCCTGCATATACTCATACTTCAGGTATGAACCAATTGATGAATTCCAAATCTTATTCTTCGAAGTTTGAAATCATTCAAACTGAATACCTGGATAGATATATGATTACGGATGTTATTAATGACAACATGTTATCATCAAACACAAAAAATAAGGTGATACATATACATCATACTGAAATAGGCCATTCAAGTAATAAATTATATGTACAAACTTTAGATGAATTTTTCACTGAACTAAAAAAAGTATTTGACCCCAAACGTCATAAAATTGTTATTACAGCTGATATTGGCAGAAACTCTCAACTCAACAGTTGTGGTGGAAAAGACCACTCTAATGAAACAAGTTTAGAAACATTTGCCTTTTATATGGGAGGTAAATCCGATCAGTTAAAATCAAATACTGGAACTTTAGAACAACAGCTAGTACTTGACCAAAAATTTTAATTTCATAATATAATATGAAAGAGAAAAAAATTAACGGACATAATCATGTCTTATATAATCATCCACAATTCAAAGAAAAAGAGATGATAGAAAGGTCTCTTGATTTTTATGAATGGATGGATCAAAGAAGAACAGTTAGAGAATTTTCTGAAAAAGATTTTGATATTTCCATCATTGAAAATATTATTAAAACAGCATCAACGGCACCTTCAGGAGCCCATAAACAACCTTGGACTTTTTGTGTTGTAAAGCACCCTGCTATTAAAAAAAGAATTCGTGAAGCGGCAGAACAAGAAGAAAAAGAAAGCTATGATTCACGGATGAGTGAAGAGTGGTTAAAGGATTTAGAGCCCTTGGCGACCAATTGGGAAAAACCATTTCTTGAAACGGCTCCTTACCTTATAGTTGTTTTCAGAAGGGTGTATGAATTGGAAACCAACAATCATAAACATCAAAATTATTATGTTCAGGAGTCAGTAGGTATTTCTTGCGGTTTTTTATTAGCAGCTATACATGAAGCAGGATTAGTGGCCCTTACACATACTCCTAGTCCAATGAATTTTCTTTCTGAAATCCTTAACAGACCTTCTAACGAACGCCCCTATTTATTAATCCCTGTAGGAATGCCTAAAGAAACCTATATTCCAAAACTAAAACGAAAATCGTTAGATGAAGTAATGATTATTTATAAATGAAAATGATTAGCTGCTTCATAGTACCATGGGGCATTACCGGTTATTTTTAAAATATGATGTATAATCATTATCCCAAAAGTAATTAAAGCCGCTACCAAAACCCATTTTGGACTCAGTTTTACCGGCTTTATCAAAGTTAATACAGCCATTGTAAAAAAGATAAAAAATGGAATTAATGCCGGATACAATGCAATAGAATCTAAAATATCTCCTCTGAATAAACATACCAATGATCGTTGTGCTCCACATCCCGGGCACTCTACTCCAAAGTATTCTTTTGATAAACAGGTAAGCATCTTAATCTAAATTTTTAAATATCTCCTGGTAATTAGCCGGTGATGAACCATTAAATACCATTATAATAAATATAATGGTGATAATAGCAGAAGCAATCAACGCAATTACATTCAGTAAACGACCCCATTTGGCATATTTATAATGTTTCTCAATATATACCCATGGGTCGGCTTGATATTTTGCCAAACTACGGTTAGCTAAAATCAATCCTATAATACTTAATATCAAACCCACAAAATTTCCATAACAACAACAAATGGGACATAATCCCAATGAAATAATTCCTAAAACAAAAGAAACAGAAGCATTGGGTAGTTCTTTTAGTTTAGGATATTTATTTTCTTCTCCCGGTGGCGGATCAGGTGGTTGCCAATTGGGATTTCCATATACTTCACTCATTTGATATTAAACTTAATAAAAAAAGACCATCCTTTTAAGCAGAATGGTCTAATCAATAAAATTAAAAATTATTATTTTTTCATCATCTCCGCTAACATTCCTGTAGCGAATAAGAAAATACTCATGATAATAACAACTATTCCTAAAATAAGTCCTATTAAACCTAATAGTTTTCCTGTTTTAGCTTGTTTATATGATTGTTCAGTATATTCAGAAGGGTTTGCTTCATAAGTAGCCACCGCTGATTTACCTTTAAAGAAAGCAACAATACTCAAAATAAAACCAACCAATCCGCAACCTAAGCATCCTAAAATCACTGATATACATAATCCAACGATTCCAAGGGTTTGGCTAAGACTTGCACCATCCAATGCTTTACCCATACCTGTTGTGTTACCGCCTGAACTCCAATTTGAGCTTAAGTCATTATTATTTTCCATAGTAAAATTTAGTTTAACGTTTATCGTGCAATGATAATGAATATTTTTAAGCGTATTAACTATTTTGAGTAAATAGCCTATACTATTGTGTAACCGCTGTTAAATTGCCGGTTAAGTACCTTTTTCTAAACTTAAAAAAATGTTTTAGTATTAGAAAAGTACCCAGAGGTAATACTAAAAAAATCAATGGATTATAATTCCATGCTGATACAGGATTAAACTTCAACAATTCAATAAATGCATGAGTAAGCCCACAACCTGGACATCTTACATCGAATATTGTTTTAATTAAACAGGGAATGGTAATATTAACTCCTGTTATAATTTTAAGAAAGCATGAAAAAACTACATATAAAAATACAGTACTATAAAGCCAATTGGCTTTAAGATATTGCCATACCAATTTTATAGAACTTAAAACCAGGCTTTCTTATTTTTCTGATAGGTTTCGTAAAACTCTTCGTCAGACTTAGTTAAATAAATAATACCTTCAATTAATGGAACTATTTGCAGTGGTATAAAAATAAAACCACCTATTCCACAGGTAACAATGGTAAAAATAAAAGCAACTGCGAATGCAACAATATAAATTATACCTTCATTTTTATAGCCTAAAACAAACTTATGCACACCAAATCCTCCTACAAGTAATGCACATAATCCTGCAGTAAGTTTTTTATTTTCTACCGGTTTGGTATTATTAGGTGGGTTAAAGTTTTGTGGGGTTTGATTTGGATCTACTGGTTCCATAATTTATATTTTAAGTGATAAAATTACATTAATTATTGGCATAGCAACCATTACAAATGAAAGAAAGGGCTTGTAACAAGCCCTTTCTTAGTGAAATAATGTAATCAATTATTTTTCTAACTCACGACCATCAGCCATTTTCAAGCTTCCGGTTAAAATCATGATTGCATCAATCAATGCCCAAATAGCACCAATTCCACAAAGTAAGCTTAGTAATAATTGAACCCACCAGTTTTTGTAACCCATTTTATAACGGTGTAGTCCAGTCCAACCGATTATCCAGGCGATTAAAAACATGGTCATTTTTTTTTCTGCTGGTTTTTGTTCTCCTGTCGTGTTAGTAGTCTCTGACATAGTAATTTAATTAATAGTTAGTTGCCTACTCTATTATTGGTTTTCGGCATTCCCCATGGTAAATATTTTGCGACTAATTTATATAAATTATTAAAACTGCAAATCAATTTTGGGCCAAACTGTTCAACAAGTTATTAAATGACCCAAAAAATCTAGTAAACTAGCTATCAATTGATTAAAAGAATATTAAGACATTGTTAATATACAATTTCAATTAATATTGATTTCTCCTGGGTTCCAACTGTATGTACCATTTTAAGCTTATTGGGGTATTTTTTAAAAATAAACGAGTAAATCTTATGCATGGTAGATATGTACCTGTTGGTTCTTTTGGTGGGTATGGCTCTTAATTCTGCCAGCAAAATATGGGTTACTTTGGCCTCCTTAAACTTTTTCAACCATGCGTCGGGGTCTTCCGTATCTATCTGATGCACCCCATACCACATTTGTTTTCCGCTGGTAATAAACAATATGGTGGGTTTTCTGCAAGCTACTATACTTCCTTCGGGTAAATTCTTTTTACACCAATCACCCATGGTTACATAATTCTCCCAGTCTTCGGTATATCCGTAATAGGGTTGATTGCCCATATTTTTTTGCAGAGCATTTAAACTCTCTGGAGCTTTAGCCAGGGTATGATAAAAGCTGGAAAGTAAAATAATACTCATTAATCCAACTAAACCAATCTGGACCGATTTGAAATTTTTTACCGTAATGTACAGCCCGTATAACAGGATAAATAATATAAATGGGAAAACAATAATAATTAATCTATCCTGCCTGTTATTGGCATGAATACCGAAAAATATTCCACCACACATGACAATAGTAAACAGTACCAGAAAAAATGCTTCCTTATTTTCTTTAAAAATTTTATAGGTAGAGAATAACAATAGTGCCGTAACTAATATGGTAACAAATATGGCTGCACTTTTTTCCTCTTCCATAGAGGTTCCGTTTTCACTTACCTTGTATTTATCTTGGGGCATGATATGTAACAAGCGTAAAAAATGCATGCTCGAATAGGTTTTCAAATTCTCTCCAAACCTTCCTATAAAACCTGCTGCATCTAATGTACCCTGGTCCGGTTTATATGAATCCTTCAACATCATCTGTTGCCACTGGTTAGTAGGATTAGGACCATAAATGGCCTTTTCTGCCTGCCCAATTCCTATTTTAAAAACCACAAAACTTACCAGAATAAATATAGAATAACGGTATTTTTTTTGAATGATGAAATACAGAATTGGAGCGACAATACCAAAAATAGCTACTGTTTTGGTCATAGATAAAAAAGTAAATGCCAACCCAATACCTAACCATAAATACCACCTCTTTTTCAAATCATCTATCCATTTTATTTCAGGTTCTTTTATCATTACAGCTTTCATTACTAGCCACAATACAAACCCTTGTACGAACATATAGAAAGCTTCACTCCATGTTTGGCTAGCATAGTACTGCATATAATCACTCACTACAGCAAAACCTATCATAAACATCAACATCAGATAAGGAATCCTTTTCTTAAATGCATACCATAAAAAAATAACATGCCCTGTATAAAACAATAGAGAGAATACTTTCATTACTCCTAATTTATACCCAAATACTTTAATTATACCTGCTAATACCAATGGATATCCCGGTCCTTGATAGTATGGATAGTTTCCTTTTTTTACAAAATTCCAGGCTCTTTCTATATATGAACTATCATCACCCCCAATAGATACTTTCAAGTCGAAAAGAAGAATGCTGCATAAAACTGATAATCCTGCTACTGCCCAAACCAACCATTTTTGGTTTTTTTCAGCAAAATTCTCAAAGCTTATAAATACTCCCGGTCCTGCAGGTTTTTTTTCTATCGTTTTGGTAACGGTAGTTTTTGCTACCGGCTTAACTGTTTTTTTCGGCTGCTGCTTTTTCATACCAAGTACTAAATTCTATACTAAAATAGCTTTTTTTGGTTATCGTCTTTCTCAAAATCAACTTCTTTACCTGTACCGGTTCGTTTTCCTTTAGGTTCAGGTTTGGGATCGAGCCATTCCATTTGCTTAATATCTTTGAAATTAAGTTTGGTTCCTTTGGCTTTCTCTGTTTTTGAAGGGCTAAAATCATTCACGTCAATATCCTGATTCATTTTTCCCTTAAAGATTCCATAAGTTACTCTTAATACAGGCAAAGTATCAAACGATAACAATAGAATTTTGCTTTTATCATGCTCTGAAATAACATTCACATACTTGTCCATTAATTCAGGCTGAAATCTTTTTACCCAATATTCTTTTTTGGCTCCGTCATAATAAACAATGGTTACGATTTGTTCTTCATTATATTTTTTGATGACCATAGGGTCATCATCAAAACCTAAAATAGTACCCGGCTTAATGACTCTGTATAATCCGTTAGCACTAATATGAATGATCTTTTCACTGTCAGCAAATGCACCCAAACTTGTTCCTCTTTCATCTGTATTAATTCTCTTCACTGCCGGATCATACCAAAATTGTTGTTGCCCCAATGTAGATTCACCTTTTGACTTGCTTACAATTTTCCTAATGGGAAACTTACTCAAGACGTTACCCTGAGAATTTCTACCTTTTACACCCAACTCAGTAAGATCCACATCAAATACCTGTTTCTTTAATTTAGGTCTTGGTTTTAAATATACCGTCAGTACTTCTGATTCGCCGTTTGGATTTACACTAAAATATAAAACCTTAGATCCTTTACTTCCTTTGGTTAAATCATATTCTTTATCACGGATGATGCTGGTTACATTAAACCTCTTCATCATAATGGCACCATTAGCCCCATCACGATATACCATATGATAGATAGTACGTTCGTCGTCTTTATGCCAGATAGCTACATGTAAAATTCCTTTTCCTATATACGCCTTGTCACTTACTTTAGAAACTGTCATGGTACCATCGTCTCTAAAAACAATCAAATCATCCACACTAGCACAATCATCAATAAAGGTAGCACCTTTTAACCCTGTACCGGCAAAACCATTCTCGTAATCCACAAATAATTTTTCGTTACGAATTACAATTTGTTTTACCTCGATGGTTTCAAAACTTCTTATCTCCGTTTTTCTTTCTCTTCCTTTTCCATATTTCTTCTTTAACTCTTTGAAGTATTCAATGGCGTAGGGGATAAGGTTTTTTAAATTTTCTTTTACCTCTTTGATCTGTTTTTCTAATCCTTTAATCTGATCATTGAGTTCATCAATATCCAGTTTATAAATTCTTCTTACCGGTTTTTCAGTAAGCTTAACGATATCTTCTCTGGAAATATCTCTTTTCAATTTTTTCCTGAATGGAACAAACGCTTTGGCAATCCCTTCCAATACCTTATCCCATGTTCCATATTTCTTTTCAAGCTCTTTATATATCTTTTCTTCAAAGAATATTTTCTCCAATGAAGTGTAATGCCATTTCTCCTGTAACTCGGCTAAATTAATCTCGAGTTCTTTTTTCAAAAGCTCCACAGTGTTATTGGTAGATACTCTTAAAATATCATCAACCGACATAAATACCGGCTTATTATCTACAATTACACAAGCATTAGGAGAAATACTCATTTCACAGTCAGTAAAGGCATATAAAGCATCTACTGTAACATCAGGACTGATACCGGGGGTTAAGTGAATAAGAATTTCAACATTTTCAGCGGTATTATCTTCTACTTTTTTAATTTTGATCTTGCCTTTATCTCCGGCAGTAACAATCGAATCAATCAAAGCACCGGTGGTGGTTCCGAAAGGAATTTCGGTTATAGCAATGGTTTTATTATCAACTATAGATAATTTTGCTCTTACTCTGATCTTACCTCCACGTAAACCGCTGTTGTATTTACTAAAATCTGCTAATCCACCTGTAGGGAAATCCGGCACTATCTGCGTTTTCTTTTTTCGGAGAATATCAATGGATGCTTCAATAAGTTCA
>CAZUXM010000021.1:36301-36541 GCA_964624635.1 uncultured Candidatus Competibacteraceae bacterium
TGAGGCATGATTTTACAAGCCAATCCTACAGCAATTCCTTCTACCCCTTGTGCCAATAATAACGGAAACTTAACCGGATGGGTAACAGGTTCTCTGTTACGACCATCATAGCTCATACTCCAATCAGTAGTTTTATCATTAAAAACAACTTCCAACGCAAATTTGGTAAGCCTGGCTTCGATATAACGGCTGGCAGCAGCACTATCACCTGTTAAAATATTCCCCCAGTTTCCCTGACAA
>CAZUXM010000021.1:36595-39290 GCA_964624635.1 uncultured Candidatus Competibacteraceae bacterium
TTTTGACCCATTTGCACCATAGCATCGTTGATAGATGCATCACCATGGGGGTGATACTTCATGGTATTCCCAATAACATTGGCCACTTTGTTATAACGACCGTCTTCCAACTCATACATTGAATGTAGAATACGGCGTTGCACGGGTTTCAAACCATCTTCAATAGCAGGAACTGCCCTTTCCAAAATAACATAAGAAGCATAATCCAAAAAGTAATTCTGATACATCCCGGTAAGGGTTGCTTCATGCTCTCCACTAAATATATTTTCTGTTTCTTCTGCCATAAGGATACAATACCAATTCAGGCAAAAATAATCAGGTGAGTGAAAGTTGGAGGGTTTATATATGATTTATTTGTGAACAAGGCCTATTTAATATATCTCTTAAAAATGATGTAAAACTAACATTCATGAGTAATAACAGGCATTTCAGGGTTTATTATGCTGACAAGAAAGCTGTCTTCCTTGATTAAAAAAACGGCTGTTTAATCCAGTCCCTATAATCACTACCTTCAGAAAATAAAAATATTTATATTTGACCATGTCAGCAATTACTGAGCAAATTGAAGAAGTTACACCGGTTGAATTAAGTCCGTTGGACAAAAAAAGACCCCGGATATACATGGCCCTGCTGATATTTCAACTCCTCAGCCTATTTTCGAATATGATGTTGGTTCCAGCCAGCAAACAACCTGATGTAATTATTTCGTTTGAAGCCGCGAATCTTATCAATGTAATATTAGCACTTACACTTACCGCTGCAACACTCAACTTTTTATGGTATTTTATCAGACGAAAGATATTTTTTTGGGTTGGAGCTTTATCATTTCTTGTATCTATTGGTTTGAGTTTTATTTGTGCAGTTTTAAAGCTCAATGAAAATGATTTTGAGGTTTATCGATGGATATATGGTTGTGCATCTCTAATCAGCTTGTGCATGTTATGCTTTACTTTTTATATTGCTATACGTGATATTTTTAGTAAAAATCTAAAAATAGCCTCTGCACTTTTGGGTGCTGCGAATATTTATCTCCTCATTGCTTCAGGTTTTGCTTTTGGATATGCTTTTTTAAGTATTATAATGCCAGGTGTAATGATTCCTGTAAATGAATACCCCGAACTATTTAATCATTGTGTAATTAGTAGTACCTATGTATTGGCAGGTATGGATTTGCCAGTAGAAACCAGTGTTCCGGCAATTCATAATCTCATGATGTTCGAGTCCATTTTTGCACATTTATTTGCCGTATTTATAGTTGGTAGGTTGTTGGCCCGATAATTTTAGTTACCATGTCCTAAATAATTCATGGTTCAATCATCATTATTGAGTAACTTTATCATCAACACATTACCCAATGGAAGAAATCATCAACTACTTTGCAACTATTCCCTCATCACACAGAAGTGCGATTTTATTAGGCGGATTAACCCTGGGATTTTCTCTGGAAAGTATAATTCCCATGTTTCGTTTCAGATTCAACAGATGGAAACATGCAGGAGTTAATCTCTTTTTTACGTTTACCACCGTTGTAATAAATTTTATATTTGCTTTTTTAATATTGATAATCAGCGAACTTCTGGTAAAAAATAAATTTGGGTTATTGTACATTACAGAACTTCCTACTTGGGCATTTATGCTTTTGGGTGTTTTAGGGTTAGATTTTTTTGGGGCTTGGTTGGCTCATTACTTAGAACATAAAATTCCTATCCTATGGCGATTTCATCTCGTACATCACACTGATCCGGGGGTAGATGCAACCACTGCTAATCGTCACCATCCCGGCGAATCTGTCATCAGAGTAGTATTTACTATGTTGGGGATTATTATTATGGGAGCTCCTATGTGGTTAATCATGTTATATCAATCTTTATCAGTTATTCTTTCGCAGTTTAATCATATGAATATTAAAATCCCCAAATGGTTGGATACTGCCATTAGCTTTGTAATTGTATCTCCCGACATGCATAAAGTACATCATCATTTTAAACTCCCATATACCAATACTAACTTTGGAAATATATTCGCATTCTGGGATAGAATTTTCGGTTGCTTTGCAAAAGTAAAAGACCCACGTAAAGATCTTATATATGGATTAGATACATTTCCACTAAAGAAAGAACATAGTAATATAGGATTCCTTTTAGGAATGCCATTTAAACCTTATCGTCCTCCAAGAACCGAAGACAATATTGAAATTGAACAATAAATGCCAACCAATCAATTTATTTGGTATAATGCACAGGTAAAAAAACTTTTTACCAATGAAGAAATCAATTCATTGATGAAAAAATCAGACCTGTTAGCGGCCTGGGAAATTATTCAAACCTGGTTGTGGATTTCAGGTGCTATAGCTTTGGTATATTTTTTACCTAATGTAATTACTGTATTCATCGCATTGTGGATTATAGGAGGTAAACAACTGGCATGTGCCATAATTTTACATGATGCAGGTCATCATTCATTGTTCTCCGGTAAACAAACTAACATTGTATTTGGAAATTGGTTCGGAGCATATCCAATATTTCATAATGTAGATCAATACAGACCTTATCATCTTGAACATCATAAGATGACAGGTACTGATGATGATCCTGATGTGTTCCTAACACGAGGATATCCAACTTCTAAAAAAAGTATGATACGAAAGTTTGCACGGGATCTTTTTGGCATTACTGGTTTAAAAGAAAACACTGCA
>CAZUXM010000021.1:39300-39520 GCA_964624635.1 uncultured Candidatus Competibacteraceae bacterium
GGGTTTTTTAGAATATAATCTTGGTAATAAAATTGTACGTAATAAAAAAGTATCGTTTCTGAAAATAATAAAAAATGGGTGGAAAAATTTAAGAGGACCCATTCTATTTCAATTGATATTGATTGGCATCTTGTTTTTAATTGGTAATCCGTGGTTATATTTTTTATGGTTAGGTGCCAATGTTTTTACTTATCCGTTTTGTATCAGGGTTCGTTCAATG
>CAZUXM010000022.1:0-1816 GCA_964624635.1 uncultured Candidatus Competibacteraceae bacterium
GTAAAATCTGTTGATTGGATAACGGTAACATATAACAAACAAGGAAGCGTAAAGCATGAGATTGATTTGGATTTTAAACCATGGGTATACATTAGTTATAACACATATGTGGATTCATCAATTGCTATTACAAACCGTTTCAATGACTCTGTTGATTATGCATATTCAATACGAGTTGCAGAATGGGAAAAAGAGTCTCGTAAGGTGGATTCATTAAATAAGGTGAGTGATGTTCATTATGGAATTCCAATGTATCCTATAGCGGATGAGTATGAAGCTTTTTTTTATGAAGCGATTAACCCTGTTTTGTTCACACCCTCGGGAGGGTGGGCTATTTGGATTGATAAGATAATTGGAATTCATGATTTACGTGGACTATTATATAGCAAGCATTCTTTTCACATCGAATTTGGAGTAGAATCCTATGGTAAATCTTTGAATTATTTGAAAATTATAAAAAGTAACGGGAAAGAATTTAAGATGAGTAAAAGATTGCTTACTTCTATGGTTGAATCTTATCCTGCGAGTTGGGAAATGGGTCAACCTAATTGGCGGTTAGTAAAATTTAATTCGGAGATTAAATATAGAATGAATTTTGTTTTTAAGCCGTAGATGATTTCTTCTTTCTACTCACCATAAATACTCCGGTAAAAATCATCATGGCGCAGCCTACCAGAACCCAGGTAATGGTATCTTTACCTAACCAAACACTATGGAGCGTAGCGATGATGGGTTGTACATAAATGAAGATTCCCACCACAGAACTATCTACATGTTTAAGAGCATAAATATTAAACAAGTAGGCAATAAAAGTTACACCAATCACTACAAAAGCAGTTTTATAATATATGTCAGGTGTAAAAGTATGCCATTGTACATCTTTTAGTTCGGTAAACCCAAAAGGTAAAACAAATAACCACCCAAAAGTAAATACCCAACAGATAATCGTTAATGGTTTGTATTTTTTCATCAATGGTTTTGCAAACAAAAAATATACAGCAAATGAAATGGCATTTAGTATGATAAAAATATTTCCCAACCATGCTTTGGATGATGAATTGTCCATCCCACCTCTGCTATAAATAATAAGTGTAAGAGCTCCGGTAACTCCCAACAAAGTTCCTGCTACTTTTAACGTGGTGAGTTTTTCTTTGCCAAAAATTACACCAATCACTAAAATTGAAATAGGTGTAGCACTCATTAATATACTTCCATTAATAGGGGAAGAAAGATTAAGTCCTTTAAAAAATAACAATTGATTAATGGCAACTCCAAACAACCCGGCTAGCGCTAATTGAATGAAATCTTTTTTTTCAATTTTTTGAAATCCGTTAATCAGGTAAATAATCCAAAATAAAATTAATGCACCGGTAACACGTAATAAAATAAATCCGGAAGGTAAAATATATGTCGGCATTACATCTTTAGCAATCACAAAGTTGATTCCGTATATCGCATTAACGATAAAGAGTGCTGTAAGCGGCAGGAATAAAGACTTTTTCATTTATTTATAACTAACCCCGAACAATAAAGACGAATAGTTTTGTTATTATTGTAATACAATAGTAATCAATAATTTCAAGAGTGATAGAGACACATTTTTTTTCATCCTACCTATTGCCTATTTCGTTGGCATTTATCATGCTGGGCATGGGGTTGTCTTTAACACGAAAGGATTTTGCGAATATATTTTTGAGACCACGTGCCATGCTTATAGGTTTGGCAGCCCAAATGCTGGCTTTACCTGTGATTGCATTTAGTATAGCTTATGTTTTTCCTGTGCCACCAGAAATTAAAGTAGGCTTATTTCTGGTGG
>CAZUXM010000022.1:1826-3394 GCA_964624635.1 uncultured Candidatus Competibacteraceae bacterium
GCCACCAGTAATCTATTGAATTATTTATTGAACGGGAACCTTGCTCTTTGTGTATCGTTAACTACCATCAATAGCTTTCTTACTCAGATATCGATTCCCCTTTTATTAAATTTTGCCTTGCATTTTTTTATGAATACCGAAGGGGAGGCAGATATCAAACTATCGTTTATTGATACACTCCAACACATCGTTTTAATAACATTGGTGCCAGTAATCGTAGGAATTATATTCACCCATTATAAACCCGATTTGTCAAAAAAAATTCAGAAGCCGATGAAATGGGTGATGCCTGTTTTAATGGCTATTGCTTTAATCGGTGCTATTGTTATTGAAAAAAAGGAAAAAATGGTAGACATGACTACCTCCGATTATATTACCATATTTCCAATGACCCTGCTTTTAAATGCAGGGGCCCTATTTGCAGGGTATTACATTGCAAAATGGAGTAAGTTGAGTAAAAAATCATCCGTTACTATAAGTCTGGAGGTGGGGTTACATAATACAGTATTGGCCATATATATTGCCACATCCATACTCAAGATGCCCATGATGGCGCTTCCTGCCATTGTTTATGCCATGTTTACCTTTTTTACCAGTGCCGCCTTTGGGGTTTGGAAGTCGGGGGTAAAGGTTCCCTTAAAATCTTTATTTACTGGCAAAAAAGCCCGATAATTGGTCAAAATACTCAAAAAAAGCCCGAAAACACTCAATTTTTCGGTTGATTTAAGCATATCTTAAAAAAAATTAGGTGGGGGGTATGGTAATTTATTTACTTTTGAACCCTGGTTATAAACCCTCATATATGGATATTAAAGAAATTCAAGACCTTATCAAGTTTGTTGCAAAAAGCGGAGTTCAGGAAGTGGAACTCGAAGTGAAAGGTGTAAAACTAAAAATTACTACATCTAAAGAAGCTACTTATGTACAGGCACCTGTAATCACTCCTCAAGTAATTACTGCCCCACAAGTAGCAACACAAACCCCAACGGTACAACCCACTAATAATCCAACACCGGTTACCAATACTACTTCTGCCGGAAGTGATGATTCAAAATATGTTACCATCAAATCACCAATGATTGGTACTTTCTATCGTCGTCAATCACCAGATAAACCATTATTGATAAATGTAGGTGATGAGATCAAACCGGGTAAAACACTTTGTATCATTGAAGCGATGAAATTGTTCAATGAAATTGAGTCTGAGGTATCAGGTAAAATTGTGAAGATATTGGTAGATGATGCTTCACCAGTTGAATATGATCAGCCATTGTTTTTGGTAGATCCTTCATAGTTGATGCAACATATAAATTAACGGTTCAAACATTATTGTATGTTTAAAAAGATATTGATTGCTAACCGCGGTGAAATCGCATTGCGTGTTATCCGTACTTGTAAAGAAATGGGAATTAAAACAGTAGCTGTTTATTCAACTGCTGACCGTGATAGTTTACACGTACGTTTTGCAGATGAGGCTGTATGTATTGGTCCTCCTGCAAGTAAAGATTCATACCTGAATATGGTAAATATTATTTCTGCAGCTGAAATTACCAACGCAGATGCTATTC
>CAZUXM010000022.1:3404-3742 GCA_964624635.1 uncultured Candidatus Competibacteraceae bacterium
TATGGATTTTTATCAGAAAATTCAAAGTTCTCTAGAATTTGCGCTGAGCATGGAATTAAGTTTATTGGTCCAACTCCCGAAATGATTGATGCGATGGGAGATAAAGCGAATGCAAAAGCTACCATGATCAAAGCTGGTGTTCCTTGTGTTCCTGGTTCTGACGGACTCTTGGAAAGTTTGGCTGAAGCAAAGAAAAAAGCTAAGGAGGTTGGATACCCTGTTATTATCAAAGCAACTGCCGGTGGTGGTGGAAAAGGGATGAGAATTATCTGGAGTGAAGCTGAATTAGAAGAGAATTTGGATAAAGCAAAAATGGAAGCGGCGGCTGCATTCGGTAA
>CAZUXM010000022.1:3752-7035 GCA_964624635.1 uncultured Candidatus Competibacteraceae bacterium
CGATGGTATGTATATGGAAAAATACATTGAAGAGCCACGTCACATAGAAATTCAAATTGCAGGTGACCAATTCGGCAAAGTTTGTCACTTGTCTGAAAGAGATTGTTCTATTCAACGTCGTCATCAAAAATTGGTAGAAGAAACTCCATCACCATTTATGACAGACAAACTTCGTGAAGAAATGGGGAATGCTGCTATTAAAGCAGGAGAGGCTATTCGTTACGAAGGAGTAGGAACCATTGAGTTCTTAGTGGATAAACATCGTAAGTTCTACTTTATGGAAATGAATACTCGTATTCAGGTAGAGCATCCAATTACTGAAGAGGTAATCAATTATGATTTGATCAAAGAACAAATCAAAATTGCAGCCGGAATAGCTATCAGCGGAAAAAACTATTATCCTCAAATGTGTGCCATTGAATGTCGTATCAATGCAGAGGACCCGTATAATGATTTTAGACCTTCACCCGGAAAAATTACTCATTACCATTCACCGGGAGGACATGGGGTTCGTGTAGATACTCATGCATACGCAGGATATGTAATACCCCCATATTATGATAGTATGATTGGTAAATTGATTGTTATACATCAAACAAGAGAAGAAGCTATTGATACTATGTTGAGAGCTTTACAGGAATATGTGATTGAAGGAATCAAAACAACGATTCCATTCCATACTCAGTTGATGATGAACGAGGATTTTAGAAAAGGGAAGTATACTACTAAATTCATGGAGTCTTTTGTTTTAAAATAGAAGTACAATTTTTATAATGCAAAAAGACCAACTAATCTAGTTGGTCTTTTTTGCATGTACTCATTTGTAGGTAATTGAAATCCGGAGTATGATTTGTATTTATAATTAGCGTTATGTTTGTGAAAACTAAATCAACAACACAACATGAAAAGAATTTTTTTAGCCATCATACCGGCTATTTTGTTAGGAGCTTGTACTCCTGAAAATAATACAACTACTTGTACTACTGCCTCCGGAACTGAAATGTGTTTCGATGGGAAAACCTACACCTTCGATGATGTTTTTTGGGAACAAGTAGGAAATCATATTGAGATCCAATTAGAACCTAACCCAACAGACCCTAACACCAAATATGCCGGATGTTATGTGTTTCTTTATGGAACAACCATTCAAACTGATACAGTTCCGCATGTGGGTACATATACTTCAATACCGTATGCTTCTCCTTCAACAGGGTCATTAGATTTTAATGGGAGTATTCAAACCGTTGGTGGTGGTGACCCATACACTATTTGGAACTATGAACAGGATGCTGCGAATACTTTAACGATTACTGCCTATAGTGGAGGAAATGTTTCGGGTAATGGAAGTTATAAAGTACGACATCCATCTACAAATGAAGTAAAGACAGGTGTATTTTCATTTGAAAATATTCCATATCAACCCTAAATAAATGAGAATTATAATGAGGGTCCTAACGGCCCTTTTTTATGCAATAGCGTAACTACCTGCAGAAACAGAAGCTTCAATCTTTTTTACTAAACCTTGTAAAACCTTCCCCGGACCCACTTCAATAAATTCTGTGGCCCCATCAGCTACCATGTTACGAATGGTTTGTGTCCATTTTACCGGTCCCGTAAGTTGATTAATCAGATTTTGTTTGATGGTTTCTGGATCAGTTGATGGTAGTGCGTTGATGTTTTGATATACAGGAATAGAAGGAACATTAAAATTGGTTTGATGAATAGCTTCTTCCAATTCTTGTTGCGCAGGAGCCATAAATGGTGAGTGAAAAGCGCCAGCTACATTAAGTACCATAGCTCTTTTTGCCCCGGCAGTTTTCATTGCTTCACAAGCTGCATTTACAGCATCTACACTTCCTGAAATAACTAATTGCCCGGGACAATTATAATTGGCAGGTACTACCACACCATTTATTTCTGTACAAATTTTTTCTACTACTTCATCATCCAACATCAAAACAGCAGCCATGGTAGATGCTTCAATATCACAAGCTTTTTGCATAGCGATAGCTCGTTTTGAAACCAACCTCAACCCATCTTCAAATGATAAACAGTTATTGGCAACCAAAGCAGAAAATTCACCTAAAGAATGCCCCGCCACCATATCAGCTTTTAAATCTTCACCAGCAATAATTGCTCTGATAACTGAGTCAAGAAAAATAGCAGGCTGTGTAACTTTGGTTTGTTTCAGTTCTTCCTCAGTACCACTAAACATAATATCGGTGATTCTGAAACCCAAGATTTCATTCGCTTGTTCAAATAATTCTTTTGCTTTAGGGTTTGAATTATAGATATCTAATCCCATCCCCGGGAATTGTGAACCTTGTCCTGGAAAAACGAGTGCTTTCATCCTGTATAAGTAGTAGTGTTTCTACTACGAATATAAAAATGATTTAGAATTAAACCAGTTTAGCAGATAATAAAGAAATAAATTCCTGGCGGGTGGTTTGTTTTTCGAACTCCCCTGTAAATGCTGATGTAGTTGTTACTGAGTTTTGTTTTTGAACCCCTCTCATTTGCATACACAGATGGTGACATTCAACCACCACAGCTACTCCCAATGGGTGGAGTACATTATTGATACAATCTCTAATTTCCATGGTGAGCCTTTCCTGTACCTGGAGCCTACGGGCAAAGGCATCTACCACTCTAGGGATCTTTGATAACCCGCAAATTTTTCCGTTAGGGATATAAGCAATATGGGCTTTGCCGAAGAACGGAATCATATGATGTTCACACATCGAATAAAGTTCAATGTCTTTTACTATGACCATCTCCTTATAATCTTCTTCAAATACTGCAGATCTTAATATTTCGGCAGGGTCTACATGGTATCCATGGGTAAGAAATTGCATAGCCTTTGCTACACGTAATGGAGTTTTTTGCAAACCTTCTCTTTCTACATCTTCACCAAGCTCAAGAATGATATCTCTATAATGTGCTGCCAGTTTTAATGTGGTAGCTTCAGGATAGCTTTCTATTTTATTATAAGTTGTTTCTTCTTTTTTCATGATACTTGATTTTACCCCTGGTATTCAACAAAATTTCTTTCGGTTTCATACAATCTAACCAGAAGTGATAGTTTATTTTCTATTTTTGGTCGTAATAAATTATATATAACAATAGCAATGTTTTCGGCTGTTGGATTGAGGTCTTTAAATTCAACTACATCCAGATTCAGATTTTTATGGTCGAATCGTGAGATGACCAACTCATTAATCAGGTCGCTTAATATTTTCATATCAATAACATATCCTGTTGCAGGATTAATTTGACCAGTAAC
>CAZUXM010000022.1:7045-10310 GCA_964624635.1 uncultured Candidatus Competibacteraceae bacterium
TTATGACCATGGTAATGAGGATTGGCACATTTACCAAACACTTTTTTATTTGTTTCGTCATCCCATTGAGGATTAAATAACCTGTGGGCCGAATTAAAATGTTCTTTTCTGAATACTGCTACTTCACCGGCTTGCATACTACAAACTTAATTTATTCTCCAAAGTATTCAACATAAATACGTGGGGTTTCACAGAGTTTAACGCAGTAAAGTTGTACATTTTGAGGTATATGGGGCAATAGTTGATGCCATATTTCATATGCCAGATTCTCTGTAGAGCACATTTTGCCAGCCATAAAGGGAACATCTATATTTAGGTTCTTATGGTCAAGAGGTTCAATGACATATTGTTTAATGATTAAACTCAATTTTTTTGCATCAAACAAAAATCCCGTGTCGGGATCAGGAGTTCCTTTAATGGTAACATATACATCAAAATTATGACCATGCCAGTTTTCATTAGCACATTTCCCAAAAACCTCTACGTTTTTTTCTTTTGACCAGCTGGGGTTATAGAGTTTATGGGCTGCATTAAAATGTTCCTTTCTGGTAAGATGAACTATCATTGTTACAGCAGTTTTATTTATTAATCAAGTACTCTATACAGAGCAATTAACCTGAAAGGCTAATTTTTGCAAAGATATAGCTTTCTTTTGTTATAAAACTCCTAAAACAAGCCGAATTCCCGTAAATCAATGAGGCAAAAACAGGGATTGTGTTACCTTTGAAAAAATAAAAAAAGCTGGTATGGAAATCAGTAAAGAAATAGAAAATAAAATCAAGGCACTCAATGAGAAGTATAATGCCATGGGGCAGGATATGTTATCATATTTAGACGGGTTATTATATGCTGATTATTTAACCTATTGGGATTATATTCATGTGGATACTTTATTGAGTCTTCAAAATCCCAAAACCTCTTTTCCGGATGAGGAGATATTTATTATGTACCACCAGATAACGGAGTTGTACTTTAAATTAAGTTTACATGAATTAAAACAGATTACAAATACAGAAAAACCCACTGTTGAATTTATAAAAGCACGACTAAAAAGGATTAACTCATATTTTGAAAACCTTACTCGTTCGTTTGAGATTATGGTGAATGGAATGGAAGTGGAGCAGTTTTTAAAATTCAGAATGTCATTATTGCCTGCCAGTGGATTTCAATCAGCCCAATATAGGACATTGGAAGTTTACTCTACTCCATTCATAGAATTGGTAGATAAGGAAGTAAAAGAAGAGTATAGAGCTAAAAATGGAGTTACTATAGCTCAAATGTATGAACATATCTATTGGAAAAAAGGAGCTACTGAGTTAGCCACCAATAAAAAAACGCTTACCTTAAAACAGTTTGAACAAAAATATTCAGACCAAATTATATCCACTGCCGAAAAAATACAAGGAAAAACATTGTTTGACAAATATAAAATGTTGACCGAATCAGAACAAAATGATTCAGAGCTTATCAAAGAATTAAAACAGTTGGATTTAAATATCAATGTAAATTGGCCATTATCCCATTATAAATCGGCGGTACGATACTTACAAAAAGATCCTGAAGACATCAAAGCAACCGGAGGAACTAACTGGCAAAAATATTTGCCACCACGATATCAGGTAAGGGTATTTTATCCATCATTATGGACCAAAGAAGAGTTGGAGGAGTGGGGTAAAGGATATAAAAACATGAACTAAACACCGTGTCATCACGTACAATTAGGATTATAGTAATATTGGTTACCCTTACACTGGCTGCTTTAGTGTGGTTACAGATATTTTGGGTACGAAGATCTTATTTACTCACAGATGAGCAGTTCAATAATAGGGTAAATCTTGCGTTAAATTCAGTTGCGAATCAGATTAATTTATACAATAAAGATACTTTCAAAATTATTGACCCTGTACAACAGGTAGAAGGTAATTATTTTATGGTAAATGTGGCAGGAACAGCTGATCCAGATCACTTGCAAAATCTTTTATTGATTGAGTTCAATAATTATAATATCAATCTAGATTTTCAATTTGCGGTGTATGATTGTTTTTTAGATTCGGTTCAATGGCGGAGTTATAGTATGAGAACACGAAAAAATCTTGAAACAGTCGAAAAAATTAATTTCCCCAAAGCAAAAATGGCCCCTGATAGCCACAAGTTTGCCGTATATTTTCCTAATAAGAATATTTATATTGCTCGTCAATTAGGGGTAATGATTTACTCTAGTGTTGGAATATTGATTGTGATAGGCTTTTTTGTATACATAGTATTTGTAATATTTAAACAAAAGCGTTTGTCTGAAATGAAAACAGATTTCATTAACAATATGACGCATGAGTTTAAAACGCCTATAGCTACCATACAAGTGAGCAGTGATGCGCTCCTGAGACCCAATAATACTACCAATGCAGAAAAAGTAAATACCTATGCAACTATTATTAAAGATGAAACAAATCGATTAAAGGGTCAGGTAGAACAAATTCTTAAGATTGCATTAGTAGATAATCCGAAGAACAAGATTAAGAGAGATGCATTTGATTTTAATCAAATGATAAGGGATATTACAGATAATATGATGGTGAGGATAGAAAATGCCAAGTGCAAACTTGATATTCATCTGGATGCTAAAAACTCGATTATATTGGGGGATAGGGATCATTTTATCAATGTAATGTATAATTTAGTAGATAATGCCCTTAAGTATTCGAAAGAAAACCCATATTTACGCATAAGAACTTATAATAAAAAGAGTAAATTAGTAGTTGAAATTGAAGATCATGGAATTGGGATTCCTAAAGAAGCCCAGAAACATATTTTTGAAAAATTTTTCAGAGTGTCAACAGGAAATGTACATAACGTAAAAGGTTTTGGATTGGGGTTGAGTTATGTGAAAAAGATAGTAGAAGCTCACCACGGAAAAATTAATTTATATAGTGTTCCGGGTAAAGGAACCGTTTTTACCATATATTTAAAACCAATCAAGCATGATGGAAGAAAAGAAAAATATTAATATTCTTTATGTAGAGGACGACATGAATCTGGGCTTTGTTGTAAAAGAAGTACTGGAAGAAAAAGGTTATAATGTGAAACATTGTTTGGATGGAGATGATGCCATTCAAAAATTTGGAACTGATTCATTCCAGCTTTGCATTCTTGATATTATGCTTCCTAATAAAGATGGACTTGAAGTAGCTGAATTCATCAGAAAAGTAGATGCTACAGTACCCATTATTTTCCTTTCAGCAAAATCATTATCTGATGATAAGATTAA
>CAZUXM010000022.1:10320-13099 GCA_964624635.1 uncultured Candidatus Competibacteraceae bacterium
TGGTGCTGATGATTATATCACTAAACCATTTTCAACGGAAGAGTTCTTATTAAGGGTTGAGAATTTACTTAAAAGAACCGGGACATTGGATAATGACGGTTCTGATAAGGATGTGTTCTCTGTTGGTAAATATACCTTTAACTATAAAGAGTATTGCCTGGTTTTGGGTGAAGAAATAAAAAGACTTACAGAAAGAGAAGCTAATTTATTGAGATTACTTTGCCTTCATAAAAATCAGATTATTACCAGAGAAGTATTGTTGAAATCGGTTTGGGGGAAGGATGATTATTTTACCGGAAGAAGTATGGATGTTTTTATTTCAAAACTACGTAAGTATCTGAGTGCCGATGACAACGTAAAAATTCAAGTTGTTCACGGAATTGGGTTTAAAATGATTATTCCAAACTAATCTATTATGAAAAACAGAAGAGTAGTTTTATTTCTGGCTGTTTTAAGTTTTATTGTTTCAAGCTGTGGCTTTGATTTGAACTCAGGGAATAGTACCATTGAGTTACCAAATACCTATGGAGTAAACGTCGAGGCTGTTTTTGAAACACCTGAAATCATTTTGAATAACAATGTGCAATTTGATTTGATTGAAATTAAATACAAAGTGAGAAAAAATGACGCCTTTGCCGCTAATGTAAAAATATATGTTTCAGCTGATCAATATGCTGACGGAGTTCAGTTGCCCGGTGATGAAGATGTAATTAATGTAATGTTGGGGGTCAATGAAAATGAAAAAAGCGGTGTAGTAAATTCACCTCTTTTGGTAAGTATCTTAAATAATAAACAACCTAAGTTTGTTATTGGAGCACAAAACCTTTCGGTGAGTCCTATGTCATCAGTGTATATTGATATTGATGTAAGGTATAAGGGGACTTATTCTTTGTAAATCCTACTTAAAATATTATTTCTTATTGGTTCTACGGTCAGGGAATGGAGTGACATCCTGCCCGAATATAAGCCTTATGGCTGCCAGCATGGCTGAGTAAAAGGCAGGGGTACCAAGACATGCTGAATGCAGCCATAAGGCTTATATTTGGGCAGATATAGCGGAATGCCCGAAGGTCGCGTGATAAATACATTTAAAAAATCATGAATTTACCTCTGTCTATATGTCATTATTTGAGTTTTTGGCCTTATTTTAGTGCCCTTGTAAAAAATTAAAGTATTAAGCAGTATGAGTTTTGTAAATAAACTAGTTGGAAAGTTGTTTGGAGATAAGGCAGCTAAAGATCGTAAAGCATTAACCCCTATTGCTGATAAAGCAAACGAAGAGTTTGCCAAATTAAATGGATTAACCAACGACGAACTGAGAAATAAAACGTTGGAGTTTAAAAAGCGTATCGCCGATTTCATTCATCAGGAAGAAGAAGAAATAAAAAATCATAGAAATAATATTCATACACATCCTGAAATGGATGCAAGAGATAAAGAAGAAATTTTTGAAACTATTAAAAAACTAGAAACTACTGTAAAAGAAAAAATTGAAAAAGTTTTAGATGAAATACTTCCTGAAGCTTTTGCAGTGGTAAAAGAAACAGGAAAAAGATTTAAAGAAAACGATTTTGTAGTAGTTACTGCTACACAATTTGATAAAGATCTTTCAGTAAAAAAACCTCATGTAATTATTGATGGCGATAAAGCTAAATGGGCTAATAGGTGGGATGCTGCCGGTACGGAAGTGCATTGGGATATGGTACATTACGATGTGCAGTTAATTGGAGGTACTGTTTTGCATCAGGGTAAAATTGCAGAGATGACTACAGGGGAAGGTAAAACATTGGTAGGTACATTACCAATGTATTTAAATGCTTTGCCTGGTAAAGGTGTTCACGTAGTAACGGTGAACGATTATCTGGCACGTCGTGACTCTGAATGGATGGGTACTTTATTTGAATTTCACGGTCTTAAGGTAGATTGTATAGATAAGCATCAGCCTAATAGTATTGAAAGAAGAAATGCTTATTTAGCAGATATTACATATGGAACCAATAATGAATTTGGTTTCGACTATTTGCGTGATAATATGGTTCGTACTCCTGAAGAGATGGTACAACGTGGTCATAATTATGCAATTGTGGATGAGGTGGATTCAGTATTGGTGGATGATGCACGTACTCCATTAATTATAAGTGGACCTACACCTAAAGGAGAAAATCAGGAATTTATTCAGTATAAACCGAAAGTAGATAAATTAGTTTCGGAACAAAGAAAGTTTATAAACCTTCAGTTAGCGGAAGCAAAAAAACTTATTGGAGCCGGCGATGATAAAAAAGGTGGAGAGCTTTTATTCAGAGCTTACAGAGGGTTACCTAAAAACTCAGCGTTGATTAAATTCCTTAGTGAACAGGGGATGAAAGTTCTTTTACAAAAAACAGAGAACTATTATTTACAAGATCAGCAAAAAGAAATGCATAAGATTGATAAAGATCTTTTGTTTGTAATTGATGAAAAAAACAACACCGTTGATTTAACGGATAAAGGAGTCGAATTTTTAAGTTCCGACGTATCTGATCCGGGTTTCTTTGTATTGCCTGAACTAGCTACTGAATTAGCCAACATCGAAAATTTAGCGGCTGATAAAGAAGAAAAACTTGCCAGAAAAGAAAATCTGATTCGTGATTTTAGTATTAAATCAGAAAGAATACATACCATTAGTCAATTACTAAAATCATATACCTTGTTTGAAAGAGATGTGGATTATGTAGTGATGGATGGAAAAGTAAAAATCGTTGACGAACAAACAGGTCGTATTTTAGATGGTCGTCGTTAT
>CAZUXM010000022.1:13109-18235 GCA_964624635.1 uncultured Candidatus Competibacteraceae bacterium
TCAGGCGATTGAGGCAAAGGAAAATGTAAAAGTAGAAGCGGCTACACAAACGTATGCTACTGTTACTCTCCAGAATTATTTTAGGATGTATAATAAACTGGCAGGGATGACAGGTACTGCTGAAACGGAAGCTAAAGAGCTTTGGGATATCTATAAATTGGATGTAGTGGTTATTCCAACCAATAAGCCTGTTATTAGAAAAGATTTGAATGATTTGGTATATAAAACCAAACGTGAAAAATATAATGCTACTATCGATCAAATTGAGCAGTATGTAAAAGAAGGTAGACCTGTTTTGGTGGGTACTACCTCTGTTGAAATATCAGAGTTGTTAAGTCGTATGCTTACGATGAAAAAAATTAAACATCAGGTATTAAATGCTAAACTGCACCAAAAAGAAGCCGACATTGTAGCTGAAGCAGGTAAACCCGGTACAGTTACTATTGCTACGAATATGGCAGGTAGAGGTACTGATATTAAATTAGGTGCAGGAGTTAGAGAAGCAGGAGGGTTGGCAATTATCGGTACTGAAAGACATGAGTCTCGTCGTGTTGACAGGCAGCTTCGTGGTCGTGCCGGTCGTCAGGGGGATCCAGGGTCATCTCAGTTCTTTGTATCGTTAGAAGATGATTTGATGCGTTTATTTGGATCAGAAAGATTGGGTAAATGGATGGATACTTTAGGATTAAAAGAAGGTGAAGTAATTTCCCATTCAATGATTACTAATTCCATAGGAAAAGCTCAGGTACGTGTAGAAGAAAATAATTTTGGTGTACGTAAAAGATTATTGGAATATGACGACGTAATGAATAAACAGCGTGAAGCTATTTATGGTAGAAGGAGAAATGCATTATTTGGAGATCTTCTTTCTATTGATATTGATCATATGATTAGAGAACTGGCTGATAATATTGTAAACCAGTACCTCGAAGAAAGAGATTTTGAAGGTTTTGAGGTGGAGTTGTTCAAGGTATTCTCTATGGAATCTCCGGTGAGTGAAGATGAGTTCATGAATAAGCCTGAGAATGAAATTGTAGATCTTGTGATTGCTCGTGCAGAAGAGATTTATAAATCAAGAATGACCAATGTGGCCAAACAGGCATTTCCGGTAATAAAAAATGTTTTCGAAACACAAGGCAATCAATATGAAAACATAGTTGTACCTATTACTGATGGTTTAAGAGGAACACAAGTCGTAGTGAATCTTAAGAAAGCTTACGAAACTGAATGTAAAGAGTTAATCATTGCCATTGAAAAATCCATTAATCTATCATTGATTGATAATGGATGGAAAGAACATTTACGTGAAATGGATGATTTAAAAACTTCAGTACAAAATGCAGTTTACGAACAAAAAGACCCATTGTTAATTTATAAACAAGAGTCTTACCAAATGTTTAAAGCATTTGTAATTGAGGTGAACAAGGATATTATTTCATTCTTGATGAAAACTTCTATTCCTTCAGATAATGTTCAACAAGCACCTACGGTAAAAACTCAACAACCAAAATTGCAAACCAGTAGAACTGATAATACCACTTCTTCATCTAATAACAATCCACAAAATCAGGATACCAGAGAGAGACAAAAACCTCAACCAGTAAAAGTGGATGACAAGATTGGTAGAAATGACCCATGTCCATGTGGTAGTGGTAAAAAATATAAAAATTGTCATGGAAGTGGAGTAACTGTATAATCCTAATAAATTTATATATGCCTTATTTTCAAAAAAACGAAAACTATTCAAACCAATTATTTGTTCATCAATATAGTGGTATTGATGCAAATGCATTAGCTAATAATGCTGATCAGTTATTAAAAAAAGACGGATATAATTTGGTAGAAGGACAGGTAGGGAATGGTACGTATGAAAAAGGCAGCCGTACCATGAGAATTTTATTTGGAGCCTTTGTAAAGTACAGTAAGATTCATGTGGCATCTAATTCTCAAGGTGAAACTACCAAGTTAGTAGTGGATAGAAAAACTTCAGGGATGTCTGGTGGACTAATTGGAATGAATCAAGTGAAAAAAGAAATGGAGAGAGTTGCCGGATTGCTTTCAGGAATTTAAGCGATTAAATAATATCATAAAAAAGCCCATTCAATTGAATGGGCTTTTTTATATTTCAAAGTCTTGAGCTTGTCGAAAGATTATCCTAAGTAAGTTCTTAGTAATTTAGATCTTGTACTTTGACGTAATCTTTTCAAAGCTTTTTCTTTAATCTGACGTACACGTTCACGAGTCAAATCAAATTTTTCACCAATCTCATCAATGGTTAAACCATGATTCATTCCGATACCAAAATATAATTTGATGATCTCTTTTTCTCTTTCAGATAAAGTATCTAAAGTTCTTTCAATCTCTTGTTGAAGAGACTCCATAATCAATGATTTATCTGCTTTTGGAGAGTCGCGGTTTTCCATTACATCATATAATGTACTTTCTTCACCGCTAATCAATGGAGCATCCATTGAAATATGACGACCACTGATAGAGATAGAATCTTTTACTTTGTCTTCAGGAAGATCAAGAATAGATGCTAATTCTTCTTCAGTTGGTTCTCTTTCAAATTCCTGCTCTAGTTTTGAGAAGGCTTTGTTTAACTTATTTAATGAACCAACCTGATTTAGTGGTAAACGTACAATACGAGAGTGCTCAGCAATAGCTTGTAATATACTTTGACGAATCCACCATACTGCATACGAAATGAATTTGAAACCACGGGTTTCATCAAAACGTTGAGCTGCTTTAATCAAACCTAAGTTTCCTTCGTTGATAAGGTCAGGTAAGGTTAAACCTTGATTTTGGTATTGTTTAGCCACCGATACTACGAAACGTAAGTTGGCTCTGGTTAATTTTTCTAGGGCAACTTGATCACCTTGTTTAATCTTACGGGCTAATTCTACCTCTTCTTCTGCTGTAATCAACTCCTCTTTCCCAATTTCCTGTAAGTACTTGTCTAAAGAACGGCTTTCGCGGTTTGTAATGGATTTGGTGATTTTTAACTGCCTCATTGACATAATTAATCGCGGTATTTTAGGTTAAATAATTAGGAACTAAAAAGAGTGCAAAGATACATTATCTTAACATTCATGTCAAGTTTTTTCTTGTAAGAATAGGAAGGATGTCTTAGATTTTAGTACGGCAAACCTGTAATAGCCTGCCGTACCTCATCTTTTGTGCTAAATGAAACTAGTTAAAAGAATATACTACTTTATCACCATTCGGGTAATATCCGGTAATTACATAATATCCTTTAGTATTGTTAGACAGAACTTTATCGATGTCTTCGGGGGTTGAAACGGCTTTACTATTAATCTCAGTTATAATAAATCCGGGTCTAATACCTGCACTTCTTAGTTTACCTCCATTAACCTCTGCTACCTGAACCCCATTCTTTAATCCCAATGTCCCCATTACCCCCACATCAGCATCCTCAAAGGTAGCTCCTAAAAAACTGTTGAGAGTTGCCGCTTTGGTGATGGCATTAGTGGTCCCCGACTTATTTTTCAAGGTAACGGGTACTTCTTTTAATTCTCCGTTTCGTTTCACTGTTACGATAATTTTATCCCCCGGTCGATATAAACCAACATGTTCGTGTAATTCGGCTACTGTATTAATAGTAGTTTGTTCAACTTTTATGATTACATCCCCTTGTTTTATGCCGGCATCTTCGGCAGCACTTCCCGGTGTAGTACCTTCTACCCAAACCCCTTCAATTTTTTCTAAATCTTTTAGTTTAGCAAAATCAGCATCAATTTCTTTAATATTCACTCCCAATAACCCACGTTGTACTGTTCCAAACTCAATAATATCCATAGACACCTTTTTTACCAAATTAGATGGAATAGCAAACGAATAACCTTCAAATGAACCTGTATGTGTTTGTATTGCAGTATTCATCCCTACTAAATCACCATTCGTATTTACTAAAGCACCCCCGCTGTTACCCGGATTAACGGCAGCATCCGTTTGTATAAACGATTCAATTTTATAATTACTTTGAATAATATCAATGTTACGACCCTTAGCACTAACAATACCTGCGGTAACGGTAGAGGTAAGGTTAAAAGGATTACCCACTGCTAATACCCATTCACCCACCTTTACTTCATCTGAATTGGAGAAGGAGATAAAAGGCATATTGGTATTATCAATTTTTACTACAGCAATATCTGTGTTTGGATCGGTACCAATGAGTTTACCCTTAAAAGTACGTTTGTCATTTAAGGTTACCTCAATTTCATCTGCATCACCTACCACGTGGTTGTTGGTTACAATATAACCATCATCAGAGATAATAATTCCACTTCCACTTCCCATTTGGGGGCCTTGATTTCCGAATGGATTTCCAAAAAATTGTTCAAAGGGATCGCTGTATCCGGTGTTCTTCTTTTTGATGATTGTTTTAATATGTACTACTGCATTCACTGTTTTTTCACTGGCGAGTACAAAGTCTTTTCCACCTCCGGGGGGTGGGTTACCATCGGTGTATCTTACCGGAGCGGTGGTTTTTTCTACTATTTGTATTTTATTTTTTGCAGGAACCATAAAATGATAAGCCCCCATGGCTAACATTCCCCCTGCAAATGCTGAAAGGATGACTGATACATTCTTATTCATAACCAAATAATGTATTACGTTTATTTACTTGATAAAAGCTAACGCAATTTTATAAAATCTAATATTTAATTGCTTGTTAATTGTGGTTAACAGAATGCAAAAATTGAATAACAATAAAAAACCTACCTAACCATTACCTTTATTATATTTGTATCCATCAATGATTAAATTTTCCAAATATCACGGTACGGGTAACGATTTTATCATGATTGATAATCGCCCGTTAAGAGCAAAGCTTACTCAACCGGAGATTGCTCATTTATGTCATCGCCGTTTTGGTATCGGAGCTGATGGATTGATTCTTTTGCAGGGGCATGCTGAATGTGATTTTGAAATGGTCTATTATAATTCTGATGGGAACCCAAGTTCCATGTGTGGTAATGGAGGTAGATGTATTGCCGCCTTCGCTGCTGAAATAGGGATTGAAGCCAAAAGCGGCCCACTTAAATTTATGGCTGTGGATGGTTTGCATGAAGCCACTTTAACGGAGCAAGTGAAGAACG
>CAZUXM010000022.1:18245-29158 GCA_964624635.1 uncultured Candidatus Competibacteraceae bacterium
TCGACTTAAAAATGCAGGATGTTGCCGATGTTGTTGTTCGTGATTCGTATGCTATTCTCAATACAGGCTCACCTCATTTTGTGGTGAAGGTAAATGATGTAGATAAAATTGATATTATCAAACAGGCACATGCCATCAGATATTCAGATCAGTTTAAAGAAAAAGGAATCAATGTGAATTTTGTACAACAGGTAGATAAAGATATTAAGGTACGAACTTATGAAAGAGGGGTTGAAGATGAAACATGGAGTTGTGGTACCGGAGTTGTAGCTTCCGCTATTGCTTCATTTTTATTTACCAATCATCCTCCTATTCAAATTCATACCAAGGGTGGATTACTCAATGTTACTTTTCATACAGAAGACAAACAAAGTTTTACGGATGTACATTTAATAGGTCCGGCAGTAAAAGTTTTTGAAGGTAATTTTTAGGGCGTCCCCTTCGATTCCCACAACCCATTCACAGGCTACTCAGGACCGGACTATTCGCTATATCTTTATATGGCAGAGTTAATTTACTTACGTTAGCATTACCCACGACTTAAGTCGTGGGACAAACAAACGACTCGAAATTTTCAATACTGCCATAAAAAGGATGCCGCTACTATCCCTGCCGCTAACTTCAGTCAAGAATATTTCATCCATTTGAGTAAACGTGTAATTGTACGTCTCTACGATTCGTTTTCAATTGAGCTTTTTAACAATGGAATGTTTTTAAGTGATAAGAATTTCTTCCATTTCCCAAGATGCCATCATTAAATTTGTTACATCATAAAGACGTGCCAAAACATGTCTCCACAATAACCGAAAAAGAAAAATTCATTTATGTCAAAAGGCATTTGTTTATACTCAGTTATTCCCTGTCGTCAGGAACCATCGCATCGTTCACAACAAACTACTCAGTTATTGTTTGGCGAAACTTATTCAGTTCTTGATTCACAAAACGATTTTTTATTAATTGAATGTGATCATGATGGGTATCAATGCTGGATTGCCTCTAACCAACATCATGAATGGGATAAAAAAATGGATTATGTAATCAATGAAAGTTTATTACAAACCATTAAGGTAGATAACCAAACTATGTATGTACCTATGGGATCACATATTCCAAAGGAAAGCTGGAGTTTGTTTGGTAAAACCTATATCCCATCTAACTATTTAACTAACCAACTTTCATCGGTTGAGATTAAGTTACAATACTATGCTAGATTATTAAACAATACTCCTTACATGTGGGGAGGGAGAACCCCATTAGGCATGGATTGTTCAGGTTTTTCCCAACTGATATATCGGATGCTAGGTATGAATATAAAGCGTGACAGTTCACAACAGGCGGAAATGGGTACTACCGTACACATCATACATGAATCACAACCCGGAGATCTGGCTTTTTTTGACAATGAAGACGGAAAGATTGCCCATGTAGGTGTAATGATAGATAATCATCACATAGCCCATTCGAGTGGATGTGTTAAGATCGATAAAATTGACCATGAGGGAATATATTCTCTGGACCTTAAAAAGTATACCCACCGGTTAAGGATAATCAAGAGACTATTGTAAATCTCAATATAGATTAGTTATATTTGGGATATAAACCCCCTATATAATGCCCAGAGAAAAAGATTTCGACAAAAACGAAGTCATTAATAAATGCATCGTTTTATTTTCCAAAAAAGGATTTAATGCAACCGGAATTCGTGATATTGTAAATACCACCGGTGTAAACAGAAGTAGTTTGTATTCAACCTTTAAAGACAAAAATGATTTGTTCTTTATATGTCTTAGCACAGCATCTTCTAATGAAATCAATAAACTAAACCTGATGAAAGAAAAGTCAGGTATAGATAATTTTATTGATAATTATTTGCAACATTCCTGTTCAGATCAACCAGTACATCATTTGTTTAAGTTTGCACATGCTGAGTATAAAATGCTCAACAAAAAAACGCAAAAACACATTACATCATTTAATAAAGAAAAGCATGAAATTTTATTGGATGTAATTAAACGTGGACAGAAAAAAGGTTCGTTCCATCAAAAAGCTGATGCAAAACATTTAGCTATCATGCTTGATGTAATGACTTCCGGCATACAAAGTTTTGGATATACCGATGATGTAGTATATAAAAAATCATTCAGGGAGTTTTCGAGTCTTATCAAGAAAAAAAGCAAGTAGCTTTTTATTGGTTTAGTTTTGGATATTGTATAAAAACAAATCCCCTCTTTGGGAGGGGATTGTTTGAGTCCTGTTGTTCACAGGCACCCTAACCTAAACCTTATGAAAAAGACATTAGTTAGACTAATGCATAACAAATGTAGACCCTTTTTCTTAATAAAAAAATTATATAGCTTAAAACTTCCGTTTCTTAACAGGTTTTTATAAATATTGATTCAACTATTTGTAAATCAATTTATTGAATTTGAATCTGGTGGAGATACTGTACCCGTATCAGCAGTTTTTTTCCGTTTTCTAAATAATAAAACCTTACTTAATGACATCACTACTGAGCTAATCATAATTACATATAAACCATAACTCACCTCAGCGGTAGAATCTTGAGCTAATTCAGTTCTAATCATTACCCATTCATAAATACTCATAATGAGTAAAGCAATGCCTAAGAGGATATTCCATTTAAAGTTGGCAAACAATAACAGTATATATAAAGCGATGAGTATTCCCATAATCCAGCCGAGTGGTTCATAAAAGCCGGGACTCATAATGGTTAAGGTTTTTCCGGCAGTTACTATAGTAGCCTTTTTCCAAGGTAAAAATATCCCAATTATACAGCTAATGGAGGCTAAGAGTCCAATAGGTCCTAACTTATTTACTTTAAATAGTTTAGCAATTGCCATAAGTGTAGTTGATTTTATATGATAAATTTACTCAATTATTTGAATTTCAAATGAAACAGCATATAGTAGTAAAAAAATCATTTTTTATTAGGTTTCTGCTTCTTACAGCTATTTCCGGTAATATTTATGTGCTGTTTCAATCAATATTTCATATAATGAATATTCATAGTTTGGATTTTTATTTGCGTTGGTATCCTTTTAAGGTAGCCCCTTTATATAATCTATTACTTGTACTTTCATCAACAATAGTAATATATGGCCTTAGTAAAATTTTAAAAAGTGGATTATCAGGCTTTAAAACATATTTTATAGGTAAGGTTATTGCAGCCATATCCTATTCAATATTAATCATGCTTGACTATAAAATATCATCTTTGCCTTTTCCGACCATTATTGTACCTGTGTTATGGTTAGTGCAAATGATTTATCCTTTGTTTTTATATATATCTTTGCGCAAAAGTAAAATACAGTAGTATTATCAATAATAACAATGCGTCCTAAATCACTTACTATTTACAGTATCATTGTTTGGATTACCAAGTTTATTCCATTGTTTGCCGTATATATGTTTTTTGACTATCTCAGTGCAAAGGGCAGGCTTGACTTTTATTTAGGTTTAGGTTTACGTGATATTCGTGATTATTTATATGTATATGTTGCAGCATCTATTCTTACATTGATACTTACTGTTTTTTTATTTTTTCAAAAAAAGTGGGCATTGCAAGTTTATTTCTTTATGAAAACGGTGGAAGTTCATTGTTTATTAATGGCACTGCCAACACTTGTATATGGTTTACAAAGAGGGCTAGGAATAAAGTTTGGATTACCGTTCCATTTATCAGCATGGACATTTGTTCTTGCAACTAACCTTGTTTTCCCACTTATCTATTATACCTTCAAGAAAAATTATAAGTGATAGCCGTAATAGATAATTACGATTCATTTACGTACAACCTTGTACATTATTTGGAAGACATTACAAATGAACTTCCAATAGTGTTTAAGAATGACAAGATTGAATGGGATCAATTAGGTAAATGTTCTCATATTGTATTATCCCCCGGTCCAGGATTACCGTCAGATTCTGGTGAGTTAATGGAGGTTATAAAAAAATATTATTCTACAAAAAATATATTAGGGGTTTGTTTGGGTATGCAGGCGTTGGGTGAGTTCTTTGGAGTCAAATTAAAAAACCTAGATCAAGTTCAACATGGGGTTCAAACAAAAATTTTTATTGAACCGTTTGCAGGAAATAAGTTATATCATAAAATCCCGCTGGAAATTGAAGTAGGTAGATATCATTCGTGGGTGGTAGATGAAAATCATTTACCGGAGTGCATTATACCAACAGCTAAAGATGAAAATGGAAGTTTAATGTCGATGCAACATATATCCTTGCCCATTTATGCAGTACAGTACCATCCTGAATCTATTATGACACCTGAAGGGAAACAAATATTGAGAAATTGGTTGCAGATTTAATTATTTTCAGGTAATACTTCCTGTCTTTTTGATAACGGATATACATTAAATGTCCCTATTGCAATGGCCACCAACGATCCGTCTTTTTCTTTAATGATATTGCCTGAAGAAACAATGGTGCTTTTTCCTTTAAAATCAATTTTACCTTCACCAATGAGCACATCATCTAAGTTTACAGGCTGTAAATAATTGATTTTAAATTCAACAGTACTAACCAAGTTATCTTCTACAAATGCTTTAGAAAGAGCAGCTGTTCCAATCACTGAATCCATTAATCCAGCAATAACTCCGCCATGACATGTATTGGGAGAACTTAAGTGTTTGTTCTCGACCTTCATGGTATATTTTATATGTCCAGGTTCAATAATGTCTAATTCCATTCCGTTATCAACACCATACTTATTAATGTGGTTATAATGTTGGATCATTTCCATCCACTTTTCCATAAGGGTAAAATGTTTATTTGTTGTTGAGTATATTTAAAAGTCTGTCAACTAAAATGTCCAGCTCATATTCGTTTGTATAGATTCCAGGTGAAACTCTGAATCCGGAAATATTATGTATGGTGCAATTGGTAACTACAATGTTGTCATCAGATAACAGTTTATTAACTACAACTTGAGTTTCCATATTTTTTAACCCAATAGTTATAATTGAACCTGAAAGATCAGATGAAGTTGGAGTATACGAAATAATATTCGGGTGGTCTTTTACTTTGTCAAACCAATAGTTTTTCAGGTATAAAAGCCTTTCTCTTTTTTTCTCCAGAGTAATATAATCCTGAAAATCCATGGCATGAGTTAGAGCAAATTCAGCAGTTGAATTTCTAGTTCCATGGTCATCAAATTTCCACATGGAATTTTCAAGTTTTTGAGCAGGAGAAAAGAAAGAAGTTAGATCAAGTATTCTTTCTTTTTTTACAAACAATACGCCGGTTCCAAGAGGACCATTTAACCATTTATGAGCACTCATTCCTGCAAAATCGCATTGCATTTCTTTCAGGTCTAATTTCATCTGACCAAATGATTGAGTAGGATCCAGTATAACTGTTATTCCCTTCTTTTTTGCTTCTGCAGCTATTTTGGCTGCAGGAATTATTTGACCTGTCCAATTAAGCATATGTGTAAGATATACTACTTTGGTTTTGTTATTAAAAAGGGCAGTGTATTTGTCAATGATTTTTTGTTCGTCGTTTTCAGGAAAATTAAAATCAACAAAATGTAGTTTTAGTTTTTCTTCTTTGGCCTTTTGTTCCCAAACAGAAATCATCCGTGGGTAACAGTATTTTGAAAGTATTACTTCATCCCCGGCATTTAGCTTTAGTTGGTTTACAATGATACTTAGGGCTTCAGTTGCATTCCTAACAACCGATAATTCCTCCCATGAACAGTTTAAAGTATCAGCTAACCTTTTTTTTACATTATCCCTTCCGGCATCCAGTATTCTCCATAAAGTATGACTGGGGGCTTCATTGGCCATTTCAATCATTCTATACCAGGCCTCTCTAACCAATTTGGGAGATGGACCTAATCCGGCGTTGTTTAAATATATGTATGAAGGAGAGGCACTAAATTGCATTCGTACCCAATTCCATAATTCATCATCAGAGGGTGGGAGGGTATGAAAATCAATACCATCAAACTTAATATTATCGTTTTTTGCAAAAGCAGAAAGAGCCGGAGAAACTGCTCCTATTGCTGCTAGAGCAGATAGGTTTTTAAGAAAGCTTCTTCTGTTTGACATGGGGATGTTTTTACAAAATTAACAAAAGCAAAAAACTCTCCAAAATTCCTCTGCTTGCTTACTTTATTGTAAATAAATCAGCAGTGATAGGATAATGATCGGTTACGGATACAGAATGTACTTTAAATTTCTTGCATTTGAATTTTGTGGAATGAAAAATATAATCAATTCTTAATAAAGGCAGATTCCCATTGTATGTAGAGCCAATTCCATTGCCTGCTTCTCTAAAAGAATCAGTAAATTTTTCATTCGCTTTTTTGTAGGTATAAGATATGGGAGTATCATTAAAATCACCAGCCATAATGCATGGATATTTACATTGATTTACATGATTCATGAGAGTATTAATCTGATTATAGCGTCTTTTATAACCATTTTTTAATTTTTTAAGCCACTTTTTTGCAATGGATACTGATTTCCCTGAAGTACTCATCATAGTATCTACCTCATTAGTGTTAAGATGGTTTGAGGCTAAGTGGACATTATATATTCTTACCGTATCGCTATTCATAAGTACATCGGTATAAATTACAAGATTCGTTCGGTTACTTGTACTATCGATTATTATTTTCCCACGATTAATAATAGGATACTTCGTAAAAGTAGCCATCCCGTATTCATGATTGTTTAATTTAATGACCCCCGGCTCAAAATGCATATGGTGGTTAGGGAGTATATTGTTTAGAAGCGGGGTAGTTACAAATTCGCTATCCCTTGTTTGAAAATACTCCTGAAAACAATAGATGTCTGAAGGATTGTCTTCAATAAAGTGAAGTATTTTATCTCTTTGTTTTTCATTTTTTTTCCAATCATAAAATTTAAAAAGCTGAATGTTATAACTCATAATTCGTATACCACCTTTTTCAAATGATGGGGTATTAATGGTAATCATTTTGGCATGAAATGAAAAGCCAATCAACAAAACCAACAAGCTAGCTAATGCGTTTTTCCATTTTAAGAGAATCCATATGATAACAAACAGAATATTGGCGGCAACCCACATATAATATCCAAGACCCATTACGGAAATATACCAGTATTCGTTAGGGTTGATGTAATAACCCGTGTAGGAGGCAATAAGCCCGAACAAACAAAGAATGTTGATTGTAATTAATATTCCCCTTAGATATTTCACAGCGTGAAGTTTGTTAACAAATTTCAGTAATGTTCTCTTTCGTTTCAGTGCTTTTTAGTTAATATTGTAAACAGCGATATACTTAAAAAATTATTTAATCTATTCATTTATCGTTTATGCCTGCAGTAGAAACAACACTTATACCCTTAGGTTTTAAAGCTCCTGATTTTGTATTACCTGATACTATTTCAGGGCTATCAAAAAGTTTAGATCAATTAAAAGGGGAGAAGGCAACCGTTGTAATGTTTATTTGTAATCATTGTCCCTATGTGATTCACATAATGCAGGAACTTATCAATCTTGCGAATGATTATTTACCCAAGGGAGTAGCATTTATAGCCATTAGCAGCAATGATGTGTCTCGGTATCCTGATGATTCTCCTGAAAAAATGAAAGAGCTAGGGTTATCTATGCATTTCCCTTTTCCTTATCTTTATGATGAATCTCAGGAAATTGCTAAAGCATATTTTGCTGCATGTACACCTGATTTTAGTATATTTGACAAGGATCTTTTATGCATTTATAGAGGGCAGTTGGATGAATCAAGGCCCAAAAACGATAAACCTATTACCGGAAAAGACATGAGGGAGGCATTGGATGCTGCCATTAGTGGGAAAGACATTAGTACTCGTCAAATTCCAAGCATAGGCTGCAGTATTAAATGGAAAGAATAAATAAGCAACCAAACAAAATCCATGATATGAAAAGAATCCTGTTCATTTGTACAACCACCCTTTTTATTGCTTCTTGTGGTAATAAAGGGAAAAGTGACCCTAACACAATACCTAAAGACTCCACTACAACTAATAACACTGTTACCAGTAACTATATACCGGATTCTTTATTAGGAGAATATATTGGTGGGTTTGGTAATAGTACCATCGTAGTTTCGGTTAATTATATCAATGGTGAAAATGCCTCAGGTTATAATATCATAAAAGGTAACAGAAGAAATATAAAAGGAAAAGCTCATAACAAAGGAGCCTATTACGAATTTGATCTTCACGAACCGGGTGGTGATCCGTTTGATGGTAACTTTAAGTTTAAAATAGATACTGCTACAAGAACTTTAAAAGGTACCTGGCATCCTTTTGATTCAACTAAAGTGAAACATAAATCATATACGCTAACAAAAAGAAAATTCAATCATGACGCGGTGAATGGTTACGTAGGATATTGGTATTTAAGTGATTTGAAAGTAGAGTTTAAGTCTGATAAATCAGGTGTAGCTAAAGGATATTGGTGGAATGAAAAAACTGAATCATCCGAAGATGTAGAGATTCCTTTTTCGTGGTTTGAAGAAAAAGATGGAGTTGCTATTGAATGGGGTAAAAACAATATTTTCCTTTCGTCTAAAATGAAATTTAAAAGACAGGTAAATGAATATGAAGATATGCTTCAGTCAGGAGATTATGTGATGTACCGATATTAATGGATAAGACGAATAAAAACTTTTTATTTTATTTAAAACGACTCTTGGCATTTATCATTCCCGGAGTCGTTGTTTTTTTCTCTTACATGATGGCCGAACTATCAGTTCCATACATCGAAATGAAAAGAGATGTTGATTTTCTAAAATATAAATACAACGTTTACCATATTGATTATTGGAGAATCGGTTTTTATGCTCATGTATTTACCAGTGTATTTGTATTGTTGGCAGGAGCAACACAATTCAGTAAATATCTTATATTTAAATACCCAAAATTTCATAGATGGATAGGTAGATCATATGTTTGGCTAGTACTTTTTGTTAGCGGTCCGGGTGCTATGGCAATGGCTATTCATGCCAATGGAGGTTTCCCATCCAGAGCAAGTTTTGTTTTACAAACATTGATGTGGTTTATTTTTACAGGAGCAGCCTGGTATTATGCAATCAAAAAAAAATATATAAAACACGCAGAAGCTATGTTGCTGAGTTATTCGCTAACGTTTGCTGCGGTTACATTACGAGCTCTTAAAATTTTATTGGTTTTATTACATGTAAAATTTAATCGCCCGGTGGATGCTTATATTACTGTAGCCTGGCTAAGTTGGGTGCCCAACATGATTATTGCCGGCATATTAATCCATTTCGGATTAATAAGATGGTACTTCAAAAAAAATAAATCAGAAAAACTATCTTAGTCTTCAAGCAGTGATTTTGCTTTAGGTTTTGGTGGGAATCCAATATCAACAATTACCCCTAAATTAATAGTGAATCCTCTAACTCCGGTTCCATTATAATAACTGGGAGGTCCTATGCCTGAAATAGGAATATCAAACATTGAAACAAAAGGAATTGAATATGTAAATACGGGTTTTAAATTAAATGCTCCTTGGGCTAAACGAATTTTATAACCTATACACATGGTCATGTCAAATTGAGCATTAAAATTATTGCTCCCATTTTTTTCTGCAATAATTGATTCTGATTGATTTTTTTCATCATACACAGTAGCCCCGGATCCTCCATCTTTTATAATGTAATCGGCTCTATAAACGTTGCCAAATGATGCTTCAAAACCAGCTCCCAAAATAAAATTCCCAAATTCCAAATGCATCATACTATACATACCAAAGTAATGCAAGTTGCCATACTCTTCTACTATATATGCATTACCTGCTGTATCTTGTGCATTAAAAGTAGAATGAAATCTTTTTAATCTTACGTTAAACCCATTGCGCCAAAATAAAGATTTGCTCAGCTGCCAACGTAAGCCTAACCCAAGATTATAACCAAACCCATTACTTGTATTTTTTACACCCACTGCTGTTACTAATTGATCGGATGATATGATTGAGTAGTTGGCCAACAATGGAATATCAATCGCAAATTTGGAGCCATCATATGGCATGTCTTTCCAATTATTTTTATTGCGATTATTATTGTTGTTTGAATCGTCGTTGTTATTATTGTTTTTATTATGGGTGTAGTTGCCGTCTTCCTTGGTCCAGGTTTTGCCCGGTTTACCTTGTGCTACCCAATCGTTATATTCTTCAACAGTAGCTTCTTTTTCATCAAACGTGTAATAATTATTTTTGATTTTTTCAGATAAAGCTTCATAATCTGAATAGAATTCAGACATGTCGTTTTTGAAAGTTCTTTTATTCATTAACTTAAATTTCCCATTCTCTTTTTTCTCTACGTAATAATCTGTTACTTCTACCTTATCATTTCCTTTATCTATTTTATAAGTGTAGGTATATAATGTAGTGGGACCATCAATTTCACGTTGCATGAATACCTTGCTGTCTTCTACTGGTTTTAAAAAATATTCGTCATTATCATATTTAAAGTAGGAAATATCTTTTGGGCCGTATTTCTTATATTCTTCAGTAGTATCGTTGTAAACACTAATACCTTTTGCGAGTTTGTCTGCTGAAGCGGGTTTAATTTTAACGGTGAGGGTTTCTCCTTGTAAAGTAACCATTGTCCCGGATATCAACTCTTTTTGAGCCCATACCCCTGATGTGGTAAGAAGAGTAAGAATAATGACAACCCAGTATCTCAACATGAATTCTACCTGAATAATGCTTTAAAACCTTGTAAAAGTACAAGATAATAACGACTATTTAATAACATTTGTTGCAAACATCATGCTAGACCTGTATTCTTGCTAACTTTAATTAAGAAGTGGCTTTATAGTATTTTTGTAATTGACATATTTTGAGAAAGTTATAATAATGTAATGTTGTTTTATATGGGTATT
>CAZUXM010000022.1:29174-32710 GCA_964624635.1 uncultured Candidatus Competibacteraceae bacterium
GATGTATTAAAAATGCTTTGTAACGTTCATGCTCCTTCGGGAAATGAGGTAGCAATGACTGATTTTATCAGAACTTATGTGATGCAACATCATGAAGAATGGAAAGTAAAACCTGAAATTATAGAGGGTGATTTTATACAAGACTGTATCATTTTAAAATTTGGTAAACCAACTACTGCCATTTTTGCTCATATGGATTCAATTGGTTTTACAGTAAGGTATAATAATGAAGTGGTAAGAATAGGGGGACCGGTTACTGAAACGGGTATTCGCTTAAAGGGTAAGGATACTTTAGGTGATATTCAATGTACTTTAAAAGAAAACAGAGGAGAACTTTCAGTAAAATATCATCGTGAAATTGAAAGAGGAACTGAGTTGGTTTTCGAACCTGAATGGAGAGAGAATGATGAATTTATCCAATGCTGTTATATGGATAATCGATTGGGGGTTTGGAATGCTTTGAAGGTGGCCGAAACATTAGAGAACGGAGTAATTGTTTTCAGTTGTTGGGAAGAACACGGTGGGGGATCTGTTGGGTATTTGGCTGATTTTATTTACAAAGAATGGGGAGTAAAACAAGCATTGATATCTGATATTACCTGGGTAACCAATGGAGTTCCTCACGGAAAAGGGGTGGCTATTTCAATAAGAGATAAAGGTATTCCAAGAAGATCATTTGTTAATAGGATTATTGACATGGCAAAAAAATCAGGTATTCCGTTTCAGTTAGAAGTAGAAGGGGCGGGGAGTAGTGATGGTGGATATTTACAATCATCACATTTACCATTTGATTGGTGTTTTATTGGAGCACCAGAAGATTTTGTTCATTCTCCTGACGAAAAAGTACATAAAGCAGATATTGAAGCTATGTGGAAAATGTACAATTATTTAATGGAGAGGTTGTAAGTAGAGTTTACTTAAATTCTAATAATTGAAAATTTTCTCCATCAAAATATCCATACGTGTTATACCTTATCCAATCACCTAAATTAATATATCTGGCGTTATCTATATTTTTATCTAATGGTAAATGGCGATGCCCAAAAATCAATAAATCATACTTTTCCTTTGAAAGAATTTCTTTACAATATTGATAGAGGTATTCTTTTTCATCACCTAAGTATTTGGAGTCTTCATCATAGTTAGACTCTCTGCTTCGTCTGCTAAAATAGTTAGCTATTGAAAAAGCAAGATTTGGATGAACTCTAGCATAACACCATTGAAAAAATGTATTGGAAAATATTTTTTTCAGGAATTTATAACCTGATTCTCCCGGACCTAATCCATCGCCATGCGCCAGGTAGATTTTTTTTCCGTTATAAGTTTTGGTAATAGGTTTTCTGTATACATGAGCTCCCAATTCTTTTTCAAGGTATCCAAACATCCACATGTCATGATTTCCTGTAAATATATGTAGTTGTACACCTTTATCTGATAATTGAGCAAGTTTTCCTAAAAGTCTTAGATATCCTTTTGGAGCTACATGTTTATATTCAAACCAAAAATCAAACATATCTCCCATGAGGTATAATTCAGTTACATGGTGTTCAATAGAGTTTAACCATGATACAATTCTTTTTTCACGTTCAATACTTGATTGATGGTTGGGAACACCCAAATGAAAATCGGAAGCAAAATATATATGTGTTTCTTGAGGCATTTAAATAAATAGCTTCCGAATGTTTTTAATGAATTTAAAATTTTGTAATTGTACTGTAAATCTAATAGTTTCCCAGTAACTACTGTAATTAAGTTGAACGGATGATTTAATGTCCGGAGAATATATGATGGGAAAATATACTTGCAAGGTTCTGTCGGGAGTTCTTAAATATATTCCTCCACTATATACAAAAGTGGGGTCAGGAGCTGTAGATCCGGCATACTGAAAGGTTCCAATATCCATGTAAACTCCGGCATATATCATAGGAACATCCCATTCAAGGTTGGCAGTAAGCATCCAAAAGTTTGATTGACCTACATAGGTATTGATCTTAAAATCACCATCCGCATGACCTACCTGTTGACTAAAAAACCCGGTAGGTTCTGATCGTGCTAAATAGTAATCATTGAATGCATAATCCCAAATTCCTCTCCACCCACTTAATCTAAACCGAGTATCGGTAACCATATTAGGGGTGGTTAAAAATGTTCCTGCAAATACCCGTAGTTGAATAGCTGATTTATTTTTATAATAAGTGTAAGTAACTTTAAATTCATTAAAGAGTTTTAATGCAGGGGTGATATTAGTTAATGGGGAGTTGAGATAATTAATACCGAAGTCATTAGTGTGTTCAAATGATACTGTATTTTCAATCTCCCATAAACGTTTCTTGAAATTCATTTTATAGTACAAAATGTTTTGCATCAAATAACGAACCCTGTGATCTAATGATAATGCCGGGTCAACATGAGTAATTACTAATTGATTTTTTACGCCTGCTTCATGAGTAATTGGAGAATAAATATCTCTACGTTCAAAAATAAATTTCATATCCGGACTTAATACAATACTCCACAAAGGCGTTCCGGAGGATTCTTTATATGATTGTACATTGCCGGTAGCATTGATAATAAAACGGTCAGGCGAATTTTTTTTGAAGTAGTGAGTATGTTTAATTCCTCCGTAAAAAGAAGGTCTTACAGATTCAGTAGCAAACATGGGTAATATAAACCATTCAGTGGGTTTAGGAACCAATCCGTAGTTATGAAACATCATTCCTATTTGTACACCGTCGTAAAAATTATAATTGAACCCGGGAGCATAATACACGTGTTTTCTAAACGGATTTTCAAATGAGGAAAAGAAGTTAAATCTGGTTGGTGGTACCCCCTTTTTTCCGTTTTTTATCCGAGCATAATTGTTATTTAAATATAGGTCGGGTAAGGTCATATCATTATCAATACATATCCATGAGATACTTTCGCTGTATGGAATGGATATGCTTCCTTTAAGATTAATGGGGGCAAAAGTGTAAGTGCCTACTAATTCATATGCACGATTAAAAGTTTGAATAGTTACGGGTGTAGAAAGTTCTCCTTTATTGATAATCTCAACAGAAATTTGATCGGAACTTTTTTTTATTTTTTTTATTTCATAGTCTACTTGATGATTATTTACCATTGCCTCGTCAAAAAACCAATCAGCCTTATCACCTACATGCTTTTTGAAAATCTCATGCAAGTCAGATGCTACTGGATGTCTAAATTTCCATGTTTGGTAATATTCTTTTATTGCCAGATTAAAAGTGTCTTTACCACAGAGTTTTTCAAGGTATGTAAGGAATGCAGCAGGTTTTGAATATGCTTGTATCCAATAGTTTTCTTCTGATAATAAATGGGATGTGGTTTTTGTAGGTTGGTCGTAATGATTTCTCGCTATAGTATAATATTCAGTATGTGCCTGCTGATAATATGGAAAACGGTCGCCATTTAACCAATGAGAATTGAAATGGACTTTTGTATCAGGATATTTTTGCAGCAGATATTTATTTTCATAAAAGGTATTGATGCCTTCGTCCAACCAATGTTCATCTCTT
>CAZUXM010000022.1:32749-38323 GCA_964624635.1 uncultured Candidatus Competibacteraceae bacterium
AGCCCAATACTCCATAAAACCAGTTATGTCCTACTTCATGTATTATAGTTTCTTCAATCGAGTACGAATTGTTTACCCAGGCAATGGTTGGATATTCCATATCTCCTCCTGTAATATCATCTACATCTACTACCGAAAAATTTTTAAATGGATAAGATCCGATTTCATCACTGTAAAATTGTATGGCATCAGCTAAATAAGTATTTGATTGTTGCCAATCGACCCAATGACTCATTTTTACAAAACTCTGTATAATTACAGAATTACCATGTACATCAACAGTGTCTTTCATCACCAATAATTCAGGATCTGCACAGAATGCAAAATCATGAACATGGCTAATTTTATAGACCAATGTTTTTTTATCTCTAGAAGGCTCAATGTTTTTTTTTAATTCTTTTCTTCTTTTTGGATGAACATACGTTTTTGAGAATTCCGCCAACGTGTCAAGATTTTTTATTTCATCTTCGTTTGTTAGTTCTCCGGTAGCAGCTACTACAAAGTTTTTAGGAACAGTAATGTGTACTTCATAATTACCAAACTCACTAAAAAATTCACCCTGATCAAGATAACTTAATGGATGCCAGCCCAACTCATCATATACTGCGGGTTTAGGATACCACTGGGTAATATAGTATGCTGAGTTTTTGTAACCCATCCTTGATATATGGGTTGAAGGAAGTTTAACTGAAAAAGGGGTTTCCAACTTGATGGTATTCCCGGGAGCTAAAGGTTCAGGCAGTTCAAGAATTTCAATATCAGCAGTATCTTTACAGGCGTAGCTTTTCGCTTCCACACCATCTACTTTCCACATAATACTATCAATAGATCCTTTATATATGTTATTGGCAAATTGAAGAGAGTGCTCATCATATGCAAGTAGCTGATTGTTAAGGGCTGACCTTTTGCCCTTGTAGGCATTAGGCATTAGGTTCATATATATATAAGGTAAAGTATTGGGTGAATTGTTGGTATAATACATGGTAATATGCCCTTGTATAGTTTTTGTACTATCATCTAAACTCACCTGAATAAGATAATTGACCTCCTGTTGCCAGTAGGTTTGTCCCCTTAAAACCCCTATTAATAAGGCTTGCAGGAATAATAGAACATATATTTGGGTCCTAAACTTCAAGTTTTTAAAAACTAATGTAAATATCCGAAAAAATCCTTTGTTTAAGCTATAATCCTTATTTATAGACTATTTGCATATTTTTACAGCAGGAAATTAACAATGAGTGTTTGATATTTTGAAATGATTGCATACCTTTGCCCTCCATTAATTTGGAGAGTTAAACGTAATCAGTTAAAAATTATTACCATGTACGCTATAGTAGATATTGCAGGTCAGCAGTTTAAGGTTGAAAAGAACCAGGAAATCTATGTTCACCGTTTAGAAGGGAACGAAGGAAGTAAAGTGGAGTTTGATTCAGTATATCTTATCGATAACGGAGGTAAAGTAACTGTAGGTGCTCCTAAAATTGATGGTGCTAAAGTAGATGCCAAAATCATTTCTCATGTAAAAGGTGAAAAAGTATTGGTATTTAAAAAGAAAAGAAGAAAAGGATATCAAAAGTTGAATGGACATCGTCAATCATTCACTAAGATTCAAATTGAAAATATTTCAGGTAAATAATCACTTAAAAAAGAAAAGCCATGGCTCACAAGAAAGGTGTCGGTAGTTCAAAAAACGGTCGTGAATCAGAAAGCAAACGATTAGGAATTAAAATATTTGGTGGTCAAAAAGCCATCGCTGGAAACATATTGGTACGTCAAAGAGGTACTCGTCATTTTGCAGGTTTAAATGTAGGTATGGGTAAAGATCATACTTTATTTGCTTTAACTGATGGTACTGTAACTTTCAAAAAAGGAAAAAGTAACAAGTCTTATGTTTCTGTAATTCCTGAAGTAGCCGAATAATTTTATTAGGTTTAGGTTAGTAATAACTTTTAAAAAGGGTTCAAATTTTTTGAACCCTTTTTGTTTTTCCAGCCCTCAAATGTTAATCAACTTTACCATTTCGTAAAAAACCTTGTATTCACGTCTTTTAAGAAATTCTGTTAAAATTTTGTGAACGGAAGTCCCGTTAGCTTGTATACAATCAAAAAAAACGGAGCACAATATGAACAGGATCAAAAATTACCTGCCAGTAACCTTGATGGTATTGGCATTGAGTTGTGGAACTAAATCAACTGATAAAAAAGAGAGTACTATTGTTTACGACGTAAACAATTCTCCATCATCCATCACTGAAGATGAAGAACAAAACCTGGCAATGACAGACTCAACGGTTGGTTACTTTGCTGATAGAAACAGCAGGATGAACCCATTAACCTCTTCGGCAGCAAGAGGTTTTGTTGGGGATACGTCAAAAATTTTCATTAAAACAGCAGATATTAAATTCAGAGTAAAAAGCACGATTAGGGCCACGTATGAAATTGAAGATGCTACGAATCGTTTTGGGGGCTATGTTGAATATACCAATCTGCAAAGTAGGGTTGATTCAAAAAATACAGTTGCTGTAAGCGAAGATTCATTGTTAGAAACAGTACATTATACAGTAGAAAACACCATGGTATTGCGTGTGCCTGCTAACAAAATGGACAGTTGTTTAAGGGCTATTTCGCCTTTGGTTGATTATATGGATTATCGTACCATCAAAACCCGCAATGTATATCTGGATCTTTTAACCAAAAAACTAGCTCAGGAAAGAATCAAAAAGTTCCAAAGCAAGGTACAATTGGCAGCAGATAAACATGGTGATCATTTGGATGAAATTACCGAATCTCAGGAATCTATGTTGGACAGACAAGAGCAAGCTGATCAGGCTAAGATAGATGCATTGGCTTTAAAGGATAGTGTTGAGTATAGCACTATTAGTTTATCTATATATCAAAGGGATGCTATTAAAAGAGAATTAGTATACAACGAAAAAAACATAGAAGCATACGAACCGGGATTTGGATACAAACTCAAACAATCGTTTAAAAGAGGTTGGAAAGCAACGAAGAATATAGTTTTATTTTTTGCGAATTTTTGGGTGTTGTTTGTATTGGCTGCGGTACTAATATTGGTGGTAAGATTGGTAATAAAAAAATAGTTGAAATTTAGTTTGAAGGGGTTAATACAACTCCTTCAAACTTTTTCCTCCAATAATAAACTGAATGGCTTTTGATACCATTTCAATACTACTTACTACTTTTATTTTAGATGGTAATTTATTTTGAGGAATAGTGTCGGAAATATACAAGGTATCTATTTCTGATTTTTCAATATTACTTAACGCATTTCCTGATAATACACCATGTGTACAATAAGCGTTTACTGATTTTGCTCCCTTTTGTTTCAAGATCTCTGCCGCTTTACACAGAGTTCCTCCGGTATCAATCATATCATCAACAATCACTACATCTTTATCTTTCACATCTCCAATAATCTCCATACTGTTTACCTGATTAGGAGATAAACGTTCTTTATGGATTACGGCCATATCACAATCTAATATTGATTTATAAGCTTTTATTCTTTTTAAACCTCCGAAATCAGGACTACACAAACAAACATTTTTCAGATCAAAATTTCCTTTGATATGTTGAATGTAGATATTATGCATAGATAAATGATCAATGGGGATTTTATAAAATCCCATAATAGCTGTACTATGCATATCTAAAGTAATCACTCTGTCAGCTCCGGCATGTTCTAAAAAATCAGCAATTAATCTTGATGAAATAGCACTGCGTGTATCATCTTTTCTCTCTTGTCTGCTATGAGGTAAGTAAGGAATAATACAAATGATTTCTTTTGCCGAAGCTCTTCGGGCAGCATCAATAGCAATGAATAATTCAAATAAATGATGGTAAGGTAATTGTGCCTGAGCTACCAGTACAACAATTTCTCCTCTGATAGATTCTTCAAAAACAACATTGATTTCCCCATCTGAAAAAACCTGGGTATTCATTTTGCCCGTTTCTAATCCACATAACTCAGCAATAGACTTTGCGTAAGGTTGCGAACCGGAGAGTGAAAATAATTTGTACTTCATAGGAGTGATCTTTTTACAATTTGTGCTGCTCGTGCTGAAGCCCCGGAGTCAGCCAATAAATGAATAAGTTGGTTATAGTCGTTTAATATTTGTTCTCTATTATCTTTTAGTATTAGTTGAAATTCTTTTTCAAGTCGTTCAGTATTCAAATCTCTTTGAATCAATTCAACCACAGTAGGTTTATCTAAAATAAGATTTACCAGAGAGATGTAATTTACTTTCGCCAGTCTTTTTCCAATTTGATAATTGAATTCACTTGTTTTATAACATACTACCTGAGGTACTTTATGTAATGCTGTTTCAAGAGTAGCAGTACCCGAAGTTACCAATGCAGCATAAGATGCTTTGAGAATATTATAAGTTTGACCAAAGTGCACATCAAAATCGTAACCTTGATATAATGATTTATTAGCACCGGGTGCTCCGGCAATGACAAAATAAAATTCGTCTTTATGTTTTTTTGCCAGCTCTGCCATATAAGGTAATTTCGATTGAATTTCCTGTTTGCGGCTACCAGGTAAAAGGGCAATTATTTTTCTACTTCCAGCTTTGTTTTGTAGTGTTTGAATAAAAGTTTCATCATAGTTGAATTTTTGTAAAGCATCTAAAGTTGGATGTCCAACAAATTCAACATCTACTCCAAAACGTTTGTAAAATTCTTTTTCAAAAGGTAATATGGTAATCATAGTATCCACATACTCTTTGATGAGTTTTACTCTCCCCTGTTTCCACGCCCAAATTTGTGGTGAGATATAATAAATCACCTTTATGCCTATTTTTTTGCAGTGTTCGGCAATACGTAAATTAAATGATGGGGCATCAACCAATAAAACAGCATCCGGTTTTTTTTCTTCCAATTCTTTTTTAATGGTATTAATTTTTTTGAGAATTGTTCTAAGGTGTTTAATTACATCTAAGAATCCCATGTAATTAATTTCCTGGTAATCATGACATAGACGAACCCCTTCATTTTTAAGTTTTTCACCCCCCATTCCTTCAATTTCAAAATCACCAATTTTGTTAAGCTCATGAATGAGATTGGCAGCATGCATATCACCTGATGCTTCTCCACAGATTACGTATATTTTCTTTTTACTCAAGTAGCAAAAAATATTGAAGTTAAATGACGTACGTGAAATAAATATACATAAGCAGCTCCCCAAATAAATGCGGCAAATAAAAATCCTTTTCCTAATTCTTGTTTTTCATCTATTCTGAAAAATTTTCTGGCAAGCAATAAACTACTCATGGTACATAATGCAAAACAAACATCAGGCTCGATGTTACGTTTGCCGGTATTTTGAAAAATCAGATAAATAATAGCATCCAGAATAACTAACAGCAAAAAGGATACAACCAGTCCTAAAATAATACCCAGAGGGAATGAGTTTTTTAATTTATTCATGATTGGCTAAAAATTCCACTTTTTAATTTGTTCAAGAGTATCATAAGAAGTAAAATCAACTTTTACAGGTACAACAGAAATATATCCGTTTGACAATGCCCATTCATCCGAATCTTCTTTTCCA
>CAZUXM010000023.1:0-10208 GCA_964624635.1 uncultured Candidatus Competibacteraceae bacterium
CAATCTCTTTCTGCAACTCTCATTTGCACTGATCGTTAAAAAAGAAAAATTTGAAAAAATTGATATTATTTCTTTTATATAAGCCCAAAAATGAAAAAATTTAAATAAACTAATAACAAATAAAAAATCTTTTAAAATTATTGTTAATATTCTGATATTATAACAAAAAAACCTTCACTATGTGAAGGTTTTTTACTGTTACTCAAGTATAATTATTATAAAAAAGACGAAAAGTTCAAAAACACCATTCATGCAACTTTAATTAATATGCTGCAAGGAGGTATTTATGATCAGGCGGGGGGTGGTTTTGCCAGATACTCAGTAGATGAATATTGGTTTGTTCCTCACTTCGAAAAAATGATGTATGATAATGGTCAACTCATTTCATTGTACTCAAATGCGTATGCATTAACAGATGTACATGAATACAAAAAAATAGCTATTGAAACTATTGAATGGATTCAACGTGAAATGACATCTCCCGAAGGGATGTTTTATTCATCATTAGATGCCGATAGCGAAGGAATAGAAGGAAAATTTTATTGTTTTACAAAAGAAGAAATTGAAGCTATAGTAACTGAAAGGTCAGATATCTTTTGTGATTATTTTTCCATTGAACCTGAAGGCAACTGGGAACATTCCAATATCCTTTATGTAAGTACTTCTGTAAAAGAGCTGAGTATAAAATACGGATTGGATGATGTAGAAATCAACCGAATTATTCAACAAGGGAAAAAGGCTTTAATGAAAGTCCGTAAAAACAGAATAAGACCGGGATTAGATGACAAAGCTCTTACCTCATGGAATGCATTAACCATTACCGGTATGTTGAAAGCCAGTCAGTCATTTCATCACCCTGAAGCCTTTAATATGGCTGTAAAAAATCTTGGTTTTATATTGGAAAACATGAAAATGACCAACGGTTTGTTTTATAGAAACTATAAAAATGGGAAAACTACCATACATGGTTTTCTTGATGATCAAGCATTAATGATTGAAGCTTTGATAGAAGCTTATAAAATCACCTGGGATGAAAATTATTTACTAGAAGCAAAAAAAACATTAGAACTTACCATTGAACATTATTACGACACCACCGCAGGAGGATTTTTCTACACTGCAAAAGACCAACATCAACCGGTATTAAAAACCAAGGAAGTAACCGACAATGTGATTCCATCAGCCAATGCTGTTATGGCCAATGTACTGTTTACCCTTGGTCATTATTTCTACAATGATGAATGGATTCAACTAAGCAAACAACTTTGTAATCATGTAAAAGATAAGGCTATTAAACATGGACCATACTTTAGCCATTGGACCTACGCAATGTTATTACACAATACGGGAGGAGTTGAAGTCGCCATTACCGGAAATATAAATAATGAAGATTTAAAAAAATTATATCTTATCCCTGGATTGATTCTGATGCATAAAAAAGATCAAAATTCATCATTACCTCTATTAAAAGATAAACCTATAAACGAACAATTACATATATACATATGTAAAGATAAAACCTGCGGACTACCTGTAAGCACTATAAACAAGGCCATTCAGGAGATTAATAGTTTAATCAAAGTATAGCCTAAAATACGTATCTTTGCACACTTTTATGGAAGTAAAACATAAAAACTGGTTTGAACGTTGGTTTGATTCGCCTTATTACCATATCCTTTATAAAAACAGGGATGATGAAGAGGCTGAATTTTTTCTAAACAATCTTTTTAATCATTTACATACTCCCAAAGAAGCAAAAGTACTTGATTTAGCATGTGGTAGAGGTAGACATTCCATTTACCTAAATAAGCTTGGATATGATGTAACAGGTTTAGACCTTTCTCCACAAAATATTGAATATGCACATCGGTTTGGTAATGAAAAACTAAAATTTTTTGTGCATGATATGCGAAAAGTATTTAAAGTAAATGAATTTGATATAGTACTCAATTTATTTACCAGTTTCGGATATTTCGGGAGCGAAAAAGAAGATGAAAGTGATTCAAAGTGTTTATCAAATGCTAAAGCCTGATGGTATTTTTGTATTGGATTATTTGAATGTGAACAAAATCAATTTCGATGATATGACCTACGATAAAGAAGTGGATGGAGTTCATTTCAACATCAGAAAATATGTAGTAGGTGATAAAATTGTAAAGGAGATTCGTATTAAAGATGGAGAAAAAGAATATAATTTTAGCGAATACGTTTGCGCCATTCAACCTGAAAGATTTTACACGATGTTTAAGAATACCGGATTCAAATATATACATGCCTTTGGCAGTTATGAATTAGATGAATACACTACTGAACGTTGCCCACGTTTTATTATCATAGGACGAAAATGATATTTGATATAAGTATAATAGTCATCTCTATCCTAATAGCAGGAGGTTTGGTGCTCTTCATTCCATTTAAGAAGAATGCCATTAAGTTACTCTTGTCGTTTAGTGGAGCATTTCTTTTAGGGGTAACGGTATTTAATATTCTACCCGGTATATATGCAGATGGTATCAATATTATGTATGCCGGAGGGTTAATCCTTCTTGGATTTTTATTACAGATTATTCTTGAAATATTTTCTCATGGTATTGAGCATGGTCACGTTCATACTCACCATCATCATTCCAAATCATATATTTATCTGTTGTCATTAAGTTTATATGTGCACTCCTTTCTAGAAGGGTTGCCTCTAGGCAGTCACACCCATGAAAGTGAAGATTTATTGTGGGGAATTGTGATTCACAACTTACCTATCGCGTTTTCTTATGCATTTTTATTGAAGTCTGAAAAATTCTCTAACGCAAAAATATTTTTAGCTTTAATCATATTTGCCAGTATTACCCCACTGGGAATGGTTCTCGGCAATTACGTTCAAAATAATATGGACATTGCGTACTTTAATAGTTATGCTTTAGCTATGGCAACAGGTATATTTTTACATATATCCACCACCATTATTTTTGAATCAGGAGAAAATCACAAATACAATATTCGCAAGTTTATTGCCATTTTGTTGGGCTTTGCAGGGTCATTTGTTCCGCATATGTTTCATCAGCATTAACTACCATTCTTCATTTAGTTTAGAGCCAGACAATTGTCTGTCCTTTCTAACACTATCATTAGGAAGACTTCGGATTTAATAATCATTGTATTAAGAAACTATAAAATAAGGCAATTGACCCAAAAATCAGTTAGGAAAATAGCGTCGGGTTGTTACTTTTGCACTTCAAAAAATATTTAACTATAAACTTTAAAATATGGCATTAGTAGGTAAAAAAGCTCCTTCATTTAAAGCTGCCGCTGTAATTAACGGTGAAGAAATTGTAGAAGGTTTTTCGTTAGACCAATACTTAGGGAAAAAATATGTAATTTTCTTTTTCTATCCAAAGGACTTTACATTCGTATGCCCTACTGAATTATGGGCATTTCAGGAGAAATTAAAAGAATTTGAAAGTAGAAATGTAGCAGTAGTTGCATGTTCTACAGATACTGAACAATCACACTGGGGTTGGTTAAACTTAGAAAAAAACAAAGGCGGTATTCAGGGAATTACTTATCCTATTGTTGCAGATACTAATAAAACTATCAGTACTAACTATGGTGTATTGAATGGTGAATACGAATATAACGAAGATGGTACTTTAAACGCAACTGCTGAATTGATTGCTTACCGTGGTTTATTCTTAATTGACAAAAACGGTATTGTTCACCACGAATTAATCAACAACCTGCCATTAGGTCGTAATGTGGATGAAGCTTTACGTGTAGTAGATGCTTTACAATATTTTGAAGAAAAAGGAGAAGTATGTCCGGCTAATTGGAGCAAAGGCAAAGAAGGGTTAAATGCTACCCATGCAGGTATTGCTACTTATCTATCAAATAATTAGTTATCACATTGTTTTTATTTAAAGCGGTGAATTGAATTCACCGCTTTTTTTATTCCCAGTAATATTCCTCCTCTCCCTTCATTGCCTTTTCATAGTCAGGAGCCTTAAGCATTGAGTCAATTTTAGGGTGTTTATTGATACTCCAGAATTTATAAAAGTAAGCTTCACGAGTCATCGAATCATGGTGTAGACTTGTATTTAAAAATTGCCTATGTTGAAATTGATTAAATAAAATACAAAAAATAGAAAAGGATACTACTATGGAAAATAGTACTTTCTTAGTCTTGGTCCAATAGATTAAACAAGCCATTGAAAGGGCTATCAACCCATACCAATCAGTTAATGACCTTTGACCAAATCCTCCACCATACCACCAACACCACCATGACCACGTAATATAAAGCAAAACCACTAAAAAAATTGGGAATATAAATTTCAATTCAGGTATTCTTTTAGGAAGAGTAAAAATTCCAACTATCCCAAGAACCATAACCGGGGTATACAATAACCATCCTTTTCTCCAACTAAACAAACCTTCTAATATATGTGGGTTTGAAAAGAAAAACCTTTCTCCTACATAAGAGTAAAAGAAAAAACTTCCGGTAAATAGTTTCCAATATAAGATCTGAGGGACTATAAATAGAAAACTACATACTATCAATAAAAATAGCTTTTTCCAATGCTGCATAAACAAAAACAATCTCGCCTTAACATCTTTAAAAGAGAATATTCCCCAACAGATAAAAATAGCTACTACCAACAAATTAGTTGGTCTGATTAAAAAAATCCATCCTATTAAAACGCCTAATATTAGTGAATAACTAAATGAGGGGTTTTTATACCAACGAACAGTATAATACACAAATGCCGTAATCATTGTAAAACTGTATATGTGTGACATCGTCCCTTCAAAAGTCACATATGTATATAAATTGGTTCCAATCATTATAACCAACATCACCAAACTGGTAATCATTTCATCAAACCATATTCGCAATAGTTTCCGGAGGTATATAAGCCCAATAATAGAAAAAATGAGACCGGTAATTACCAATGCTACTTTATAAGGGGTGCTAAACCCTGTTGCTTCTCCACCTACCGAAAGTGTATATGCATGAGCTAACAAAAAACCGGGGAGATAACATTCTGCCACCCCCATTGATACTTTAAATGCTTTCTTATTATCATTTGTTTTACAGTAAAAAATTTTGTTGTATAGATAAACACTGTCCCTTCCAGAAAAATTGAGCGTAAGATCCTTATATATAAAAGCACTTGGAAGATATCCATAATAATGAGCTGTATCATAATTAATAATTCTGTCTTTCCATCTTTTCTGTTTAATGACGAACAGTATCAAAAAAAGAGAAATGAATATGAGTATAAAAAAAGAAAGACGTTTACTTATATATGGGAGCAATCTGTGTATCATTCAATCGCAAAAATACATTAAAAAACAGCCTTATTAAATACCGGGATAAGGTCTAATAGGCAAATGTAATGCTATTCATATACGGCAAGGTCCTGAATTACAATATTGTGGACCAACTTGCTAAACAACCTCTAATTGTGTACCTTTGCCCTCCTATTTACTTAAGCTATGTTATCAGTTACAAATTTATCATTACAATTCGGTAAGCGTGTTTTATTTGACGAGGTAAACCTCAACTTTACTCCAGGCAATTGCTATGGGGTAATTGGAGCCAATGGCGCCGGAAAATCTACCTTTCTAAAAATTCTACAAGGTGAAATTGACCCTACAACTGGTTCAGTAGGTATTTTACCCGGAGCACGTATGGCTGTTTTAAAACAGGACCACTTTGAATTTGATGAGTGCAGAGTAATCGATACTGTATTAATGGGACATAAAAAACTATGGAACATTATGCAGGAAAAAGATGCTTTATATGCAAAACCTGATTTTAGTGAAGAGGATGGAATTAAAGCAGCTGAATTAGAGGCCGAATTTGCTGAGATGGAAGGCTGGAATGCTGAAAGTGATGCAGGAATTTTATTAAGCGGTTTAGGTATCAAAGAAGAAAACCATTTTAAACTCATGAATGAGTTAAGTGGTACTGAAAAAGTAAGAGTTTTGTTAGCGCAAGCATTATATGGTAATCCTGATATTCTTTTACTAGATGAGCCAACCAACGACTTGGATGTAAATACAGTGATGTGGTTGGAAGATTTTTTAATGAACTTCCCAAATACAGTTATCGTAGTAAGCCACGACCGTCACTTTTTAGATACAGTTTGTACCAATATAGTAGATATTGACTTTAAGAAAATTCAAATGTATACCGGTAACTATACTTTCTGGTACGAAAGCAGTCAGTTAGCTACCCGTCAAAAGGCACAACAGAATAAAAAGGCAGAAGAGAAGAAAAAAGAATTACAGGAGTTCATTGCCCGATTCAGCGCGAATGCTTCTAAAAGTAGACAAGCCACCAGTCGTAGAAAATTATTGGAGAAAATCAACATTGAAGATATTCAACCAAGCTCAAGAAAATATCCGGGTATATTTTTTACTCAGGAACGTGAAGCGGGTGATCAGATATTGCGTGTACAAGGTGTAAATTATACCAATTCTGACGGTGCACCCTTGTTACGTGACTTAAACTTTACTGTTAGGAGAGGAGATAAAATTGCTATTATCAGCAGAGAAAGTTTGGCTCCAACTACACTATATAAAGTTTTAACGGGTGAGCTAAAGGCTGAATCAGGTTCTTACGAATGGGGCGTAACCATTTCACAAGCTTATTTACCTAACGATAATAGTGAATATTTTGATAAAGATTATAGTTTAATAGATTGGTTACGTCAATATAGCAAAGACAAAGACGAAACTTATATCCGTGGATTTTTAGGAAGAATGTTATTCACGGGAGAAGAATCATTAAAATCTGCGAAGGTGTTAAGCGGAGGAGAAAAGGTGCGTTGTATGGTAAGTAGAATGATGTTGCAAAATGCCAACTTCTTAATTCTGGATGAACCTACCAATCACTTAGACCTCGAAAGTATTACAGCTTTCAATAATGGGTTAAAAAACTTTGCTGGTACAGTAATGTTCACAACACATGACCACGAGTTTATTGAGTCTACTGCCAATAGAATTATCGAGTTAGGACCAAACGGAATGATTGATAAAGAAATGACCTATGATGAATACATCATGGATGAAAGAGTAAAGGAACAACAAGCAGCTTTATATGGTGCAGTTACAGTGTAAAAGGAGATATTATATATATAATAAAAAATAAAAGCCGGAAGAAAATTTTTCCGGCTTCTTATTTTGGAACAATCGTTATTGATTTATTATAGTCTACTGCATGATAAGTGTTCTGGTATATAAGCCTTGGCTGGTTTTAATGCGCAGAAAATAATATCCATCCGGCAAATGTGAAACATTCAGATTTAGGTTACTATCAAAAGCCTCTGTGATGAGCACTTTCCCCGAAAGGTTAACCAATTCCAGATATCCTTCCACATCCATTTTTACGGTTACCACTTCTGAGGCAGGATTAGGATATACACTTAGCTGAAGGTTATCATGCAGCATATCTTCACCCAAGGTTAAGAGTAAAATACAATTACTTGTATCGGTGCAACCACCAGTACTTATAGCTACCGCAAAACTACCATTCACCGGTGAAGTATAAGAAGCCGAAGTAGCATTTATAATATCAGTATTTGTAATACAATCTATCCATTGATAAGTACCTCCACTAAAATTAGCGGTAATAGTCATGCCACTTGCAGTAGATGTAACATCAATGGGTACAGATACTATAAGTTGAGTGGTAACCACACTGTCACAACCATTGATGGATGTTAAAGTATCTGAATAGGTTCCCGAGGTTGTATATACATTATTTCCCACCATTACCATATCACCGTTACAAATATTTAGGTTTTGGGTAGAAGTAATTAAAGATGGTTCAGTAATTATACCTGTATAGGTTGTCAAGCATGCATTGTCGTCAGTAATAGTACAGGTATAACTTCCTGCTATTAGTGAAGATATGGTGGAAGTAGAATCTCCCGCAGGGAAGCCCGGTGACCAACTGTACGCATAAGGACCAACTCCGTTTAATAATCCAATACTAATACTACCATTGGCTTCACCAAAACAGGTAATATCGTTTTGAGTTGCTGTTAGAACAGCCAAGTTATATGGACTTACCGTAACCGGAATACGTGGTGATATTCCGCAAACAGAACTGTCTTGAACATAAAATATTGTAGTGTCAGTGAGCAAAGAAGTTGAAAATGAATTACCCGTTGCCAGCAGTATACCCCCTACCGAATCAGAGTGCCAGGTAAGAATACCAATACCATCACCTGATAATCCTGCAACGGTGCCAGAGCAAATAGTTACCTCGGAACTAGTTACCTCTGGATTTGGAGGGGCAGTGCATAAAAATACCTGTTGAATATAAATATCGGTGTTACCATTTGAAGTATGGTTAAAGGTTTCGGCACCCGGACCAAAATCAGCGGTTCCTTGATAAGATCCTGTTGTGGCTACTTTATTAAACCCTGGACTAAAACATACTGAATTTCCAACATCTGCTAAAGTACCTCCCATGGAATAGGCAGTTACAAAATTACCTGAGGAATCGAGCAGACTTGTAAAACCATCCGTTATACCCGTAGCAGTAAGGTCAAAATTTGCTAGCCCTGGATCAAAATCCACTACGTTCGTAAAATCTCCTGCTAAAAATATACGTTCATTTGTTTCGTCATAATACACACTACGAACCAAATCTGTACCAGTACTCCCAAAGGTTTTAACCCAGGTGAGGGTTCCATTATCAGTTATCCTGCAAACAAAGGCATCTGCAACACCCTGACTACTCCAGTTAGACACACCTATACCTGGATCAAGATCAGCAGTGGCTTCAAATCGTCCACTTACATATAATTGTCCTGATTGTGCCCTAGTAAGCCCTAAAGCCTGATCAGTGCCGGTTCCACCCATTTGACCAGCCCAAACAAAGGTCCCAACACTATCCAATTTCAGCAAAAAAGCATCTCTACCAGAAGCTGTTAAATTTGATACTCCTACACCCGGGTCAAAGTCCATGGTGTTCTGAAAAGACCCCCCGATATAGATATTATTCGAATTGTCTAATACCATTGAGCCCACTTCTTCTGAGCCATTTCCTCCCAGTGTCTTCGCCCATATAAAATTCCCCTGTGGAGTTAGCTTCAACACAAAAACATCACTTGAAAAAGAAACAGAAGAAATCAGGTTAGCACCAGGACCCGGATCGAAATCTATGTTATTACCCTGAAATACGCCAGTAATAATTAAGTTGCCGTTACTATCCATTGCAATAGATCTGCCGACATCATTTGCCGACCCACCTATTGATTTTGCCCACATAAAATTTCCTGAAGGATCCAACTTTGTAATAAAAATATCCTCAACACCTACCGGGGTCATTACAAAGTCGTTTATACTTGGATCAAAATCGGTGGTATTATAATACTGTCCTGTAATATAAACATTTCCTATACTGTCCAAGATTAAATCCCAGGGACGGCTATCAGAATACCCGCTGAATTTTCGAGCCCAAACAAACTCACCATCAGCATTCAGTTTAAGAATATAAACATTGTGGGAAGGCCCCATTGCACTCATGTTAAAAATGCCAGGTCCTGGATCAAAATCAACAGTACCGCTAAAATAACCAATCGCATAAAGATTTCCTGCAGCGTCATAGGTTACCGAGGTCCCTACTTCTTGAAACCCTGAAGCAGACCCATAGCAATAGGCCCAATCCAACACATTGGCTTGACTCCAAGCACCAAAATCCATTACTATGTAAAGGAGAATAAAAATAAATGTATTCTTTTTCATATTACTATATGTTTATGTTGCCAAATTATTCCTACCTCAACAACTAAGCAGAAAAAATGTTGTAAACAACCATTTTTTGTAGGAGAATGACATCCTTCAAAAAAGTTGATTTTCATTTCATACTTGTCAGAGTTCAAACGGAATAATCGATAAAGAAATGACCTATGATGAATACATCATGGATGAAAGAGTAAAAGAACAACAAGCGGCATTGTATGGTGCTGTAACTGCATAAACATCAAGTACGAACTTTATACGAACCTAGCCGAATTTATGAGGCTATTTGCGATATTAAATTCGAGTCTAAACGCAATGAGATGCGACGACATTCTGTGCAAATCAGCGATATCTGCGGGAAACAAAAAACTACAATAAAAATGCCTGTAACAAAATTGTTACAGGCATTTTATTTTTTCTAGATATCTGAATGAGTTACCTAACAATAACAAGTG
>CAZUXM010000023.1:10218-27162 GCA_964624635.1 uncultured Candidatus Competibacteraceae bacterium
TTAGATATCTGAACCATATAGGTACCTTGAGGAATCGTTTCTACCGGAATATTTTCAGTGTAGGTTCCTGCTTCTATGTTTGGACGAGTAATATTCAATACCGTTCTACCTGTAATATCAATAATTCGGATATTCAAATCAGACTCCTGTAATTGGTCATACCTGATATAAAAATCGTACCCTGTTGGATTAGGAAACAATTGTAATTGGGCGTTCGCTTGAATCTGCTCTTGAATACCCACAAAATTACAACCCATATAAGTTTGATGAACGGTAGAGGTATCTACAATAATACCATCATCACCTGGCAGTCCTAATAGGTAACTAAAATAAACTAACATCATTTCATCCTCAGTAGCTTCGCCAGCCCAAACCGGATTGTTTGGATTTGGTGCTAGTGGATTAGCAAAAGTGTTGTCATAAAAAGCCTCCGCTTTCAAAACCGTTCCACTTGGGAATGTTAATGGTTGACGGAAATTATATTGTCCCTGCCATTTAAAATCCCAATTCGGAATGTCAATTAAGGGCACAGTATCGTTGGTTGGTAATATTGCATATGACTTAATGCTTCTACCTACTTTATGCATATGTGGTGCAACTCCCAAAACGGTTACAAAAGGAAATGGAGCAGTACTTGGAATAGTGTAAGTTTCAGTAAAACTTCTAGTTGAATTAGCCGGAATATATAATGGCCATGGAGAGATGGTTGATGCTGATGAATAATTTAAGGCTGCATCAAAGTATACCTCTCTAACTGTACCCGGAGCATACTTTAAATTAATAGTAGTGTTACTATCAATATCCCCATTGGTTCCTTGCGGATAATGTATTTGTAATATGATATATGAATTGGCTTCCACTCTAACTCCCATATTGGTAGGGAATATTTGTGGCTCACTTCCAGGAACCCATCCACCAATCAACTTTGAATTATTACTTCCCGTTCCTCCAAAATTTTGATATCCCAATCCTGCATCTGCATCATCCAAAGCATTGATAGCAGCCGTGTCATTATCTACATAAATTAATACGTGGTGTACCATTGATCTATTACCCGGAACAATTTCTATTTCTGAAATAAATTGATCGGTTGCAAACCCGGTAGGAATTACAAAACAACGGTAATCATCTAATGTTGCTGCATTGGTATAATTTCCAACACCTCCACTAAAATCGATTGAACTTAATTGTGAACCCGTCGCCGAATAACTCGGTGGGGTTGGAGCATTGGCTAAGTTACCCTGTATAGCACCTTGATCAACCCACCCAACAATAATATCCTTTTCCTGTTGAGTTATTAACCTTTCGTGTGCATAGGTTTGGTAATCTTCATTAGGAGGCCATGGTGGCATATAGTCATCCAGAATGGCTTGTTTAATGGCATACCTCGCAGAATATGCGCTTGCATAATCAATTAACGAAAAAGGTCCGGGACCTCCGGGAAAATGGCATTTTGTACAATTGGTATAAAATATACAAGCAGCATTTTCAGCCCAGGTATAGGTTTGAGCTGAAGCTAAGTGAATAGTAAAAACCAAAGAAAGAATGAGTAATAGTTTTTTCATAATAATAATGTAAATGCTAAATTGATTAGTAAATATACAACAAATAAAAAGAGCCTTCAAATTTGAAGGCTCTTTGATATTTTATTTAGTTATCACTACCGGTTTCGCAAACATGTGTTCCCCACTCCACGTCCTTATATAGTATATTCCAGATGGGATTGTGCTTACATCCAATGTTTTTGTGAAAGTGCCTATGCCAACCGAAGGTTGAACATATTCGGCCAAAATTTTTCCTTGTAAATCAATTAGGCTAAGTTTTACATCTCCGGGTTGTTTTTGTTCAAACGACACATTAACCCAATTTGAAGTTGGATTTGGGTATATTGTATAATGAAACTGTGTTCCAATGATATCTTCAATACCAATAGTATTACAACCCATATAACTTGGCTTATGAGCTACGGTATCAATTACAATGTTTTCATCACCTGGTAAAGCATATAAGAAACTAAAATAAACTTGCATCATTTCTTCGTCTGATGCTTCTCCTGCATATACATCCAGATTTGGGTTTGGTGCATTGATGTTATTGATGGTATTATCATAAAACGCTTCGGCCCTTAAAACAGTTCCCTCAGGTAAAATGATGGGTTGCCTGAAAGTATATTGACCTTGCCATTTAAAATCCCACACAGGTAAATCAACCAGAGGAACTGTATCGTTACCCGGTTTTACAGCATAAACCTTAATGCTACTTCCTACTTTATGCATATGAGGTTGAACATTGAGAACCGTATAATTATCGGCAAATGGGGTTAAACTAGGCAAAGTATAGGTTTCAACAAACGAGGCAGTTGAATGAGGAGGAATATGCAACGGCCATGGTGTAATTTGTCCTGGTAAAATAAAATCTAATACAGGAGCTAAACTTACTTCTCGAACCGTTCCGGAAGCAAATTTTAAGTTGATTCGACTATTGGAGTCTACATCCCCATTAGTACCTTGAGGATAGTGAATTTGAACCACTATATAAGCATTGGCTGGAAGTTTTACTCCCATATTATTAGGATAGGTTAAAGGAGTACTTCCTGGAATCCAGGTTTGTATCAATTTTGAACCAGAAACTCCTGTACCACCGAAGTTGGTCCATCCTGGTCCTGGATCACCATTATCCAATGATATCAAAGCATTTGTATCTGTTTCATAATACACTAAGGTATGGTGGACAATCTGCCTATTCCCTGGAATAAACTCAACCGATTCAATGTATTTGTCAACCCCTAAATGTGTTGGTATATAAAAACATCTATAGTCATCAATAGTTGCGGCATTGGTATAATTACCTATACCTCCTGTAAAATCAATGGAGGGTAACTGACTTCCCCCTGCAGTATATGATGGGGGCGTTGGCGCATTGGCAATATTACCTTGTAATCCTCCTTGATCTACCCATCCAATAATAATATCCTTTTCTTCTTGTAATAAAAGGCGTTCATGTGCATAGGTCTGATAGTTTTCGTTAGGAGACCATGGTGGCATATAATCGTCCAGAATGGCTTGTTTAATTGCAAAACGTGCTGAGAAAGCACTTGCATAATCAATAAGTGAAAATGGTCCAGGTCCTCCAGGAAAGTGGCACTCAGTGCAATGTGTGTAAAAAATGCAGGCTGTATTTTCGGCCCAAGTATAGGTTTGTGCATTTAAGCTTAAGCTCCCAGCAAACAAGATGAACAATAGGAATTTTTTCATAATCCTTGGGTATAATGTTTAGTTCTATTGACTAAAGATACATATAAAGGTTTAATTATACCTAATGTTAAAGGTATTTTATAACCACTTATTGCTTATAAGTGAGTACATTAATAAAACCACTAAAATTCTTATACATTTGCCGGTATAACAATAAGTACATCAGTATGAAAAACATCACCGTAATTGGCTCAGGTACTATGGGTAATGGAATAGCTCATGTTTTTGCCATGACAGGGCATCAAGTATCATTGGTAGATATTTCACAGGAGGCTTTAGACCGCGGATTAAGCACTATTTCAAAGAATCTGGACAGAATGGTAACCAAAGGCAGTATTACTGAAGCTGATAAAAACACCACAATAGCTAATATAAAAACGTATACCGATATTTCAAGTGGAGTATTGAATGCCGAATTAGTTGTAGAAGCTGCCACCGAAAATATTGATCTTAAACTAAAAATATTTAAAGATATAGATGCTGCGGCTCCTGCTAATGCTATCCTTGCTTCTAATACTTCTTCCATTTCAATTACAAAAATTGCTTCTGTAACAAAACGTCCAGATAAAGTTATTGGAATGCACTTTATGAATCCGGTGCCGGTAATGAAGTTGGTAGAGATTATTAATGGGTATTCTACTTCTAAAGAAGTATCAACTGCCATACATAATAAATCAAAAGAATTAGGTAAAATTCCGGTAGTGGTAAACGATTATCCTGGTTTTGTTGCCAACAGAATTTTGATGCCGATGATTAATGAAGCCATTATCACTTTATTTGAAGGGGTGGCAGGGGTTGAAGAAATTGACACTGTAATGAAATTAGGTATGGCTCATCCTATGGGTCCATTACAATTAGCCGACTTTATTGGATTGGATGTATGCTTAAGCATTTTAAATGTTCTATACGATGGGTTAGGCAATCAAAAGTATGCTCCATGCCCATTATTAGTTAACATGGTTACAGCAGGTAAATTGGGGGCCAAATCAGGAGAAGGGTTTTATATGTATACTCAAGGAAGCAAAGACATGGTTGTATCTAAATCATTTCAATGAAACTAAAAATTATTTTTTTCGCAACCCTTGTTTTGCTAACTATTAAAGTTAATGGACAATCTTTTTCAATCGACCAATTATTATGGCTCGATGGTGAATGGACATGTGAAAATAATTCATACATTGAGTTATGGAAAATGAATAATCAGAAATCCGAATTAAATGGGGCTTCATATCCTATTGTAAACGAAAATGGAGTGATAAGAAAGCTAGATCCTGATGCTATATTTAAAATTTATAAACAGGGTGACACAATTATCTATTCTATAAGTATAGGTACTGAAGAAACTCTATTCCATTTAATTACTATAACAAATAATGAATATATTTTTGAATGCAAAAGCAATAATGCAACACAACGAATTACATACTATAAAATAAATGATAATTCAATATACATATCGTTGTCAGAAGCTAAAAAGCTGAAATATATACGTGTAAAATCCTAATACAATAGCTATTACAAAGCATGAGAGTTGCTATCATTGATTGTGGCACCAATACTTTTAACTTATTAATCACTGATGTTATTGGTAATCAAATTTCATTAGTACATAAAGAGCAGATCCCTGTAACCATTGGCAAAGGGGGCATTGAAAAAATGATGATTGCCCCCGATGCATATAAACGTGCATTGGATGCTATGCAATCCTATTCAATTCGCATAAAAGAGTTGAATGCTGATAAAATAATTGCCACATCTACCTCTGCATTCAGAAGTACAGAAAACGGTCCGGAATTAAAAAAAGATATTTTCCAATTTACAGGAATTGACGTTCAAATTATTTCAGGAGAATTGGAAGCCGAATACATTTACAAAGGTGTTATATGGGCATTACCTCCACAACCAGGCACTACTTATCTTATTATGGATATTGGGGGTGGAAGTACTGAATATTTTTTAAAGAAAGTTATCCGTTAGGAGCCAGCCGTCTAATTGAAAAATTTAAACCCGCTGATCCATTAAATATAAACGATATAGAAAAATATTACCTGCATTTCAAAGAAGTGCTTGAAAGCAGCTTAATAAAAGTATCCTCTCATCATGTACCTGATATTCTTGTGGGCTCTTCCGGCTTTTTTGATACAATGCGGGCCATTACTCACTACCGTTTTCATTCACATCTACCCTATCCTGATAAAGAAAAAAATTATCAGATTACCTTAGAAGAATTTGCCTACACCTATGATTTGCTTCTACCATCAACCTATGAAGATAGATTACAGATTAAAGGAATGACTCCATTCAGAGCAGAAATGATGGGAGTTTCAATTTTGTTAACTGATTATGTAATTAAATCTACTGGAGTAAAAAACATCATTAATACTACGTATGCTTTAAAAGAAGGTGTTTTAAAAACTATTATGGAAAGTAATCAATAAAAAAGCCCTATATATATAGGGCTTTTTTATTGAAACTAGTTTTTGGGGCTTGTTGTCCTGAGCTTGTCGAAGGACTATCTTACAAATACTTTCTTAGTTAAGTTTTTATCTCCTATTTGAATGTGAATTAAATAGTAAGCATCTCTCAACATATTACCATCTAAAGTAATGGTATTATTTCCTGCAGTTGCAGTACCTTTAGATGCAATGATTTTTCTACCATGCAAATCATAAAAATCAAGTACATAATCCCAATCAGCAGGTGAATACATCACGATAGTAACCTGTCCATCATTATTTTGATATGTATTTACAATTGCTGGATCCGATGAACCTCCTGAGCAATTTACCGTAACTGGTGGGAAGGTTTCCATATCACCATTAATATCCACTTGAGTTAAACGGTAATAAAATGTTCCATTAAATACCTGATCTTCGAAATGATAAGTTTGAGAAATATTGCTGTATCCGTTTTGTGAAGGAACCACTGCAACTACATCCCAGGTTAATAAATCTTTGGTCCTTTCTAAAATAAAATGAGAGTTTCCGTTTTCAGAAGCAGTAGTCCAACTTACCATAATGCTGTTATGACCACAATTAGCATTAAATGCAGATAACTCAATTGGTAAAGGATTGATTAAAATATCTCCAGCAATAGTAAACAAAGCTGAATTTAAACCTGATGGAAAGCCTGTTTGTAAATCGCGTGTTACCCAATTGTTCACGGCATCAACAGTTCCATGCACACCTTCTTGCATCCAAGAAGTAAGGTTTTCTGATTTAATGATACGCAAGCAAGGCTCACTGGTTGGAGCTGTAAAGTTGTTATAACATAGTTGGATAGTATATGGAGAAACCACATCAATACCATTAGCAGCAATTACATCCCAATATCCTTCGTTAGCATAATTATTGATATCAACTCCAGCACCTAAAGAACCTGTACAAGCACCTGGGTTTGTAGCATCAAATAACGGCAATCCTGTATAAAAAGTAGGGCCTGGAACAAAACGAACTCGTAAAGTACCTCCACTGGTAGCATTTACATGGTAAGCTCGGGCAAAATTATAGCTACCTGCATTCATTCCGATTGGAACATCCCAGTTAGGGTTATTGATACCTGGACCAGTTGTATACCATCTTCTAAAATACCCATTATAAAGGTGACCAGTAGTTCGATTTAATGTTCCTAATGACCCTGCAACCGGGGCTGTTCCTAATTCCCAAGTGCTTAATAGATTATTATTCATATCAATATTTCCTATCACCATCTCTAATTGTTGTGCGGTGGTTATGGTCATATTATTGGTAATCACATCAATTTCAGAGCCTCCTGTTTTATTAATTTCAACATTAGCAAAAGTAGTATTGAAAGGTCCGGTTGAGGATATTTCTGTTGTAGTGTTTCCAACAAACCTAAACTCACTATTGGCTGGCGCAACAAGTGCATTTGCGGCATTATTTCTAAAGTGCATATTATTCAACACAATGGATGGAGCACCACTTGCTACAATTCTAACGTTTGCACCGTCGGCTCTCATGGTGCCTTGTGCATTACTTGATATAACTCCTAGTGAAGTTATGATGAGGATGGTTAGTAAAGTTCTTTTCATCACTGTAAAAAATTATTGGGTAGTTGTTTAAAACCGAAACTAAATTACTATTTAATTCTCCAATTACAATGCAAAAGTTCAACTTACTTTTATTTTTGCGATTATTGTACAAAGCACCAAAAGTTGACATTGGCACCCACAGGTAAAATATCTATTTATTTAGCTTCAAACAGAGGTAGTTATGAAAATAATGAGGTTATAGTGCATGATTTTGAATGCTTAAAATTTATCGGGACACCTCAAAAAACATTCAATTCTGTTGAAAACTTCTCCCCCGCTGATTTACAATCATTTATTAACCAACACCCTGATTGTCATATCCTTGGATTTATTAGCTATGATGCCGGCTTCCGATGGATAGAAAACAAAAATCCTTCTCACAAAAACATAGGTCATTTTCCTACTTGTTGGTTATGTGCTGTTAAAGATCCGATAATCGAACATGAACCTGTTGAATATATTTCGGAGAATTTATTACCCGAAAAGACAATTTTAAAACCTCTCATATCTAAGCAAGAATATATCCATCAAGTCTATCAATTAAAAAGACATATTCAACAGGGTGATATTTATGAGGTAAATTACTGTATACCATTTATTGCTGAAAATATTTCTGTTAATCCTATTGAAATATTTCAACAACTGAATAAAATAGCCCCAATGCCGTTTTCGGCACTCATTGATACTGAAACATTTTCAATTATATCCGCCAGCCCGGAAAGATTCATCAAAAAAAAGGGTAACAAACTAAGTATTCAACCTATGAAGGGAACACGTTCAAGAATCAAAGGACAAGAGGATGAAGACAAAATGAAATTGCAGAATGACAATAAAGAACGTTCCGAAAATGTGATGATTGTTGACCTTACCCGTAATGATCTTTCAAAGTTGGCAAAAAAAGGTACTGTACATGTAGATGAACTATTTGGTGTATATACTTACCCGGGTGTTTTGCAAATGACATCTACCATCAGTGCTCGAATTGATCCTAAGGAAAAATTTGGAAACATATTACAAGCTACTTTTCCGATGGGAAGTATGACTGGAGCTCCCAAAAAACGAGCCATGCAACTAATTGATCAATATGAAGCTTTTGCCCGAGGTCCTTATTCAGGTATGTTAGGGTATATTACACCCAACAATGACTTTGACTTTAGTGTTTTGATACGATCTGTTTTTTATGATAAAGCAAGTAAAAAACTGTTTGTAGCTGTAGGTAGTGCTATTACCTCCGAATCTATTGTTGAAAAAGAATATGAAGAATGTCTTATCAAATTACAACCTTTGTTAAAAGCACTTAATGCAACTATAGAATAATGGAACGTGTAGAAGAAATGCTCATAGATTCATTCCGTAATCTGGCACCCAAGTATGCTGGAGAAAAAATACTGGTAGCTGTTAGTGGAGGTATTGATTCAATGGTATGTGCACATGTATTACACAAATACAACTATCCTATAACAATTGCTCATTGTAATTTTGGGTTAAGAAATAAAGAATCAGATGCTGATGCCAATTTTGTAAAAAAATGGAGCCAGAAAAACAAAATTCCTCACATTGAAAAAAAATTCAAAGTAAAAAAAATAAAAGGCGAATCAACACAAATGACCGCCCGAAATCTTCGTTATAAATGGTTTAATCAAATCACCGAAAAAAAGGGATTTTCGTATATTATTACAGCACATCATTTAAATGATTCTATTGAAACATCCTTAATGAATATGATTCGTGGAACAGGAATTAACGGTCTTACCGGTGTACCTGCAGTCAATGGTAATATTATACGACCTATGATACATTTATACCGTGATGAAATAAAAGATTATGCTGTAAGAAATAACATTACATGGCGTGAAGACCGAACAAATGCTACTACCAAATACAAAAGAAACAAAGTTAGGCATGAACTTATTCCGTTACTGGAACAATACAACCCCAACTTTATTGAAACTTATGCATTTAATATTTTCAATTGGAAAAATGTAGCAAAAATCTATAAACAAGCGATTAATCGTTTAAAAAATGAATTAGTACATTATGATGAGGCATTTGGTGGATTTAAAATTTCGGCCCTAGAAATTCTGGCTCGTGGCACCAATGAAGAAATCATGTACGAATTAGTAAAAGATTTTGGATTTAATTCACAACAAGCGGAGCAAATTTTAACGTCCATTGAAGCACAGGAAAGCAAACAATTTATCTCGGCCGATCATATATTAGTAATTGATCGTTTATTTATACTCATCAAACCAAAAGAAGATGAAGAAACGGAACCCGAAGAGTATATTATTCCAAATAAATTTCCATATAAAAACGAGGTACTGGATATTGGAGTGATAGAAGTAAAAAAAGTACCTACCCTGCTCACGGGTCCAAATGAAATTTTATTAGACAGTACCACTTTAAAATACCCGCTAACCATTCGTAAATGGAAAGCCGGTGATAAATTCACTCCCATGGGAATGCAGGGTAAGAAAAAAATAAGTGATTTTCTAACTGATATAAAAGTAGATCGATTTCAAAAAGAAAATATTTGGGTAGTTGAAACAGCCACTAAAAAAATTGCAGGAGTGATTGGTTTCAGACCAGATGAAAACCATAAAATATCTAAAACCACACAACATTGTTTATATATTAAACGTAAAAAGTCGTATTTTTAACCAAACAACCACATTAACATACTATATTATGAAGAGCAGAATCATTCCCATCATATTAATAGCCATAGCATCGTTCAGTTTAAGTTCATGCGGGTACAATAAATTAGTTGAACTGGAAGAAAATTGTGATGCACGCTGGGCTCAGGTTGAAAATGCCTATCAACGCAGGGCTGATTTGATTCCTAATATTGTTGAAACTGTTAAAGGTGAAGCTGATTTTGAGCAGGAAACCTTAACCAAAGTAATGGAGGCACGAGCCTCGGCCACACAGGTAAAAATCGACCCCTCTAATATGACCGAAGAAGATTTGAAAAAATTCGATGATGCTCAATATACTTTTGGCGGAACAATTAGCCGATTATTATCAGTAGCTGAAAGTTACCCTACCTTGCAAGCCAATCAGGCATTTCGTGACTTGAGGATTGAATTGGAGGGCACGGAAAACCGCATTTCTGTTGAGCGTAAAAACTTTATTGATGCGGTACAGGCTTATAATACTAAGCGTCGAAAGTTTCCTACCAATATAACTGCCAGTTTATTTGGTTTTGAGAAAAAGCCCACCTTCCAGGCACAACCGGGTACTGAAAATGCCCCCAAGGTTGATTTTTCAAAATAGTATATATATATATGTATGTTTTGGATGGCCACCCCACCTATGGCGGGCTCCCAAGGCTTGCAGCCCCATGTGTTTCGCTAAACTCCGCGCCAAACCTAATTCCCGCCCTTAGCGGGGTATCTCTTCACCCATGGTTGCTGCCCTAAAAAGCCCTAAAACCTCTATTTATCCACATTAATTTGTTGAAGAGTTTGTTCTAATTAAAAATAGTTACTATCTTCGCAGCCCGATTTTAGGGAAACAAACTATTAATTAATACAGAAAATTGTGGATACTTTAAGCTACAAAACCATATCAGGAAACAAGCAAACCGCTGATAAGAAGTGGATTCTGGTGGATGCAGAGAACGAAGTTTTAGGTCGTTTAGCAGCTCGTGTTGCTATGATTTTAAGAGGTAAACATAAGCCTAACTTTACCCCTCATGCTGATTGCGGTGATAATGTGATTGTTATCAATGCATCAAAGGTTCGTTTGACCGGTAATAAAATGGATCATAAAACTTATCGTACTCACTCTGGTTATCCAGGTGGTCAAAAAGAGACTCCAATAAAGTTGGCTCTAGCAAAAAAACCATATTATGCTGTTGAGGAAGCTGTAAGAGGCATGTTGCCTAAAAATAAATTAGGTCGTGAAGTATTCAGAAACCTACGTGTATACGCTGGTGCTGAGCATGATCAACAAGCACAAAATCCGGTAAAAATTAATTTAAACGATATTAAGTAATCCGTATGGAAATCATTAATACTTCAGGAAGAAGAAAAACATCGGTTGCCCGTGTTTATTTTGGAAAAGGTAAAGGCAACATTACCATCAATGGTAGAGATTATAAAACCTATTTCCCAAGCCCAATTTTACAATACAAAGTAACTCAGGCTTTCACCATCTCTAATGTAGATGTAAAAGGTTATGATGTTAAAGTAAATGTAATGGGTGGAGGTATCAACGGACAAGCAGAAGCTATTCGTTTAGCTATTTCTAAAGCATTCGTTGAGATGAATCCTGATACTAAAAAAGAATTAAGGGCACATGGTTTAATGACCCGTGATCCTCGTATGGTTGAACGTAAGAAATTCGGTCGTAAGAAAGCAAGAAAAAGATTTCAATTTAGTAAACGTTAATTTATTTATATCAAAATTTCTAAGGAAGTTATGTCAAGAACAACTATTGAACAATTACTGGCTGCAGGGGTACATTTCGGACACTTGAAGAGAAAATGGGATCCACAAATGGCTCCATATATCTTCATGGAAAAAAATGGCATCCACATTATTGACCTTAACAAAACACAAGTTAAGTTGGATGAAGCTGCCAATGCTTTGAAGCAAATTGCTAAGTCAGGTAAAAAAGTGTTGTTTGTTGGTACTAAAAAACAAGCCAAAGAAATCGTTGCTACTAAAGCAGCAGGTATGAATATGCCGTTCGTAACTGAAAGATGGCCAGGTGGTATGTTAACTAACTTCGTAACCATTCGTAAGTCAGTTAAAAAAATGACCACTTTAGATAACATGCTAAAAGATGGTACAGCTGCTACCCTTTCTAAAAAAGAAAGATTAGTATTAGGTCGTACAAAATCTAAATTGGAAAAAGACTTTGGAAGTATTGCTGATTTGAACAGACTTCCTGCTGCTTTATTCATTATTGATATTAAACGTGAACATATTGCAGTAGCTGAAGCTAAAAGGTTAAATATCCCAACATTTGGTATAGTTGATACAAACTCAAATCCAAATGAAGTGGATTATGCAATCCCTGCTAATGATGATGCAGCTGATTCAGTTTCTTTAATCCTTGATATCATTGCTGAAGCAATCAACGAAGGTTTAAAAGAAAGAAAATCTGAAAAAGCAGACGAAAAAGAATCTTCAGAAAAAGAAGAGAAAAAATCTGCTAAAGAAGAAGTAAAGGCTGAGGCACACGAAGAATAATTAAATAAAAACATATTCTTGAATCAGCCATGAAGAAAATTCATTGGCTGATTTTTTTTGAACTGTCTTCGACAAGCTCAGACAGACAAAAATACGAGATACAAAAATAGAGCTAGCAATAAAAATAATTACACATCAAAAAAATAAAGAAAAGTGGAAACAGTAAAAATTACAGCACAAGACGTAAACAAACTTCGCCAGATAACAGGTGTAGGTATGATGGATTGTAAAAAAGCTTTAGAAGAATCAAATGGTGATTTTGAAGCTGCTATCGAAATACTTCGTAAAAAAGGACAAAAGGTTGCTGCTAACCGTAGTGACAGAAGTGCTAACGAAGGATATGTATTAGGATTAGTAAATGCTGATAAAACCAAAGGAGTAATTGTAGCTGTAAATTGCGAAACTGACTTCGTAGGTAAAAATTCTGACTTTACAGATTTTGCTACTAAAGTATCTAACATTGCACTTGATAAATATCCTGCTAATAAAGAAGGTTTATTAGCAGAATTAATTGATGGTCGTTCAATCCAGGATCATATTACTGATATGACCGGAAAAATCGGTGAAAAAATCGAAATCGGCTGTTATGAAAAAGTAGAAGGTGCATTTGTATATGCTTACAATCACCCTGGAAACAGGATTGTTGCCGTTGTAGGTTTAAACAAAGTAGTAGGTGATTCTGAAACTGCAGCTAAAAATGTAGCTATGCAGGCAGCTTCAATGAACCCTGTTGCGTTAGATAAAAATGATGTTCCTCAGGATTTAATCGAAAAGGAAATTGATATTGCTAAAGATCTTTTACGTCAAGAAGGAAAACCTGAAGACAAAATCGAAATGATAGCAAAAGGAAAGTTAGAAAAATACTTTAAAGAAAATACTTTGTTGAATCAGGATTATATTATGGACAACAAATTAACTGTTGCTTCATATTTAAAAGGAGTTGACAAAGATCTTACCGTATCTGCCTTCAAACGCTATGGTTTAGGTCAGTAATATTTTTAAAGCCTCGATTATATCGGGGCTTTTTTTTGTTCATTCAGTATCAATATAAAAATACACCACATGAAATATAAAAGAGTACTTCTAAAGTTAAGCGGCGAATCACTAATGGGTGAAAAACAGTATGGAATTGATCCGGCTATGCTTAAACATTATTCACTCGAAATAAAAAAAATAGTGGATAAAGGTGTAGAAACGGCAGTAGTTATTGGTGGTGGAAATATTTTTAGAGGTATCAGTGCTTCAGAAGGAGGTATTGATAGAGTACAAGGTGATTATATGGGGATGTTAGCTACTGTAATGAACGGAATGGCACTACAATCTGCATTAGAAAATAATGGAGTACAAACCCGTTTGGTAAGTGCAATTGAAATGAAAGAAATCGGAGAACCATACATTAGAAGAAGAGCTGTTAGACATTTAGAAAAAGGTCGTGTAGTTATTTTTGGAGCCGGCACCGGTAATCCATATTTTACTACTGATACTGCCGCTTCATTACGTGCTATTGAAATTGAAGCTGATGTGGTTTTAAAAGGTACTCGTGTAGATGGTATTTATACCGCCGATCCTGAAAAAGATAAAACAGCTACCAAATACGAAACCCTTACTTTTGATGAAGTGTACTCAAAAGGATTAAATGTTATGGACATGACTGCCTTTACACTCTGCAATGAAAACAAATTACCTATTATCGTATTTGACATTAATACTCCTGGTAATCTTTTAAAATTATTGGAAGGAGAAAAAATAGGAACTCTAGTAGAGTTTTAAGATTTTGCTATTAACTGATAATTGTTCGGGGTTGAATTTAGTTCATTAACCGCATTAGGTGCCTTAGACAACCAATTCAAATAATAGTATAACAACCACACATTTTTTCCTGCGAACATGGCAAACAATTTTGCTTTTTTGTTCAATTTTGATTTTACTGTTAAGGTTGCTTGAAAAGTAGAAAGGCTGGCATTATTCCACTCTATCAATAATTCGTATGCAGGTTTAAATAATGGTTTGCGACGAACCACTATTCCTGTTGATATTAATTTTATATCCGGATTTAATTGAATCGTTTTTCCTTGTAAAAGATTTTCGTGTAATTGATTGAGCATTCTGTCTCCAAAGTACTTCCATAGCTGGTCGGTAATAGTCATATACTTATCATTAGCTGCACCACCTCCAAATGCGCCCATAAATCTCAATGTAGTTGCTTTGGTATTTTCGTTTTCCCAAAGATGTATCTCAAATGTTTTACTGGTATTAATCCCATTTACACTGGTTTGAGTTTGCATATATCCAAACCCGGAAATATTTCTGGTATTAATTTCTTTACCGTCAAACCTAATACATGATTCATCCAGATAAAAGGTAGCACCGGCAAATGCATTCTTTTTTACTTCAATTTCAAAGGCCATAATTCTAAATATTTGATTGTAAAATACATTATCATCTGCTTTTATAAAACATAGTGATGCTAACGATTTATTAATAGTATGTATTTACCTATTTAATGATGGCTTAACAGCACCTGCTTACATTTGAACTGCATGTGATTACCCTTGATATGCTCCTCCCAAGACGCATTGAAACCACATGAGTTTCTCATTAATATTTATTATTTATAAAATGAAAAAGATTTATACATTATTGTTATGCATAGGGGTAATCTATGTATCTCATGCTCAAACAACTGTTTTTTTTCAAGGTTTTGAAAATGCATCTATCACCTGCACCGAAAATTGGGGCTATACGGGTGGTCTCAGAAATTCACAAAACAATAGAACAGGTTCTTTTGCTGCTTGCGTAGGTCGCAGCGGTCAAAGTAACACCATTACATTCAGTACTGTAAATATTTCCGGTCTTACTGGTGTTAATTTACAAATTGGTCATAGTGTTCGTGGAGGTTCTGGACCCGGATTGGATACTAGAGAAGGTGCCGTTATTCTTGTTTCTCTAAATGGTGCTGCATTTACTCCCATTGGTCAAGTAAGTGGATTTGGTGACTATAGTTATACATATGCAACAAACCCTGCCAATGCAGGTTCCGCATCAGCCGGGTGTACTTTATTTACTTGTGCTAATCAATTAAATTATGCTGTCCCTGCGGGAACAAACACCATTGCAGTAAGGGTTGTTTCCGTTACCGGAGGGTCATGTGCTACCTTTAATACTAACATGAATAATGGGACTGCAGCTAATTTTGATAGAACTGATGAGGGGTTTTTTATAGATGATGTTAGATTAACTACCACTAGTGCAGGTATTCCGGGTATATGGACAGGAACTGTTAGTACTGATTGGTTTGACTGTAGAAACTGGCACAATAATATTGTACCTACTGCTAGCACGGATGTCACCATTGATCAAACTGCGATTAATAATTGTGTAGTTGGCGGAGCAGGTGCAGCTGTTTGCAACAATATTTCACTCAGTTCTAATAATGGTACCAACAGAACATTAACTGTACAAAATACATCAAGCCTTACCTGCGGAGGTAATGTTACCATTAATAAAACTGCAGGAGGAGGAAATCAGGTAATGGCAATTTTAAATACAGCCTCTTTTAGTTGTGTAAATTTAACTATTACGGGTACAGGGTCAGGCACTGAAAATGCACAATTTGAAAATGAATTTAATACAACTACAGTAAATATAAATGGTAATGTGGTTATTAATAATGGAGGGGTATTTGATTTAACAGATGCTCCTGATTTTGGGATTGTTCATATAAGGGGTAACTATATTAATAATGGTTTAGAAACTGATTTTAAACAAACGAATTCTATTATTCATTTTGATGGTACTGGAAATCAAACCATCAACGCTGCAGGTTTTACTGAAATATTTGCCAATATAATTGTAAATAAATCGGCAGGAACACTTACACTCAACACTCCAAGTGATATTGAGAACAGTGTTACTTATACCAACGGTAGAATGTTTACTACCACCGCTAATCGAATTAATTTTTATGATAATGCTGTAGCAACAGGTATGACCAATGCCAGTTATACCGATGGCCCCGTTCGTAAGACAGGAGATGATGCATTTACATTTCCTGTAGGAGATAATAATTTTTATCGTCCTGCATCTATTAGTGCACCTACTAACACGTCTCATCATTTTACTGCACAATATTTCAACTTAAATCCACACCCTACCTTTGATGAAAATTTAAAAGACGCAACGCTAGATCATATCAGTAATTGTGAATATTGGATGATAGACCGAACTAATGGTTCTTCTAATGTACTGGTTACTCTTACATGGAACAGTAATAGTTGTGGAGTAACCAACCTTGGAGATCTTAGAGTAGCCAGATGGGATGGTGCTATGTGGAGAGATCATGGGAACGGAGGAACCACAGGAACACTTGCCTCTGGTACTGTTATTACCTCTGCTGCGGTAACCGCATTTAGTCCGTTTACACTTGCCTCTATTACTT
>CAZUXM010000023.1:27256-28576 GCA_964624635.1 uncultured Candidatus Competibacteraceae bacterium
TGTGATGAAGGCATTATTAAAGCGAATTGGTCAACTACCTCCGAAATAAATAATAACTATTTTGAGTTACAAGGTTCACAGGATGCCATACAGTATCATATTTTAAAAACTATTCAAGGAGCCGGAAATTCAAATTCATATTTAACTTATGAAGTGGATGTAGCTAATCAAAACAGAGATCAATATTTCAGATTGAATCAAGTTGACTTTGATGGTACATCTACTATTTATGATCCTGTGTATTTAAATTGTGAAATAGCAGCAAGTTATCTTACCGTCTACTATTCAAACAATCAATTAAATATTCTATTACCTTCTGATTTTTCAAATGGTAAAATAGAAGTATTGGATATAAGTGGAAAAATAATCAATGTGAATGATTTATTGAATGGATTAGTTTCCAAATCTAGTGTATCACAAATACCCGTTCAACTGAGCTCGGGTTTATATATTATCAATGCAACCAATTACGCTAATGGTAAAATATATTCTGCAAAAATGTCTGTATTACAATAGGTGGAAATCAATTTTCAACTCACAACTATCTCATTCATAATGAGGTTGATTTATTAATAGAATTTTAAGCAGGAGTTTTGTATTTTAAAAAAATACAGGTATATTTAAAATACTAAATCCAAATTCTATGACACCTACCGTAGAGCTTATTACCAAAGAAGATATTCGTAAATACAATTTTGTTCACAGAGAGGTTTTAGATACCGCCGAAGATAGAAGATTAAGATATGCCAACCTAAGCAAAGGAATGATTTTGGGTAATACCCATAAAACTAAAGTAAAAGTAGTTTTTGAAACAGAACAAGGTACCAAAGCTGTTGAAACCACTATTTGGTCAACAGATGAAAACGAGATTACTTTAAAAGGAGGAGTAAATATTCCTATGCAATGCATTAAAGAAGTTTTCATTTAACTTCTATCAATACTTTACCCCCTCTAATCTGGATGACAAGGATTCACTCAGATAAGTTTGCCATTCACCTTTATAATTAGTACTTATCAAGTATACTTCTAATTGAGGATGGGAAATAAGAAAGGTTTTAGTTGCTTCTGGACCCATCACTAAAAAAGAATTGGCATATGCCTGTGCCTCTGCCGCAGTTGGGGCAAATACCGCCGCAGATATTAATGTATGTTTAACTGGATACAAACTCTTAGGATCAATTGTATAAGGAAGTTTCATCAGTCCTTTAGTAAAAAACGCTCTATATGAACCGGCTATGGAAAAACCAGTACCATTTATCACAACAGAACCTAGTTGATGACGATTTTTTTGTTCATCAGTTGGTTTATCTAAAACTACTA
>CAZUXM010000023.1:28586-35008 GCA_964624635.1 uncultured Candidatus Competibacteraceae bacterium
TTGGCTCTGATGGAAGCGCCTACTTCAATCCGATAATTCTGTATACTATATCCATCCAATAATTCTGCAATTCTATCAACCATGTATCCTTGATATATTCCTGAAAAATCAATAAAAACAGAAGATGTTTTTTTGACCAATCCACCATTTATTAAATGAACTTGATCAAAACCTTGATACATTTTTAATGAATCAAGATCAGAAGAATCAATTAATTCAGGATAAATGAATTTTTTTACGTCCCTACCATACCATTCATTCACTTTATTCATGGTAGGATCATACATTCCTTTTGTATCAATATATATTTTTGATGATATGGAAAATATATCTTTCAATAATTTATTACTTACTACTCCTGAATCATTTCCATTAAACTTCGAACGACCTGATTGAGTATTTGAAATATTTATTGATTTATCTATTTCTGCCAATAATGAACTCAATTCATTTTTTAAATCACCTGAATTATTTTCGTATTCAATTAAATAATTGGTTCCGGCAGCATATCCGTTGCATTGATAATATTTTTTTGAAGAATCTTTTTTTCCACAAGATTCAAAGACTAATGCTATTAAAATAACAATAAATGCTCTCTTCATTTTTTATTTATAAAGTGAGGATCATTATTTTCTATATACTCGTACATAAGTGAGTATACTTTTTGTTTTAAAGCCGGAACATCATCTTCTGTTAACCCAACCGTACTTATTTGTGGAAAAAACTCGGCTGTAACAGTACCGGGTTGCATTAAAAAACTGCCCATAGGAGCAATTTTTCTCAGATTTAAAAAAATCAGAGGCATGATGGGTTTTTGTAATTCGATAGCTGTTTTAAAGGCCCCATCATAAAAATCCTTCAATGGAAACTTGGTTCTGTTTCGGGTACCTTCAGGATACATAAAAATATCTATTCCCTTTTTCAACACCTCTTTCATTTCCAACATGCTCTTTTTTCTGCTTTCCGGATCTTTTCTATCAACAAAAACGCTTACCGCTTTAAACATATAACCCAACATGGGAATTTTTTTTAATTCTGTTTTTGCCAAAGCCATTACTTTGGTTTTAATAACATGTGGTGCCGTCATCATATCCAGGTTGGACCCATGATTACTTACTAAAATACAAGGTTCCGCAGTATCACGAATTTCTTTGCCTTTCACCTTCATTCTAATTCCAATAAAAAAGAACCAGCATTTAGCAAAGATTTTATATCCTGTAATAATGGAGGATAATCCCTTTTTGCCCCTTACCATGGTAACAATAATAGCCCATAAAAAAGCCCAAAATCCAATCAACACCCATAGTACCCAGGCGTATATACTATATATTGCCTTCAAAATGACCATTCCCAAAGATAGCATAAGTATTATAAGTTACACAAAAATCAAAAAACAAAGGTTTTATACCTATAAATGACTAGTCATTATTTCCTTTTTCAACGTATATTTATCCGTTCAAGATATGTATAAGATTATCAGGTATACGGGTCTATGTGTCATTATTTTTTTGGCGGCATCTATTCAGCATGTGTATAGTTACAACATTGATAGCCTGATGACATCTATCGGTCAGGTTCCCTTTGACCAACAACATAAAAAAGTAAAAAGTGAAATTGAATACTTAAATGAGTCAGCCATATCTGATGCTGTAGCATTAGGTGATTACTGGATTAACATATTGAATGAAAAACAAAAGATTCCTGAATTAGCAGATATTGTTATGACTACTTCGGGGAGCTATTATCGTTTGGGAAATTATTCAAAAAGTATTCAATATGCACTTACTGCTAAAAAACTATTTATTCAACTAAATGATGAGAAGGGAGAGGCGGTGGCTATTCGTCAGATTGGATTTACTTATGGTAAAATGAACCAATTTGATGAATCCTATGAATGTTTTAAACAAAGTATACTTGTGTTTGAAAAATTGAACAGTTATCAGGAATTGGCCACTACCTATAATCAAATGGGTAACATGATTGAAAAATGGAAAAAGGATTATGTACTTGCTGAAAGTCTTTATAAAAAATCTATTTACAATGCCGAAAAAGTAAATGACCAGGTAAGTATTTCCTATAGCTATGAATTTTTAGGGATTCTCAAAAGTATTGAAGGAGATAATGACTCATCCATCTATTATCTAAATCGTTCACTCGAGATTCGAAAAGAACTAAATCAGCCATTTCCACTGGCATTATCGTACACCAATCTGGCTGAAGTAATGGACCAGAACGGTGATATACATCAAGCAAATAAGTTTTACAACAAAGCTCTCCAAATATCATCAGCAATACAATTTCACGATCTTACCAATTTTTTGTATGGCAATCTAAGTAAGATTCATCGCAAAAAGGGGAATCTGGATAGTGCCATAACTTATATGGAGTTGCAAAATGCTTTACAAGATTCATTATTCAATTTGCAAAAGACAAAAGAATTTGCGGAGATCAAAGAAAAATATGAAAGCGAATTAAAAGAAGAGAAAATCATTTCTCTTAACAATAAAATTGAATTAGATCATCAAAAAGATCAAAAAAGGGTTTACTTTTTTACAGCTATTATTGCAGGACTTGGCTTATTGATTCTTACAGGGGTAATTATAACAAAAACCAAAAGAAATTATCTAAAGAAAAAATTGAGCAGGAGAGACTTCGTAATAAAATGATTATTGAAGCAGAAGAAAAAGAAAGAACAAGGATTGCTAAAGACTTGCATGATAGTTTAGGACAAATGTTGGCTGCTCTTAAAATGAATTTAAATTCTATTTCAGGTAACAGTGCTGAAAATAGTCAGTTTACAAAAACCAAACAAATATTAGATGATACTATTATTGAAATGAGATCCATTTCACATGCCATGATGCCTGAATCGCTGGTAAAAAATGGACTAGCCAAAGCATTGATGGATATTTCGAATCACGTTGAAAAAAACCAAACGGTGGTAAATGTAAATGTAGAGAACTGGACCGGCTGGAACAGTACCGGCGAATATGTTTTGTATCGTATTGTACAGGAACTCTTGAACAATACTTTAAAACATGCTCAGGCAAAAAATGTAAACATAGAGCTCAACCAATTCGACGATGAAATCAACCTCATTTATGAAGATGATGGAAAAGGGTTTGATATGAGTTCAATTAAATCCGATGGTATTGGATTACAAAACATGAATAACCGTATCAGTAGTATCAACGGACATATAGAATTTGATTCGAAACCCGGATCAGGAACTACTGCAATAATTTCTGTACCTTTAAAAAAATTAGTTTAACATACATTATATGATAAAAATAGCCCTTATTGATGACCATCCGATTATTACTGACGGACTTTCAAAAGTATTTAACGAAAATCCAGAATTTGAAGTAGTAGGAATCTACAATTCTTCGGTCGCAGCTTCAGAAGAAATTCCGAACAAAGATGCAGATGTTATTCTATCCGATGTTAGTATGCCAGACATGAGTGGATACCAATTGATTCAAAAACTCAAAAAAAGTAAGTCAAGTCCAAAAATGATTATGCTTTCTATGTTTGTAGAAAAGTCGATTATAGCTTCTTGTTATCAAATGGGGGCTGATGGTTATATCAGCAAATCTGATTCAACTGATAAAATTATAGCCACCATTCACGATGTGCTTGATGGCAAAAAAGTTTTTCCGTTTCCTGTAAAAGAATTAGAAGCTACCGAAAAAGATGGCAAAGGTGGAGTGTTATCTGATAGAGAAATTGAAATTTTAAAATTGGTAGCTGATGGATTCAGCAGCAAACAAGTAGCCGATAAATTATTTTTAAGTGAACTTACTGTAAATACGCACCGGAGAAACATGCTCAAAAAAACCAATCAGCCTAATGTAGCTGCATTGGTGAGTTATGCCAAACAAAACCAATGGATAGTGTAAGTTCAAAAAAATCTGGCTAAGCAAAAACTTTGAACCTAGAATATTGAATTTATTTAATTGCTTTTTCAAGCCATTTGGCAACTGGCATAGAAGTTTCCAAGTAGCCAATCATTACTTTCAACAAATCTTTTTTATATAAAAAATCTGCATCATGCTCCTCACTGCTATAATAAAATTGTTTGTTATAAATCAGCGGTTGTTTTACTGCAGCTTCTTTTAATTCTTTAGGAATAATCTTTGACTTTTCACCCTGAAAAGTTCCACCAAAGAGTTTTTTAAACTTCTTTTCTCCTAATAAAGTATCAATTTCTTTTGGTTTTTTTGCTATAGCACTTCTCACCTTCTCCAGCAATGGTTTTTCTACATTATATAAACCTCCACCTAACCACATTCCTTCGGCACTAAATTGGTAATAAATTCCGTTAGGATTACCCCAATCTTTATTAAAAGTTCCATTCACCAACGCAGCCATGTGTAATTTATAAGGTGATTTATCCTGAGAAAACCGAATGTCTTTGTTGATTCTGAATATTGCTTTTTTAGGATCCTGTTCAAGTCTTTTATCCAGTTTTTTTGCTTCATTCATAAAATCAGTAGTAAAAGCTAAAAAAGGAGCTTTTATATTTTGTTCATACCTTTTCCTATTCTCATCAAACCAGTCTTTGTGGTTGTTACGGGAAAGGTCTATAAAAAACTGGGTAAAATCTTTAGTAAAATACGTTGCCATAATGTGATGATTTATAGGGTTATTTCATATAATTTTAACAAGAGGATGATAAATATAAGAGATTTCTTTATCACCTTTGCTATCAGAATTTCAAGAATGAAAAAACTCATTGTTTTCTTATCTATTCTTATTACTACAGGTATTGTACATGCTCAAGTACCTACTAATTGTTTAGAGATAGAAAGCATATTGGTAGATGCCTGCGGATCACCGGAAGGGGAAAATGAAATGGTTCGTTTTCAAGTTGGCAATACCCCTCTTAACTTAGCTTTGATGACTGTAAGCTGGCCCAACAATTCATGGTTAGGCAGGTGTCAGGACGCAACTACCGCCTCCGTAGTAGCTACATGGAACTCTACTATAACCGAATGTGGTTTGTTGATTGAGCCCTCCGGAGGAATTATTCCTGCAGGTGAACGTGTCATTTTGGTAAGTAGTACCAATGTTATTCCAACAGCTAATTCGTTTGCTGGCTTAAGTGATACCATTTATGTAATATTTCAATGTGCCGGGAACACCAGCGGACATTTTGCCAATTTCGGTACAGGTTTACGTACTTTACAAATTGATGTGGCTGGTTGTAATGATATAGTTACTTATGACAGATCCTTATTAGAAGATGCTTTAGGTGTTCATGTGGCTGCTGATGGTGCTACTGTTAATTTTGACTGGGCAGGAACTCCTGATTATGTAAATGTGGGATGTAATGCACCTGTTATTCCTCCTACTGTAAATGCAGGTGCTGATCAAAGTGGATTTTGTATCGGGGATACCGTTTCATTAACTGCCATTGTTGCCGGAAGTTTTAGTTCGTTTAATTGGGTTGGTGGTTCGGGAATTTACTCAAATCCTAATTCAGTAAATTCAAATTATATCATTGGTGCCGGTGATACTAACCCGGTGAGTTTATATTTTTCAGCTACCAATTGTAATGGTACTCTAATAGATACTATTCAAATTAACTTAAGTAGTCCTAGTCCGGTAAATATCACTCCGGCAGGTCCTATAAATATTTGTAATGGCGACAGTGTTGTATTAACTGCCAATGGATCGGGTCCGTTTTTATGGAATACTTTTGAAACCACTTCTCAAATTACTGTAAATACACCGGGAACTTATATTGTTGGTCAGAACACCTCCTGTGGTAATAGTATTGACACAGTTATTGTAATATTAAGTGGAGTTCCACCTACTGCCGGTATAACTCCCTTAGGATCAACAGCGCTCTGTGCAGGTTCGGTATTAACTTTACAAGGTTCTGGTGGAGGTAGTTATTTATGGAGCTCCAGTGATATTACCTCTTCTATTAATGCAACTTTAGCAGGAAATTATTATTTGATTGTTTCTAATTCTTGTGGTTCAGATACTGCGTATATTACCCTAACTGCTAATGCTAATCCGCAAGCCAATATACCATCATCACCTATTAGTTTATGTGGCAGTAATGTAGATGTAATAGTAACCGGTGTAGGAACTTTTACTTGGAGTACCGGAGGAACAGGAACCACTGAAAACTTTACTAGTCCCGGAAATTATTATGTAGTAGCTACCACTGTTTGCGGAGCAGATACTGCATTTTTCTCTATTATCGGGGGTGGACTTACCGCCGGGTTTACTGCCACTCCTATCAGTGGAAATTCACCATTAAATGTAAATTTCACCAATACATCTGTTGGTGCAGATACTTATGAATGGATATTTGGAGACGGCGGTACCAGCAACCTCGAAGACCCTACACACATTTATAATCTTCCCGGAGTTTATGTAGCCACATTAATTTCAACCAATGCCGGAGG
>CAZUXM010000024.1:0-9233 GCA_964624635.1 uncultured Candidatus Competibacteraceae bacterium
GATAAGGATAAGCCCAATGCAAAATATCCAGCACTTCTTTCGTCAACTATTGATAAACAATTAAATCCGCCATGACGTGCAAATGCTAAAGTTAATGGAGCATTGCGTGAACCTGGGCAAACTACTACCTGGTCAATACCATGTTGATGTAAAATATCAACAATATAAGGGGTAGACTTTTGCCCATTCAAATCCATGCACAAATGTAACAAACTTGTATTGATACTGGTCGATTATAATAACTTTAAAAGGGCATTTGCTTTAAGCCTTGTTTCAGCCCATTCAGCTTCAACTACAGAATCTGCGGTAATACCACCCCCGGCAAACACATAACAATTTTTATGTGTAAGTGTCATACACCTTAAATTAACCATTAACTCTCCTGAATTATTTTTTACTGAACCTAAATAACCCGAATAATACAATCTGGAATGCTGTTCGGTTGCATTAATAAGATCAATGGCTTTTTTCACAGGAAATCCTCCAACTGCAGGCGTAGGATGAAGTTCTTCTACAATTTGAAAAATTTTTTCATTAGAAATATTTTTTTTCGATGCTTTTACTCTTGACAAAAGGTGAGTAATACTTCCATAATTCAATTCTTCTCTGCTGAATATTTCTATGTTAGAAAAATGTTTTTTAAATATTTCGTTGATATACTGAGTTACGATTTCCTGTTCATTTTTCTCCTTCACACCGAAACTAAATTCGGGAGTTTGTGCATTTTTAGTTCCTGCTAACGACATAGTAAACACTTCGTCTTCATTCCATTTCAAAAGGGTTTCGGGGGTCGCCCCTATCCATGTACCGGCAAAAGGTGATGACAATACATATACAAATGCCTGAGGATAGGTTTTTCGTAATTCAAAAACATAATGACCAATATCAAAGCCCTGTTTTATTTCTTGTTTTATTACCGTAGATAAAACAGCTTTCGTACAATTCCCGTTTTTGAAAGATGTAATATATTCATCAAACTGCTTTTTATGATTCTCCTGCAAAGTAGTTTTTAAATATTGTGCCTGGCTATTCTCCCAATAACCATTGTGTTCATCATAAGTTCCAATGAGGTCAACTGCTTTATCGTTTTTATAGATTGGATGAATAGAAATGTTAGGGGAGTGTTTTGTTTGAAAAGGGGAAAAAAGGAACTGTTCATTTGATAAGATATGTACTTGATTTAATGGTTGGAGCCAGCATTGAAATTGCATCTCACCTGGACTTGAAAAAAATACCCCTGACCATTGAGCAGATTTGCATTTGCTTAAAAATATATTGATATGTTCAGGTAAAATCTGCACGTGGCAAATATAGGCGAAGATTAAAACAAAAAAGCCATTCTTGTATAGAAAGGCTTTTTTGTATTTAAAGAATATTATTGATTAATCTTTAATCAGTTTCTTACGAACGTTAACAGTTCCAATTTGAATGTCAACTGTATAAACTCCGTTTGCTAAATGAGTAACATCAATATTTTCTAACACCTGTCCACCATTTACTTTATATACTCTGTTGAAAGTAGTTTGTCCCATCATACTTATAATAGAAACTACCACTTCTTCACCTTTAACATCTTTCAGATCTAAAGTAAATGAATGAGTAGCTGGGTTCGGGTAAATCAATACAGAAGAAACTGCATTAGGATCCTCTATACCAAATGTAGTTAAGTTATAAAATGCGGTATCACTACAACCCGAAGGGTTAGTAGCAATTAATGCAAACATACCGTTACCCGTTGGAGTGTAATTACTTTGTACACCCACTGGAGCCGGAATGTTTACATAAGCACTTCCGTTCCACTCTTGCCATTGATATGAATGAGTTCCGGTTAAGCTTGATTGCATCCACATATTGGTCCAGTTCCATTGAATATTGAATGTCCATAAAATAGGAGGATTTTGAGTAACTGTAACACTAGCACTTGAATTTGAACATCCGTTACTGTTATAGATGGTTACACTATAATCACCTGATTGATCAACCCAATAAGTATTGGAAGTTGTTGTAGCTAATAATATTGAATCACTCAAATACCACTCATAAGTATAACCGGGAGTGGCCGTTAATTGTACTGAGTCGCCCGGACAAAAATCAGGAGATGATGCCGTAAGTGATGGTACAGAAGGCAACGGATAAACATGAATAGTATCAGTAACTATAATAACAGTATCCACTGTTAGTCCAATAGTAAATTGTCCTGAACATCCACCTCCATAGGGTGAACTTGTACTATACCCATAAACTCCCGGACCTGTTACACTCATGGCTGTTGAACCTCCATTATCATCTGCAGAAACCGCATCTTCATCCCAAATCTGCATAGAAACAGTGGTACTTGTTAATGGTACATTTAAACCTGTCCAACTTTGGCTTGTATTATCACTACCCGAACCTGATGTATAATTACTTGAACCATGAGTAAAAATGAAGTATAAATCCGGTGCAGCCGTGCAACCCACAAAAGGCCAAGTAGTTTCTTCTACGTCGCCACACCACCAATAACCTGCAGCCACTGTATTAGCCTGAGTAAGGGTTAAGTTATAAACGGTAGTGGTTAAAGTAACCGGATAATCTCCGGGAGACGAAAAAATAACTGTTTGGGGAGTTGGGGTAGCTGAATGCACTGTTCCTCCAACACCAAAGTCCCAATCATATTCAGTTGTTTGAGGAAGCCCAAAATTAATATTTGGAGTAAAAGTAAATGATCCGCTATCACAAGCCGAAGTGGGTGAATAATTAAATGCAATATTCCCTGAACTATTCGGAAGCAATACCATCTGGAAATCAAAAGTGGTATTTCCATATTGGGTCCCTAGGGCTCCGGCATCAATTCCAGCAGTAACAGCTACTATAATATTGTATACTCCGGGAGCACTTAAAGGGGTACCGCAAATTTTTACACAACCTAAAGTATCTCCTGAACTTGGTGCAAAATTATTACCCGGATGATCTGAGGTCCAGTTTAATCCAAAAGGAAGACCCGAAATGGCATCAATATGCATAGATAATAAAGGAACCACCCCTAATACTCCGCCTGAAAAAGGTCCGGCATCAATAGTTGTTGGAATAAAACAAGTGACATTTTCATCGTAGTATACCCCTTGGGTACCCGCCGGTAATGAATCAGGACATAAACCACCTCCTGTGGGGTGACAAAAAATATCTCTAATACAACCCGGACATTGGGAATAAGTATTAACGGCTGAGGTCACAAAACCAATAGCAAACAAAACAATTAGGGTAATTCTTTTCATAAAATCTATATTGGATCTAAAACTTGGAAGTATGAAATTAATTTAAATTGAAGTATCCTCCAAATTAAAAAGGACACATAACAGAGGTATTTGTTAATATCATGTCCTTAAAAAAAAATTAAAAGCCTATTTTACATATTGTTCTGCCTTTTTCAGGAGCCAGGAAATACTAGCAACTTGCTTGGTGTCATTGATTTCTTCAATCAGTTTTTCTGCTGCTTTAGTATCTCCTTGTTTAATACGCATGAGCCTTTTTGCAAACTTCACAAAATTAAGACAGATGTTTTTTTGATACGCTGAAATAAGCTCATTTCTTCTCAAATACACATAAAATGAATCAATCAATGAATAAAACGCATCTGCATCATCTAACTCAAAATAAGTTTTTAGTAATAAGATTTTTGAGTCAAGAACGTAATAAACATCCATGTATTCAACATTACTTAATAAACGTAAAGTTTTTTTGTATTCTTCTTTAAAAAAGTGAAGCCATGCAAGATTATAAGTAAATGCATTTTCTTTGTATTTAGGTGCCAATTTTTCTTTATAAGTATATATAAAGTTCTCGGTCCAGTCAAATTCCTCAAGTCTTAATCCAACTGTTACGATATTTTTAAAAGTAGAAGGAATAATATATCCATTTTCATAAATCATTTCCTTCTCAATTAGTTTATTGGTAAGCTTAAAATATTCTTTCAGATAGGTGTTTTCATAATCTCCTTGATTAATTTTTTTAGTACAATAGTTCTGCGCTAAAAAGTACAAATCACGCATTTCCTCCCTTGAAAAAAACTGGTCATTCTTGTCTAATAACTCTAATAACTTATAATAATTTAATTCGTCGTTTTCGTCTATTAATGTTCTTAAAACATAGTAATAAACAATAATAGCAGGAAATTCTTCGTAATTATTTTGTTCTATATGTGAAAGGATTTCAGTTAAAAACTTAGTTTGATAACTTGAATTCAAAAAATTCTGACGTGTATACATTTCGCAGTAAAACTTCAATTTTTTAGACAGATAATAGCTATCCAAATTATCTGCTACTTGTTGCAAAACATCATCTAATGATTTATCTCTTTTTACAGATGAATAGTTAAACAGGATCTCTTCCGCCAAATATTTATTAAAATAATAGTCCGAATCTTTACTACTTGTATCGAGTATTTTTCGTGTATCATCAAATGATTGGTTAAAATACTTCTCAATATCATTGGCTTTGTAAAAATCAAGTAATAATAAGTTTTCCCTCACTTTGTTTTTTTCCAGTTCTTTTACAATGATATATTTTTCTAATAGTTTACTTAAATCAGAGAAGGCATATCTCAACTTGCTTTCATCAAAATCTTTTGAGTTAAATAGTTTCTGGTAAATTTTTTCTCTATCTACTCCGGGTCCTTCAAAATCCGGATATTCTTTTTTTAGGATGGAAAACAGTTTAATCAACACTTCATTCTTATTATAGAATGGTGAAGCAACAAACTTATCAAAGTCTTTCATGTCCTGACCTGTAAAAGCCTTCAGGATCATAACAGGTTTGCTTTTGTACATAGGCTGCTTTTTTAGTGGTTGTTTTTATAAAAGTATACCTATTATACGATAAACAAAATATAAGTTTTAACGACAAATTCGAGAAATCCAAATAAAGATTAGCTCTGATTATCAAATAATTAGATAAATAATTAAGGACTCTTAACAGTTCAAAAAGGTGGCAAAAAAGGCGATAAAACTTTTTTTTTGTATAAGCGTTTAATTGAATTAAGTACTTATATTGCAATAACAAATATTTACCGCATGAAAAAAATCTTACAAAAAGGGATATTAATGGCGCTGGTAGCGTTGTTTCCCGCAGCAAGTGTATTTGCAGGAGGAGGAGATGGCGAAGGTAAAAAAAGTATTTTAACCATTCAAAATACGGGAAGTGCTTCAACGATTAATCTACATATAAACCAAGTGGTAAGTATTGGTCAGATTAATATAAGAAATTCAGGGGCTTATATAAAAGAAATCAATCCGGCTACTCCAGGTGTTGATATCGTTATAGGTATTGCTGATGAATCGTTTTACAGTAGTCCTGAAAATGATGGTGGCATCATTATTGAAATTGTAGGAGTTGATAATATCACAGGTATTGGGGCCGAAGATGGCAACACCGGTACTACTATACAAACAGGATTTCATTCTATGGATGATGAAAATGAAATAGTGGGAGGTCCAGAAACCGGATATAACAACGCTCAAGCAGAACTTCCATCAAACCAAATAGTTAGTACAAAACCTATTATCCCAACCTTTACTCCTTCTACAGGCAAAAATGACATTAATATTTTCCCTAACCCTGTAATGAACGAAACCAACGTGGTAACTGTTGGTGAAATTCTGGGAAGAGAAATAAAAGTAATGGACCTTTCGGGTCATATTATTATAGCAATGACGGTAAACAATGCTTCAAGGCAAACCGTATTGAACTTAGAAGAACTAAACCCTGGCATTTACATTATTATTTTTGAGACAGAAGATGGTAAAACCATTTCTAAAAAAATACAGAAGATATAATCCTTCATTTTATTATAAAAAATCCCCTGTTTTGGTCATCTAAAACAGGGGATTTTTGTTTAGATTAGTATTAGCTATTTTAACTTTTTCCTAATAATCTCATTGATAGGTTTTTAAAGCTGTTTTTAATAAAATTTTAATACTTCCGAATACCTTGTATTTGCTGGGTTTAAGAGTCAGAATGTTACTTAAAAAAGGATATAAATATTAAGAAACCTACCCGTAGTGCAACTTCTTTCGTATTTCCAGTATCTTTATTATAAAATCAACCTAAACTAATTAACCTAACAAAATCACTCAAAAGTAATAACCTAGATACTTTAAGAACTCATGAAAAAAATATTCATCATCATTTCAATTATTTGCTTTTGCGGGGTTAGTTATGCCCACAACGGTACAAACACAATTGAAAAAACTTCTGTAAATGTTAGTTCAAATTTTGAGCCGGGTGAAATGGTATACATTGAAATCCCTGGACTTAATGCTGATAAAGCACTACAACTAAAAAACCAGTTAACCTCAGCCGACATTGGAGCTGAATGGTTGGGTTACTGCTTAAGCTACGACGCAATTTGTATAAAAATTCCTGCTGCAGGGCAAGAGTTTTTAGAAAATAAATTGAAACATTCAACTGGAGGATTTACCATTTTGGCTCCTACCCAAGTAGAATATTCCTTGTCTAATACTTGCTTTAATAACGACTAACCTAAAATATTTAATACAATCGATATGAAAAAGATATACTTAATAATATTTGTTTTATGCATGGCAAGCTTGGCTTACTCTCAGCCGGCCAATGATAATCCTTGCGGTGCTACCGTTTTAACATTAGGGGTAAGTTCTTCAGATGACAATACACTTTGTACAGCAGATGGTATTGCTGTTCCGGGATGTTGGAATGCAGGAAATGAGAACTCTCAATGGTTTTCGGTGGTTTGCCCTGCTAGTGGACAGATAAAAGTTAAAACTATACCTTTATCATCTCCTACTGTATTACAGAATACACAAATGGCAGTGTACTCAGGTCCGAATTGTAGTACCCTTACCCAAATAGCTTGTAATGATAACGCTCCAAATTGTGGAGGTTATGCCCAAAGAAATTCGGAGCTAACCCTCACCGGTTTAACAGCAGGGGCTACCTATTGGATTAGGGTCGATGGTAGAACTAATACCGTTGGGCAGTATAGTGTTTTAGCGATTAATGGAACCGGTAACTTCCCGTTAGTTCCTGGTCAGGATTGCCCACAAGCACTTCCTCTTTGTAATGCGACCACTTCAATTGGTAATCCAGGATTTCAAGTAATTGGTGGTCAATGTGACCACAACTCAACAGTAACAACTAACTGTACCAATGGAGAAGCAAACTCAGTTTGGTATACTATTAATATTGGAGCTGCAGGAAATTTGGCATTTAACATTATTCCTAATAACTGGCAAAACCCAAACCCTATAACAGGACAGGCTAATCCCGGATGGACCGGTTTTAATGAAACTGACTATGATTGGGTATTATGGAAAACTGCTGGTGCCGGAGCTACTAACTGTGCAACCATTTTATCATCGGGTGGCGACAATGAAGTTAGGTGTAACTTTGATGCTGATGGTGTAACAGGTATGGCAGCTGGAGGAAATTGCCCAGCTCCTTATAATGCGGGTGCTGACAATTTTGACGCCGCTTACGAAAATACCTTAGCTGTTGCAGCAGGGGATCAGTTTGTTTTAGTTATTCAAAATTTCTCCAATTCTACCTCTGGATTTTCCCTAGAATTCCCGGGAGCAACTCCAGTAACATTTAACCCAACCGTAGTAACTTGGACAGGGGGAGCCAATACAACCGACTGGAATACCAGTTTAAACTGGGGAGGTTGCAGCGTACCTACTTGTGCAGGACCTGCTTTTGATGCCATCATTTCTGCCGGAGCTGCATCACAGCCTGTTTTAACTGCTGGTACTTATTCTGTTAGAAACATCACCATTAACGCAGGAGCGAGTCTTACTTTACAAGCAGGTGCTAACCTTCAGGTTTGTGGAAACTTTACCAATAATGGTAATATCAATGCGCTACCAGGATCAACTATTACATTTATAAATAATAGTGTACAAGTTTGTACTGGTTCGTTTACTGGTGGTAACAGTTTTGCTAACTGTGTAGTTAACAAAACAGGTGGATCTGTTTTATTAACTGCTGATATGGATATCACGGAAAATTTTACCACGTCTAATGCAACTAGCGTATTCAATACAAGTACCAGATACATAAAAGTAGGAGGTAACTTCTCTAATTTTAATGGTAATGCAACATATGCCGGTACTGGTGCTACTGGTACTCTTGAGTTTAACGGTACAGGTGCTCAAAATTATAACCAAGGTGCTGCTCAACTTGATTTAAACTTTATAGTAATGAATAATACCGGTGCAGGGGTTACTTTATTAAGCAATATGTTTGCTAAAGCAACTACTGGTAGTTTAACCTTAACTAATGGTAGAATTCATACTGGAGCTTTCAGAGTAGATATTACCAATACAACTCCAGGTTGTGTTAGTAATGGTACTGCCACGAGTTATGTAAATGGTAACTTATATAGAATGATTTTACCTGCAGGCGGAGTTTATCAATTCCCTGTTGGTACCGCCGCTTTATATGAAAGAGCTCAATTAACATTTGCAGGAAATACTTACAATCAAATTCAATCAAGATTTGATCCATGGCCAGGTGCACCAAATGTATTAGGGTTATCAGAATGTACCGCTACATACAGCTTACCTTCTGAAAACATGGGATTCTGGACTATGACTCAAACCGGAGGTAATACAGGATTATATAATACCGTATTATTTGCCAATGGAGCAACCAATACTGCCGGAGCAAGTGGATGGACTGTAGAAAAAGCAACTACTGTTGCAGGTCCTTGGATTTTGAATGGTGTTTGTGCAGCCTCTACTGCAACCGTTGTAAACAGAAACGGAATGAGTGGATTCTCTGTATTAGCGGTTGCTCAATCTCCAACCCCACTTCCTGTTCAATTAACTGAATTTGATGGTGATGGAAATGGTAATGAAAATTATCTATCGTGGGTAACAGAATCAGAAACGAATAATAGTCACTTTATACTTCAAAGATCTTCTGACGGTATTAACTATTCAGATATTGAAAGAGTTGAAGGGTCAGGGAACTCAAATACTACTAAAAACTATTCGGCTGTAGATGAAAATCCATTTGGCACTACTTATTACCAATTAGTACAAGTAGATTATAATGGAGAGTATTCCGTTTTTGGTCCAATTAGTATTACCAATAACAACGTGGATGAATTTAATGTTCATAATGTATATCCTAACCCGGCAAAAGAATCATTCTTTATTGAGTTATTCTCTAAAAATGAAATTACAGCAGATGTAACCATCTTCGATTCGTTTGGAAGA
>CAZUXM010000024.1:9243-28152 GCA_964624635.1 uncultured Candidatus Competibacteraceae bacterium
TGCTGTTATTAATGGTATGGTGAACTTAGAAATTCAATCTACCGGATGGGGAACAGGCATTTATACTATTAAAGTTGAAAATGAATCAAAAGGATACCAATTCGTAAAACGAGTGGTGATTGGTAAATAATAATTGTTTTATAAAACACTCAAAAAAGCCCTGCAAATGCAGGGCTTTTTTTTTACCATTATTTAATTCACAAATATTTTACAAATAAAATTTGCATTCAATATATATAATGTGATTTCTTTGTAGCGAAATGTAATGGCATATTACTTCGTTCTGCCTAACTACATTACAAATTTATAAAGAAGTGGTGAGAGAACAGGCTCTGTGACCCACTGGCAACCCCGGAAGACCCCAACACTTGTTGGGAGGAAGGTGCTCCAATCTGCTCCGATGAAAGACGGAGAACTATAAATTAAAATGTATGAATACAACAAACAAACAAAATCCTCTCATTTATCTCCTGAACTCTTCAGGCTTTATTGAATTTATATTCTCTTATTCCCAGCGAATGCGAATGTAATCTCATCACACTTTCTTCACCTGTATAAATTTCACAAGTGAATAGGGAAATATTATGTCATTTCTCCAACGAAACATTTATTCAATTTATAACCAATAAAAACAATTATTATGAGCAAACAATTAACTATCGGATTATTTGGATTTGGCTGTGTTGGCCAGGGATTATATGAAGTATTGAATCAAAGTGTAAGATTCAAAGCTGATTTCAAAAAAATATGTATCAAACATCCTGATAAAAAACGAATATTGGACTCCCAATTATTCACTACAAATAAATGGGAACTACTCAACGACCCGGAAATAAATACCATTGTTGAATTAATTGATGATCCAAGTGAGGCTTATCTAATTATTACAACTGCATTAAAACAAAAAAAGAATGTAGTATCTGCCAATAAAAAGGTAATTGCTGAACATCTTGAGGAGTTAATACAACTACAAATTGAAAATAATGTTTCACTCATTTATGAAGCAAGTGCTTGTGGAGGGATTCCTATCATCCGAACGCTTGAGGAATATTATGACAATGAATCATTGAAAAGCTTATCTGGAATTTTTAATGGATCATCGAACTTTATATTGTCAAAAATATTCAATGAAGGTTTATCATATAGTGAATCATTAAAATTAGCACAAGAATTAGGGTTTGCTGAAACTGACCCAACATTGGATGTAGAAGGATATGATCCTAAATACAAACTAATCATTCTTGCATTGCATGCCTACGGAATTTTGATTTCCCCAGATGAAATATTCAATGCTGGAATCAACTTCCTTGGTAAACAGGAAACATCATTACACGAAAATAAAAATATAAGGGTAAAATTAAATCCTGTAATCAAAGAAAGTGCTCCAGGAAAACTATCTGCCTATGTACTTCCATTACTAATTAACGATGAACACCAATTAACTCATGTAAACAATGAGTATAATGCCGTAATAGTAGAAGGATCATTTTCGGATGCTCAACTATTTATTGGGAAAGGAGCGGGTGGGCATCCTACAGGAGCAGCAGTACTTTCTGATATCTCAGCATTAAGCTATGATTATAAATATGAATACAAAAAATACATTCAACAGCCTGATCTCACTCTTGATAATAACGTTTCTATCCTTCTTTATTTTAGTGGTAATAAAGTGGCTTTATTGAACTTTTTCAACGAAAGTGAAATCGCGGAAAATGAATCTGGGTGTTTTGTACTTAAAAACAAAACTACTCAATGGTTAATTGACAATAAGGATAGCTTATATACTACAAAAATCTTCATTGCAGGGGTTCATGAACAAACTGAATTATCATTAAAGGAGTATTATAGCCAAATTCTTGAAGAAGTTTTGGTATAAAAAAGGGTATCATAGCCTTACAAGTATTATATTTATCCTATAATACTTGTAAGGTATTTATATGGCAAGAAAAAGGAAACAACACTTTATCAGTATAGTAGGTTTTGTTATTGCTGCTATCATTATTGTTTTACTTTTTCCTAAACATGGTAGATTTAAGTATGAATATCAGGAGGGGCGTACTTGGCAACATGATGACCTTATTACTCCGTTTGATTTTCCTATCATCAAATCAACCAAAGAATATAATGATGAAATTGCGAGTATAAAAAGGAACTCCAAACAATTTTTCAAAAACGATACTTCCCAAATTAATTTCTCAAGAAATTCTTTAATTACCAATGTTGAAAAAGAATTATTGAGAATATCGAAAACCAACAATACAAAAAATAATATTCGGAATATTATTGCTAATGAGGATCTTAAAAAAGCCTATCTGGCCACTATAGTACAACTTGGAAACAATATCATTGACAGTATTTATCGGATGGGGATTATTCAGGACAATGAATTTACAAGAACAAATAGACCTGATTTAATAGTTCATCTTTCAACAGGTGAAAATTCATATACCGATGTTTTTTTAGGTGACTTTTATACTTTACCAATAGCTGTAGAAAAAATAAAATTTTATTGCAGTTCATTTGAAGAAACTGAAAGCGAAATACTTGAAGCTGCACTTATACAATCAGTTAGGCCAAATATTATTTTTGATCCATCTACAACTTTAAAGTTTCAGGATAATGAAATTAAAAATGTTCCAACCACAAAAGGAGTTGTTCCATCAGGACAAATTATTATTGCCAAAGGTGAAATCGTTAATAGAGAAAAAGTAACATTACTTGATTCTTACAAAACTTATTACAACAAGGAAAGAGGAATTCTTGTCAATAACTTTAGCCTAATTACCGGTCAGGCTGTTTTTGTTGGAATATTATTATTTTTCCTGTATTCATTTATTTATCTTTTTAGAAAAGATGTATTATGGTCGTATAAAAAAACATTTTCTATTCTTTTTCTTGAAGTAATAGCCATATCCATGGTATTTATTATTTCAAAATTTGGAGGTAATATCAGTTTTTATATTTTACCATATACTATTTTACCTATACTGATAAGGTCATTTTATGATACCAGGCTTGCCCTGTTTTTAGTACTTCAATTAGGAGGTGGAATGATATCACTATTTAGTTTTGTAGGGTTTAGAAAAAGAGCTCAACTGTTTCTAACTATTCTTGCCATATTTGTTACCTACTCTACCCTATTCACCGCTTTATCATTAATGAAAGATGGAAAAATATCCTCTGATGAAGCTAATATGTATCTATACTTCTTTATCAGTTGTTTTTTAACCCTACTAAGTTTTGCCTTTATTTTTATATTCGAAAAAATATTTGGTTTCCATAGTGATTTAACTTTAATTGAAATTACTGATACTAATTCTAAACTATTAAAAACGCTTTCACTTAAAGCTCCCGGAACATTTCAACACAGTATACAAGTAGCCAACATAGCTGAAGCAGCTATTACAGAAATTGGAGGAGATCCATTATTAATAAGAGCAGGTGCATTATATCATGATATTGGTAAAATAAAAGAACCTTTATACTTTATAGAAAATCAAGTATCAGGAACAAACCCACATGAAAAGTTAAGCGAAGAAGAAAGTGCTCAAAAAATAATGGACCATGTTCAACATGGAATTGATTTGGTAAAAAAAGAAAGGCTCCCTCCTGTAATTGCAGATTTTATCAGGACTCATCATGGTACACAACAAGTGCAGTATTTTTATAAAAATTACATTAAAAGTCATCCGGACGAAGAAGTGGATTTGAAAAAATTTACTTATCCTGGACCTATTCCTACTACTAAAGAACAAGCAGTTCTAATGATGGTGGACTCTGTTGAAGCTGCGTCGAGAAGTATTATTGATCCTGATTATAATAAACTAAGTACCCTGGTTGATAAAATTATTGATTACCAAATTAAAAACGACCAGTATTCAAATGCTCAGATTACGATTAAAGAAATTAATCTGGTAAAAAATATTCTGAAAGAAAAATTGGTAGCCATATACCATGTAAGAATAGAATACCCTGAATAGATTATTGTTTATTAAATATATTGAGGGTACTTGAGTAAGGGTCCTGTCCTGGAATTTTTATAATATAAAAATAAGTTCCATCTACCAAATGTGTAGGTCCCCAATCATTTTTATAATCTCCACTTTCATATACAATTTCACCCCAGCGATTATATACTGAAAGTGTACTCACTCCATAATAAGGTAAATATTGGAAATAGAGAATATCATTTACGCCATCTCCATTTGTAGTAAGTACGTTTGGTAGTATAAGTTTGTTTGGAATAATTTTTATGGTGTCACAAATAGTATCTAAACATCCTACATTTGAGGTAACATACAAACAAACATTGTAAGTTCCTGGCGCTGTATAAGCATGGGTTGGGTTTTGTGTTATTGAGTTTCCTCCATCTCCAAAACTCCAATACCAACTTGTACCTGATCCCATCCAATAATTACTGCTATCAATAAAACTAATGGGTTCTGATATCAATCCTACCATCGGGTGATGAGAATTAGCAATGGGATTCGGTGCTGTATTTAATGTTACAGTATCTGCTATGGATGTGCATCCATTGAGTGTTGCTGTTGCTGAATAAATGGTAGAAGTGACAGATGGTCCGGGGTTAAGAATAGTTGTATCAATGGTATTTACTCCAATAAAACCAGGTGTATTCCAATCAACAGTTGCTCCAGCAGGACAAGGTGTAAAATTTAATAATACCGGAACTCCACTACAATTCAAATAATTATCATTCACCAAATTTACCTGTGGCGTAGGTTTTAAATTAATAATTTTTACCGGCCATGATGAAACTGAAACTCCGCAAGCATCTGTAACAGTTGGGGGGGGCACATTTACAAAAGTTGTAGTATCACAATAAGTGGGACAACCAGGACGTGTAATAGGAATGGTAACATTAAAAGAGGTATGAGAACAAGTACTGATAGGAGCTCCCAAATTAGTTGGACCACTGGCCCAAGGGTGAGTAATCGTATATGGAGGAACTCCATATCTAATGTAGGGTCGAATGGTAGCATTACAATCATCCGAACAAATTGCATTCGGACTTGTAGGAGTTACTACCCATTGTAAACCGGACGTTTCAATTGTTCTACCCTCCACATAAACACTAAATGGGTACGCTGTAAATGCATCATAATAAATATAGCTGGTAGTACACCCCGGCCCCCCGGCAGTTCTTCCCAAGTGCATACGTACATAAATTTGTCGATCTGTACATGACTGTCCTAAACAACACCCAATAGGATTTCTAAAATCAACATTTAAACAATATCCTGTTCCTGCTGAACTACCAATAGGAGGAGCTACAGTAAGATCCGGACCATTTGCACAATAAGTACTAAAAAACATATGTCCTTCTGACATGATTGCTCCTGCAAAAGGGTCAGCATAATAACTACCAGAACAATAGATTCCGGTAATCATTGTTTGCCCCGGAATAGTTACCTGTAAACTATCTACATTATAAGCAGGCATTAAACATGAATTCATGTATGTACTACCCCATAAAGCAGTAGGACCCACAATCAAAGGATCAATAATCAATGGATATGCACGTTCAGGTGCATTGAACCAAACTTCATCAATAGAAATAGAGATAAGATAACCATTCGTGTTTTTTTGAGTTGAATATTTACCTAATGAATAACTTCCATTAGCATCTTTACAAATCACTGGGAAAATAATTCCCATCTCTTCTCCATTTTTATCATAAATTCCTAATGCATTAGGGATATCAGAATGTTGGATCAATGTAAAATCAGGATGACAATTTAGTTGCTGATATTAGTTTGAACATGATTTGGAAAAACATAGTCTAACTTTAATCCATTATGTCTAAACTCTGATCTTTGCAATACATGTTCGGTTAAATAATTAAAATATTGATTTTTACCAGTGATGATAGATGGAGGAATATAATTGTTTTTTATAGGCTCATCTTTGATTTTTTCCCCAAACACTTCTACCGTTGATATTGAAAAAACAGTTCCTGAATGATTGGCAATTTCAACCGAACCATCTAATGATAAACTTACCGGATTATTTTGTTTATCAGCTATAAAACCGAACTCATTCACCTTCGCTTTAATTTCAACCGGCATCCAATTACCTGATGAGTTTTTATAACATAACGGGGCCTTGCTAAATTGATAAATAATTTTCCCATCAGAAGTTTTAAAATTCCGTTGATATAAATCACGTTTCTCTATCACCTCTGTATTAAATGCCGGACTTGTATATATAGATTCACCTTGTGGTGCATTAAATTTGCTTACCTGCAATTGAGCATGTAGCATTGAACTATATACAATAAGCAAAACACAGAATACAAGATTTGGGTATCTCATTGGGTTCTGAATTAAGGTTATAGTAAGATACTGATTTTATACCAAAAGTTGCGAAATCATTAAATTTCTAACAACCTGTTTAACAATGCATTAATTCAGAATTCTACAATAAAACAAGTTTTAACTCTTCTACCACATTAAATACGATGGGACAAAGGCTATAATTTTCTTCTACTTGTTTAAATCTCCATTTCAAAGCAGGACGATGAAGGCCGGGAAAATCAGCACAGGAATCCGGACGATTCTGGTAAATAGAACAAGCATTACCTTGTAAAAAGGTGCAGGGTTTATTAAACATAAAACTAATCCCTTCCTTGTCCCAAGCAATGTATTCATTTTTAAATTCTTCCACCGAAGTATTTTTACATCTTGCCAATCGCTTTATTTCATCATCATTAACTCCGGGCTCTTGATATCTGCAACAGTTACCACATTGAGTACAATCAATTTTTTTCGTAATAGAATCAACTATAGGATGTACTATTTCATCTAATTTATTTACGGATACTTTTTTTATGGCCTCTTTTAAATTAAAAAAATCCTGTTTACGTTCATTGCTTAACGTTTCAATTTTCAAAAGATCCAATTCAAGCTCAGGCATTGTTTTTCTTTTTAAGTTTCAACATGCCCTCATAAACCGAAATATTAATTAATAAAAGAAACATAGAATAAAAAGAGTCTTCTATTGGAATAGTTGTAAGACGGATACCTAAATTCTCCTCATCGTTATAAACAACCACGGGTGTCCCTGTTAAAATTCCATTGATAAGAAATAATGGAACAAGATGAATGAACCACATGATATAAAAAAAGGTAAAATGTTTTTTTCTGAAAATAAGAAAATGAATGAGAAGCATAAGTCCGGCTCCTGTAAATGTAATAAAAGTATATATCCTATGATAGTTAGGGATCCCTACAACAAGAAAAACAAATATGAGCATAAAGGTAATCACAGGAGAATTTAATTCAACATCCGGAAAATATGCTTTTATACATTCATAAATAAAAACACAGCTAAATGGTATGCAGATAAAAAACATCCACTCTTCAATGGGTAAATGTCCTAAATATATTCCGGTTATATATTGCTCATTAAAACTCCAAACACCGGCTTTAGTAAACCATTCGTCCCAGATAAGAAATGAAGCAGCTCCCACTATGATAGCAGGAAATAATCTCCACCAATGAGTGTAGAAATGGACTTTTTTATCGAAAGATAAAATAAGCGGGAAAAGTATACTGATGAGATTTAAAAATAAATAGGTATAGTTCCCGAAAAAATCAGGGATCATAATAAGTTCAATTTGTAACGGGCAAATGATTTAGTAAGAATAAACAGTTTTAATGCATTGTTAATTCTTATACGACCGTTCAACACTTGTTGAGGCTTCTTCTTTTTTATTTTTTTAAATAGTTTGAGATAGTACTTATAAGCAATATATACTCCTATTCTACTTCCATCAGGTAATTGTTTAATCCCTGCTAATGACTCATTAAATTCTGTCTGAATATCATCTTCTATCACCTCTTTCACTTTTTTATCAAATTTTGAAAAATCCAGATTTGGAAAATAAACTCTTCCTTTTTCCGAAAAATCATCCTTAATATCACGTAAGAAGTTTACTTTTTGTAAGGCTGACCCTAATGCTTTGGCAGCCTTCGTTAATCTTTCATACATTTCCTCATGCCCGTCACAAAAAACCTTCAAACACATAAGTCCTACTACTTCAGCAGACCCGTGAATATATTTTTGAAACAACACCGGGTCATATTTCTGATCTTCTAAATCAAGCTTCATACTAAAATGGAAAGCTCTAATTAATTCATAATCGATATTGTACTTTTTAACCACTTGCACAAATGCATTGATTACAGGATTATGACTGATACCTCTTTCCAAAGCTAACCAGGTATCTCTTTCGTATTCACTCCACAAAAGTGCTCTATCATAATCATGGAATGAATCGACAATTTCATCACCTAAGCGTACATAGCCATAAATGCCAAAAATGCCGGCTTGATATTGTTTACCTAGCATTTTAATTCCTAATGTAAAAGAAGTACTATACCTTTTGGTAATAATGGTATTACATTCTTGTGTAGTTTTATGATATAACTGAAGCCCCATACTGGATTGATTCCGAACACTAAAATAGAGCTAATAATTTGAACTGGCAAACATACTGATTATCAAATGGTTAAATAATATTCTTCTTAGGGGTGGTCTTCTAAAATTCGTTCTACTACCAACCTTGAACTAATTACAACCATGGGAAGTCCTGTTCCGGGTACCGTACTGGCACCTACATAATACAGATTCTTCAACTCTTCGTCTTTATTCGCAGGACGAAAACCACCTACCTGATCCATTCCATGTGCTAACCCTAATCCGCTACCCTTGTATAAGTTTAGTTTATTCATCCAGTCAATAGGAGTCATTATTTTTTTAGTGAGAATATTATTTTTAATATCGAAGTTCACTCTTTTACTTAGATCTTCAATAATATTATCTGCCAATGATTCTGCATCACTCCAATCTGGTTTATACCTTAAGTCAGGCATAGGACAAAGAATAAACAAGTTCTCACATCCTTCCGGAGCACAATCCTTGTTTGACTTTGAACTTACGTTTACATAGTAATATGGTTTTTGGGGACTTACCGACGTTTTAAATATTTTATCAGCGTAATCTTTAAAATTTTCACCAAGAAAATAATTATGATGATGCAATCCGTCAATCTTACCTTTTACTCCTATATAAATGGTAAAAGGGCTCAGGGTCCAATCCATAGCATCTAGTGTATCCTCGTCAAAGGCTTCTCTTTTCAGAATATTTCCTCTGAAAGATGCAGCATCAGAATTGGAAATAAAAATATCAGCATGATATTTATTACCACTATCATCCACCAAAGATATTAACTGATCAAGTTCCTGTTCAACTTCTACAATTTCAGTATTGTAAATGATTTTTACATCAAATTTTGCTAACTCTTTTAAAATACTTTCTACAATTCTGTACATTCCTCCTTTTACGTTCCAATAACCATCGTGCACCAATTCAGTATAGTTAAGTAATTTATATACTGCAGGCGTATCATAAGGAGTGGCTCCTAGAAAAAATCCAACTAATGAAAAGATGACTTTTACTTCATGGGAATCAAAATATTTCTCCAACTCTGTCCACATACTTCGCATCATTCTGGGAGCATGTTTTAATGGGACGGTAGTCATGGTTGCAAGATAGTCCCACTTGCTGTCAAAATTTCTTTTTACTATTTTATATTCAGTATCATGAAATATTTCACCTGCATTTTTTAAATATGCATCTAATTTTTTACGGAAACCCGGCTCAATACTTTCAAACTCTGATGTAAGTTTTTCAGGATCCATAAAAATATTGAACCTACGATCATCGCCTGCAAAATGAACTGTGTATAACGGAGCTAATTGTTGGTATTCTAAAGTGTTTTCGGTTTTACAATCACTAAATAGTTCATCAAATTCATAACTCATACTAAAAAAAGAGGGTCCCATGTCAAAAGTAAATCCATCTTGTTTAATTTCATTAAGCCTCCCTCCTGCCTTCTCATCTTTTTCGATAATAGTTACTGAATATCCGCGTGTCGCCAGTCGTAAAGCGGTGGATAGCCCCCCCAACCCGGCACCAATAATAAGTACATTTTTTCCTTTAGCCGACATAATTAAACATTATAATACTTTATAATCCAAATATAGTTTTTAATATTGTTATACAACTTATATCATGAATATTAATTCCGCTATACTCATTAAAAATAAAAAAGCTGTTCCTAAAGCATTTAATCGTATCTCCAAAAGTTATGATTTTGCTACAGGAATGAGCCAGGGTTATCAAACAGACCTCAACATGAGTGCTTCTATGCTATCGTTAAAGGGTGATGAATTGGTATTGGATTGTTGCTGTGGTACCGGAAAATCAACTTCCGCCGTTTTCACCTACATAAAAACAGGAAAAATTGTTGGGATTGATAATTCTGAGGGGATGTTAGAAGAAGCCAACAAAAAATTTAAAAAAGAAGTAGATACTAAAAAAATAGAATTTCAATTGCAGGATGCTATGGAATTGAACTTTACACCCGACACTTTCGATGCTATTTTTGTAGCTTATGGAGTACGTAATATGCCCGACTATAAAAAATTTGTACAACAACTTCATACGTTTTTAAAACCTGGAGGCAAATTAGTCATCCATGATTATTCTTTAAAAAACGTATGGTATGCTAAACCAATGTGGGGAATTTTGGGATACGGTTTTATTGTACCTTTTTGCAGTATAGTATCAGGTTCATCTAAAATATTCACCTATCTCATTAAATCTGTATTTCAATTTTTACGTCCCAACGAAGTAACTGAACTTTTATCGTCAACAGGATTTAAAAATGTAGTAGCCAAACCACATCGTGGGTGGAGAGGTCCTATATTACATGCATTTTACGGAGAAAAATAGTATTTTCGCTTTATGCAAAATATTATTGAACAAGCTTGGGAAAACCGTGAGCTGCTAAAAGAAGCCTCCACGCAAAAAACAATTAAAGAAGTAATCGAGCTTTTAGATGCTGGTGAAATCCGTGTTGCCGAACCCATATCTCCTTCGACTAATGCTCAGGAAGGTTGGCAGGTTAATGAATGGGTAAAAAAAGCAGTTATACTATACTTCCCTATTATGCCTATGCAAATTATGCAGGAAGGCCCGGAACAATACTATGATAAAATTCCTTTAAAAACGGGAATGGAAAAAGCAGGTATCAGAACGGTTCCCGGGTCCATCATACGTTATGGTTCATATGTTTCTTCGGGAGTTATATGTATGCCTTCTTTTGTAAATATTGGAGCTTATGTGGATGCTGGTACTATGGTTGATACTTGGGCTACCGTTGGTAGTTGTGCTCAGGTAGGTAAACATGTTCACCTCAGTGGCGGAGTAGGTTTAGGCGGGGTACTCGAACCTGTGCAAGCTGCTCCGGTAATTATTGAAGACCATGCCTTCATAGGGTCGCGTTGTATAGTGGTAGAAGGGGTTCGTGTAGGTAAAGAAGCCGTATTGGGTGCTAATGTGGTGCTTACTATGTCAACCAAAATAATTGATGTAAGTGGTAACGAACCGATAGAATACAAAGGATATGTCCCAGAAAGATCAGTAGTGATTCCTGGATCATACACAAAAAAATTCAGTGCCGGGGAATTTCAGGTCCCGTGTGCACTCATCATTGGGAAACGTAAAGAAAGTACCGATACCAAAACATCTCTGAATGATGCATTGAGAGAATATAATGTGGCGGTGTAGGTATTAACCTATACTTGTATCAAGCAATCCTTCTTTTTTTAATCCTTCATAGATTTGAAGAACTCTTGCACGAAGTACTTGCCCATAGCTATCAGTTCCACCTACTTTTAATCCTACATAATAAAGGGAACCGGCGGTTTTATTTTTGAGTAAGTGATCTCCATCTTTCAAGTCCAGACAACCTTCACGTTTATCGAAAAACGTTTTCACACCTAAAGCTGCAAATTCCATATCTGTTTTCATAAACAAATTATCCCAGTTTGCATTTGTACTCCCTGTGGCAATTTTTTGAGCATCACTTGCATATTTTGTTGACCATACTTCCTGATATTCTTTGATTAATGCATTCGTCCCCGAATAACTCATAATCGCTTCTATCAACGGGATATAATTATCTCTGAATGTAGTTTGAATGAGTCCCCTACCTCTGAATTTATAAAAATCAGCTTCAGCAATAATTCCAGCCTGAGATGGAATCTTAGGAGCATCAGTTGGATAAGTTTCTGATTTCCACACTTGGTTTGTTTTACCTGTTGATACTATCTGCTCATCAAATGACGTGTGTTTATGAGAATCAACAAATAGTTCATTATTCAACAATTCATAAACTGATTTATTGGCTTTATAAGTATTATATGACCTTTTTAACCCACCATTAGTACCATACATGTATTTCAAATCACCTTTTTCACTAACCGGCACAAACGTTCCACCTGTTTCATTAATCATAATACTGGTGATCACTATAAATTGCCAGAGACTCACCGGCTCACCATTTTTGATTACTGGATACAGTTTTTCCCAAACCTGTTTAAATGTTTCATCTGCTGTTGCTGGAATAGTCCTTCCGGATCTTTTTTTTCCACCAAAAAAAGTTCCGGCTGCCCAATAACCTTTATTGGATTGGGTGGAGCGGAAGAAAGCGGGAAATAGTTCTATCATATAGTTTTATATTTAAAAATTACAATTAGGAAAACAATGTTATTAAAAATCAATAGGTTAATGTAAAAACATCGCTTTCATTCCTTATCCCTGTAGTGTTTTCTACCACCATTTTAAATTTATGGTACATAGTTTTGCCATCTTCATTCAGTTCAACAAAAACAGGGTTATTATTTACCCCGATAGAGATCTGATCTTCATCAGTTTGTACGCTGCTTATGGATTCCCAGTTATAGTCAGCATTTAAGTATAAAAGATTATACTTTCCTTCAGGACAGCACTTGTTAACCGAAAACTGCAGATCAACAATATTGTTATCAGCTTTATTAAAAGAAACTTTTATTGCTGGTTTTTCAGGTCTACGAACATCAACAATATTTGCAATGAAGGTTTTGGATGGCTTTGAATAAACCAACTCTTCCTTTAATAAATCTTCGCCTTCTGAATAGGTTATTTTTCTTACTGCAACCAGGTGATAATAAATAGGTTTTCCATATGTAATGGAAGAATCATCCGAAAAATCATCTTCTATAATAAATGTACTTTCTGACTGGTCTATCGTGGATAAATCAAACTCTTTTACTGGTTTTGTTTCTCTTGAAGTTAATGCGTCTAAGCTGTTTTCAAAGCGGTAGATCAATATTTTTGAAATATTTTCGCTTTCGTTTATTTTATTCACCTCGAAAATAACCCCAGGTGCAAAACTATTTAAAAAACTAGGTGTTTTCACACTCATTTTTTTGATGATTACAGGCTCCGGGGCAGTTGTATTAATCAATTGAACAGGTCCTAAAAATTCACTCGCCTTACCAAACTTCAGGCTCATATTCATCTCTTTTACACAATAAACATAGGCAGTATTTACATCCATATTACCTTCTAATGTAAAATCGGTGAATTGGATTTCCTTATCACTAATTTTTTTAGCCATAGGAGCCATATCAAATTCTTCATCGGAAGGATGTAATACTTTTCCATCTACACTTCGTAGTGTTTGTTTTTTAGGTGTTGGCACATAATCAAGCTCTCCAGGTTTTGTTCCTTTTATGTATTGACAAATGATTGGATTTTCCGTTAATGGCAGCATACAGTTGGAGATCATTCTTCTTATGTGTTCCTTCCATTTTTCAGAACCAATAATTAAGCTGATATTAAATCCGAATTGATCATTGTCAGGTGCTGGGAATGCAAAATCATTTCCAAACTGATCGGTGTATGAATTGAACTTACCCTGGGCATTGCATTCTACTTTCAATAAATTCTGCCACCTATTTATGAAAAATTCATCCTCGTTAATGGGTAGTATGGCCGGCAATATATAATTTACAAGGGTATCCTGTTTATATAAAACAGATAAGATCCTGTTGATATCAGCCCTGAAAAATACTACGCCCCACGGTTTTTCTGTGAACTTAGTAGTAAATGTATATTTAGCTTTTCCGTAATAATTAGGAGGAGTTGCGAAAAGAGGTCCTTTAGGTTGTTCAGGTTGGTTGAGCCTGATCACTTTATGGCTTACAAGCGGTGAAGGAACTCCAACCGGTGACGTAAAATTATGCGTAGTGTCAACCGATTGTAAACCAATAAGTGTTGTATGCTCATTTTCGTCAGACAATGGCAGAATGCTCGTTTCATTAAACGATGCCATTTGGTCGTTTCTTAAATACACTTGATAAGAAGGATAAAAATTAACTGAAACGTTCATTCCGGTTATGATGGATGCTGCCTGGTTTTGTTTATAATCCGGATCATCTGCAATCAACACTAATTTTTGAGAACTTCCAATATTAATAATTTCAGTTACAGCCAATACTTTTCGTGCTTTTTTTGTTGTTGTAGCAGCATCTTCTTTAGCGTGTATCCTGACAAAACCCCTGAACCAGTTGACTGAAGATTTGCCCGCTGCATTATCCGGCGAAACATATTGCGGATGATTGGCTAATTTTACATCATTAAACGTAATGCGGTATTGCGCTTTTACGCCTGGATCGAGGACTTCGTGCTTAACAGTACAATTATCCCAGATACCCCGTACAGTAATAGTATTCGGGTTATTTTCCTCATCGTAATATGTTTCATCTTTCTTTTGAAAAAGATTGTTTTCCAGGTCGATTTCAAATCCTAATTGATTTCCTATAGAGCTTGGTTCTGTCCAGCTTTTAGCTTCTGATAAATTTTCAACCAGTAAAAATGCATTGGTATTTTCCGGTGTGGTATTTCCCTCTGTCTGGACCGCTATAGGAGCTTCAAAAGTTTGGTTAAGCTGGTATGTGCCATCTCCGTTAGGAAAAGCTGATTTTATTTCGTTCTTTTTAAGCTTTAGTTGCGGATACTCTCCTGAAGGATTTGTGTTAATTACTTCAACTACTTCGAAATTCTTGTTGTTAAAGGTAAGGAAACTACCAATAAACTTGTGCTTATCACTTTCTATAATCTTAGGAATATACTCTTCTTCATTATACACATACTTGGTGGTTGGCACAGTACAATATCTTTCCTCTTGCTGCATAAGTGCAATATTCAACCCTCCGATAACACTTCTTAATGGGGTTTTTCTGTGAAAAATCCGGACTTTTTTTGCGTAATTATAATTTTTACCCTGAACGTGGTTATAGTCAAACAAAAGTCTTACAAGGGTTTTATCTCCCTCGATATTCCCCAGCCAGTTTTGTTCCTCTGTAGTAGAAAACAGCGGTGGTATACTTTCTTCCTGTACCATGTGAGTTTTTATGCCCGAAGGTGGTTTTAATGCATTTTCATTCTTAAATAATGAAATGACTGTTTCAATATTTGAAATACCACTTGTTCTCGAAAAGATATTAACCGGGTATGCTGCATACAGGTGTTTATAGGTAACTTCCGGGTGATCTTTATCACCAAGAATTGTATCGGTGTAATCCAATACATTTTTATCAATAGGATTAAACACTGCAAAAGAATTTTCTTCTATTGTATTGGCATCATCCGAAAAATAATTTTCATTACTGTGGATCAGATCAGGTTTTTGCCAGTCGGAATCCTCCGCTTTTTTCTTCTTGAAGCCTACAAATACCGGTGCACTGAATTTACTGGTTTCAAATTCAACTTGTGGATTAAAAAAAGAAACACTTTTTGAGTAATCAGCCTGCAAGTCTGTTTTCAGGTTAATAAACCTGGTAAATTGTTTGTATGCATAACCTCCTTCATCAGTTATATTTAAGGATTCTGAGGTGGCAGTCTCAATTCTTAATCCATAGGTAACTTTGTTTAATACAATATTTTGCGGAAGCCTTTTATCTTCAATACCTGTTGGCAAGCTAAAATATATGTGTTGAGTATCTTTTAAGGAAATGAATGATGTATCCTCAAGATTTTTATTGGTATGATATTCAACTAGATATATGAACCTTTGATTATTTTCAACCGATGGATCAATGTTGCCCAAGCCTAACATTCTGGCATTATGAAAATCCAGTGAAGATACTTTAAGCATACTCAAAAAGCTGATTTCCATTTCAGCATCAGGCATTGATGATTCACTATAGGTTTCATTAGCTGCTTGTGAAGTATTGCTTAGCTCCAGGTATTTCTGTACAATTGATTTTATTCCGTAATTGGAATCATTCCATCTTTTTTTATAATTTTCTGTTTTTACTTTTTGCGCTTCATCAAATTTATTCCACACTTTGTTTACCGGGATATTGGCATTTTCAAGCCGCGAAAGAGCTTTAGTAGTATCTACCTCCAATGCAAAGGCTCCCATGTATGCAGCTTTATGATTATTTCCGGCAATAATATCCGAATAGCTTTCTAATTGAATAGTTGTTTTTGACAGATCAGCAGTTGTGAAACGCATGAACGAGATATTTTCAGAAAAAACCTTTTCGTTGATCCCAACAATTTTACGTAGAGAAATTTTATCAGTTAGCAGATATGTATTAAAATCTTTAATTGTTGAAAAAGCTTCAAGACTGGTTTTAGCATTAAATTTTACAGAAAAAACTAATTGATTTTGAACGGAAAGTTTAAAAATATTTTGTCCATAGAGCCTGAGAATATCACCTCTTTTTTGTACCAATTGACTTGTTGGAATTCCACCTTTGCTGGTATTATATACTGCTTGATCCATGAATTCCAGTATAACCAGTTTTTCACCACCTGGGGTCATGATCTTATAATTCCAGCGATTGCCATTAATCGTTGGCTCAGCTGCGAGGAAATTGATTTCGAAAGCTAGTTTACCGTCAATATATGGAACACGGTACAGATCAACAAAATCGTTTGGCTTATTTAAAAAAGCGGTATTACCTGCCAGGTTTCCTTTAGGAACATGATTTTCCAGCCTGTTCGCCAGGAACCATCTTAAGTGAATTCCTTTTGTTGAATCTGTTTTCGTTTCGTTTCCTGAACCGGCAGCTTGTAAGTTGAGGTGTGGTGATTGAATCAATTTGTTGTTAGTGAACTTAAATCCACGTTCGGTATATGGGCCAATACTAACAACACCTGGTTTTTCACATATTTTTTTTGCTCTTACTGTAACCGTATTATTTATGAAAATAGTTTCAGGGGATATTACAATTGAAAAAGCGGTGGTTTTTGCAGCAACATGTTCAAATTTCGGATCAATAACAGTTTCCCTGATGAGAGCCATGTCTTCCTGACCACATGCTTCATATTTTTCAGTCATCGAAATAACAATTCCCTCGGTAAGATGAGCAATATTTGAAAACATACCGGAAACCAGCACTCCGCTTTCAATTGCATTCAGATGTGCAAGATGAAGCGAACTAAATTCAAGGTGCGATATGTTTTTTAAGTTTTTGTCAAAAGCAACAAAACGATTTTGTTTGTCTCCTGTTTTTGTTACACACAGGTAATGATCGTTTTGTTTTATTACTTCAGTTACCTCACAGGATGCTCCATAAACTTTTGATGTACCTACTTTTATTTTTGTCACACCAGGAAGCACAGAAGTGCTCAATAATTGTTTTGTGGTTAACCTGCCAACCCGGCCGGTAGTGGACGTGCCGAATAATACAATACCATCTTTTGGAAGATTCATGGCAGAGGTAAACCCGTCTACATTGCTGGCTTCCTGTGTAACAATACTTGTTTTTGCAACCAGGTTAATGTCGAGCAGTGTTAATAGCCCATTTGTATTTCCTGTAACTACCCGTTTTCCATAAAGAACAATGTTGGGCTCATCAAATATGGCACCGGAATATTGATCAGTACCGTTATGTTCAATCTTAGTGGATTGTAATACTGCTAATTCTTTATTTATTTTCAGTCCATAATAATCTTTTTGATCCAGGTTTAACGGACGCATTCTTGGTGTTGCCGACATCAATATAAAAAGCTCCCCGGTAATACCTAGCGGTAAAACAGAAAGCACATCACTGATGCCGCTTAAGAGCTCTACTTTACGTTGACTAAAGATCGAACCATCAGGTCTGATACCTATGAGGTGCAGCTGATAGGAACTTTTTGATCCGATAGGCCTTGATTTGGCAAATACAATATATTGCTTTCCAGGAACTACATCACAAAAAACCAGTTCCTGGCCATCAGCAATAATTTCTTTTGCGGAAATTGCTTCTGCCGTTTCATCATGTTTGTATACAACAATACCATTTTCTGACTCGGCAAATACGATTTGAGTAGGACCAACACTTACTGTCTTCTTAATAGAAAAGTTGTTGTTCTTAACAATATTAAAACTCTTTGTATATACTGACATTTTTTTTGCTATTAAGGTTATACTAAATTATCTGTTATCTCAATTGACTTTGGAGCATAGCCGGCAACCGTTTGATTGTTATCCCACAGCAGGTACTTGAATATAAACTTAACATCGTTGGGTACTCCAACCATAAGGTTCATATTTAATACTATTGCCTGTGTGCAGTCATCAGAGAAAACCGTAGTGTATTTTTTCTCGTCAGTGCCAAAATTTGCCATAATGCTGTTGATGTTGTTAAAATCATTTGGTTGAACCAAGATCCTGGATTGATTTTCAGCCGACACAATCTTATCATCATCATACAGCAACGCAATATTGTCACCTTTATATATTGGCACAATAGTTTGTTGCAGCACTTCTAAAGGGATGGTTGGATTATTTAATGGTTCTGCCGAACGAATCCAGGTTCCTATAAAATGATTTGAAACAGGATCAACCAGGAAATTAAACTCCAGGCCTGCGGGTGGTAAAATCGGACCACCTGCATCCCCGGTATTCACTGAACCTGGGGTAATCACTTTCACATTATTCAGGTTCAAATATTCCCTGATAATTCTTTCACAAGCATTGGGATATTTGGTAATTAATTC
>CAZUXM010000024.1:28162-34849 GCA_964624635.1 uncultured Candidatus Competibacteraceae bacterium
ATGGAAGCTCCCAGCATTTTAAAAATGGAATTGATAAAAATATCTTGCAACTTTACATTCATCACAAACGATGCTTTTTTGGTATTGCCTGTTTTGTCAGTCAACAAATAGCTATGTATATGCTCGCTGAAATTTGCATACCTGGATGTCTGGAAAACATAACTATGAACGGATGCTTGTTCGATTACCCGATCCCTTTTATAATTGCTCATTGCAACTGCTGTATATAACTTGGAAGGAAGCAGGTGACTTACTTTAGTTTCGACGTACCTTTCGAAAGGAGTATAATCAATGTCTATCTTAACACATGTTGAATTCTCAGCCAGCTCGTTTAATAAATTAAACTCATCACTGTTTACGGGATTCACGCTAATCTCCCAACTGGTTTCTGTTTCAGGCTGTTGACGAAGAACCCGATTTTCAGCATTCACATCTGAATTGTCTGAAGGATCTTTGATTTTGATTTCTAAACTATATTCCTTTTCTGGCAAACCCTGATAAGCAGGCCATGTATTAAACATGTGGTATGTAGATGCGTCATTGAAGAAGATCTGAAGTTTCGGATTCTCATAATACAATGGTTTAGCATTTAAGATGTTTCCGTTTGGATTAGGATACGAAATATTGTAATTTATATATGACTTCAAGGTCAGCTCCGGTATATTGATCGTACTAAGATCAAATGTAGATTGTGTATCAACAGGATTTCCATTTTCGTCAACAAGAATTCCTTCCGCATTTAAACTATATTGTTTTTTAGTTTCGGGGCTCAGGTATTTCTTGTCAAAATGTCCTATCGGACCATCCGTTCTGAAAGGAATATAATAGGTTTCTTTTGTTGGCTTTTCGTTTATTATTTCTTCCGTTTCAACTTCTACACAATACACTTCACCCGGGCGCCATATAGGTGCTATGATTTTACTTGCTGCCAATAATACATCCTTGTTCTGGTAGTCTTGTGCATCCCGGAGCTTTTTATTAAAATAATAATCTTTCTCTGTTAACCAACACATCTGATGGAGATATATACTGCATAAATTTCCTTCTCTTAAGTCGTTGATTTCTTTCTGCGTTTTCTCCAGGTCTGTCGTGATCAGTTTACATGATTTTTTATTCGGATGATTGTCATTCATCATATCACACTTCTTGTCGATAAACAATTGTGTAAGCCTGTCAATTTCTGCCTGAAGCTCATCGATTTTATCATTCTTCAAACATTTAAGAGAAAGTTTATTTACCAGGTAGGTGATCTCAGTCTTGTTTTTTTCAATAGTAGTTTGATCGATAGGAGTTCCATCCTGCAAGGTTGTTATTCCCTGGTTTAACAAGGATTGAATTTCATCGTTTAATCGTTTAAGTACTTCTATTTTTCTAAATGAGCTAACAACAACCGGTGATAATTCAATACATACTTTTACAATGGCATCCTCCTTCGAATATTCAATTTCTTTACTTACATCGCTGAAAGAAACACCTTGTTGTTCGGCAATAACAAAATCCTTCCTGACAAAATCACCTGTATCAGAAAAAACATCTACTGTTTTATAGAAGGTAACCAATGCACTGCCTGTAGTGCTATATAATTTTAATTTACATTCTTTCACAGGTTCCGGGAACACAAGTTCCAGCTTACCATATTTGTCAATTTTTATAGAACTGTTAATTCTAAAACTATCTGGAAATTGTTCTACAATCACATTTTTTCGCGTTGGTTTTATCAGCAATTTTTTATGTCTGCGCCACTTGTTTAATTCAAAGGTTTGTTTGGAATTCCATTGTTCACAATGCCAGTCTCTCTCTTTTTTTGAACAGAATAAGTATGCGGCATTAATATCTAAATCTGCGGGTTTATCAGATTGGTTATAAAATTTAAAAGGATTGTTAGATAAAAGGCGCAATTTGTTATGCTCTTTGCCCTGTAACTGCCATGTACCTATTACCAGTTGTTCATCTTTAACAGCTGGGTTTGTATATGAAGCCGAACTCAGTGCTTTATAAGGGTGATATTCTACCCATTCATTACCAGCAAGTACTTTTACATTTACTTTATTTACAAAAAACTGATGCTTAACCTGGCCTTCAATTTCTATTCCTGGCGGTACCAGCTCCTCATTGTTTTCAGCCGGAAATACCCCATAACCAATGTTAGAAACATTGGAAGCATCAACAGTTTTATTTAAGCTGATATCAATATAACTGTCTAATGGAATATAGTCAAAAGTATTTACATTATCTTCCAGCTTCAAGGTCTTGATATCTGCTGTTAACCCGGTTATGGATTTAATATTTCCCTTTTGAATAGGATATGTTTTATTGGAGCCTATATGATATGCTCCTGCGAAACTACTTGGCTCATTTTCGGCTGCTGTTAACCCTAATGCAACTTCTTTAATAACACCAAGAGGATCTGTTATTATTCCACGCTCGATGATCCAATCAAAACCTATCCTGAAACAAGCTTTAATATCAAAGAAGAAGAGGCTTATTTTAAGGCAGGCATTTACACCCCCTCTGATTATAAACGGTTTTGGTAATGTAGCCATTAAATACGCTCCAACACTAATACTAAATCCTATCCCGCAGAATGTTGCACTTGCACTTCCTCCAACGGCTATACCACCACCCACCTGGAACTGCTTAAAATTCATTTCTAAAAACGCCTCTATAAATGCACTTGCTGAAACTCTTACAGGTCCATACCTTTTATCAAACTCAAGCTTTGTTCTTCCGCCGGTTGAAATTCCCTGTGCAGAAAGCATGAGATATGCTTCCGCATCAATTTTAAATATTTCACGAATGAGTACAGCTGTATTGGGTTTTTCTTTTGTTCCTAAATGCACATACCAGGCTGACGGATTTTTAAATGGAAACTTCAAATCAGCTTCCACTTCCATCTGTAAATAATCACCCTTGTTCCTGCTCAATTTAAAATCTGCGCCCAAACCTAATGCCAGGGATTCATCAGTGATTTTTAAATATCCGAAAAACGGTGGATCGTTTTCAGACAAAGGAGTAACCATTTCACCTAAAATATTAGCTCTACCTGAGATCATTAAAAACTGGGGAACTGCGAGGAACAGGAAAGCTTCCATAGAAAAAGCTTCTTTATCAGCCATGGTTGCCACGGTTATACCTGCACCAACTACAAATGTATCATGATGACCTTCGTCTTCCGGCTCCCTCATTTTTCCAATATGCAAGCCATTTGTTTTTGCTCCACCATTGAGTGGATTCCCTACTTTTTCTTTATAGAAGTCGAAGAATAGTTTGTTGTCTTCCAACGCACCTTCAGGCAGATCAGGTTCATATCCCAAACCAAACAATCCCCTGAAAGAGTAAATTCCTATTCCCGTTGGGCCTAATGGAATTCCAGTTGGTAAACTAAGGAAAGAGTCAATGACAAAAGCGGGCACTTTCGGACGCATTTTCATAGCTGCTCCGCCGGCTAAACCAACTTTTGGTAAATTAAAAGCAACACTTCCCACATACTCATGTTCTCTCATCGAAAGATATCCTTTGATAATCAACACTGCATCTTTTTCATTTACACCTGATGGAATAATTAAATCTACTCCGATACCTTCAATTCTTAAGTAAATTTCAGAACCATCTGCGTTAAACATCAACTTAATGCCGTCTCCTCTTAAATCCAGACCGGCACTTCCTACGCTCAATCCACAATCAAATCCAATAAATTTAAAAGGCTCATTATTTATATCTTCAGATCCAAGAGTAATGTTTGTAATAGAAATTTCGGTTGGCCCCAATGTCATCGTGATACTTGTTGGTAAAGGAATAGACCCACCTTCTATTTCATAACTTCCATCACTGTAAATACGAAGCTTTTTAACTTCGATAGGTTTTTGAATAATATTTTTCAACAGATCACATTGGTCAAAATGTAAATCACCGGAAACCTCGAGATAAGCTTTTGATTCATCCCGGCCTACTGATAAGCTTTTGATTTTTACATAAAAAACATCTTTTACTCCTAAGCACAATCCTTCTTCGGATGAGGCACTGATTGAAAAATCACCATCACTTTCAAAAAATAAACTGGTATTGATCTTTAGTTCTTGGTCTAAGTATTGTTTTGTTTCAGGGTCATATTGTTTCAATTTAGGTATGGTAATAAATCCCTTAATATTTGACTCTGTAACTTTATTCTGAACCAGTTTTAAATCAAATGAGTTGAAACCCAGTTCCCAATCATACCCTGATCCTTTTTTCCCGAATTTATAACTCAGGATACCATCAACAGCATCAATACCTGTTTCAGAAGCTAACCCAAAAACGCCGGATACTCCACCAGTTCCAACCAGGACATCTTTGGCAAAGAGTTTTAATGTAGATCCATTTACGTCAGGTGTAAACCATTCATCCGGTAAAAATATATTCGCTTCCTGGATATAAGCTCCCATAAAATCATCCGGCCGGTCATCTTCAATCGCTTCTGCGATATTTTCTTTTCTGCTGAGATCCAGCTTTACGTTTTTAATCTCTAATTGAATCCCTAAATCCGGGATCAACAATCTTGGTAAGTTCAATGTGTTTGAAACGGTTATTTCAAATCCGTTTTCAGTGCTGTATCTTACAGATCCGGCTGTATAATCAATCGAAGCCTTCGGTTTTATTCCATCAGGATCTTCCGTATTATCAACTACCCAAACTGTACCACCGGCCTGGTTCTCTTCCTTCATTGGCAATACCCAGTCTCTTGGGAACTCCAATGCCATATTGATCTTTGTTAATGCAATTTCGAAACTTGGAACCAACAATTTCTCAATAGATTCTTTTGAAATACCTGTCAACCAATTTTCAAATAACTCGAAAAGCCGTTTGAATTTTTCGTCTGCATCAGGTAAACCTGTAAGCCCGGCTGTAATAAGTATGCTAATGAGATCCACATCGCTGATAACTTCTTTTAAAGAAGCCCGAAGGGTTGCTACTTTTTCATTCAAGGCATGTATTTCATCCGGCTCTTCCGGTTCTTCTTCAGAGCCATGGCCATGATAATGCTCATCTCCAAGGATAGTAGAAATGGTCCATTCACCGGATTCAATTAAGGGTGTAATGATTGTTACAACTTCATCAATCTGACTGGTAATTGATGCAAGAGTTTGTGGATCGTGTATATGTTTACTTAAATCATTTTTAAAAACTTGAATGGCCTGTAAGAATGCAGTTACATCTTCATCAAAAAAAACGTATACCATTTGTCTGACAGTACTTTCCATATCATCAATTCCTGCCAGCTCAAGTAGGATCTCCAAAAATGATTCGGGTAAATACGAAAAACCTTCCAATTCAAAATTTTTGATATATTTCAATACAGGCCAGCGCCAATCCACATTAACGGAAGCATTAGCATATCCTCGAGTGCTCCCCTTAAAAAACACTAAGCTCATACCCGAAAACAAATCTATCTTCAGCTCTTTACTTAATATTACTAACCGATAAAAAGAAGCGTCGTTATTACGGGAATGTTCCACAATGTAATTTGTATATCTAAGATTTCCAAGAAGACTATTGATACCGTCTTGAATAGTTTCTTCTAATATTTTTATATCTCCGGGAATATAACTTGTATCTATAAGAGAAGATAATTTGGGGTGATATGTTACTGTACTCATGGATTATAAATTGATTGTATAATTAAGGATACTTTTTAATAAGTTCGTTGAGAATAAAAATGGAAATTGTATATACATTCGATACATACTTCGATTGATATTTCGCAGAAAAATTCGATGCATCGAAAGCATTTGCTTTATCTTCAGGTGGGAAAATGTGAGTGTGAAAATGAATCTGAAACATCTGTAGAGCAGTTCTACCTTGTTTGAAATTCTTTGTCAATGTTGTTTCTCCCCTTGGTTTATTGTCAACTCCCACGAAATAACCTAACTGGTATAGTTTTTTATAAATTTCATTGATTTTATATTCATAGGTATCAGTGGCCGCATTCGCATTATAGGGTTTAGCCTTAATAGACGCTAACAGATACCCTTCACTAATAAAAGTTCGTATTTTTTCTAAACTTATTTTAGACTCACTAAATCTTTCTACAGGATTATTATCAGCAGTTATATTTGACCCTAATAGTTGATATTGCATAACCAATTCTTTAAAGTCATTAGTATTAATAGGATCAGGAAAAGACAATCCGATTCCTTTTTTTTCTAATCTTCTCCAGTCGAATTTTAAACCTGGATCCCTGGCCTTCAGTCCAAGAGTAACACTTGGTCCTGGATTCTCAACACTTCTGTCTGTTAGTTGGAAAGCAATATCCGAATGTCCAATGATGTTTCGATCTTCAATAATTCCATTATATTTTTTGCTGGTAAAAATATGTTCAACTGAAGTATCAGGATCTTTGTATGTAATACTGGTTTTTTCCTGATTATTGATGTTAAACTTATCTTTAAAGCTTTGTAGTAGCATTATTAATGCATTGTATTGTTCTTCGGTATATTCATCATTTTCTGTTCCGTGTAATACTTCTATTCCAATAGAAAAATCATTTACCGACACTCCATCTTCTCTCCAATGGCTTTTATATGTTTGTACTGTTGACCAATTATCCAAACCAAGCTTAACAATTGACCCGTCTTTATCAATAAAATAGTGTATTGAATAATCCTTCTTGGAAATAAAAACCCACCCTGCTAAAATAGTTACAGCTTTGTT
>CAZUXM010000025.1:0-4786 GCA_964624635.1 uncultured Candidatus Competibacteraceae bacterium
TATGCCGGCGGATTTTTTGTGGTGCATGACCCAACACAAGCTATTAGTACTACTAATCTAACTACCTATTTGATTGTAGGCACTTTTGAACAATAATCCAAACAAATTAACATTTTAAAGTATGAAAAAAATATTGTTTTTCATTGGGTTACTTAGCTCCGTAATTCTTATTAGTTCTTGTAATGAAGAACACGCTGAAGAAAAAAACTCAGCAGTAATTACGATTACAGGACCTGTGGAAGATGACCATATTCATCATAATGATACTTTACAAATTCGTGGAACCATTGTAAGTACAATGGACCTCCATGGCTATCAGGTTAGTATCAGAAGAACGGATACTCAGGCTGAAGTATTTTACTATGATGATCATTATCATGGATCTAATAAAAATCTGGAAGTAGATTGGCCCTGTACCATTAATGAAGCTATTGAATTAAAATTAACCATTACTGCCAGACTTGATCATGATGGTAATGCCTCAGTAAAATCAGTAAATTTTAACTGTGAACCTTAAATTAATTGGTTGTTATGTGTAAGAAAAAAAGGGTGCTTAAGGCATCCTTTTTTTGTTTGATTCTCACGATGTTAAAATTATATTGCAATTTGGCACCCGATTTGTTATTTTAGTCCATCACTAATCATTTACCCTGGTAACCAAATAACACCCATGAGACCAAAGTATCTAGTTCTGTTTTCTATATTTTTTACTTTTCTTTTTGCAAAAGTATCTTCCCAAACTTTTTACGAAATAAAGTTTTCCGACAAACTCGGTAATCAATATACCGGATTCATGGTATACATCAGCGAGTCGGAAAGTTATATACGTATGGCTTATTATAACGAGAACCAATACCGTGTTGTAAATGTAAGTTATGAAGCAAAAACCGGAACCTTGGATGATGGCACCCATTATTTTGTGATGTATGGATCCAATCCTTCTTATATAACAGACCACAACCGTGGAGAAAATTACAATCCGGATACATTCGTTTGGTTATGGAGTGATACCAAAGATTACGGGTTACCTTACGTAACAGATGATCCTAATTTTGCAGAAGAAAGTTTTCAGCAGGTAACATCATATATAGAACTAAATCCACATGATTTTAATAAAGAATACCTCAATCAGTTTTACGCAACAGATGAGCAGGATTACCTGGCCCTGATGAATATGGTGGATGATAGTTATAATAGCTACACCAACAATGATGTAAACTATAATGACAACACCTATAATAACGAAAATTCAAACTATAATAATAACAACAATACTAATTATAACACCGGTAAAATTACCATGCATTTGGTAATAGTTGCCAATACTGCAATTCCAGATATTGGTGCCAGTTGCGATTTTGATAAAAAAAGAATGGTAAACGAAATGGATGCTATTGCCGATGCATTAGGTATTGAAATGAAACAATACATTGTAGAAGGAAAAAATCTCACCAAAGCCAATGTTGAAAATACTTTGTATTCATTATCTCCATCTTCCAATGATGTGGTAGTTTTCTTTTATTCGGGTCACGGATTCAGATGGAGCAATCAAACAGATCAATATTCAAACATGGATTTCAGGTATAATCCGTATACACAAATCAGTAATGAAACTTGTATGACTTTATCAGAAGTAAGTGATATTATTTCTACGAAGGGGGCACGCCTCAATATATCTTTAGCTGATTGTTGTAATTCAGACATCGGGGCCAACTCTATGTCGTCAGAAAAATTTCTGGCTTCCAGATCAGATCCTAACTATGACGAGAAAAAACTGGCTCGTTTATTCTTAATGTCGAGGGGTAACGTAAAGTCGTGTGCCGCCAGTCCGGGTGAAGTATCCTGGTGTAATGAAAGTGACGGTGGGTTTTTTATGTTCAGCTTTTTTCAAGCCCTACATGAAGAAGTAGGTTACCTGAGTGATGAAGCTAAATGGGATGATATATTGAACAACACCAAAAAATATGCTGCCTATAAAACATCTGCCGGATGTAATGGATGTTCAGTACAAAATGCAGTAAAAAATGTAAGTGTAACCTATTATTAAAATAACCATGAAAAAGATTCTAATAATTATTCTGGTAGCATTTACAATAGTAGGAGTACAAGCTCAAAAAGAAGGAAAATCAAATGATAAAACCAAAAGTGTCATTAATAATCCTTCATCTGTAATTGTATATGAAGTAGATCCAATTCCCGTACTTTCAGTAGAACAGGTGCAAGGCAAAAAATATATTCACGATTATCTGATTATAAGTACCAGTAAATTCGATAAAAAATCAAGTACTGCATTGATTCTTGCATTAAATGACACTTCACAATATATGTCGGACGCTGTTAAAAAATGCCCGTTTATGGGGAAGTATGCCATTAGTTTTAAAAAGGGAAAAATGGAATTTACGGTGCTCATTAGTGCTGAGCCTTGTGAAAAACTCATCTTTTTTGGAGAATGGAGCTTTTTAGATAAGGTACATCTTGATTTGAAATCAAAAAATGCCATTGTTTCTTCTATTGAGGCTATGCTGAAGGGAAATGTGGGGAAGGTGGAGAAGAAGTAATATATTTTCTCAATAAAATTGGGAGCTTTAATACAGCCCTAAATGGGGCTGTATATTCTCTTATTGCATAATTAAAATATCATTAATCTTCTCAACTTCCTGAAACTAACACTAGGTGGTTTCGTTTTAAGCTATAAATCCGGCACTGGTCGTAAAGTAAAGTACTTAAAATAATCAACAACCAAACGAAAGGTGACCTCTCAATATGATGAGGTCATTTTTTTTTATTCAAATTATATCTTATCCCTATAAATCCTCTGATTCCCTGATTAGAGGCAAATACATACGAAGGATCAAATGTTAATGCATTGGGATTATCAGGTGTAGCCACTACCTGTCCGTTGGAATCAAATACTACGTCTTTATCAAAAGGATCAAAAGCACGGGCAATACTATTTGACGGGGGAGTATAATTCAATAAATTTTTTATTCCTCCATAAATCTCCAACCCAAACTTAAATGATTTGGCAATTTGTATATTCTGAATACTGAACCAGGGTGAATTAGCCGGACGATTATCCAACGGCCCCAACAATGGTAACATCATAGGAGAATACACATTGCCGGTATAATCAATTGATAAACCTATTTTTTTAAAATTATAACCGATGGTCCATGTACCGGTAAATTGTTCAGTAAGTAACTGCCTGCGCCATGTATTATTTTCATTGATTGAAACATCCATCGCTGTTGCACCCATTAATACTTTTAATCCTTTCCATGAAATATCAATGTTTACTGAACCTCCGGTAGATTGTGAAAATCCATTCAGGTTTCTGTAAATAATTTTATTTGGATCAGTAATATAATCAGGAATAATACGATTGGTAAAATAAGTATACCAGGCTGTAAAATCTAACCCAATGTATAGTTGGGTTCCCACAAATATTTTTTTTACAAAATTTATGTTTCCATTCCATGAAGTTTCAGGCAATAGTTTTTCTTCAAATACAACTTGTCGGGCACCTGTTAAGGCTGCATGGTCTTCAGTAAATACATTGGCAACACGATATCCATTCCCTGCTCCAATACGCAACACATTTTTTTTGTTTTTTGAACTCCATTTATAATTAACTCTGGGACAGAAAATACTTCCATGCAATGTATTGTAATCATATCGTATTCCTAATAACAGCTTATGGGATGGATTAAAATCAACTTCATTCTGCACAAAGATTCCTGGTAAATGCGTAATAGAAGGTTGGTTTTTGGGGACTACGGCAGTAGTATCAAATTCCTGCGTAGCAGTAGTATTGTCATCGTAATAAATGTATCTGTAGGTAAGGCCTACTAATAAATCATTTTTTTTACTTATTTTTTTATTCCATGTAAATTGTCCGAACGCTACATATTGAGTAGCGTTAAACGGAACTTTACCGTATACTGAATTTTGGTAATGACCATTTACACTATACTGCAACATTAATTTTTCTTTTACCGGTAATTGATACGTACCAAAAGTTTCCCAACGAGTAGTATAAATACTTTCGGCATAAATACTATCTCCTCCTCTAAAAGAGGGAGTCCAGTTCATATCCCCTCCCCAACGATCTTCGTAAATAAATCTTCCTGCAATAGAAAAGATCCGATTATCCTTTCTATCCACCGTCCATTTATTAAATACAGAAACCCTGTTTTGTAAAGTTACGTCGGTAAAACCATCCAGATTATTGTCAATAGGAATTTGATAATTAAAATAATTGGTTCCTATTAATGAATGCACTTTTTTACCAAAAGAAAATTTACCGCCTATATCTGCGTTGAGTTCACCCCATGAAGTTCCAAAAACATCTGATGTAAATAAAGGAGCATTCTCCGGCTTTTTAGTAATGATGTTAATCAACCCACCTACAGCTTCTGATCCATATAAAGTAGAAGCCGGTCCTTTTACAATTTCCATTCTTTCAATTAACGATTGTGGAATACCTGTAAGACCATATACCGTAGAAAGACCACTTACTATCGGCATACCATCTATCAATACCATGGTGTACGGACCTTCCAACCCATTGATGTGTATATCACCAGTGTTACAAACATTACAATTGAGTTGTGGACGAACTCCATTGATATTCGCTAAACATTCAAATACTGATGGGGTGGGGTTTGATTTAAAAAACTTAACGGTGTATACTTCTACATTTACTGCACTCTCCAGTTTACTTACTTCTTTCATGGTACCTGATACCACTACTTCCTCCAAATCTTTGGAAGTAGAAATCAATACA
>CAZUXM010000025.1:4796-20925 GCA_964624635.1 uncultured Candidatus Competibacteraceae bacterium
TACAGGATTCCATATTTGTTGAGGATTTTCAGCAGTAATAGATATTTTTTTAGTTTGAAGTTCGTACCCTAATAAATTTACCTGCACAGTGAACTCACCATACGGAATATTTTTTATTTGAAATTTACCAGTTGAATCCGTAACGGCCCCGAGATTAATTTTCTGAATAAGGATATTTGCAAACTGTAGTTGAGTTGAATCAGAAGTAATGACCCCTGATAAAGTTCCGGTTTGGGAAAAAGATTGATGGCTGATGAAAAGCATCAGCATAACAAAGAACCCATATCCCCATTTTTGACTCACCTGTAAATTTATTTAGCCAAAGGTAAAACAAATTTTAGGCAAGCCAAAATATTTAGTTCGCAAAATTCACTATGCTCTAATTATCAGAACATAAAAAAAGCCATTCAGGGTAATGAATGGCCTAATAGTGAGAAATATATTTAACTATTCTACTGTAAAATCAACAGATTTTACTTCTTTACCTGAATAAGCGTCAAACATTCTTAATGAATATTTACCTGCTTCTGATGGAGCTGTAAACTTCATAGTCCCTTTGCTTCTTCCATTTAAATAATCAAAAGCAACATCAAACTTATCAGCTTCAGTTGCTGAACCATGTTTTGTGCTAGAAGGGACTAAACCAACCCAAGCTTTTACTTCCCAAGCCGGATTTGCTTTAAAACTAACATTAATTTGTTCTCCTTTGGCAAAGGATTTATCTTCTAAAACTAAATCTGCCTTTTTGTTAGGAATACCTTTTACAGAAAAACTTACCGAAGCTACTTCTACTCCATTGTTGTCAGTGCTATTCATTCTCAAATCGAATTTACCTGTATCAACCGGAGCAACAAAAGTCATGTTACCCGATTTGTTTGTACCTAAATATTGATATGACATGTCATACTCGTCATTTTTAGTTTCGTCACCATGTTCAACATTAGAGGGAATTAAACCAATCCATGCATTGCTTCCTATGGTTCCATCTGCACTATAAGTAAGAATTACTTCCTCACCGGGTTCAAATTCTGTTTTTGTTAAGGTAACGGTTCCTGACATTGGAGTTTCCTTTTTTACTTCTTCTTGTTTAGTTGTATCTTGCTTAGGTTCTGCATTTTCAGTTCCTTTCTTTTTACCACATCCTGATGATAATAAAAGTGCAAAAGCACCTGCAAATAACATTGTTTTTTTCATGATTTGATTTATTTATAGGTTAAATTATACTAGCTGTATTGCTTTTTCTAAAGCCTTATTCATCCCGGCAGGATTTTTACCTCCGGCAGTGGCAAAAAATGGTTGTCCACCCCCACCCCCTTGAATTTCTTTCGCCAGTTCGTTGATGATATTTTTAGCGTTTAATCCTTTTTCTACCAAGCTATCACTTAACATTACTGTTAATCCTGCTTTATCACCCTGCACATTTCCCAAAACTAAAAACAGGTCGTTTAATTCCCCTCTTAATTCGTAAGCAATATTTTTGATAGCATCATTATCTAAATCAACTTTCTCAACTAATATATTTACACCATTATTTGATTTGATTTTGTTTTTCAATTCAGCTTTCACCTGTTTGGTTTGAGCAGCTTTAAATTTATCCAACTCCTTTCGCAGCGTATCATTCTCCAGTATCAATGCTTCTACCCCTTTTACAGGATCCTTGGTATTTTTAAGTGTTGCTTTCAACTGATCCAATAAGCCTAATTCACCATTGATATATTCCTCTGCTTTATCAGCTGTTAATGCTTCAATACGGCGAACTCCGGCAGCTACGGAACTCTCTGCAATGATTTTAAAATACCCAATAGTTCCTGTGGATGACACATGACAACCTCCACAAAGTTCTACCGAATAGTTTTTGTCGAAAGTAATGACCCTTACAAATTCACCATATTTCTCACCAAACAATGCCATAGCACCTAACTCCTTAGCATCTTTAAAGGGTACATTTCTTTTTTCATCCAGGTGAATGTTCTCTCGAATTTTTTCATTCACCATTTGTTCTATTTTCCCTAATTCCTCTTCTGTTACTTTACTATGATGCGAAAAATCAAAACGTAAATATTCATTATTCACCAATGAACCTCTTTGCTCCACATGTGTGCCTAATATTTTTCGTAAGGCAGCATGTAATAAATGTGTAGCACTATGGTTGTTGGTAGTTAGCTTTCTTGATTTTTCATCAATATGACTGGTAAATACTGCTTCAGGATTTTCGGGTAATTGATCGGCAATATGCACAATCAATTCATTTTCCTTAATAGTATCTTTTATAAAAATCTTTTCGTTAGCACTTTGAATGTAGCCTCTGTCTCCTACTTGCCCTCCACTCTCCGCATAAAAAGGTGTTTTATCCAATACAATCTGAAATACATCCTTTCCTTTTTGGTTTACTTTACGGTATTTCGAAATTTTGCTATCAGCCGTTACTTCATCGTATCCTACAAACTCTACTTTGGGTATTGATTTTAATTCAATCCAATCGCCTGCAGTAATTTTACCTGCTGCTTTTGATCTTTCTTTCTGAGCCTTTAAATTTTCTTCAAAACCTTTTTCATCCACACTCAGGTTTTGTTCATTAGCTATGAGTCGGGTAAGGTCAGCAGGGAAACCAAATGTGTCATACAATTCAAATACCTGCGCTCCTGGTATTTCATTCCCTTTTAAATGGGTGGTAATCTCTTTTAATCGTTGTAAGCCTAATTCCAAGGTCCTTAAAAAAGAATTTTCTTCTTCTAAAATTACTTTGGTAATAAAATCACGTTGAGCATGAATCTCCGTAAATGTATCACCTAAAGTCCCATCCAACTCTTCCACTAAAACATTCATAAAAGGTTTTTTCATTCCTAAAAACGAATAACCATAACGAATAGCTCTGCGTAAAATTCTACGAATTACATATCCGGCACCTGTATTTGAAGGTAGCTGTCCATCAGCAATGGCAATGGCTACTGCACGTATATGATCTGAAATAACACGAATGGCAATGTCTGCTTTTTCGTTTTTTCCATATACATGCCCACTTAATTCTTCAATTTTATAAATGATGGGCGTAAATACATCTGTATCATAATTACTGGTTTTACCCTGCAATACCATACATAAACGTTCAAAACCCATTCCGGTATCCACATGTTGCTTCGGAAGCTTTACCAAAGAGCCATCTGCTTTACGTTCAAACTCCATGAATACATTGTTCCAAATTTCAATTACCTGTGGATGGTCGTTATTAACTAACTCTTTTCCGCTTACTTTTTTCTTTTCTGCTTCAGGACGAATATCCACATGAATCTCAGAGCAAGGTCCACATGGACCTATTTCTCCCATTTCCCAGAAATTATCTTTTTTATTCCCCATCAAAATCCTGTCTTCAGCAATAAACTGTTTCCAGGTATCGTATGCTTCCTGGTCAAAGGGAACTCCATCTGCCTCACTTCCTTCAAAAACGGTTACGTATAATTTATCTTTATCTATTTTATATACTTCTGTCAATAATTCCCAGGCCCAAGCGATGGCTTCTTTTTTAAAATAATCACCAAAACTCCAGTTACCCAACATTTCAAACATGGTATGGTGATAGGTATCTTTACCTACATCTTCAAGGTCATTATGTTTACCACTTACCCGTAAACATTTTTGCGTATCTGCAATTCGTGCATACTTAATGGGGGCATTTCCTAAAAATATATCTTTAAAAGGAGCCATCCCTGAATTGTTGAACATCAATGTAGGGTCATTTTTTATGACCATAGGAGCTGATGGAACAATTTCATGTCCTTTGCTTTTGAAAAAATCTAAAAAAGTAGATCGTATTTGTTTTGAATTCATGCTTAAAAGTTTCAGGTTTAAGGTTGAATGTTTCAGGTTCAAGTCTAACTTTAAACTTTGAACATTAAACTTTAAACTTTTTGTGGCGCCTTTTCCGGCTATTCATTATACTCCTCACAGCAAGTTAACACTTGCTGCTGCGGGGTACCACTGCTATCCGGGGCGATTACGGATGCAAAATTAACATTTTACGTGAAAACTTCAATTACATTAAATGTGATACAATCGTGTTAAAACAAGGTGTTTCTCATGCATATACAACTCAATGGATGCTACTCGTTGGGCATCTAACTCTTTAGTCCTACATACTATATCAAAACCCGCCGGAGTAAAAAGGGTCTTTTCAAATTCAATTAGCGCCCATTGTTTATCATCGCTAATATGGACTACCTTCCATTTTGAACTTAAAATACTCATCCAACCATTTCCTTTCCAAATAAAACTTTTTTCATCCTTTTCATCAGGAAAATCAAACCCACGAATAAATTTTTGTTTTCCATTTTTTATGTATGAAACTTCGTCCAACAAACCTTGTTTGTCATTTCTTACATCCATGGTATAATTAAACGCAGGATGAGTTCTATCACCTTTTAACCACATGGGGAAATTGGTATAGTGGATATACCATTTACCAATTAAATTATTGATTGAAAACATTTTTGTCATGCAATAGAATGGATTTAAAGGTACAGCAATATTTTAGTTTAGCCCCGACTGACGCAAGTACCCCCGACAAAAGCAGCGGTATAACAATGCCGGTATTGCCGAGTAAACGGCAGGCATACCAGGCTATGCCTGCATTGTAACCGCTGCTGAGACGGGGTACTGCAAAAGGCGGGAATAGCTTAAAAATCATTATTTTTATCCTCTCAAAAAATTAACGTGCCTCGGACAAAATTCATATTCAATACCAAAACCCTCAGCTATGAAAAACATATTGAGCCGGTATGGAGAAGAATTTTGAAATTACTTTCGGTATTAACTACTTCGTTAGGTATTAGTGTAGTTACTATTTTTTTAGTATACCGATTTGTGGATTCACCAAAAGAAAAAAAACTCAAACGTGAAATTGCTAACCTGGAAGCCAATTACAATCTCTTAGATCAACGTGTTGAACGCATCAATAAAGTTTTAAAAGATTTAGAAGACCGAGATGATAATATTTACCGAGTAATTTTTGAAGCGGAACCTATTCCTGATGAATTACGACAAAGCGGTTTTGCAGGAGTAAATCGTTATGATAAACTGGAAGGTTATAAATACAGTGAACTGGTAAAAGAGTTAACTAAAAAAGTGGACCAACTCTCTAAGGCTACCGTTATCCAATCAAAATCGTATGATGATATTTGGAACCTGATACAAAATCAAGATAAAATGTTGGGTTCAATACCCGCTATTATGCCTATACACCAAAAAGATTTAAAATTGATGGCCAGTGGTTTTGGCGAAAGGATTGATCCTATTTATAAAACCTCCCATTTTCATGCAGGAATGGATTTTGTTGCTGATATTGGGAAGCCTGTGTATGCAACAGGCAACGGCACTATAGAATTTGCCGGGACTGATGATAGTGGATATGGTATACATGTAAAGATTAACCATGGGTTCAATTATCTTACTTTGTATGGACACTTAAGCGAATTAAAATGTGTGGAGGGTCAAAAAGTAAAAAGGGGCGATTTGATTGGGTTGGTAGGTAGCACCGGAAAATCAGTAGGGCCGCATTTGCATTATGAAGTGCATAAAAATGGCACTCCGGTAAACCCTGTTAACTACTACTTTAGTGATTTAACTGCTGAGGAGTACAATAAGTTGATTGAACAAAGCCGACAGCCCAGCCAAAGCTTTGATTAAAACATGATAAAAATCATGTTTTCCTAAATATCAGGTTTGTAACTTTGTAATATAATTGGTGAATATGAAAAACCAGATAGAAAAAATACAATGTTCTCACTGCTTATCAAGAAGCAGCTCAATGTTCAACCACCTTACAAACGAGGAAGTGGCAGAAGTTGATAAAGTAAAAACTTGCCATATATATAAAAAAGGGGATAACATTTTTAATGAAGGGGGCACACCTCATGGTGTTTATTGTATAAAGTACGGTAAGGTAAAGATTTACAAAACCGGAAGCGAAGGCAAAGACCAGATTATAAAATTTGCCAAGGATGGAGATATGGTTGGCTACCGATCATTATTATGCAACGAAAAATTTAATGCATCCGCTGGATGCTTGGATGAAACTGTAGTATGTTTTGTACCCAAAGAACATATTTTAAAAATGGTAACTGAAAATGCTGGGTTGGCCATGAACATTATGCAACATACCTGTCATGATCTGGGGGAAGCCAGTAAAGTAATTACCCGTCTGGCACAAAAATCAATTACTGAAAGAGTGGCTGAAGTTATATTAATATTACAAAGCAATTTTGGCACCGATAAAAACAATTGTATTGACGTTGTATTAAGCCGAGAGGATTTGGCAAATATGGCAGGTACAGCCACAGAAACTTTGATTCGTACCTTATCTAAATTTCAAGCAGAAGGATTTATAGAGCTGGATGGTAAGAGGATTAAAATACTTAATGCCGAGCAGCTTGGTAAAATTGCTAACATTGAAGATTGATCATCACTCCTGATAAAAATCATTTTATTCCAACTTATTCGCCTATACATTTGTAATATGGATTATAAAAGCGTTGGCATAACGGAAAAAACTGCAGCCATATTAGCGGATGTGTTTTGTTGCTGCCCAACGGTAACACAGCATCAGATATTAAAACAAGCTGACATACGCAGAATCACCGATGATACTATTTTTATTAAACCCGGGGATATGTTTTCCGGCGTTTATGTGGTGATTGATGGAGGGGTAAAGTTATGTCAACAATTTTCAGGTAAACAAAAAGTAATTCATTATCACTCTGCTAAAGATATGGTAGGTTTCTCATTAATGATGAATAACCAACCCAGTAATTACTTTGCTCATGCCATGGATGATTTAGTGGTGGCCTATTTACCTAAGGAACTGTTAAATAAATTGATGATGGAGAATTCTCATTCATTTTTTAGTTTACTAAAAAAAGTCAATGAAAAAGCACATCGGATTGAATCATTATACACTTCTGTAATGGCAGATTCTGCAGAAAAAACTGTTATAAAAGCAATGTTTGACTTGCAAAACAGATTTGGTATTGATGGCAACGGTTACGTAAAAGTAAAGATTCCAGTAAAAGAACTGGCAGGCTATGTGGGGATGAGTAAAACAAGCTTGTATAGAATATTACAAACCCTCAAAGAAAAAAGTTTATTATCCCATCACCTTGATAAATATAAATTAAATAAATCCGTTGTTTCCTGATTTGCATCATATTTTTTGATTTTGCACCGCCATACCTTTGATGTGTCATTAAAACTAAAAGTTATGGAAACAACAATCACAACACCAAAAACTTCATCAATAAATATTCACACTACTAAGTCTCAAAAATCATTTTGGGAGATGCTTGAGTTTAATCGTTTTGGAGTAATTGCTTTTGTATTATCACTTGTTGCCTGTGCAAGTGGAATTACTGCTGGATTTTTTGTAGATGGAACAAGCCAGCTTGATTTAACTTTAGTGGCACTACCAACTATGCTTACTTTATGTTCCATCTTAATCGTTGCACCCATCAAATGGATTATTGGTATCGGATCTGCTGCTATGCTAATTGATTTACTTATTATTTTTATATAATTAATTTCTTGTTTTCTCATGTGTTGTAACGGTATCAATACATGTTAATTAGTAGTCTAGATGTTAACAAGGGGATAACCAACCAAAGTTATCCCCTTGTTTTTTTATTTAAATCAATTAAAAAAACAGCCTATTTACCTACAGAATAACAAGTAGTCATATTGGAATCAATAGGTATTACTTGAGGACTAATGATAGGGATTCCTAGCTCAAGACCCCTTAACACTAATAATAGACCTACTAGACCTATAAAAATCGGAGTTAGTTTTACCAAACGTTTTTTTACTGCGGGGCTAACTAATTGCCAAGAAAAAAGTAGAATAACCATTAACGGAATAGTACCTATTCCATAAAAAAACATATATCCAGCTCCTTTAACTGGTGTACCTGATGCTATTGCTCCCACCAGGGAAATGTATACCATACCGCAAGGGATCAGTCCATTTAGCAAACCAACTGAAAAAATAGAACCGTAACTTCTCTTTCTAAATAAATAGCCTATTTTTTTTCGAACCCAGTGGATAAAATAATTATTTCTCATCCATCTCCAATTTTCAGGATTGGTACGAGGCAAGAATGCCCATATAATTATTACTGTTCCTAAAACTATTGAGATCCACTTTTGACTTGTTGAGTTATAAAAACCCACTCCAATCAATCCAGCAAAAAAACCTAATGATGTATATGATACTACTCTGCCCATGTTATAACTTAAAACAGATAACATAGTGGTGAAGAAATTTTTTCGGATAGCTGGTAATGCTAACGCTATTGGACCACACATACCAATACAATGCAAACTACTGAATACACCTAATATCAGTGCGGTAAAAAAAATCATGGTATCCACACAGTTTGTTCATTAAAATATTCTTTCCCTAAATTTGTCCAGTCTAACTTTACAATCCACTTACCAGAAGAGAATTGACTTTTATCAATGTATTGTACACCCTTCTCATTCAATTCAATTACCAGTTTTTTATCATCAGTTGAATGAGAAGGTCTAAAAAAAACAATACTTCCTTGTACTGATTTAAATTCTTCTGTTTTCGAAAAATCTAATATATAATTCCCTAAAGTTGGGTCAAACACTAAATGAGGTTTTTGAATGAGGGCATCATAATTGTTTTTTTTGTCGATAACAGCCTGATAGTTTACCTCCTGTTCATAATAATCAGTAGCTACTAATTGAATATCCGTTTGTTTCATGCAAACGTATACCATATATGTCATTCCCGATATAAACAATCCTAAAACAATTGTAATTTTAGTACCCCAATTCATAAGTAACTATTTTAATTATATACTACCGGACCTATAAAACTAGCAGCTATTCTATCTACCCTTTTGCCATCTCCATAAACATCAATCACTACTTTAGTTTTAAGTCCGTTTAATTCTTCTTTAGGTATTTGAACAATAAATAATCCTTCTTTTTTAGACTGACCCTGAATGTGAAAATCATTAGCCCCAATAAGTGTTATTGTACCTTTTGACTTAGGCAATTTAAACTCCAGTTTCTTTTCATCGTATGTTTTATTCACTATCTGTATATTATACATATTGGTGTAATCTCCACTTTCAGTTTTTTTATACAACTGTCCAGAAACTCTTAATACGGTTGTTTCAATGTTTTTTCGGGTAAAAATAAGTGTCATAAATGTCCCTGTAAGCATGGTTAAGATGATAACATAAGCCACACTTCGGACATTAAATAATTTACTCTTTTCACCTGATAGTTGTTTTACTGATGCATACCTGATGAGTCCTTTCGGTTGATGTGTTTTTTCCATCACTTCATCACAAACATCAATACATGCAGTACAACCTACACATTCCATTTGGTTACCATTTCTAATGTCAATACCTGTAGGACATACATGTACACATAATCCACAATCAACACAATCTCCCTTTTTTTGTAAAGTATCTTTTTTATTGATTTTACCTCTGGGTTCACCTCTAACAAAATCATAAGCAATGTTACGTGTATCTTTTGTCATAAGAACCCCCTGTAACCTTCCATAAGGACAAATTACTGTGCAAGCTACTTCTCTTACTACTGAAAACACCAGATAAAAAATGAGCGTAAATACAAGTAATGCAATAAACCCTACTAAGTTTTCACCCGGCAAATGAGTAATGATATCTATTACTTCATTAATTCCAACTAAATAAGACATTACTAAATGGCTTACCAACAGAGATAGCAAAACATAAATACTATGTTTTAAAATTTTACGGAACCAATACTTAGCCTCTTTGGGACCTTTATTTTGTTTTATTTGTTGATGATAATCACCCTCAACCCAATACTCAATTTTTCTAAAAACCATTTCCATAAAAACAGTCTGTGGACATGCCCATCCACACCATACTCTACCAAATACTGCAGTAAAAAGAATAATGGAAACGAAAAATATAAGTAACAAAAATATGAGTAATTGAGTATCCTGCGGCCAAAATATCGTTCCGAGAATAATAAACTTCCGTTCAAAAATATTGAGCATTAAAAACGGATGACCGTTAACACTAATAAATGGTACTCCTACAAATGTAGTGAGTAAAAAAATACTAAAAATAACTCTGTATTTATGAAATTTGCCTTTCGGTTTTTTAGGATATATCCATTTCCTTTTGTTCTTATCATCTACATTAGGCAAATGATTTCTAAACGAACTAAGATCAACATCTATCCCTCCTGAATCCATGGTTCTATTTTAAAGTATCTTCTATATTTAAAGAATCATTTTTTACCACCAACGAATCAGTCGCCAATTCTTCAACCCAAAGTTCTCCTTTGGGCTCTTTACCGTCAGGTGGATTTGACCCTTGTAATGAGATTACATAACTTGCTACTTGTTTTATTTGTAAAGGGTTTAGTTTATCACTCCATCCAGGCATTCCTTTCTCCACAAATCCATATTTAATAGTTTTGAAAACGTTTTTGATACCTCCACCATGTATCCAATATTGATCCGTTAAATTAGGGCCTGAATCACCACCACCGGATTCTTTATGACAAGTAGCACAGTTCTCTACAAATATTGATTTTCCTTTACTGAGATCTGATGCATCTTTGGTTAATTCAACATTTGTTTCATCAATAGAATTTGCATATAATTTATTCCTCTCTTCTTTTTTCTTATTGGCAATATCAACCTGAGTTTGGTACTCTTCATATTGATCCGGGCCAATATCTAATACCATATAATAGGTCCAATAACTTATTGCAAAAACCACTGTTACTGCAAAAAATGCCTGCATCCAAGGTGGCATTCCATTCTTTAATTCAACTATCCCATCATATTCATGGTCGTCCATAATTAATTCGCCTTCCATGCTCATAGGCTTTAGCCCATAAAATTTTTGTAAGGAAGTTTCGAACCATGAAGGTTCATCCAATATTGCATGAGGATCATTGGTTGCTCGTGCTTTGGCTAATCTTTTTACTTGTAAATTAAGCACTACCAATAATCTGATAATGACCAAACAAAGCAAAATAATAGAAATGACTGTTCCAACAATTAAAAAGTCTTGAAAAGTGAAATTTTTTAATGGAACAATACTGGGTTGTTCGGTTGAAACCATTTCAGTGGTTTCTGCAGGTACGGCTTCGGCCCATAAACTGCCAATACCAATTATAAAAACCCAAAATATGCTAATCAATCTTTTCATAATCTATGTTTTGTTGGTTATTATCCATTGGAATATTCTTTATTTTCTCAATCAACTTTTTATCTGCCTTAATAACCCATATCAACAATCCTAAAAAAAACAGAAAAAAAATAACAAATGATATGGCCGGGAAGATTCCTATATCAGGAATATTTCTTGCTACTTCTTTATACATAGTTTAGTTATTAGTCGTTTGTATTTTTATTCTTTGCTTCAGAAGATATTACCATTGGCATATACTGATAACTACTGGTATCTCCTTTAATGTCTTTACCCAATCTTTGTAAGTAAGCGATGATGGCAATAATTTCACGGTTGGATGCAATATGAATATCATCTTTCTCTAAATCAGCTGCTATGGCTTTGGATTGATTATCCACATCTTTATTTGCATACTTATCATAACCATCAGGATAAGGTACGCCTAAACGTTTCATCACTCTAATTTTTGCAGCTGTAGTAGAAGTATCTAATTCGTTGGATGCTAGCCATGGATACGCCGGCATGATAGACCCATTTGAAACATCTGCTGGAGTAAGTAAATGTCTAAAGTGCCATGAATTAGGTTTGATTAAACTACCTACTCCTTCACGTGCTAAATCAGGTCCTGTACGCTTTGAACCCCATAAAAACGGATGATCATAAACAAATTCACCTGCTTTAGAATACTCACCATAACGTTCTGTTTCAAACCTAAACGGACGAATCATTTGTGAATGACAAGTATTACATCCTTCTCTAATATAAATATCTCTACCATGTAATTCAAGTGGGGTATATGGTTTTACTGAGCTAAGTGTAGGTACATTAGAACTTACCATAAAAGTGGGAATGAGCTCAATAACACCTCCAACTAAAATGGATATTAATACCAGAAAAGTAAATGTAAGTGGCTTGCGTTCCCATATACGATGCCAATATTCCCTCACCTTACTTGTGGTATGCTTTTGTAGTGCCGGAGCCTCCACATTTTCATAAGGGACAAACTTACCTGCTTTGGCAGTTTTTATAAGATTATACACCATTATAAAAACTCCTGATAAATACAATGTACCTCCAACACCTCGTAAAACATAAAATATTTTTAACTGTGTAACTGTAGATAAAAAGTTAGGATACATTAAGTTTCCATCCACATTAAACTGTTTCCACATTAAACTTTGTGTAAGTGCAGCCACATACATTGGCAGGGCATACGCAATGATTCCTAGTGTACCAATCCAGAAATGGGCATGTGCTAATTTTTTAGAATATAACTGCGTATTCCACATTTTAGGAACGAGATAATATAAAATTCCAAACGTCAAGAATCCATTCCAACCTAAAGCACCCACATGCACATGGGCTACAATCCAATCAGTAAAGTGAGCAATGGCATTTACATTTTTTAAGGAAAGTAGTGGTCCTTCTAATGTTGCCATTCCGTAAGCAGTAAGTGCTACCACAAAAAATTTAAGTATGGGATCTTCTTTCACTCTATCCCATGCACCTCTCATGGTTAATAACCCGTTCACCATTCCACCCCATGAAGGAGCTATCAACATGATGGAAAATACTACACCCAAGGCTTGTGCCCAATTAGGTAGTGCTGTGTACAATAAGTGATGAGGACCTGCCCATATATAAATAAATATCAAAGCCCAAAAGTGTACAATAGATAGTTTGTAAGAATATACCGGACGATTAACAGCCTTTACCAGGAAATAATACATCAACCCCAAATATGGAGTTGTAAGAAAAAAAGCTACTGCATTATGACCATACCACCATTGTACTAAGGCATCCTGCACACCTGCATATACAGGATAGCTTTTTAAAAAGGTTACAGGAATGCTTAAACTATTTACTATATGTAAAACTGCTACTGTAACAAAAGAAGCAATGTAAAACCATATAGCCACATACATATGTTTTACTCTTCTTTTTACTATAGTCCCAATCATATTGACACCAAAAGCTACCCAAACCAATGCAATTAAAATATCAATGGGCCACTCTAATTCGGCATATTCTTTTCCGGTAGTCATTCCAAGAGGTAATGTAATGGCTGCACATAAAATAATAAATTGCCAACCCCAAAAGTTAATCCAGCTTAATGTTGTACTAAACATTCGTGCCTTTAAAAGCCGTTGAAGTGAGTAATAAACTCCCATAAAAATAGCATTCCCTACAAAAGCAAAAATCACAGCATTGGTATGCAATGGTCTTACTCTTCCGTAAGTAGTGTATTGTAAATTAAAATTTAGCTGTGGTATAAATAACTGACATGCCACTAATAAGCCCACTAACATACCTACTATACCCCAAACTACAGTGGCAATCATAAAATACTTAACAATCTTGTTATCGTATTGAAACTTTTCCATAATTATTCAGATTTATTTATCTCCTTTTCATCATCAAATAACACCCTGATAGATGGGGTAGTATTATCTTCAAATTGCCCTGTTTTGGTAGCAGCAAGGAATGCTATTAAAAACCCAACTGCCAATATCAAACTAATGATGACCAAAATGAAGATTGCTTTCACTTTAATTATTTATGGCACAAAGGACAACATAATGCTACTAACTAAATATGATGTAAATCAGCAAACTGAAAAAACTATGATGCATGGGTCATTTTTTTAGAAGCCCATGTAGTAACTAATACTGTAAATCCAATAACTGAAACTGAACTAAGTGGCATAATAACGGCAGCTACCACAGGTAAAAGTTCACCCCTCACTGCAAATGACAAACCTACTATATTATATATAAGTGAAATAACAAATGAGTATTTCATTACTGTCATACAGGTTTTACTAAACTTTAATACAAAAGACAGTTTATTTAATGACGAAGCTTTTAACATTCCATCACAAGCTGGGAAAAAATTATTTGAATCCTCTGTAATTGCTATGCCTACATCTGCTTGTTTTAAAGCCCCGGCATCATTTAATCCATCACCTATCATAAGTACTGTTTGTCCTCCTTGCTGAAGATTTTCAATATATTTCAATTTATCTATTGGAGATTGATCAAAATACAAGGGTACATATGGCCCAAATATTTTTTTCAAATTATCTTCCTCCCCTTTATTATCTCCCGACAGTACATGTAATTGATATTTATTGGAAAGCTGGTGTATGGCATTTTCCACTCCTTGTCTATACTCATTACAAACTTTATAATAACCCAGACAAATATTATTTTTTGATATATACACTTTACTTGATTTAAATTCGTCTAATTTATTTTCTGTAGTGTCATTCAATATAAATTGCGAAGAGCCGATTTTATAAATAACACCATGATAATTTAGCTCAATACCTTTTCCTGGAATTTCCAAAACTTGAATAAACTCTTTTAAATCAGAAGAATTTTCTGATAAATAAATCTTTTTACTCAAAGGATGTTGACTGGTTTTAAAAATAGACCTAAAAATTGCTCTATCTTCATCATTTATTGGAGTGCCTATAAACTCAATAGTGGATTGTCCGTTGGTTGTAATGGTGCCTGTTTTATCAAACACTATTGCTGTTATTTTTGATAGGTTTTCAATTGTACTTGAGTTTTTGAGATATAATTTATTTCGATTATATATTCTGAGTGCATTACCAAAAGTAAATGGGAGTGTTAATGCTAAAGCACAAGGGCAGGTAATGATAAGAATGGCCGTACAAGCATTGATAATTTTCGAGGGATCAATGATAGCCCAATATATTCCGGTTAACAAAGAGATAATTAAAATAGTAATGGTAAAATATTTACTAATTATACTTACTCTGTTCTTAATATGTTCTGGCCTTTTTCGTGCAAACAGTTCCTGATTCCAAAGCTCTGTTAAATAACTTTGAGATACAGGTTTAATGACACTTAATTGAATAATTCCTCCTGTTTGTTTACCTCCGGCATAAATTTTATCACCAGAAATTCTATGTACCTTTTCTGATTCTCCGGTAACAAAGCTGTAATCAATAGCCGCATTTCCTTTTAGCAAAATGCTATCAGCCGGAATCATTTCATTATTATAAACCTGAATAATATCTCCAACTACTAATTCGTTTAAACTAATACTTTGTTCTTTTTCATTTAATATTTTGGTAATTGATACTGGTAAAAACGACTTATAATCTCTATCGAACGATAGAGCTCCGTAGGTCTTGTTTTGAAACCATTTCCCAATTAATAAGAAAAATACCAATCCCACTAAAACATCCATAAACCCAGCCCCTTCTCCTGTAATAATTTCATAGCTACTTCGTACAAACATCACCAGTATTCCTAACGCCAAGGGAACATCTATATTGATGAACTTATGCTTTAGCCCCTTCCATGCTGATATAAAGTATCCTGAACCACTATACAATAGAACCGGCAATGACAATAATATATTCAAGTACCCGAAAAAAGATTTAAATCCGGGGTCAATAATATCATCCAAATGAAAATACTCTGGAAAACTAAAAAGCATGATGTTACCAAAAGCAAAACCAGCCACACCTAATTTTAAAATGAATTTTTTATCTTCTGTTATCTCCTTTTTTTCGGTTGAAATATCTTCAAACGTTATCTCAGGCATGTAACCTAAACTGTCCATTAAAAGGGTTACTTCTTTTAATGTTATTAATTGATGGTTAAATGTAACCAACACCGTTTTTTTAGAGAAGTTAACTTCAGAAGACAATATTCCCGTACTTAGCTTATGTAAATTTTCAAGTAACCAAATACAAGCAGAACAGTGAATAGAAGGCACCTTAAATAATATTCTTGACCTTTTATCATCTTTAAAATCCAGCAACTTATCAACTACCTCTGATTGATCAAGAAAATCAAGTAATACTTGTTGTTTATTAAGTTGTGAATTACCGGGTTTAGACTCAAGAGAATAATAACCTGTTAAGCCACT
>CAZUXM010000025.1:20935-34308 GCA_964624635.1 uncultured Candidatus Competibacteraceae bacterium
CGTTAAGAATCTGATATACATTGCGACATCCCTCACAACAAAAGTCTTTGTTATCTGCTTGTATTCTAAAACTTTCAATATCATTTCCACAATGAAAACAGGAAAGAATTGTTGTAACTTTTTGTTTACTCTCTATAAACATCACCCTAAATAATGGCACAAAGGTGATAGTATGATATTAGGTAAAAAATGACCTTCATCATATTTTACCCATTTAAGTAATTTAATAGTTGTCTTAAATGTTAATCGCTCTGTTAGCACTAGCTGCCAGGCAAGCGTCTTTAAAGCTTTCGCTATAGGTAGGATGGGCATGAGAAATTCTTCCAATGTCTTCGGCACTAGCTCTAAACTCCATGGCTACTACCGCTTCACCAATCATGTCAGCTGCACGTGGACCAATCATGTGTACTCCTAAAATTTCATCGGTATCCTTATCAGCCAATACTTTTATCAATCCGTCAATATCCATGGAAGCTCTGGCACGTCCACTGGCTTTAAATGGAAAATTTCCTACTTTATAATTTCTTTTGTTTTCTTTTAATTGTTCCTCAGTATACCCAACAGATGCTACTTCAGGCCAGGTATATACTACTCCCGGAATTAATAAATAATTCACATGCGGTTTTTGATTAGCCATTGTTTCTGCTACAAATACCCCTTCTTCTTCCGCTTTATGTGCCAACATGGCTCCTTTTACCACATCTCCAATAGCATAAATACCTGAAACAGCTGTTTCTAAATGATCGTTTACAGGGATTCTTCCTTTTTCATCCACTTTAATTCCTATATTTTCTAATCCTAAACCCTCTGTATATGGTTTACGACCAACTGATACCAAACAATAATCTCCATCTAAAGTTACTTCTTTGCCATCAGCATTAGATGATGCAGTGATGGTTACTTTTTTACCTGAACTTTTTACAGCGGTTACTTTATGATTCAAGTAAAATTCCATTCCTAAATTTTTCAATACCTTTTGGAGTTCCTTACCCATGGTACTATCCATAGTAGCAATAAGAGAGTTCATATATTCTACTACTATTACCTTGGTACCCACCCTGGCATATACTGATCCTAACTCCAAACCAATAACTCCACCACCTATAATTACCATTTGTTTTGGGATTTCATCCAATTGTAATGCTTCGGTACTTGAAATAATTCTTTTTTTATCGATTTCTATCCCGGGTAATGACGATGGTTTTGATCCTGTAGCAATAATTACTTTTTTCCCTTCAACCTCAGTAGTCTTTCCATCAGTGCTTTTTACAGTAATAATATTTTTTGTTTTAAATGAACCATGCCCGTAATAAGTATCAATCTTATTTTTTTTCATCAGGTACACAATTCCATCAGTAGTTTGTTTTACTACAGAGTTTTTGCGCCCTACCATTTGCTTCATATCTACCTTAACATCGGTTACATTGATTCCATGTTCTTTAAAAGTATGGGTGGCATTGTGGTAATGTTCACTGCTATCTAACAAAGCTTTACTGGGTATACAGCCCACATTTAAACAAGTTCCACCTAAGGTATTATATTTTTCAATGATGGCGGTTTTCATTCCAAGTTGTGCACAACGAATCGCTGCCACATATCCTCCGGGACCTGATCCAATCACTATTACATCATAAGTGTTCATACTATTCAATTTTGCATCAAAATTACAAGTATTAAAATATTGACCTAGTAAATTATTCAAAAATTACACAATGATGCTCAATAGGTAAAAAGCTTAATTACATCATCTTATAGTTCAATGTAGTTAAAAGTATATATTTGTTTATAAATACTATTTATATGACTGGATCTAAAGCATGGATAAATTGGAACGAAGAAAAGGACTACGGAGATATGTTTTATAAACGTGCCGTTGGTGAATTACCAGAAATGGAATCATCAAAAGCCGTATGTGAAATTCTTAAGCCATTGTATAATGAAAACATGTCATTACTGGATGTAGGCTGCGGAGCGGGTCATTATTTACGTAGTTTAAGGTTACATCTGAACCCAAATATATGTTACCATGGAACTGATGCAACACCTTATTATATTGAATTGGCTAAAAAAGCATATAACAACCCTGAACTATTTACTGTTGGCAGTGTATTAGATTTGCCTTTCGAAAATAATTCGTATGATATTGTTATGTCAAACAATCTGGTAATGCATTTACCACCCAACCTTGAAAAACCTTTTTCTGAACTATTGAGAGTTTCCAAAAAGCATGTTGTTATAAGAGCTATGTTTGGAGACAGGAACTATGTAGTAAGGGAAATTCTAACACAAAAGGACCTAGAGTTTAAAAATGATGATATCAATGTATCTTCTTTTGATCTGGAGAAACTCAACTTCAGGTACTTTAATATGTATACTGAAGAATATTATACCTCATTAATAGAAAAGCTGGCACCTTCCAGTAATATTAAAATTATAAAAGACAATAACTGGAAACCATTTAATAACGTTTCCGATTCAAATACCCCTACAGCAACAAAAACTATGGGAGAAAATCAGGTATCAGGCAACTTAATACTTGATTGGAGATTTATTATTATTGAAAAATAAAGTTCTTTAAGCCTTTACTGTTCCTAATAGTTGATTTATTCTATCCTGTAATCTATTCGTAGTTTCTATTGAATCCACTAATGGGGTAGCTATTTCCATAAATTCCGGTGAATGTTCTTCTTTTTTTCCTGTTTTGGTGTTGATGGAAATAAACCTGGTCCACATGATTGATTTCATTTTTTCTATTTTCTCATCATACATAATCATCTCTACTAATATTTGAGATGAGGTAAGTTCAATCAATCTGGATACAACACATACATTCTCGTTATAAAATGCAGGTTTAATATAATAAATCTCATGATTCCCTACAACCCAACCTTTGCCTTGTTGATGAAAACGAATGAGCTCAATGTCATGAAATTCTTTTAAATGATCTTCGCGGGCATTGAGCATATAATCAATGTATTTTGAATTGTTCAAATGACCCAAAGGATCACAATCGTTAAATCTGACTTTGTAGAATGATTTCAATTCCATAGTTTTTTTACTTTAGTTGTATCAAATATATAGCATGGAGTGTACTCCACGGTCAACAAATAAATTCTAAAAAAGTATTAATATGCTAATAGGTGAGCTTTCAAAAAAATCTGGATTCAGTAGGGATACCATCCGTTTCTACGAAAAAAATGGATTGATAGAACTAAGTAAAGAATCACGTTTTGATAATAACTACAAGGATTATTCGGATAGAATACTTAGTAGACTCAATGTAATTAAAAAAATAAAAGACATGGGATTTACTCTATTGGAGATAAAAGCCATGATCGAACTATTTGAAGCAGGTGTATTGGAACAAGAAAGAGGGAGAAAATACATTGAGAGAAAAATAAAAAAGATAGATGAAAAAATTGAAGAACTAAAAAATATTCGTCAAACCTTACATGAACTGGCAACCTCACCTTTGGGCACTTGTAAGGTAAAAAATATTTTATCAGAACTCAATAGTTAAACTTTTTTCTTTTTAAAAAAGAGAGCCACTATATAAGTAGATACTAAAAGTAATAATCCAATCCAAAGAGAGATTCTTCCAATATAGTCTCCGTGTTTTACATAAAATGTTATCTCATCATTTGCATTAATGGTACCTGATATAGAAGCATCGGTACTGTATTCTGTGGCAGATGTAATATTTCCTTTTTGATCAATAAAACAGGATATACCCGTATTAGCTGCACGAGCAACCGAACGTCTGGTTTCTATAGCACGTAACCTTGCATAAGCTAACAATTGTTTATATCCGGGTCTATCACCCCACCATGCATCATTAGTACTGATAGAAATAAAGTTTGCTCCATTCAAAATATATTCCCCGCAATACTCCCCATAAATACTTTCATAACAAATCACAGGAGCTACTTTTATTTTTCTATCATCGTTGATAAAAACTGACCTTTCTTTCTGTGTTCCAAAATCACCAATCATTCCACCTAAATCGCCAAACAATTGTTTTTGAAAAGGTTTTAATAAATCAGCAAACGGAAACATTTCAGGACCCGGTACCAGTTTTGATTTATAATATGTTTGAAAAGGTTCACCATTTCCTAGTTGTACCGCAGCATTATAATCATCCCAATATACACCGGGTTCATTTTTTATAGGTGAAGCTGTAGAGGGAATCTCTTCACCAGGTTCAAAATATCTATACAACGAAACTCCTGTAATCAATTTAAGTTTTGGATACGGGGCTATTACTTTTAGTAAAGTATCAATGGCAACGTCTCTTTCCAAATGATCAGCATCCATAGATACGGGTAAAGCAGTCTCAGGAAAAATAACGTAATCGGTATTTTCATTAATCAATGGAATGGACAACTCAATCAAATGATTTAACTGTACACGTGCAGGAATCGCCCCAAATTTTCTCCAGGGATCAATATTAGGTTGAACACATACTACATTGATTGGATCTGCTTTTTCTTTATATGTTGAATATCGTGTAAAAGAAATAACAATAGGGCCCACAATTAACAAAGTGGTGATTAAAGCCGAACGAACATATCTGTTTTTGTTTTTATACTCTTTAAATGTTTCATAAATAAAAATGTTTGCCAAAAGTACCCATAAAGTTCCTCCCATACTTCCGGTTACTTCGTACCATTGTATCAATGCAGGGTTATTGGCAAATACGTTCCCTATCATTAACCAGGGCCATGATAAATCCCAATCAAGATGCAAGTACTCATAAGATATCCAAAAAAGAATCAATGCCAGATAACCTCTAAATGTTCCGAAAGTTTTTTTAGCACGAATGAATAACATCCATACCATACTCATGAACCATGAATTCACAAACACTGCCATCATGGCTCCTTCTTTTGAAGCATATATTATCCAATAGGTGGTAAACAAATTCCATAGCACAAAAGCTAAGTATAAATACGGAAATGCTTTTAGTGATGAACGTTTATATTGTATGCTCTCATCAGCAATATATAACAACGGAATAAATGCTACGAATATTAATGGCGCAATTCCACGGGCAGGCCAGCTCAAGGCTATCAATGTTCCCGATAATGCTGCAATAAGAAGTTTAAATCCTTTTTGTTTCATATATGAATTAAGCGTACTAATCTACAAATATAAGTTGAAGGTTTCAAGTTTCAGATTTCAAGTGGTAAAGGGTGGATATTTAATCTTGAAATCCCTAACATTAAACTTTCAACATCAAGGCTGTTTGATGAAAATTATTCTGCCCCCCTAATAATTCAAAACTCAAGTAATAAGCCTTACATACATCATCAAAAGCTTTGAACTCCTGGGTTGGGGTAATAAACTCATCAAATATGACGATGTCACCTTTTTTTAAATAAGGAGCTATTGTAGTAAGTACAAAAAGGGTTGAACTGTATAAATCACAATCAATATGAACAACTTTTCTGTTAGTGGCCGAATAGGTTTTTAAAAAATTGAACAAGGTATCCTGATAAAGACCTTGAACTAATTGACATCTTTCATCTTTTATATCAGGCAATTTATTTCCTGCAGAATATCCTCCTTTTTTTATTGAGCCAAAATCTTCAGGTAATCCGGTAAAAGTATCAAAACCGTAAAATCGATCATATGTATTTTGCCTATTCTCTATCCACCATCTAATGGAATTTCCCTCAAATACCCCAAATTCAAAATAATCAATGGGGTAATTTTGCAAATGGTTTTTATTGACCCATTCAAACAAGGTGTACATTTTTTTCACTTCATATCTAGAGGTGAAAAAGTCATTTATTTTTGCTTGTTTTTTATTTTTCGAAATCCATTCGGATTGTAAACTCAGATAATATAACTTAAGGTATAATTTTCTAAAGGGTTTAAATAAAACGTGTAAATGTAGTATGAAAAATAAATTTTTAAAAAAGGTTTTCATTCTAAAAAACGAGATTACCTGATAGTATAAAGTTTGCCAGGCATAACATTAACGTAATATATATAATTTGCCGAAATTGTTTTTGAAATACTTATCTGCCGAGGTAGATCTATGGTCAATATCCTCTCCATTCAATTTGGTAATTACCTGATAAATATACACTCCGGTAGCGAGCTTGTCTCCATATTCATCAGTCCCATTCCATTTAAAACTAGTAACGTTATCACCAATATGTATTGGACCTAGTTCATCTAATGTAATTTCCCTCACCACTACCCCACTAATGGTCATAATACGAATGGTAAATTCAGTGGGTACTTCGGATCCTGTTAATGTAAATACCCATTGAGTAGATGTTGAGAATGGATTAGGATAATTAAATATATGAGTAATGGTTGCCTGATTTACCACCTCAAACCTAATCTTATAATCGTAAATCCCGCTATCACCATATCCTGATTCATTTCCACTTTTATCCTGAGCCCTTAACAACAACTCATACATACCATCCGCGCTGGTAAAATCAGGTTTCATTTCAATCTTCGCATAATTTTCGGCATTAGAAGCCGGTATAAAAGTTACCCATGGATTTGAGAAATACACTTTAGTAGCCATACTCTGCCCTGGATATTTTATATACAAATCAAAATCAGCAGTATCATCAATGAGTCGTAATACATTTTCATCTTTGAGTTGAATATTGACAAATGGTTTAGCAGAAACAATATCCCTATCCATAATATGAATACCATCAAACGTAACGTCAAGTAAAGGGTTCAAATTATCACCATCTACCATCATACTACGAGATGCAATATTATTAAAATGATATTGTTCTATTTGATGAATAGATGTAAATGGATTTGCTTCGATGTAAAAATTATTCATCCCTACAAAATTGGCATTGGCTACTGTAAAAGTATCAATGATGGTATCTCCAATTAACAATGGAGGTTTCATATGATAATAATTATGTACAGTATTATTGGCATCGGTAATGGCATAACGAACCTGCAAGCTATCCATATCATAATCACCAATATTTCTAATGGCTATTCTCATATTCACATTTTCTCCCTGATAGGAAGTATCACCATCAAAATAATAATGCACATTGGGGTCTAAAGCACATTCAGGAACCCCTTCATACATTACGTGCCAATGATTCATTTGTGATGGAGTAACGGTACTATCATCACGCGTGAAGAAAAATAATTTCAGATATGGATATATTGAAGCATTAAATTGTGGCAATAAATTTAATCCATATATGTCAGTTGTATAACTCGGAATTTCGTCCATCAAGATGGTTTCATTTCCTGAGGTATCCACACCAATAATTCTTACCCATTCTTCATCATTGGATGTATCTGCATCCAAACTTCGTTGTTGCCAATGGAATGATTTCCATTCACTGGCAGGGCCAATCAAATCTGTTTCAACAAAACCATAATTCCAATTGGTTTCTAATTGTGCATTAAGTTGTATCGGACTTGTTCCAAATCCTACCGCTTCCATTGTAGAAGAAGGATTTCCTTTTTGAGTATAAAAAATATATCCTCCCTGATGTGCATTTGCTTTAAGGGTAGCCAATGAATCAGCTCCCATTGAAGTAAGTTGAGCCACTAAACTATCGGAATAAGTGGCAAAATTAGGAAGTGCCCATGGATACCAGGTAAAAGTATACATGCCTATAAAATAATCATCCGGAACATCATTCCTTATCATATCAATCAAACTATCTGTTGAAGCAGCACTGGCCAAATTAAACCAGAAATAGTCTTCTACCCTGCTTCTGCAACCCATAATATTTCCAAAGTTGTGATCAGGATTAGCACCGCCATAATTAGTTCCCCACGGTAATAAAGTGACCGGATCAATCACCACCACATACATAGATGATGAACCTGCTAAACATCCGCTAGCCTCTTGCAACCCCGCATCAATGGTAAACTGAGTTGAAAAATTATAGGTATCCCCAACTGGTCGTTCAGGATAATTGATGATTTTTAATTCTTTGTTTACCGGAACAAAATCAAATCTACGTGCCGGTCGGTTATAATCAATAAAGGTAAAATCATCTTCCTTAAATTGGAAAAAGTGATCTTGCCCCCAACCATATTTACCTTGTATATGTTGAAAGGTACTTTCTCTCCATCTACTTCCCGATCCTAAAGAATCAACTCCAACTCTCCAGAAATAAACACAACTATCACAAACAGTAGTATCTAATAAAACTCCGGGGTCCCATTGTACTACTCCGCCACTTTGGCTAATCGTTGTTTCTCTTAAAAACGGGCTGTTAAATAAGTCAGTAGTATCAATTTGAAACCTATAAGTATTCATAGGTGCAAACGGATCACCGGTACTTGCTTTAAGTGGAGTATGATTGGTTGGTATCACTGCAAATTTATGCGGATATACAGGAATAATATCAGTAGTAGTAATATTTAATCCAACGGTAATTTGGTTATTGGAATAATCGTTTGTCTCAATATGTATAGATGGAATATCAGTAGTGATATTAAATTGATTTAACCCGAAACTATTGGCTAAACTAATAGGGAAATAATATTCAACAGTATCGCTATAATTAATTCCATTGGGTCTGTCAATATGTACTGTTATATTAGGGACACCCGGCTGTGGAAAATCCCTTACAATATCTACAGCATAAGGTTGTGAAATAGATTTTCCTAAATTAAAAAGGATAATTCTAATTTTAAAAGAATCCATTTCTGTGGTAACTACCGGAGTTCCCAACTGCGATTCAAACGAAACATTCGCTACTTGTAAATCAATATCAGGTAATGAATCACTATTAAATTTTATACCCGGATCACCGTGAATTTGAAAGTTTAATGCATTTACTTTGATTAAACCATAATAAGGCCAACCCCATACATTTTCATTAATTGCTTCTTTATGGGCAATCCCCATCGTTTGATAATAATTATCTATCGAAATATTTCGATATAAATCTCCTGTAATTTCAGGTAAAATACTGGCCAATCCAACACCGGTACTGGCAATAAAACCTATGGCCCCTTTATTAGGAGTAAGTACATATCTTTCACTCACCAAAGTATCCGGTTGAAAAAGATCTCCTGATAAACAACCGTTCACTACATACCAGGGATATTTTCCACTGTTTTGCATTTGTTCAGGTTCATCAACAGTTAAATCAAAGCCGGTACCACTACTATGTCCAAACACTGTAGCTAAAGAAACTCCTTCATCATTAAATAATGTTCTGATTGAATCAGAAGTATTGATAGGAAAAGGTGCAATTCCATTTTTTACAAACGTACTTACATGCCCCCCAAATAATGTATCTTCAATAATAGTTTTATAACCATCAATATATCCCTGAAAGGACGGATCGCTGGCCATGTGTACAATGTTTTTTTGCCATAATGGCGTCGGACTTACATTCTGCCATGTTTCATACTCCATTACTTTATTCAAGTAATCCGTTACATCTGTATTGTTTTGAGCGGCTAATCTTCCAATAGCCGTGTACATAAAATCGTCTCCTGCTATATTGTATGAATACAAGTTATCACTGCCTGTATTTCCTATCGCCGGAACAAGGTTTTTTGAATAATTCGTAGCATTATTTCTACTTGATCCTGTAATCACTCCTTTACCAATTAAGAATAAATGTTCCGGTTTAGTAGTCCATAATCCATTGGTCATTTTTAAAAAGTTGCGTATTGCTCCCGGGTGTTTTCTGATTCCAAATCCAAACTGATCATAAATTTCATCCATGTCAATTACTACAGGGTTGTACCCTGTAGAAGCTCTGTAATTGGAATAGTTAGTTACCGAACTTAATAAACTTGGGTGAGTTATAATTACATAATCTTTATCAGCCAATGCTCCTGAAGTAAAATCCCTAAACTGAGCAAAATGGGTGGGGTCAGTTGATACCGGTCGTAGTTGTGCAACATTTAATACGGTAGCATCAGAATACAGATATAATTTTTTTGCCTGGGGGCTTCCGTCATTCGGGACCAATGCTTGCAACGTTCCGGCATTATCAACAACAGTAATTCTTTTATTATTGGTAAGGTCGTATAATCTGGCAGTACTACTTAATATATTAAAATTAGTAATATCTAATCTTGATTTGGGTTGAGAAATATCATCCGGCAAAAGTAAATGTTGTTCACTTCTGTTATTCATACTAAAAATCTGAGGCATCACTAAACGATAGTAGCCGTAAGAAGTTCTGATTTGCGAAGCAGTTAAATCATTGATGGCCGTAAACCTGAATGGTTCTGTTGATGTAGATAATGCTCCTGAATTAATAGAAAAATTTCTTACATGAAATTCATAACCGGTTAATGAATCTTCCAGTACTAAATTATCTGCTACCCTAAACTGGTGGTGATGGTTGTTGAGTGAAGGATGAGTTGAGGTGGGGTTATTACATGTACCCACTCTTAATTGCAAGGATGCATTTACTCCGTTGTAGATTGTGCCTTGCAAACCATTCAAGGCAGGGCTTGTCCATGCCGGTGCATAGTTAGTGCCCCATGAAACCACATTAGCAAAACCTTCACCCTCCGAATACTCAGGGATCAATAAACCAGCTGACAGAATTTCTCCATCTGAATACGAAAAGGATGGTCCTTTTTCTTCTACTTTATACAAATAATAACTTGCTGCCGTATATGAACTAAAGTCAGTATCTGTTTCCGGCGAAAATCTTAAATTACTTATAGAAGAGTTCCATGTTAAGTAATATACAGATGTATCGTTAAATAAACTATAAGCAGGATTTAACATATCAGCCAATCCGTTTACGTACAAGGTTGAATCAAACCATCCGTCATTAGGCTCTGCATAAAATTCAATAAAGTCTGTACCGTTTAAAACTCCATCCGATTCACCTTGAATATACAATGGAATTTGTTCAGCATGATAAAATATTTGCAGATTACGTGCATCAAATGAAGAAACATTAATTCCGGCGGTTGCCAATGTAAGTGAATCTATATGATAAATACCTTTTTGGGTGATTGGAAATTTATAATACTGCTGACTATAATTAATCCACTCCATTCCCAAATACTGAGCATGGATTTTTGAAAAACAAACCATACCAAATATCATCAGAGAAAATATAAATTTTCTCTTCCAAGCAGCAGAACAATATTTACTGAACAGTTGGTACATTTTCAGTGCTTGTTTTCTTTTTAATGTTTAAATCCAATCGTGCAGATATCACATGTGACATGCCTACCATCTGGCTGGCAAAATTAGCCAAAGTATAATCTATACTAACGCCTTTATATTTAAAACCTATCCCAATGGTAGGTAATAAATTGACTTCTTTTTTATTATCCGGTGCTTTTAAATATTGGAATTTACCAATACCCCCACGAATGAATACTAAATCATTGTATTCAAATTCAACCCCGAGATTTGGATCAAAACTCATGGGCCCGGCAGGTATTAAAACATTTCGTCTACCATCAAAAGTGGTGATGATGTTAATTTCAGTAAGTATTCCGAACTTTTTGGGGAGATTAAATTTTTTGGAAGTTCCCAATATCAAACGAGGAGTTGCTACTTCGGTACTTGTACTAATAATTTCATTTCCGGTAGCAGCAAATACCAAACGAAATACATCTGTATTATAACTAAAGTTGGTAATGGTTCCTGTAGCGTCTCTAACCATCGCAGCAAAAGTCCAAGTTTTAAATTTATAACGAGCCCCAAAATCAAAACCAAATCCCCAGCCACTTCCAAATTCACCAATATGGCGGTACAATAATTTTACGCTACCCCCGTATGAAAATCCTTTAATCTTTTTGGTATTGCGTGAATACGTAAACTGAAAACAATAATCAGCAGCATTAAAACCTTTTACTTTATCATAATCAACATTTCCATTGGCATCTACCAATTCTAAGGTATTCGGAATATCATCTACCCCCGAACGAATAAATGTGAATGCCCCGGCTGATTGTTCATTGAATTTATAGGCTACCGCTCCATAATCATATTTTACAATTCCGGCAAAATGTTCATTATGCATAAAGGATACCTGAAGATCACGTTCCATATCTACTAATCCGGCAGGGTTCCAATATCCGGCAGTAACATCATGGTTATTGGCAATTACAGCATTACTCATGCCTAGGTTACGAGCCCCCACCCCAATATCCAAAAAGGCATTGGCATATTTAACTACCTGACAGAATGCCTGGGAGCCAGTAATAACAAGGGTTGTTATGATTAAAATGCGTTTAAGCATGTAGCTTTCAAAGATAGGGAAAATATATATGCTAAAAAATACGAACTTTGCCCGATAATTAGATGTAAAAATACTGTAACTGGTTGCAGTACAAGCCTAATGGGAGCCATTAAACGAAATATACCGAATTTTATTACTTGTTTGAACTTATTGAGTGGCTGTATTGGGATATTGCTTCTATTTAATCGTATGCCTATTGAAGCTTCGTATTGTATGTTTATTGGAGCCTTTTTTGATTTCATAGATGGATTGATTGCCAGAGCTTTAAAAGTAGCAAGCGCTATTGGCAAAGATCTGGATTCGTTAGCTGATATTATCACTTTCGGATTATTACCAGGATTAATTGCACTCAACTTAGTAGTAGCATCTCATAAAACGAATGTATTTCTTTCTTTCGTTAGCTTAATCATTCCTTTGTTTTCAGCTATTAGGCTGGCAAAGTTTAATAATGATACTGAACAATCTTTTTTGTTTAAGGGATTAGCTACTCCGGCTAATGGTTTGTTCTGGGCATGTGTAAACATCTGTTATTTTAATTCATACTTTACAATATATGGTCTTAGTAACCTGATTCCGGCAGAAGTAGATTTGCATAGAGACTTTATACCATCCCAATATGCAATTCAAAAAGATACAGCCAATTGGTTGGGAATTATCATCAATGATTATCCTTTAATTCTTGTTGTAGCTGCAATAGTTTTGAGTTTTTTATTGATTAGCAACCTTAAGCTCATGGCCTTTAAATTCAAAGGATTCGGATGGAAAGACAATCAATGGAAATATATTTTGTTGATAGTTTGTTTACCATTAATCATCTGGTTAAAGTTTACATCCGCCCCAATTATTTTACTTTTGTACATCATTACTTCACAAATACATTTTCGAACACAGAAACATGAAATTTAAAGCAGAAATTGACGTGATGCCTCTAGAGGCTCTTTTAGATCCACAAGGAAAAGCGGTAACTGGTAGTATGAAAAACTTAGGATTACCCGAAATTGAAAATGTACGTATTGGTAAACATATCTCACTCGAAATAGAAGCTGCCGATAAAGATGCCGCTAAAGTTAAGGTTGACGAAGCCTGCAAAAAGCTATTGGCTAACCAGATCATGGAGAGTTACGAGTTTTCTTTGGTAGAGGCGTAAGTTAATTAAACCAGACCAAAATCACC
>CAZUXM010000026.1:0-27863 GCA_964624635.1 uncultured Candidatus Competibacteraceae bacterium
CATTTGAGCATTAAAAAATCCGGCTCCCGAAATTCTATCATAGGTACTTAATGCTGCAGGATTAATTAATGACTGACGCAACATATAAAATGAATAATGCGGTTGCTCTTGTGCAGATAATTTGATAACTGCAACCATAAAAATGATGAGTATAAATATCTTTTTCATGCTACAATTATTTTCTGATTTCAATAAATCCTTTTACAGGTTCTTCTCCAGGTGATGGAATAAATACAAAGTAGTAGGTACCATCCGTAACACCTTGGCTCATTACGGGCATTCCCATATTACTCTGTCCGTTCCACTCATTATTATAAGGTTGGGCATGGTACAATGCATCGCCCCAACGATTAAGAATGGTCAACTCATTATCAGGATATCCACTCAGGTCACCCAAATACCAATAATCATTACTGATGTCTCCATTAGGTGAAATAAATTCCGGGAATTTAAGGGTATTGGGATTTACTTTTATAATTACTGTAGCTGTATCACATAAGTTGATACAATTTGGATCACAAGAAACATAAGTAAGGGTATCAAAACCTGAGAATCCACCATTAGGAGTGTAAATTATTTCACCTCCCGAAACAGTAGCTGTACCATAAGTGGGTTGATCCAATATGGTAATTCCGGTTGTAATAACATCATTGTTTGTTACAGGTATAGTAATAGATAATTGAAAATTGGTAGTATCTATATCCGGTTGAACAATTGGTGCAGGATTAAAATCAGTGTATAAATGAACAGTAGATGCTAAACTATCTTCGCAACCATCACCATTGGTAATAATTACATAAAAAGTAGTAGTAGAAGTTAATGGTATACTTAAAGATGACGTTGTGGCTGAAGTACTCCATAAATAATTACTTCCACCTGAAGCAACTAGATTTGTATTATCTCCGGGGCATACAATAGTATCACCACTCAATCCGGGATTAAATATTGAGTTAACTACATTTACAAAAGCAGTATCAGTACAACCATCAGCATTCATGGTTGATGCCCAGAATGTTCCGGGATTAACTACTATAATACTCGGACTAGTTTGTGTTGTGCTCCAGGTATAAGCACTTCCTCCACTTGCAGTAAGTGTAGTTGACTCACCCGGACATAAAATATTATCTCCACTTATAGACACGGATGCCGAAGAAGTAATTACAGTTACAGTATCTGCATCTGAACAACCATTTACATTGGTAGAAGATACAAAATAGGTTCCGGCTGTATTTACATTAATGGTTGATGTAATTGCAGAAGTACTCCATGTATAGGAACTTCCTCCGGTACCGGTAAGTGTACTCACTTCACCCGGGCACAATACCAAATCTCCTGTAATATCAACTGTGATATTAGAAGCAATTACATTGGTAGTAGCTGTATCAATACATCCATTCGAATCCTGTGTATACACATGATAACTACCTGCTGAAGAAGCAGAAATGGTAGATGATGTAGCTCCTGTGCTCCAGTTGTATCCAATAAATGTTGGTGTGGTAGATAATGTAACTGATTGTCCGTTACAAATAACCGGAACTAAAGGATTGATGACTGGATTTGATTGAGGATAATTGGTAATTGAAACCGGTTGTGTATCTGTTGCAGAGCAACCATTAACATTTGTTACTGTTACGGTATAAGTTCCTGATGTAGTAACATTAATACTTGTTCCACTACCACTAGGCAACCATGTAAAGGTACCACCTACAGGAGAACTTGCTGTAAGCAATACTGTTTGATATGCACAAATATTTGTTGGACTTGAAATGGAAATAGTTGGATTAGGAGTTGCTAAAACAGTAACCGGGTGTACTTCATTTTTTTGACAAGGTGCAGTACCAGTTGTGTAAGTTACATTATATGAACCTGCACTTAAACCTGATGGATTAAAATTGGAACCTGACACTCCTGTACCAGTCCATGATCCTCCACTGGTACCTGTAATCAGTGAATTTAAATTCAGTGGTGATACATTGTTACACATAGATGCTGGTGTGCTCCATGCCGGATTTCCTGACGGAATAACGGTTAATGGTAATGAAGCTGATTGTGATCCGCAAATTCCACTCGCTACTACGGTATATACTGTAGATGAAGTAGGACTCACTGAAATACTTGAGCCCGAAGGATAAGTTCCTGCAGGTACTGATGACCATGTGTAAGTAGTTAAAGTTCCAGGTGACGAAGCCACCAGATTAATAGTATCTCCTTCACAAATAGGATTAGATGATGGAGTAATATTTACTACTTGTACTCCATTGGTAACATTAATTAGATAATCACATTGGTTACCTGCCCATCCATCAAACATAATATAATAGATATTACCAATTACCAGATTATTAAATGACAAGGTATTGCCTACTCCATGAATACCATCACCATAACAACTGGGTATATTTTCATCATTAGGTGCAGGGCCTGCTGAATTATTAGGGGGTAATGTAGAAGGTGAATAAGTCCAGGGAGCACCACATGCATTATATAATCCTAATTGAATTCCAAACTCACCTAATCCAGAAACAAAACCGGTACAATTAGTTACATCAATAGTTAAGTTTACAGAAGTAGCTGAAGCTTGAAACCTAATCCATGAACTATTATTGATATGTGTTCCACAAAAAGATCCTGCGGGACCCGGAGTAGGTTGTGAAGTTCCTGAAGGCTCGGTTGCAGGAGTCCAGGTATATGTATTATAGGTGCTTCCTGTATATCCATTTAAATTACAAATTAATGGGGCACCGGTACATCCATCTGTTGCAACCGGATTAGGGCCGGGATCAGGAGAACCTACAGCACCACCAGCAAATGTAATTGACCAGTTTACCAATGAACCAACATCACCGCTGGCTTCATCAGTAATACATAATTGCCATATTCCGTTCCCATCTTGTCCTACATTTTGGGCATAAAAAGATTCTTCCGGAATAAATGAACCTGTAAAAGGAGCTACACCTGCAGTGATAGAAGTTCCTGCACTCATACTAAAAGTAGTGTTGGTATAATTATCACCTGCACCACCATTATTTGAACTTAAAATAGTTTGAATACCGTTAGGTGAGATTAATACAATTTCTAAATCACCATCATATGGATGTGTAATGTTTACATTCACTGTTGCTAATCCATAATTAGAATATAGATTGCTTGCTAAACCTGAAACATTGATATTAAAACATTGAGTTCCTCCCGGGAAATCAGGAACAGAACCACCGGTTCCAACAAAAGTTTGTGCTATCACTTTTGTAAAACAAATTAAAAAGAGTGTTATAAAAATTCTTTTCATGAAATGAGAATAAGGTTATTGGTTTTTTGATTTAACAAAAGCTAATACTGTATTAGAAAAAGTATTCACCTGCTTTTCGGCTCCATTAACAAAATACTTCTCTACCTGTAACATCTCCATCATCTTTTGAAAATTATTCGCATCATATAATGGATTAAGAAAAAATTTATAATAGCTAACTACACCTTCGGTAATAGTTGGAGTAACCTGAGTGGTCATATCAATATCATTCACAATAAAACGATCCAGATAGCCTATCAATTCACTTACATCAGATGTATTGCCTTCAAAACCCATTTGAATGTATCTTTCGTTACCTATAAGCTGAGCCTGATCAGTTGAATGTAAATGGAATTTTACTGTAGATGTAAGTTCAAAAACTCTTCCTTCAGAAGTTTGTGCTTTCACAGAAAATGGAAGCAGAAAAAATAATCCTGCAATCAGGGTTAGTTTTGGGTTCATATACTTAGGTTAAAACGGGGGCAAATATAGGTAAATGCTAAAGGCATGTCAAGTAAAATAACGTCTAATTAGATGCTATGTCATTATTAGATTGTTAAATTCGATTTAGGCGGCATCTATTCCTATAAAACCAGAGAGTATCCATATATATTAAACCGTTTTAGGATTTTTGCTGATTTGGCTATTTTATACTGAATACAATAAAACTTTTGAAATACTTAGTTAGTAAAATTTGCTAAGGCAATACCAATTTTACATCTTCAGTACCATTAATATTCATGGTATGAATTTCTGTTTGATGGCGTATAGAACAATCATCATTAGGTGTTTCCATTTTATCGAGTTGATACAAAATTTTAGTACCATCAGGTGAAACGGATAATGAAATAATTTTTTTATTAACGCATGATTCTTTAATTAGTACCACTGAGTCATCTACAATATTTAATTTACATATACCTGCATCACACAAAAAAATAACTTGATTGGTATTTATACTCAGGTTATCGAAATAATTCAAATGAGAAAAATTACTGATTGTAGTATTAGGAGTAACTTCATCTACCAATAGTAATGTATTACCATCTATAATTCTTACTTTGTTATCATCCATTGCAGTAATCAACCAATTATTACTAAATGATGCAGCCACTGAATATAATCCGAAACTACTGGGTTCAATGATTGTATCTAGATATACTCCGGTGTTAATATCCACTGTATATCCGGCTGAAACTCCGCTGAAAAATAACTTAGTTCCATCATAAATAAAACTTGGATGAAAGCTACCAGTACCTATTGACAATTGTTGTAACCCTAACCCATTCTCAGATATTTTATACACCTGATTATTATTACAATTACGAAATGCTATCCAACCTGTAGAGCCCCAACTAAGTTCACATATACTGATGTTATTTGATTGCAAAAAACTGTGCGACAAAATAGTTTGACGAATGCCCGAAACATAGTTTACTTTATCCAGCGAAATCTGTTCAAGTGTAGAATCATTTCCTCTGATGATTCTTAATGCAACAAACTCATCGTTGTTGTTTGGATTAAATGCGGGTATTGAATAATCAATCTGACCATTATCGTAATAGTGAAACGATCCACCAGGCTGTTCACAAACGATTGGTTCACAACTATGATCCATATAATCATTGGTGCATGAACCCAACATCAATAAAATAAAAAAACAAATCAATACTCTACACTTCATTCTAAAATAATTTTATCAGAATAAAGATAGTTATTTCGCCGGATATACTTATTCAAAAAAAAGGCGACCGTAGGTCGCCTTCTGATACGTTGAAATAAATATAATTTAGTTTCTTCTGTTACTGGTTACATAATCACTTAATTCTTCTTTGCTTGAATCGAAAGTGAATATATCATTAATGGTATAATAGTTAGAAGGATCAGCTACATAAGAATAAGCATATTTAGCCATTTCCAATTTTGTTTCTTCGAAAGTAAACACCTCTAATAATTCTTTTACTTGTGATGTGATGATACATTTACTGCTTACAATTTGTTTGAAAGTACTCTTTTTAGTATCGTCAAAAGATGAACTATTTAAAGAACTTTTAGCAGCATTTAAATCACTATTACTCATGCCATATATGCAATTATTATTATAGTTAGTATTTGTATTATCAGTATAAGTGGTATTGCCTCCTGTAGTGGTGGTAGATGAATAAGTAGTAGTGGTGGTGGTAGTTGAACCATTAATAGTTCCTGTACCATCATAAATAGTAACATTCATTCCAACGCCTCCAACACCTACATTGGCATTTACTGTTCCATTGTTACCGGTAGTGGTAGTTGTAGTTGTTGTGGTGCTTGATACAGTTCCATTGCCTGTGCGAACAACCACCCCATCATTATATGGTACATTACTGTAAACAACTGTTTGCTGGTTTGAATTATTTACCGGAGCCTGATTTAAAGGTACCTGTGAATAATAGTTACAAACGGTTTCTGATTTTTTATTTTTTTTAATTACATAAGTAACTTCTTCCCCTCTAACTAACATTAAGGTTTTCTTTTCAATATCCGGAGTTAGCTCATTTTCAAAAACTATTTTACAGCTAACATAATCAGCATTTAAACCTGTTACACGTACATTAGTTTGAGCCTGATCATTTACTCTAAGTCCATTAACAACTACAAAGAAACGGCTCCCTTCATCAGAAAAGATAACCAGATTTCCGGTTTGGGCATTCATGGTTAATGAGCCAACCATCAGGCTTAAGAATAAGACTAGATTTTTCATATTAATTCGTTTTTTAGTTTTCATGTGGATAGAAAATCAAACCTGATGCCAAAGATATGGGTTTTGAGTGATATCACAAGCTGACTTCAAAAGACTCAAATTTAAAAAAGTCAATAAAATCAGCGCTTTCAGACTATTCAGATCCCTCACTAAGGTTCATTTGTAGAGATGATGTAGTGCTAAAAGATAAAGTAATTTCAGGTCTCAAGTTTGAGATTGAGTCTTAAATTTGAAATCTCAAACTTGAAACCTTGAATCTTAATAAATTTCAACCATATAGGGCATACGGGTTTGATGACCTTTTAGGTTTTTGGCATCCTTAATGAATTTGTAATATTCTACAAATTCACCTGCCTGACGATTTACAAAAGCATCTGATGCCTTGGCAGAGAAGCCTCCAAAGAAATCACTCCATTTATCCTTAAACTCCGGATAGGCTACTAATTCAACCTCTTCGGCATTAATCATCTTTTTAGTAATATCAATAGCTACATCCATATCACCTATTACATCAACTAATCCAATGGCTTTGGCGTCAATCCCTGTCCAAACTCTACCCATAGCAATACTGTCTACGGCTGCAACCGACATTCCTCTACCATCAGCTACCCTTTGTAAAAAAGTAGTATAGATTTTATCAACCTGTACCTGATACAAAGCTCTTTCATCATCACTCCATTTACGGTTAACATTAGGGAAATCAGCGTATTTATTTGTTTTAATGGTATCTGAGGTAATTCCTACTTTTTCTTCCATCAGTTTTTGAAGGTTCATAGCAACACTAAATACACCTATTGATCCCGTTAATGTCGTTTTATCGGCTACGATAGTATCAGCAGCACAGGAAATATAATAACCACCACTGGCAGCATAGTTACCCATAGATACAACCACCGGTTTTTCTTTTTTAGTTAATACTATTTCTCTCCACATTAATTCTGAGGCCATTGCAGAACCTCCCGGAGAGTTTACTCTTAAAATAACTGCTTTGATATCCGGATCCAAACGAGCTTCACGAATTGCTTTTACAAAAGTATTTCCACCCACATTTTCGCTTGTCCCTTTACCATCTACAATTTCTCCTTCAGCATACACAACTGCTACTTTCGTTTTACTTGAAGTATATAGTTTTTTACGTACAGCTGAATAATATTTATCGATAGAAATAAGATTCAATTCTTTTTTCTTATCTATTTCACATTTTTCTTTTACAATCTCAGCAAACTCATCATAATATACGGCTTTGGTAATGAACTTGTCAAAGTTTTTATGATCAGTATCAATAAAAGGAGCTGTGTTTGCCAAATCATTAAGTTCAGCGGTAGATAATCCTGTTTTTTTAGAAAACTTTTCTAACATCTCAGTCCAATAGTCATCAATCAAAGCTCTTAACTGAGCACGGTTGGCATCACTAGCCTTTTCGAGGAAAAATGGTTCTACAGCACTTTTATATTTACAGGTAGTAGGTCTAAAAATTTCAGCCTCTACTCCAATTTTATCCAACAATCTTTTATAGAACATTAAGTTTACTGCTAAGCCTTTTATTTCCATTCCACCCATTGGATTTAAATAAATAGCATCAGAAACCGAAGCGAGGTAATATCCTTTTTGTGAAAAGTACTCACCGTAGGTGTAAATAAATTTTCCTGACTTTTTAAAATCTTCCAGTTCTTTTCGTAATTCTTCCATAGTAGCCATTCCGCCACCAACTGCTGAAGCATCAATAAAAATTCCTTTGATACGATTATCGGTTGCAGCATAACGAATGGTTCTTCTAATATCCATCAAACCGGGTTTTGTGGCAAAATCTTCAATATTCCAATCTTCAAAGGGATTACTTGCGGTACGATCAGTTACATTGTAATCCAATTTTAAATGTAATACTGATTTTTCCTGTACTCCTTTATCAGTAGTGGATTTTCCTTTACCATCCACCAACGCACTGATGAACCCAATAAAGAAAATAAAGAAAATGGCACATACAACAAATCCGGCAGCTATTACTCCGAAGCATGAACCGAAAAATGATGACCAGAAAGTTTTTGGTTTCTGATAGGGTACCTGATTAAAATTTTGAGCCATGTTATTTTTTTTAATTGTTAATTGAATTTATTTAATCATTACGCCGGGTTTGTTTACAATCGGCACTTTGGTAAAATGTTCTTTTTTGATGGTTTCAGGAAGAAATATATACTGTTTGTCAAAAATTTTATCTCCTATATAATAACTAATCCAATACTCATTGGTAACACCAAATACTTCTTCCATAATAGGTTCAATCTTTAAAAACTCTTTCGGCCCCAACTCGTCAAAATGCTGACGTAAGGTAGAAGTCTTGATCGTCTCATTATTGATTTCACCATACCCTCTTGACACCACAAGAATATTTCTGAGTATTTCAGTACCCATATTCACCATATATACATTCCAGTCAATTTCTTCACTAATATTTTTTTCCGACACTACAGCTACTGCAATATCTTTTACCTCTGGTATTTCAATATCCTTCTTCATACCCAACAAATTTACTTCACAAATAACAATAATAAAATTAATAGAACTCCTGAAAGATATTTTCCTACAATAGGCATTCTTCTTCCCATTCCAAACGCCTTGTCTGATACACGCAAGATAGGGGGAGTTTGAGCCCTTTTATATTCATTGATGTTAACTAATCTTAAAACCCTTTTCACCAATGTCTCATCAAATCCAAGCTTCACTAATTCTTTTGGTCCTTTTCGTTGCTCAATATATTGGTAAAGAATTTTGTCTAATATATCATATTCAGGTAATGAATCACTGTCTTTTTGCCCTAGGCGTAATTCCGCACTTGGTGGTTTTGTGATGGAGTTTTTGGGAATTACTTCACTGGCTTTATTAATGTATTCCGCTAATTGATACACTTGTGTTTTGTATACATCCCCCAATACCGAAATCCCACCACACATATCACCATATAAAGTTCCGTAACCAACGGCAGCTTCACTTTTATTTGATGTATTCAATAAAACATATTTAAATTTATTTGAAAGTGCCATTAGTAAAACACCTCTAACCCTAGCTTGCAAATTTTCTTCTGTTACGTCCGGTACTGTATCTTTAAAGAATGGAGTAAGTTTAACTTCATAAGCATCATAAATATCTTTGATAGCAATTGTATCGTATTTTATTCCGAGATTTTTTGCCAGTAGCTCTGCATCATTTACTGAATGATCACTTGAGTATTGTGATGGCATCAATATCCCGTGTACATTTTCTTTGCCTAAAGCACGTGCTGCTAAAACGGCTGTTACTGCCGAATCAATACCCCCTGATAACCCTAATGTTGCTTTTTGAAAACCGAGTTTTTGAAAATAATCTTTAATCCCTAATACCAATGCATCATGAATATTTTGAATATCTAGTCTTTCTTCTGCTTTTACAATATGTAGTTTTTCAGTATCAACAATACTGAAATCTTCTTCAAAGTATTTAAGTTCAGTTACCATATTACCTGATGCATCAAAAACCATCGAACCTCCATCAAAAATTAATTCGGTATGTGCTCCAATATGATTTACATAGATCATGGGTAATTGATACCTTTCGGTATTCCACTTCAACATTTCTTTTCTCCCATCAGGATGTTGATATGAAAAAGGAGAAGCGGAAAGGTTTATAATAAGCTCCGGCTGTTGCTTAATTAATTGGTCCAATGGATTTATAGTATACAAAGGGTCAGTCCCAATGTCCCAACTATCTTCACAAATAACAATGGCGATTTTTTTACCCTTATGAATAATACAATTGAATTCAGTGTTAGGTTCAAAATATCTGTATTCATCAAACACATCATAGGTAGGTAATAAAGTTTTATGAATGGTTTGCTGTACTTTTCCCTGATAGAGATAAACAGCTGAGTTAAATAAATTTTTCCCTAACAGACTTTTGTTGGGGGTAGGTGCCCCAATTAATACTCCAATACTGGAAGTTTCTTTCGCAATGGTAAGAATGGCTTGTTGGGTTTGTTGTAAAAAATCATCAAACTCTAAAAAATCACGTGGGGGATATCCTGTTACACATAACTCGGAAAAAACGGCAAGATCAGCTCCATTTTTTACTGCTTCATGAATTCCTTTGATAATCTTATCTACATTATACTCAAAGTTACCTATATGGTAGTTGCTTTGAACAAGCGCCACTTTCATGCAGTAAAATTACGAATACCTCTGAATAAACGAAGAAAGGCTCCTAAGTTAGGAGCCTTTCAAAAAAATATTAAATCTACTAATGATTAGTTAGCATAGATATCAGCCATTTCTAAAGTTTCACCTGGCTGTAAGCTAATTCCTAAAGTACCAAAGTTGAATACGTAGTTAGCACTTGTTGGAGCATAATAAATATTTACATCTTCCATTCTTAAACCTGCTTGAAAATAATTCATATCAGTGTTTGGCAATCCAGTAAATGCAAATACACCTTGAGCATCAGAGGTTTCAGCATAAGTGTTGAAATCTAAACTTACTTGAGTTAAAGCACCATCACCAGTACCCATTGGATACATTCCTATACCATATTTAACCATTACGTTAACAGTTTGGAAGTTAGCAGCGTCAGTTAAAGTCATATCACCGTCTAAATCATAATCACCATAAACTCTACCATTAATGTCAGAGTTCATTGCTGGAATATAAACAGTTGAGCTAACATATCCTTGAGTATTTACGTCAACATGAGTAGCTGAAGCAAAAGCTTTAAAGTTTACTGAAGCGAAACCTGGAGCTGAAACATAACCTGAAATAGTTCCTGCATTTAAGTTTTCAAATACAGCAATACCATCAGAACCTACTGATTTAGTAGTAACTCCAGCTTGAGTTTGAATAGTTACAGTAGCACCATTTAATCCACGGCTAACATCACCAATAGGAACTACTTGTACTGCGTAGTTAATAGTGTATTTACCATCAGGATTAGTGTCACTATCAGCTGGGATAGTTTCTGGTTGACAGCTCATTAATGCTCCGGCAATCAATCCAAAGCCCAATAAAAATCTCAATTTTTTCATAATATCAATTGTGTTGTTTTTTTGCAAATGAAGTTCTAAAATTTGGTAGGTTATAGTGCCAGTTAGAATAACCCGTATTTAAGTTAGTAAAGATTCATTTTGAATGAGTATTCATTAGTTTTGAGTACTTATATGCCACTAAATCATTTTAGTTAAATTCCTGAAAATCAACTACTCTGTTTTTTATAACATTTATTATTTTAACTTCAACTTTATATCGGGTTGTGGATTTCAGGCAACCAAAATTTATTACTGAATATCTATTCCATAATTAAAGCGTTTTATGAGAAAATTCCTGATATTAATTATTGCCACTTTATTTATTACCACAAATAATGCACAAACAATTGATACTGTGGGTAACACTGTTATTAAAATTGATTCTTTGATAGGATTTACAAACGTTGCACAAAACTGGCCGTGGGATGTTGAATGGGGAGGGGATAACTCCCTTTGGTTTACTGTTGGTGACAAAATATGCAGGTATGACACATCTTCACATGTGGCTCATACAGTTCTTAACAGGCCCGATACTACTTCCAACACAATGAGTCTGGCTTTTCATCCCGATTTCCCTTCCACCCCAATTGTATATGCTACTGTTGATATTGGTTATTACTACTATGCTTATTCTTCAGGACCTGTAATTTTATTTAAGTACAATTACTCGCTAAGTGGCGATTCATTATATAATGAAACAGAAATTCTCAGATGGAGTCATGCTGGTGAGCATTCGGGTGGTCGGCTTCATATGGGGAGTGATGGATATTTATATTGTACCACTGCCGAATATTGGCCCGAAGTAGATACCGTTGGAAATTTAAATGGAAGAATTTTGAGAATTAATACAGACGGCACGGTCCCAAGTATTAATCTTCAAGGAGATTATCCCATTAGTAAAGGACATCGAAATCCGCAGGGTATTGTTCAAGTGCCCAATGGAAATATTATTTCATCTGAGCTAGGTCAAGTAATTGATGAACTGAATTTAATTATAGATTACAAAAATTACGGATGGCCTGCTTATGATGGACTCTGGTGTTTTGGAGGTTTACCTGATTCATGCAGCAGCCCCACCTTTATTCATGAATTGCCTATTGATACTGCCATGAGGCCTCCCTCCGGGATTACATATTATGATCATCCTGCCATCCCTGAATTTTCAGGTTGTATATTACAATCTATTTTAAGCTTTGGTGGTTATCAAGGCGGATTGGTGGCATCAAAGCTTAACGGAAGCATGGATGATATTATATTTGACGTTCACTATTTTAAGGGTGAATACTTACGTTGGCGAGATGTAACTGTTTCGCCCGATGGAAAAGTATATGCGATTACCAATGACAGGCAAATTCCTGTTATACGCTGTATCTCAAATCCAAACTATCATATAGGAATTGAAGAAAACAACGAAACAGCATTTAATATATATCCTAATCCGGTAAAAAATTTCATCAATGTTAATTCGGAAAAAGAATTAAATAGTTGGAAAATTATTTCGATAGACGGAAAAGAATTAATGAGTGGTTACAACTCTTCTTTACTGTTTCAAATTGATGTATCCGTATTAACACCGGGAATCTATTTTTTTAAGACCGAAAAAGTATCTAAAAAATTTGTAAAAGGCTGATCATAAGACCCACAACCACTTAGGAAACCTCAAGGATTTTAGCTACCTTTGCACTCCTTAGAAGAGCGCTGTATAGATGAAGAACATTCGTAACTTTTGCATTATTGCCCACATCGACCATGGAAAAAGTACCTTGGCCGACAGACTTTTACAAACTACCAATACCATTTCTTCCAGAGAAGCAAAAGCCCAGGTATTAGATGATATGGATCTTGAACGTGAACGAGGAATTACCATTAAGAGCAAGGCCATTCAAATGGAATATATTCATGAAGGGGAAAAATATTTTCTCAACCTAATTGATACTCCCGGGCATGTTGACTTTAGTTATGAAGTAAGTAGAAGTATTGCTGCCTGCGAAGGAGCATTATTAATTGTTGATGCTGCTCAGGGAATACAAGCACAAACCATTTCGAACTTATATTTAGCCATTGAACATGATTTGGAAATTATTCCAATCCTCAATAAAATGGATCTTCCATCAGCTATGCCTGAAGAAGTAAAAGATCAGATTGTAGATTTATTAGGTTGTAAACGTGAAGACATTATTCCTGCCAGTGGAAAAACCGGATTAGGTATTGATGATATATTATCTGCCATCATTCATAAAATTCCGGCACCAAAGGGAGATGAAAATGCTCCTCTTCAAGCTTTGATTTTTGATTCAGTATTTAATCCGTTCCGTGGAATTATTGCTTATTACAGAGTAATCAATGGAACATTGAAGAAAGGTGAGAAAGTAAAATTCCTTGCCACAGAAAAAAATTATGATGCGGATGAAATTGGTGTTTTAAAGTTAGACCTTTCACCACGTGATGAAGTAAAAGCCGGTAATGTAGGATATATTGTAAGTGGCATCAAAACTGCTAAAGAGGTAAAAGTAGGTGATACCATTACACATCAATTAAATCCAACTACCGAGATGATTCATGGTTTTGAAGAAGTAAAACCTATGGTATTCGCAGGAATTTATCCGGTTGACACAGAAGACTACGAAGAACTTCGAGCTTCCATGGAAAAACTTCAACTCAATGATGCATCACTTACATGGGAACCTGAAGCATCTGCAGCATTAGGTTTTGGATTCCGTTGCGGATTTTTGGGATTACTTCACATGGAAATTATTCAGGAACGTCTTGAACGTGAATTTAAAATGACCGTAATTACCACCGTTCCTAACGTAAGTTATTATGCATATACACTTAAAGGTGAAAAATTATTCGTAAACAACCCAAGTGACCTTCCAGATCCAAATAAACTGGATTATGTAGAAGAACCATTTATCAATGCGCAAATTATTAGTAAAAGTGAATTTATAGGTCCGATCATGACACTTTGTATTGCCAAACGTGGAATAATGATCAAACAAAACTATTTAACCACTGATCGTGTTGAATTGGTTTTTGAAATGCCTTTGGGTGAAATTGTATTCGACTTTTACGACAAACTAAAAACCATTAGTAAGGGATATGCTTCTTTCGATTATCATCCGATAGGATATAGAGAAAGCAAACTCGTAAAAATGGATATTCTTTTAAACAGTGAACAAGTAGATGCTTTATCTGCTTTGATCCATAGAGACAATGCACATAGTTTGGGTAAAAAGATGTGTGAAAAATTAAAAGAGTTGATCCCACGTCAGCAATTTGAAATACCCATTCAGGCAGCTATCGGAGCAAAAATTATTGCCCGTGAAACTATTAAAGCACTTCGTAAAGATGTAACTGCTAAGTGTTATGGAGGTGATATCTCTCGTAAGCGTAAGTTATTGGAGAAACAAAAAGAAGGAAAGAAAAGAATGAGGCAAGTAGGAAATGTTGAAATTCCACAACAAGCATTTTTGGCAGTGTTGAAGTTAGATTAATATATGTAAGCATAAATCAAACAATGAAAAAACTCAAATTATTTTTTGGCTCTCTATTTTTCTGTATAATCATTTTCAGTTGCACACCAACCGCCACCAGTACCGTTACCGGATTCTGGACAGCTAACAGTATTCATGTAAATTCAGTAGATGTGATGAATACTGCTCCATGGTTTACCAACGTAAAAATGGATGTGCAAACGAGTAATACTTATATTGCGTATTCAGATCATGATACGGCTACCGGAACCTGGCAAAAAACAGATACACAATTAACCGTTTATATGCCAACTGATACTTTTGTGTATGATTACCATTTACCCAATGCGAATAGTTTACACATGTCAACTACCATCTTTGGTAATTTTAGTGAATACGAGTTTAATAAATAAAGAAATATTTATTCTATGGAAACTCTCCCCTATCTTGACCCCGTTGAAATTCGTGTACTGGGTGTACTCATGGAAAAAGAAAAAGCCACTCCGGAATATTATCCAATGACATTAAATGCACTTACCAACGGATGTAATCAAAAATCATCGCGAAATCCGGTAGTAAATTACAGTGAGGATGAAGTACAAAGTGCTATTGATGGGTTAAAAAAATGGGGACTGGTATTAACTGTTACGGGAGGTGGTAGTAGAGTTTTTAAATATAAACACAATGCATCCATCGTTTTTGATTTAGATGATAGACAAGAAGCCATTTTATGTTTATTGTTTTTACGTGGGGCTTTAACTCCGGGTGAAATTAACAGCAATAGTGGTAGGTTATACTCCTTTGGAAGTTTAGATTCGGTGCTCATCGGATTAGAAAGTTTAGCAGCCAAAGAATTACCTATGGTACTTCATTTACCCAAACGACCCGGACAGAAAGAGTCGAGGTATGCACATCTTTTAAGTGGGGAAGTAAATATCGACGAAATGGAAACCCAAACCGAGGTTATTAAAGTTCCATCATCCAAATTAGAGGAACGGGTAGCAGCCCTGGAAGCCGAAATGGCCGAATTAAAATCTAAATTGGGAGATTTGCTGAAATAAACGCGCCAATAACGGCTAAAAGGTCAATCATAACACTTACTGGTTAAATATATACAGTTACCGGACGAGCTTTAGCTCTATCGAAATATATTATAGATTTGATTGAGGAATTCTGTATGCGAAAAATAACTGATATATATAAGCTAACAACTTTAGTCCCAATAATAGTATGCTTTATTTGCACAAATACTAATGGGGTTACACAAAATTTAGATAGTTTAAAACAAATTTCGGTTACCCAAAAGGAAAATCAGTTAATTGAAACTTTTATAAAAATTGGAGAGACCTCCGTCAATAAATTTGGACTAACCGACTCCCTGCTTTATTATTCTACCCAAGCATATAATTATGCTATAAAAACACAGAACCATCCCGGTGCATTCAAAGCTTTATCAAATATTGGGTTAGCATATGCAAAACAAAACGACCTTCAAACTTCTTCCAATATTTGGAACAAGTTATTACAACAAGAACAATTTAAAGACCCACAATTTATTGGCAATTTATACCAAAGGCTCGGGGTAAATGAAAGTTTTAAGAACAATGATGATAAGGCAATGGAACATTTTATTGATGCAGTAAAATGTTTTAAAGAAGCAAACGACAATGATGGATTAGCACTTACCTACTGCAGAATGGCCTATTTATTTAGTACCCAGAAACAGTTTGATAAAGTAAAAGAATATTGCCGTAAGGCTATCGACATTATTCCGGTAACTCAGGAAAATTTTACTCAGACATCAGTATATTCAAGCATTACCGGTTTGTACATACAAATAGGTACTGAGCAAAACGTTTACGTTGACTCTGCCATTTATTATGGAACAACTGCATTATCAATGGCTATTGATAATGAATATTATACTAAAGGTTCTCAGTTATGTAATTCTATTTCTGCAGCATATAACATCAAAGGCGATAACACAAAAGCATTAGAATATTTAAAAATTGCCACCCGGTTTAATCCATATTTGTATAAAGGAGAAGCCATTGTTACCTATCTTAATTTATGTGATGCTTATGCTGGATTACAACAATATGGCCCATGTCTACAATACCTGGATTCTTCTGCAAAAATAGGTGCTGAACTAAAAGATTTGTATTATGATATGGCTATAGCAGAAAGAGAATATGTATATAATAAAGAAGCCGGTAATTTTTCGGCAGCTTTAATTGGTCTTGAAAAATTTAAAATATATGAGGACAGTTTATTTACACAGGAAAAAATTACAGGTATTAATGAAATTAATACCAAATATGAAACTGAACTTAAAGATGCTGAGATAAAAAATTTAAATCAAAGAAAAAAGCTGGATCAATTTAAAATAGGTCTTCTATTGGTGGGTGTTATAATTACTATATTAATCATAGTTCTTATCCTTATAATTTTTAGACAAAGATCGTTGTGGCAAAAACAAAAAATTAATGAGGCAGAGTTGCGATTAAGCAGATCAAGAATCAATCCACATTTCTTTTTTAATGCCATGGCAGCATTACAATCACAGGCTTTAAATGATAATGACAATACAAAAATTGCTCTGTATCTATCAAAGTATGCCAAAATTATGCGATTAACTCTTGAAGGTAGTTATAATAATATGGTTACTATTGAAAGTGAATTGGATTTCGTCATACAGTATCTGGATCTTCAAAAACTACGTACTAAAAACAAATTTGATTATACAATTAATGTATCAGATGAAGAACATACTTCTTTACTTAAAATCCCCAGTATGATATTACAACCATTTATTGAAAACTCTATTGAGCATGGGTTTGCCAATATTAATTATCAAGGTAAAATTATAATATCTATACAAGTAAAAAAACAACAATTAGAAATTATAATAGACGATAATGGAATGGGAGGAGCATCAGAAAAACATGTAAAGGAATTTCCTTCAAGAGCTACTTCTATTATAAAAGACAGACTATTTTTATTAAGTAAAAAAATTAAAAAACAAGCCGGATTCGAAATGAATAAAAAACAAAACGAAAATGGATTTCAAGTGAAACTATTATTACCTATTATTGAATCATGAGAGTATTAATTATTGACAATGAAGCCGAACTACGAGATGGGTTAAAAAAAATGATCCAGATGTATTGCCCTCAAATCATTGATATATATGAAGCCGAAGGAGTATCAACCGGATTAGATGCCATTAATAACTATAACCCTGATATTGTTTTTTTAGATATGGAGATGGGAGATGGAACAGGTATTGACCTTTTAAACCAACTCAGAACATATCAGTTTCAGTTAATAATAATCACAGCCTATGATAAATATGCTGTTGATGCCTTTAAATTTAGCGCTATTGACTTTTTATTAAAGCCCATTGACCCTGAAGATTTGATTGATGGTGTAAGTAAAGCACAAAAAAATATTCAAAACGTAGACCTTCAAAAGCAGTTACAAATACTTTATGAGGGAATGGGTTCTATGCGAACCAATGAGAAAAAAATCGTTTTAAAAGATAATGAGTCTATTCATTTTATAAGAATTCAGGATATCATACGTTGTGAAGCAGATAGTTCCTACACCAAGTTTTTTATTACAAACTCTAATCCTATACTTATTTCAAAAAGTTTAAAAGAATATGATGATATATTAACAGATTATGGATTTATAAGGTGTCATCATTCTCACTTGGTAAACACATCCAAAATCTTACGATTCGATAAGATTGATGGAGGTTCTCTTATCCTTGATAACAAAGAGATTATTCCTGTGTCACACCGCAAAAAAGACCAGGTATTAGCGTTTTTAAGCAGTTTATAAGTAATAAAACACTTATTAGAACTATCCATACACTTATTAGATAGCTCCAACTTATACATCATAGTCAACGTAATTTTGGTGAATCAAACACAAATTCATCATGCGTAAAATCTATACTTTATTATTGGCAATTGTATTCTCGATCACTTATTCTTTTTCTCAAAATCAAAATTTACAATGGGTAAATCAGTTAGGAGCAGGGGGATCCGATTATGTGTATGGTTTAGCTACTGATGCAAGTGGTAACATCTATGCAACAGGTGGTTTTAATGGAACGGTTGATTTTGATCCGGGGCCCGGTGTTACTAATTTAACTTCAGCCGGCTTTACAGATATATATGTAGCCAAATATAGTTCATCTGGGTCTTTGGTTTGGGCAAAACAATTTGGTGGCACATCCATTGATTATGGAAGCTCACTAGGAGTAGATGCCAGTGGAAATATTTATGTAACGGGATATTTTCAAGGTACCGCCGATTTTGACCCGGATGCAGGAACATTCAATTTAACTTCATTAGGTCAGTATGATATATTTAATTTCAAATTAACCAACATAGGGAATTTGGTATGGGCAGTATCTTATGGAGGAACAGGTTTTGATTTTGGCAGAAGAATAACAGTTGACCCAGCAGGGAATTCATATACAACCGGAACATTTAGAAGTATTGTTGATTTCGATCCGGGGGCCGGTACAACCAATGTAACTTCACTTGGATTAGAAGATGTATACATAGAAAAATTAGACCCTAATGGAAATCTCCTTTGGAATCGTAGAGTAGGTGGAAACGGATCTGATGCCGCCAATGGAATCGCATTAGATGGTGCAGGCTCCGTTTACATCACAGGAGGATTTAGTAATACCGCTGATATGGATCCGGGTGGAGCTACCAATAATCTAACATCTAACGGAGGTATTGATGCCTTCATTTTACGTTTGGATATTGCGAGTAATTTTATTTGGGTTAGAGGATTTGGTGGAGTAGGAACTGATATGGGCAATAGCATTGCAATCGATCCTTCAGGAAATGTTTTATCTGGAGGTATATATGTAAATACGGTTGATTTTGATCCAGGGGCTGCAGTCAACAATCTTACTGCAAGTAATAGTTCAAGTGAGGGCTATATTCTTCAACTTAGTTCTACTGGAAATTATAACTGGGTAAAAAATATTAGTTGTGATAATAATTCACAAGTACGGGATATTAGCATTGGCACATCAGCTAATGTATATGTTACCGGCAGATATATTGGAAATGCTGATTTAGATCCGGGTGCAGGAAGCATAAATGTTACTGCAACTCCCGGTGGAAATGTTTTTAATTTAATTCTTGATCCCACCGGTAATCATGTATCTTCAAACGGTTTTGGCGATGTATCCAATCCTGATGAAGGTTATTGTATACAAGCTTTGCCTCATCACAATTTTGTAAGCGGGGGATTTTTTAATGGTACTCCGGATTTTGATCCGAATACTGGTGTTGTAAATCTTACTTCAATGGGGGGGGATGATGGATTTATAAAAAAAGTTTGTTTAAATACTACCGGAAGTATAAATACAAGTACTTGTGCATCCTATTTGTCTCCAAGCGGTAACTATACCTGGAATACCACTGGAACATACTCAGACACCTTAGCAAATATAGGTGGTTGTGATAGTATCATTACCGTTAATCTAACCATTCTATCTTCCAATAGTACTATTGATCAAAATACTTGTGATAGTATTATTTCGCCAAGCGGAAATTATGTATGGAGTACTACAGGAACCTACAACGATACAATTCCAAACCATTTGGGTTGTGACAGTGTGATTACAGTAAATGTAACATTGTTGCCTACAACAAGTATAGTAAGTATTAATGCATGTAGATACTATGTATCCCCTAGTGCAAATTATACCTGGAACACTAATGGTACCTATACTGATACATTATTAAATGTAATTGGTTGTGATAGTATCATCACCATCAATTTAATAGTAACAAGTATTGATACAACTATTACCATCACTAATGGAATATTTATGGTAGCCCAATCAGGGGCCAACTACCAATGGTATGATTGTATTGCTCAATCAAATATTTCAGGAGCCAATAACCAAACCTATATGCCTTTAGTAAACGGAGAATATGGCATCATTGTAAGTTTAAATGGCTGTACAGATACCACCGCATGTTATGCAATAAACGATGTAAACATAGAAAATATAGCTGATGATTTCAAAGTAGATATTTTCCCCAATCCCACCACAGATCTTATCTACATTCAGACAGATGAAATAGTAGAGCAAGTATATATATATAACCTAACCGGAAAAATAATTGATACTATAAATAATATTCAGTCACAAAAGATTCAATTGCCCATGTTAAACTATTCGTCAGGTATATATTTTATCGAAATGATTAGTAAAAAAGGAAACGTGACGAAAAAAATAATTAAAAAATGAAAAACATGAAAGCTATAAAACTAACCATTTTATTTTTAGCGTTTAGTAATTTACTTAATGCGCAATTTACGGTTTGGATAAATGATAAAACAATACAACCCAACCAGGAAATAAAAGCGTCTGACTTTAAAGCTATGAAAATCAGCTTTGCTAATGCTAAAAAAATTCCTGAATACACCACCGGAAAAGGAGCTGTGTATGTAAATATTAATAATTCAAAAGATGAGATGATTAATCAGTGGGCTATTACAGCAGATGGATATACCGCCGTTGCTGATTTATTATATCCTAAAACTGCAAAAACATACACAGTATTAAATTCAGAAGGAACAAAAACAGACTTCACTCCTTTTAGAGAATCTAAAACCTATACAAAAATATTAGAGGATGCCAAGTCAGATATTAATCTTCGTAAACTAACAGTAACTGTAAATATTAGCTTTGAAGAAAAAACAGGTTACAATTCTTATGGGACACAAGTGTTTTTACTTGATAAATTTAGTTTTTACATCGATGTAGCAAATAGTTCAAGTGAATTAGAAATAGTTGGACTGAATGGATACTTTGATTTTAACAAAAACCCGACCTACAAATCTCAATATGTTTTAAAAGATATTACTACATACAGCTCATTCAACATAAACACTATGTATACCATTAAATTTAACGAATACAATGTTAACATCATGCCAATAAATATCAACGCTGATCAACAAACGGAACTGGATAACCTCAAAAATAGTTTTGAGAATTATATGAAAAGGTTCTCTAATCAATGTAATGGAGATAAGCTACTTAAAACAATGCCTGTTAGTGATAAACCATGGGACGCTATTACCATATTTAAAACCAAAACGGGTTATGGAAACACTCCAACATTACATACCATATTTTTACCACTTGATCAAAAAATGAATAAGGATACTTATCAAAATGTAAAAATACTGGAACCCGTTACATTGGGGAGTTTATCAGGTTATCGTTTCTATGGACTTGGACACTCAGTAAAATGTATTGATGGAGCTTTATTTAACGGGTTTAATCCAAAAACCAATCCTGAAGGAATGGAAACATCAGCAAATTATGTTGCTTACCTATTAAAACATCCTACTAACCCACAACAATTACTATATATATATTCAGCAAAAGCAAATAATGATAACCAACTGGAAGAAGATGGAGTAGTGATTACTGAGGAAGGATTAAAAACCAAACTAAATTTTATTAATCAGTTTGTATCTTCATTAACATTCAAGTAATTCTTGTTTTTTGTAATTAGGTAAAATAAAAGCCCCGGATAAATCGGGGCCTTTTATTTGATAATAGTGAATTAATTGCTTATTAAAAATAGAAATCATCATCGTCCATTTGAATATTTACTTCAGCTGATGCCAACATTAAGTCATAACAATCGTATAATTTAAAGTTGTATCTTCCTACTGAGTAAAAATTAATTTTTTGCCAAAACCAGGTCCAATCATAATCGGTATCTACATAAATGGTATTGTTATAAGTTCCATTTTTGTTGATCTCAAATCTAACACCAGTGCAAAGTACTTCATAAGGTAAATTTACCAATACGTATAAATATCCGCCTGACGAAGGAATAGTAAAAGTATTGCTGGCAACTATAGCGTCACCTTCGTCTGTTACTCCTTCACAAAATTGAATTTGTTGTGCATTTAATTTAGCATTAAATCCTGTAAATAATACTACAAAAAGCGTTGCAATAATAAATGATAATTTTTTCATTGTTTTAAAATTTATGGTTCGACGTTTAAATTATTTGACAGTGTTTACAACCGAAAGTTCATTTGGTTGCATCCATCATATTCATTTACCTAGTTATAGGTAGGCTGCCTTTTCGTGCTATACGCTTTACTCCGTTGTATACAGGTAGGTATCACCGCCAGTACATAGGTTCACGCTGCTCCACCTATGTACTGGCGGTTCTACCAATACCTGTATACATACGGGGTATCGCTTCTATCACGGGCAGACAAGAACTCTTTTTGAGAATTTGGTTTAAAAATTGTACATTAGTATATAAACATCTTTATATGAGATATACATTGGTATTGTTTCTATTGATAGGAATATCCCTCACTAAAATAAATGCTATGAATCCTACTGATCATATTAATGGAGACACCCTTACTTTAAAGGGTAGAATTGTAAAAGAAGATATGGAAAACAAAAAGGGACAAAAACTTGAAGGAGTTCAGGACCTTTATTTTTCTACTTCATCAGGCTCATTTTATATTAAACCAAACGAAAATTTTAAAAGAAGCGATTTGGAAAAACTTGAATTAAAAGAAATTACCGTTAAGTGTGTGAAAAAGTTCGGCAACATTGATATTGACTCTAATGACCCTTCGTATGCACAAACCAGGGTAGGTGAATATATAACTATACTTGAAATTGTATCGCAATAAAATGATGAAAAAACTAGCGTTAATAACTGTACTGTTGTGTAGTCTTTATTCATATTCAACTGCACAAAATTTTATTCCTGATGATTCCCCACTAATCGGCACCTGGTATCTTTCATTTCCTAAAAAATCTCCGGGTCCTGAATTTATTGCTGAATCATATAAAGGAATTACCAACTTTACCATACTTCCCGGCGATGCCGAATCAGAAGCATCCGGAGGAAAAAACAAGAAAACGGAACTATTTTCATATACCATGAAGTTCATTGCTGAATGGGATGGTAAAAAACTCACTGGAAACGTAACAGCCGCCAGTTGGGATGCTACTAACAAGAGTTTGAAAATATCAGTTCCTCTAGTTTATGATGCAACAAAAGATCTAATAACCATCAATATCAACAACCCTGAGTACGGAAATGTAAATTTTGTATTTAAGCATAATAAATATTGATGAGGTATTTTTTTATTCTTTTTCTACTTCTTCTTTGTGCTTGTGGTTCTAAACCAAAAACAAATCATATTATTAGTGAACAAACCGTCATTGATTCTCTAAAACTAATTGATGCTCCATTAAGCCAACCACAGCCTGGTGACTGGTTATTTAATAACCCTGAAAAAGGTCAAACATTTGAACAGTACAAAAATTTTACACCTCTTGCACCTGACGCAAAACACTCAATATTTTACTTACAACCATTAGGCTCTTTTACTCCAAAAGAATCAAAAATTATACTTTCATTGGTAGAATTTCTTGAGGCATTTTACAGTATTAAAGTAAAAGTACTTGAAAATTTATCGGATGAAATCATCAATGGGGAAACGATTAGGTTTTCTTCTACCGGCAATCATCAAATACTTACTCATTATGTGATTGATTCAGTATTGGCTCCAAGAATGCCGGATAGTGCATTTATATATATGTGTATTACTAATAGAGATCTATATACCGGCGAAAAAAACAATTTTGTGTTTGGACAAGCAACTTATAAGAGACGATTAGCCGTATCCTCAATGCAAAGATTTCTTGATGACCCTGAAAAACTTTTAGTTCGTACTATCAAAACTGCCACTCACGAAACGGGTCATATGCTAGGAATCAAACATTGCACCTATGCCATTTGTTTGATGAATGGGTGCAATAATATTGACGAGTTGGATAGACGGCCTTGCCACTTATGTTCAGAATGTACTAAGAAGATATATTGGAGCTTAAAATTTAATCTTAAAGACAGATACCATCAACTGAAAGAAGTATATCAGAAATACAACATGCAGGAAGAAGTTGAATTTACTAAAAAGTCTGAAAAAGTATTGGGGTTATAGCTTGCAGAGATGGACAATTGTCCATCTCTGCATATTTGCCAAAATAATCTTTACGGTTTAATGTCATTATCGTTATCATATACCAACAGGAAGACCCATAATCATGTGTTGGGTTTCGTAATGAATTGATTAGATATAACCCCTTAAACCTTTTAGCTGACATATTTTCAATCAATTTTGCATTTGATAATGAAAATAAACTTTTTGAATTGAAGCATGATGTCTGCAAACAGTGGATTCTTATTAAGAATTCTTAATTGTGAACAGGTTCTTACAAAATTCTTTTAGCCACATCATTCTTCCTCTATATTTGCAATACTCAAATCACATAACCATTGGTATCTATGAGTAAACAACTGGTATTAGAAGTATCCAACCTGGATAAACATTTTGGTAAGGTACATGCACTAAAAAATGTAAGTCTTCAAATTCCTAAAGGAGCTGTATTTGGCATTCTGGGGCCTAACGGAAGTGGAAAAACAACGATGTTGGGAATTGTAACTGACATGCAAAAGTCAGATAACGGGACCTATTCATGGTTCGGACAGGGGACCGACCATCAACTTCGTAAAAAAGTAGGTTCATTGATCGAAACCCCCAACTTTTATACTTACCTCAACGCCTATGATAATTTAAAGATCACATCACTCATTAGCGGAAGAGGGAATGATGCCGAAATAAAAAATGTTTTACAACGTCTGGATCTTTTAGATAAGGGACATATTAAATTCGGGAACTTCTCCTTAGGGATGAAACAACGATTAGCAGTGGCTGCTGCCATCATGGGAAACCCAGATGTATTGATATTAGATGAGCCCACCAACGGAGTGGACCCTGAAGGTATTGCTTTTATGCGTAAAATATTGATGGAACTGGCTGCCGAAGGCAAAACCATCATACTAGCGAGTCACTTATTAGAAGAAGTACAAAAAGTATGTACACATGTAGCAATCCTTCAATATGGCGATTTATTAGCACAAGGCAAAGTAGAAGAATTATTAGGAAGCAGCTATAAGATTGTATTAGAAGGAGAAAATATCAATTCATTACAAAATACATTGAAAGAAAAATTCAAATCAATCAATAGTATTGAAACTGATAAGAACAGACTTACCCTATCACTTACCGAAAAGGTACTTCCACAAGACATCAACGCATTTTGTTTTGAAAACAAAGTAGTGTTATCACGACTGGAAGTAGTAGGAACCAAACTAGAAGATAAATTCTTAGAAATAACCCGAAAAAATTAAGGAATGGTTACATTATTAAAAATAGAATGGCTGAAAGTAAAAAAGTACAAAGCCTTTTGGATCATCTTCGGATTCTTGATTATTCTCTTCCCTTCTGTTACCATTGGTTTTGGAAATCTTATTGACACATTTACCAAAGATGCTCAAGGAGTAAAACAGTTTTTCGGTAATCCATTTGACTTTAACACGGTGTATGGGACCGCAGCTTATATCAACAACGGATTGAATATTGCATGGGGAATGTTGTTAATACTCATGATAGGTAATGAATTTCAAAACAGAACTATCAGACAAAATGTAATTGATGGACAACTGCGAAATAACATCATTACTTCAAAATTAATTCTGGTAGGAATTTTTAGTTTATTATCTGCTATCCTGGTAGTCATAAGCGGATTAATTGCAGGATCCATTTATGCTGATAATGGAATAAAAATCGATTCAAAAATGTTTGAAATATTCGGTACATTTTTGTTTGCAGCTTTTATGCAAATGTTGTTTGCCTTATTGTTTGGTTTTTTTATCAAACGCCCGGCCCTATCCGTTATTTTATATTTAGGGTACACTGTATTTATTGAAAATATTCTGGTGGGTATTTTAGGATTTATTTTTAAAACTCCTTATGTAAAGTTATTCTTTACACAGGCAGCTGACGAGCTAACACCATTCCCTTTAGAAAGTATTAAGCTGGATGGGCCCATGGCTCCTGAAGCCCCCTGGATCGCTTGCATTATTTATGCAGGATTGATATTGTTTCTGTTATACAGATACATCAATAGAACCATATTGAAATAAAAAAAAGCCTCATCTTTTGGTGAGGCTTTTTACTTTTTAAAACAAGCTAAATATTATTTTTCGCCTTGCATTTTTAATATCATTGGCAAATCTTCTTTTACTGTATAATCTGATGGGATTGTAAATTCAGAATCATTTACTGATTTTTTCTCCAATTGAATAGCAGTCATAATTATAGTCATTGATTGACCATCCTGGCTAATATTCATTTCTTGTTTCATAATCATTCCTTCTACTCCTTTATAGGTTACTTTACCTCTATAATCAACTCCACCTAAATCAACATCTTTAGTAGCCCAAACATAATTGGTTCCATTTTTAGTTACCACTTTATATTTCTGACAAGTATATCCAAGAATTTTAGCAGTACTTTTTTCTTTTGTAACTGTTACGTCTTTATCGTCATCATCCTTTTTATTTTCATCGCTTTTTACTTTATACACAGTTTTAGAAGCTGCTTGAACGAAGTAAGTCGTTTTCTCATCCCCTTTATTCACCACATCACCAATCATAGAGCTCATTACACCACCCTCCATTACTACTTTAGCATTATTGCCTTTAATCGTAATCACATTAGCAGCAGGTGCCATTTGAGTTAGCTGTGCAGCATTATCACCTTTATACTCCATAGAGAATTTAATCACTCCTTCAAAAGTTTGTGCACCAATAGCCAACGGAGCTGCTACTGCCAACATTAAAAATAATTTTTTCATGGTTATTATGTTTCTGTTTTATTTAGTGATACAATACTACCAAATATCGGGCAAATGAAAGATGGCTCTTCGTTAAATTAACGCAAAATACCCTATTTACGGCTCCATTCAAAGGTTTGAATCATATGATCCATGTCTGCCTCAATAAAACTAACTACCTGTGCCAATGAGTCGTAGTTAGGTTTAAAATTAAAATACATGGCCGCTCTAAAGAAATGATTTGTACTATCGGTAACATAAAACTGGTACGGACAGGCAGCATCTCCTTCAATTTTATACTTCATTCCATATACTTTAGAATCAGTATCTGTTATTAATGCTTCTTGTATTCCTGTTGATTTTACTACATGTTTATATACCAAGTCGTGTGAATCATCAATGTATTTTTTTAGGTTATTTTCTATTGGGTCATAGGTTAAATACACAGTTGCATCAAATTTTGGGTAAACAATATTGTACCAACACTTTCCTTTAGCTTTAGAATCTGTAGATGCCATCATTACTGCATGCTT
>CAZUXM010000026.1:27873-33453 GCA_964624635.1 uncultured Candidatus Competibacteraceae bacterium
CAGTATCAAACTTAACGTACTCAGGTGTTGGGGTTTCAATATTAAAATATCCGCGTGGTTTTGGGATATAGGTCTTTTCTGTACAAGCCATCAATCCTGTAATTACTATTCCTGCCAACACTAAAAAAATAAACGATCTATTTTTCATCCAATATTTCTTGTTGTTTAGTCACCTTTACTCTTTTGATTCTTCTTTTATCAACTGATTCAACTTTGAATCTCAATTTTTCACAATCAATAATTTGTTCTTTTTCCGGCAATTTCCCGTTTAACTCAAGTAATAATCCAGCAATGGTATCAGCATCTGCTACGTATTGTTCAATATCCGAATACTCAATATCAATAATACGACACATGTTAATTAAAGTAGTTTTGCCTTCAAACACAAAATTTTCATCATCCAGTCTTGAATAAATAATTTCTTCATCATCAAATTCATCATTAATCTCTCCAACTATTTCCTCAATAATATCTTCCAATGTAACAATCCCTGCACTTCCTCCATATTCATCCACCACAATAGCCAAATGCACTTTTTTCTCCTGAAATTCTTTTAAAAGGTCATCAATTTTTTTTGTTTCAGGAACAAAATAAGTTTGTCGTATCAACTTTTGCCATTCAAAATTTTCATCTTTACTCAAGTGTGGTAACAAATCTTTGATGTATAAAACGCCTTCAATATCATCAAAGGTGTTTTTGTACACCGGTAGCCTGCTATACCCTGCCTCCAATATAACGGTTAACACCTCTTTAAAATTGTTTTCTATATCCAATGCCACCACATCTACACGGGGCTTCATAGTTTCTTTAACTGATATAGTTCCAAATTCAACAATACCCTTCCAAATCTTTTTTTCCTCTTCGGAAACTGTGTCATCTTTCGTTAACTCAATCATGTTTTCGAGTTCACCAGCACTTAAACTATTGTGCTTTTTTAATCTTTTATCAAATAAGGCGCTTGATAACATTAACGGACCCGTAATAAAAATCATTACCCTGTTAAGGAATAACAAAGGTCGAACCATGATTCTTACAATTATTTTAGGATTTTGAGTACCATATACTTTAGGCAATACTTCTCCAAAAAGTAAAATGATTAACGTTATTAATACCACCTGCAATAAGAATGAAACGATAGGGTTAAACGTTTGCCCATGTAACAGCTCGTCTTTAATAAATTCCGAAAGGATAACTATCGATAAATTAACCCCGTTATGAATAACTAAAATAGTGGCCAATAATTTTTTGGGCCTTTCCATTACCTTGTTTACACTTTTTCGAAGACCCTCAGGCATTTCATCAATGTCTTTACGAGTAATAGAAAAATAAGCTACCTCAGCAGCACTCATAGCGGCAACACAAAACAATAAAATAACGATAGCTACCGCATACCACACCACGCCTGATGAGATAACTACCAAAGGAAGTTGGGTTATTAAATTAAAGCCTGTTAAGTTGGGGGGGTCGTCCAAAGTATAGAATTTAATTTATCAAAAAGGCAAGTCATCAGGTACATCCTGATTGCCCATATTAATATTGCTACCACCGTAGTTATTTTGTGGAGCAGGTTCGTTATATGAATTGTTATTGTTGCCCTGATAATTTCCTGTTGAACCACCAACCTGTATTGGCAGGGCGATCCAATAATTGCATTTCAGTAGCCTCTACTTCGGTAGTATATTTTTTAACTCCGTCTTTATCTTCATAGGAACGGTTACGAAGTTTCCCTTCGATATATACCTTATTGCCTTTTTTCAAATATTTTTCTGCTAATGATGCTAAACCTCTCCATAAAACAACGTTGTGCCAATCCGTATTTTCTACTTTTTGTCCGTCCTTATTTGTATAAGTTTCGGAAGTAGCTATTGAAAAACGGGCTACCAATGCTCCGTTTTGTATGGTTCTTACCTCAGGATCCTTCCCCAGGTTACCCACCAGGATCACTTTATTTACGCCTGCCATAATCTCAAATAATTTATCTCAAATATAACAAAACAGGTCAAATATCAAGGGAGGATTTTATACAAAACCCTTTAAAAGTCTATATTTGCCGTATATCAAGGCATTTAACCATGAGTAACAACATAAAAATAGAATCAAGCAAGGCACCTGAGCCGGTAGGTTTATACCCTCATGCCAGAAAAGTTGGCGATTTTATCTACTATAGTGGCATAGGTCCCCGTGAAAGAGGTACTAAAAAAATACCGGGAGTTGAGTTAGATGAGCAAGGCAATATCACTTCATATGATATAGCCACTCAATGTCGTTCAGTTTTTAATAACTTAAAACTGGTGGTAGAAGATTCAGGCGCTGAATGGAAAAATGTTATTGATGTTACCATCTTTCTTACCAATATGAAAGCTGATTTTAAAACCTATAATGAAATCTATGCTGAATATTTTGCAGAAAATATGCCTTGCAGAACTACCATTGAAATAAAATCGCTACCTACGCCAATTGCTATTGAGATAAAAGCGATAGCGTATGTTGGTAAATAATATTTATTCCTCACCACATAGACACATAGGTCACATAACCATGTTTTCTATGTGCCTATGTGGTTCAAATTTTATACCTCTTGCAATTCCTTCACTCTCTCTTTAACCAAAGCAAAAACGGTTTTCAAATCATCAATCAAATCATCGGCATCTTCTAATCCAACAGATAACCTGATTAAACTATCTTTTACCCCGGAAGTATATCTTTTTTCTCTTGGCACTGATTTATGCGTCATCTCACAAGGTAAACAACATAAACTTTTTACCCCACCCAAACTTTCAGCTAGTTTAAAGTATTTAGTATTACTCACAATAAAGGAAGCTAGATCTTTATCATCAATTTTTAAATCGAATGTAACCACACCTCCAAAATACTTCTGTTGTGATTTGGCAATTTCATGATTCAAATGATTTTTTAATCCTGGATAAAAAACATTTTCAACGATATCCACCGTTTGCAAATACTCGGCAATCTTCTGCGCATTTTCGGCATGTTGTTTTACGCGAAGATTTAAAGTTTCAATACCACGGATTACTAACCAGCTATCAAACGGACCTAAAATGGCTCCGGATGCATTTTGAATAAATTTTATTTTATCTCCTAATTCTTGTGTTTTGGTAACCACTAATCCGGCAATCAAATCACTGTGTCCTCCAATATATTTTGTACCTGAGTGTACAATGATATCGGCTCCGTAATCAATAGGTTTTTGGCTGGCAGGAGAGGCGAAAGTATTATCCACACAAAGCAAACAGTTATTGGCTTTAGCAATTTTTGCAATGGTACGGATATCTGAAATTTTTAAAGTTGGATTGGTGGGGCTTTCAATCCAAATCAATTTTGTTTTTGATGTGATAGCATTTGCCACATTATCAGCATTCGTAGTATCCACATATTTAATATTGATTCCAAATTTTTGATAGATGTGTGTAAACAATCTAAATGCACCTCCGTAAATATCGTCTACAGCTACAATTTCATCCCCTGTTTCAAGAAGTTTTACTACAGCATCAATGGCGGCCAATCCGCTGGCAAATGCATAACCATTGGTACCATTTTCTAATTGAGCAATAAGATCTTCCAATACTTTACGTGTTGGGTTGTTGCTACGTGCATAATCATAGCCTTTGTGTACACCGGGTTCATCCTGAACATAAGTAGATGTTTGATAAATGGGTACTGCAATGCTTCCGGTTAAAGGATCTACCGGGATTCCATGGATAATTTTTGTCTGGTCTTTCATTTCTTTTTGATTTTTAGTGTTAAACATTTTACTGCTCTGCACTACTCATCAAAAAAATCTATCAGAAACACTTTCAAAAAAAAAGCGCTTCCGACAAGTCAGAAGCGCCTATATATTTTATAAATGTATAATCACTTTTATCTAACTTATCTTCCCTCTGCTTTCGCTGAGGTAGGATTTGGCACCTTTTCCTTTTTGTCATTCTGAGCTTGTCGAAGAATCTACAAAAAGGACAGGTTGTCAAGACATCATCGGGCCATTCCCTCCGTCTTTCTTGATAAGTAATGTAAAGAACCAGAACAAAAGTATAGATTATTTAATTGCTTGAAAAGCGTTAACATAAGTTTTGCAAAAAAAAAGCTTCAACAGGTGAAGCTATTTTGTTTAAGTGGTCCCGGCGGGAATCGAACCCACATCAAAAGTTTAGGAAACTTCTATTCTATCCATTGAACTACGGCACCAACTTCGTTGGCGCTTTGCGCCAATGAATGCACAAAAGTAAAGATTCAAACGATAACTTTCAACAAGGCTGCAGTAGCGCTGGGTATCCGCCAAAGGAGGACTGACCATAGCGGCTACCAGCTTATGATAGAGTTTGCTTGTACCAACAAGACTTAGCCATAGTTGGCTGGGGCACTGCCCTTCTTCAACAAGTTCAGAATGACAATACCCTTGCTCACCTAATCACCCAAAACCATTGTTCATCAACTAAACCACCTCGTTCGTTAACAGGTTTTTCACATCCCATTGTTTTGGCTACCTTTGCACCCATATCATCAAAAATAAAAATGAGACCACTACTTATCACTCTATCTGCATTGCTTGTAATAAGTTTTACAGCTTGTGGAGGTAAAAAAAATCCCAACGATAAACCTGGTAAAGATTCAACCGCTGTTGATTCAAACGCCAACAAACCTGCTCCAAAAGTAGATGCCGAGTTAAATGATTTAGCAAAACTGCTGGCAGGTATTCCAACTGAACAATACTATAAAGGAATTGCTGATACCGGTTTTTACGGTAAGTATAAGTCGAGCATGGACTTTGAATGGAACAAACTCGACAAAGAAATGATTAAACCTATTTTGCAATGGGGAAAAGAATATGTTGACTATACATTAAAAGGCAACAAAACTTGTTTTTATCCTTTTAGCGGTGCTGACTTTTTGTATGCCAATTTGTTTTTCCCGAATGCTGATAACTATATTTTAATTGGTTTAGAACCTCCTGGATCAATCACCGACCCAAGTAAAATGAGTAAAGAAGATTTACAAAACTATTTATACAGTAATGATAATGCTATGGGTATGAGTCATGATAAAGGTTTTTATCGTACCAATTCAATGCGTGTCGACTTTTCGAAAAAACATTTGAACGGCACTGTTCACAATATTCTATTTTATGTAGCTCGTTTAGGTTATAGCGTTACCGGTATTGAATATTTCGATTTAGACAGTGCTACTGGAAAACCTAACTATACCAAGGCAGTATACGGAGAAAAAAACAGTAAGTATGGCGTAAAAGTTAAATTTACTGATGCTGAAAAAAGAGATCGCTCCATTTATTATTTGGGATATAACATTTGGAATCCTATGTTAAAAGGAGAACAAGATCCTATCTTTAAATTTATGGATACTTTCGGTGGACATTCTACCTTCTTAAAAGCGGCTTCTTATTTATGTCAATACCCGGGTTATACTTTAATGCATAACTATATTGCCAACACATCAAGCTCCATAATACAGGATGATAGCGGGATGCCTTATGCTAGTTTAAATAACGAAGGTTGGAAAGTGCAATTATGGGGTGACTTTGAAACCGTACTACCTCTTTTCCGCAAC
>CAZUXM010000027.1:0-234 GCA_964624635.1 uncultured Candidatus Competibacteraceae bacterium
CAGGTTGAACAGTTACAGATAACGCTTGATCATTATCACCTGAAAAATCAGTAGTAACTATTCCATCAGAATCGAATGAAATATCTAAACTACCTGCCTGACAATATAAGTCTACATAATTAAATGATACTAAGAAAAACGATAATAAAAAAATGGATGGAATGTAATTAATTTTCATACAGAAATATTTAATGCTAAGATGTATGAGAAACTCAAAACAGAAAAAAATATTAT
>CAZUXM010000027.1:283-4867 GCA_964624635.1 uncultured Candidatus Competibacteraceae bacterium
ACTCATAAAAAGTATATTAGAATTACAATAAATTCCTACATCCCCGGTAGCATTCCCATGGCTACACTCTTCATTTCTGATTCATGTACATTATCAGCATTTTCTAAGGCTTTATTAAATGCTATAATCATTAAATCTTCTAATTCTTCTTTATCTACTTCGACTAGGCTTACGTTAACTGAAATATTTTTTACCTTTCTATTACCCGTCATTTCAACTGTTACAGCGTTAGCCGGAGCCTCTCCTATAACAGTTATATTATCCAATCTTTTTTTAGCTTCTTCTGTTTTTTGCTGCATTTCCTGCAGACGTTCCATCATGTTTCCGAACATAAATTCTGTTTTATAAATATATTTCGTTGTGGTGTGGAGACGTACCATGGTACGTCTTTACAATTCGTTATTTAAATTCTATTTCGTTGATGAGCTTACTTCCTAATTCTTCGTTAAGTGTATCTATGATTTTCTGTTTATCCATGGAGAACTCATTGCGCATAACTGAAGACTTCAGATAAATAGTTGCCTTATCATTCATACAGATTACCTTAGTAGTATTCCCGGCTACAAACGACCCCATGCTTTTTACCCATGCTTGCATAATTTCTACTTCCGTTACCTTTTTCTCCAGTTTGTATTTTTTAAGCATGAGCTCCAAGGCTTCTTTAAGCGTTATGTCGTTTGATTTTTGCACGGAGTAAATTCAAAAATTTGAAATTCAAAGTTCAAAATTGTAAAATCATTATTCTTTAACGAATTTTGAATTTCAAATCTTGAACTTCTAATTTATTGTCAAATATCGTAAAACTTGGCTTCCATTCCCAAATCGGTTAATAACTCCTTTAATCTGGAAGCTCCTGTATCTGTAATTAACACCTGACCAAACCCCGGTTGAGCTACTTTTTTTAATACTTGTTTAACTCTATTCTCATCTAATTTATCAAATACATCATCCAACATTAATAACGGAAATGTATTTAACCGGATACTTAAAAAACGATGTTCTGCTAATTTAAGTGCCATTAAAAATGATTTTTGCTGACCTTGTGAACCAAACTTTTTTACACTCATTTCATTAATCTTCAATTCCAGATCATCTTTATGTATCCCCGATGTTGTATATTGAACAGCTCTATCTTTTGCTCGTGTATTTTGTAAAATTTGACTTAGTTGGGCATCGTCATTTAATTGAGAGATTAACTGAAGAGATACTTTTTCGGCATTATTACTAATCAGTTGGTAATACTCCTCAAACACCGGAATAAACTCAGCTATAAATGTTTCTCTGATGTTATATACCTCATGTCCGTAATGGTGTAATTGAGCATCATACACCAACAGGGTTTCTTCGTCCCAACGATTGGATTCTACCATTTGACGAATAAGGGTGTTACGTTGCTGTAAAACCCGTTGATAGCTGATTAAATATTGTAAGTATAAATGGTTAAATTGGGATATGAGCATATCGAGCCACCTGCGTCGTTCTTCACTGCTCCCCGTAATAATAGAAATATACTGTGGGCATACCATCACCGCAGGAAGCAACCCTATATGGTCAGCTAATTTCTCATACTCCTTTTTATTCCTCCTCACTGACTTCTTCTGACCCTTTTTCATACTTACTTGCACATGCTCATCCATTCCATCCCTGGTAAACTTGCCCTCCACCATAAAAAACGGTTCGTTTATACGGATGTTCTGGGTATCGGCATTGTTTAAAAAACTGCGGGTAAAACACAGGTAATAGATGGCATCCAACAGGTTGGTTTTGCCTTTACCATTAGGACCCACAAGGCATGTAATGCCCTGCCCGGGCTCCAATTCCCTCTCTTCCCAGTTTTTAAAATTGAGTATATGTAACCAGCTTAACTGCATATTCTATAATGAAAACCCTGTTTTACAGTACTTTCAATGGTTTATTCGGGTACAAAGTTATACTCATTAGAAAAAAAGTATATTTTTGCAGCCTAAAGAAATGAACAATGGCAGAAAATAAGGACCAGGAACAAGTAAGCAAAGGGTTTTCATTAGGTTCCCTGGACAGTTTTTACAACAAGAACAAAAAAATCATTATAATAGCTTTAGTAGCTGTTTTAGTTATAGGTGGAGGTATATTTTATTATAAAAATCAAATCGTAGCTCCTAAAGAAAAAGCTGGTTTAGCTGCTATGTATAAAGCTGAATATTATTTCGGACTAGATTCATTTAAGTTGGCTCTGGAAGGAAGAAGCGGGGTTGCCGGAATGGAAGATTTTATGGGCTTCAATGAAATTATTGACCAATACGGAGGAACAGATGCCAGCAATCTATCAAGATATTATGCAGGTGTTTGTAACTTACGTTTAGGTAACTGGGATGAAGCCATTACCAACTTAAAAAAATTCTCAACCAACGACATTATATTGGGCTCAATGGCCTTAGGATGTATTGGTGATGCTTACAGAGAATCAGGGGATAGCGAAAATGCTGTAAAATATTACGAAAAAGCTGCTCGCCGTAACCTTAATTCATTTACTACTCCTATGTATTTGAAAAAAGCCGCTATGACTTATGAAGAAGATCTTCAAAATTACGATAAGGCGCTTGACACTTACATCAAAATAGAAAAAGAATACGGAAATACCGCTGAAGGTAGAGATGTGGCTAAATATATTGCCCGCATCAAAACCATGACCAGTAAATAAACTACTCCATGTCATCGAAAAATAAAAACCTTGATGTTTTTGTTTCCGAAACTCCCAACGGCAAGGATTATTCGATAGCTATCATTGTTGCAGAATGGAACGATAAGGTCACTTTTGCCTTACGTGATGGAGCTCTTCAAACTCTTAAAAAAGCAGGTGTAAAAAAAGATAATATTCAAGTGCATTATGTTCCGGGGAGCTATGAATTACCCTTTGGAGCACAAACAATATTACAAAACTATAATGTGGATGCAGTGATTTGCATTGGTTGTGTAATACAAGGAGAAACTCCGCATTTTGATTTTATTTGCCAGGCAGTAGCCAAAGGCTGTATGGATGTTCAATTGCAAACTAAGCGTCCTGTAATATTTGGAGTATTAACCACGCTTAACCAGGAACAGGCAGAAGCTCGTGCCGGAGGCAAACATGGTAACAAAGGTTCAGAAGCAGCTCATACTGCTTTAAAAATGATACAACTAACCCATTCATCACAAGAAAATGGAAACAGAGATCCTCTGTTAGATACCATCAATGGTCCATTGGGTAGTTTACTCTTACAATCAGCTTTAGGCAATGCTGAAGCGGAAGATGATTTCGACTTTGATTTTGATGATGAGGATTTTGATGACGACGATGACGATGATTCATTCTTTGAAAAAGGCAAAAAAGTGGAGTTGAATCCGAAGAAGAAAAAGAAGTAGTCAATCTACTTTTACTCTATCTGTTTTATTTTATTCTCTTTTAATTTAGGTGGCATATGATACATATACAACGCTACCAACGCAGCTACAAATGCATAATAAGGAACTGCCGCTTTATCGGTATCCAGGAAGTTGTTTAAGAGACCATGAAACCAATAGGTAATTAAGCTTAATAAAATCATCATGGCTAAATACCGTACTTTTTTATCTGCCTTGCTGAAAATGATTTTCGACCCGGTGTAAAAGGCCGTTACCACCACCAGAATTACATTGATGATTCCAAGAATACCTTGCTCCGAAAGTGGACCGAGATATTCACTGTGTGCATTCCCCCCATCCCCAAAATTGGTACTGATAATTGTTAACTCATACGACTTTTGAAAAGGTGCATACACAAACGAATAAGTTCCCGGTCCCCAACCGAATACAGGGCGTTCCCTATACATACGCAAAGCACAATTCCAGCGCAATATCCTTTCGAGGTTAGATGCATCCGTACGAATATTTGACATCGATTGAATATGTTCCGAAAAATCCTGAGAACTGTCCTGCTTATTTTTTTCTAGTTTTTGAATGATCGAAGTCCAATTTAATGCCAGGAAAATTACGACCATTGAAATTCCCCCTGCCACTACAAACCATCTGATTTTAAAAATGAAGATGATAAAAAATACTGCGGCTATAATAATACTTAACCATGCTGCTCTTGAATTGGATAGAATAAGAGCCACCATTACCGTCACCAAAGCAAAAAAGACTAATATTTTTACGAACAACTGGTGTTTATTCACAAATTGATAGCCTACTAAAAAAGGGACAAAAAAAGCCAACATGGCCCCGTATTGGGTATGGTCGTAATAAAACGGAGTCATAACCCAATGGGCAGGATCCTTTTCAAAACCCCATAAAGAGTGGTTATAGGTAGTATAAATGATAACAATAACAAGACCTAAAACATACATCCATGTTAATCGGGTGATGTTCTTTTTGTCTTTAAAAAGATGTACTGCTAAAAAATAAAACGGTATAATGAACCAAAACTTATTCATCATACTTTTAAAAGATACCAATGGGATTTCACTGGTAACAGAGGTAACAAGCCCCCAACCTAATAGTAGAGAAATAGCAATGGTTACAGGTTGTTTCCACAATTTTGCATCAAAAGTATTTTCAATAAATGCTTTAAAAACAAAGAGTACCATG
>CAZUXM010000027.1:4877-17234 GCA_964624635.1 uncultured Candidatus Competibacteraceae bacterium
AGGTTCAGCAGGTAAGCTCAATGCAAAACCGATGTCTTGTTCTTTAAGTTCAACAGATAATGGAACCACCAAGACGATAAACATAATGAGTTTATCAATCGATAACAAACTCAACATAGCTAAAGCTATAGCTACAGGTAATAAATAGAGCCAGAAAATTTCGTAATACACAAATACCCCGCAAACCAACACATAAAGAAGGCTCAGGGCATAGAACCACTTTATCTTAACCGCTTCTATCAAGCAGCAGAGTTATTGGATTTTTTTTGAGCTGTATTGGTTTTATAACGTCTCCAGTTTTCTAAACCAATAATAAAAAACACACACATGCAAAAGCTGGCAAAACCACCACCTAAGGCGATGTATAATCGTTTAGGATAGGTTTTTTTATCGGCAGGATAGGCGTAGTTCACCACCATTTTATGTGGGATGTTGGCTTCTGCATCTACTTTTGCCTGATCGTATTTTACTTTTACTTCAGCTCTTTGTTTTAAAAATAATTCCAAATTTTCAGTAAGCTCAACATAAGCACCTCCATATTTGGAAAGAACATCCAACTCCTTTTGTACAGCATCTGCTCCTGACTTATTTCCTTTAGCCAACGCTTCTGCTTTGGCCCTATTCAATACCTCGGCCATTGAAGTATAGTCATTAACACCTAAAGCTCTAATTTTATCAAGAGAATCCGTCATTAATTTGATTTCGGCATTTAATCGATTAAACTCAGTTTCTACAATTTTAAAACCTTCGCGGGCTCTTTCCTGCTGAATTTTGTTTTTAATCGTATCATGACGGGCAGCAATGTCGTTGGCCATACCGGCTGCTTTATTCGGATCTGTATCTAAAACGGTGATTTCAACAGCGTTAAATTCATTACGTCTAAAGCTTACGTTCCCGTTATACGTTTTAAAAATACGGGTCTTGGCATCCTTACTGTTAGGGCTAATTTTATAGTGGTTGTACAGGTCATAATTAACAATTACCCAATCCCTTATTTCATCAGACTGTAAAATTTGCAATGATTGTTCAGCTTGTTCTTCTTCTCCGAAGGCGAGAAAATCCTGTTTTCCTCCGGGTGATGTTTCTAATAGGGCTTTTGAGATAGAGTTGGTGGTTGTTGGATAAAATATAACCACTGACTTATACTTGTTCTTAATAGTAAATGAAATAGCCAATGAAGATACCAGCCCGATAAAACTTACAATAAGGATGTGTAACCACCACTTGACTATAAACGATATCATTCCTTCTGAACTGAATTGAAAACCCTGGTTCTTTTGTTCCATTAGCTTAGTGTTAAAAGAGTTGACAAAGCTATAAAAAAAAGCTTTTGACGGGTTGATAACGCTAAACCATTGGTTTCATTATAAGGCTGATAAAGAAATAGCCGAAAAATAATACCTGCCATGGTGGGATCTGGAATAAGGGTAGCACCTTCCACCTATCCTCACCTTATCTGTAAAACCGGTAATGATATTTTTAGAGGGTGCAGATGTTTCAAAAACAGGCGGTACAACTGTATTGAGTAACTCGTTATTTAACAAGTACTGTTGGGTTTCTCGTGCATACGAATCATTGGTTACACAAATAGCACTTACATAATCATTAGTACAAATATACCTACCCGAAAAGATAAGGTCATCTGCCTGAGCTTTAAAAATTGAACTTTGTGTATCCAATAAAACAATTCGAATTCTTTTAGGATTATAAAAAGTCTTTCCAGTAAGTTGACTATTACATTTGTATACACTCTCTTTAATGGCCCACAAAGTATCTAATTGCCACCAATGGTTGCAATATTTCATTTCGTCTTCAAGAAGTATCCTGTTTTTATATTGTTCAAGCGTGTATTTTCCTGAATGGAATGAGCAAGAGTGATCAACCACATCTACTCCAATCATTGGGCGGATACTTTATTCAGAATTAACTCAACTGAATTGCCAACCGTATCCATTTTTTCTACTTCTTCATCTGTAATTGAAATATTAAATGCCGCTTCTACATCCAATACAATATCAATTAAATGTGCTGAATTGATTTTTAGGTCACGTAATAAATGAGTTTCATCTGTGATATTGGCCACCACATCCGGTTGAGTAATATAGGTTTTAATGATAGGTTCCAGTTTTGCCAGTACTTCCGCTTTATCCATAATTATATTTTGAGAAATTTTCTTACAATGGTTTGTTTGTTTGATTTTAACTGAATAAAATACATTCCGAAGTTTAATCCGCTAACATCAATCGCTTCGTTTCCTGATACTCCCTGCAGCATCATTTTACCTTTCATGGTGAATATACTATACTCTAATCCGGGGCTGATCCAAAGATCATGATGGGCAGGATTCGGATGCACATTGATCCATTGATCAGGTTCATTATCAATCCCGATAAATTGGTTCAATCTGAATTTTCTAAAGAAGTTCCATATTTCACCACTAGCAAAAAAATCTCTGTTGGTATTTCCATACATCGCAATATCAATGGCTGCACCTGGCCATGTATGCCCACCGTTGGTGATTTCTATTAATGCCACTTCAGCTTCATCAGTGCAAGGTATATAATTATGCCGAACAGCAGTGCAATTATCTCCTGTATTGATATCAGGATAGGGAATATCATTAGGTGAAGAAGGACAACTGTCATATCCTTTCCAAAAATCAATTAATTCATTTACACTGAGTGTTTGTGCAGCTCCATTATAGTTCACTATCGGATCAGCCGTTCCGTGTATATGCATTACTGGAACTTTTCGATTTGGATTGCAATATGCACGGGTACTATCTGTCATAGGTCCGGTTACCGAAGCAATAGCTGCTATACGATGAGGTAATTCGCAAGCCAACCTGTTAGATAAATATCCTCCGTTACTCATCCCGGTAGCATATACCGCATTTACATCAATGCTGTAATTGGCAATCATCGTATCTAATAATGCATTTACAAACCCAACATCATCCACTCCGGTGAAGTAAGGCGCCAATCCAAAACCTACATTCCAGGCATTACTTAACCCATCAGGATATACTACTATAAAATTGGCTGTATCTGCAACAGTATTCATCAAGCTATATGCCTGTTGCTGGGCTCCAGTACTGGTATATCCATGAAAATTAAACACCAATGGATATGAATTGGTTGCGTTGTATGAAGGAGGTAAATGAACTATATAACTTCGGGTATTTCCATCATGTACAAATGAAAAAGTTTGAGCAGACAAACCTGAAGTGATCAAAAACAGAAAATAAAGAATACTTAATCTCTTCATGATTCAAATGTACAAAAAAAGGGGTGATGTACACCCCTTTCTGTAAATATCAATTAACGTAAGTATTATTTAATAATAAACTTAAACGATTTGTTGATTTGATTATTGCTAAGGTTTACGATATACATACCGGCTCTTAATCCTTCCACCGGAATAATTAATTGCTGGGTATTATCTACTGCATTTTTAGCATAAATCATCTGTCCCAATTCATTATACATACTTGCTCTCATATCTGCAGTAAAACCATTGATCGATTCAATTACAAAACCACTGAGTGAATATGAATAATAACCTGTGAATCCGGTTTCGATATCATCAATACCTACATTACAATTATTTCTAACATGAATGGTTCCATTTTCGGTATCGTTACCACAACTATTGGTTACAATTAATTGAATAGCATGGTCACCAGCTGTAGTGTAGGTAATTACATCGCCTGATGCAGAAGATGTGCCCGGAGAACCATTGGTATAGGTCCATGCAAAAGTGGTTACATCTGTACTTCCTGATCCGTCAAACGAAACGCTGGTATTACAATCAATAGAATCAGCCCCTGAAGTAAACATGGCTACAGGAGGGTTAAGCACTTCAATTTCTATCGAAGTGTTTCCTGTACACGAACCGGTTGTTCCTGCAATATTATAAGTGGTTGTGGTAGTTGGATTAGCAGTAACAGTTCCGCCAGTGGTCCCACTCAAACCTGTTGAAGGACTCCACAAATAAGTAGTGGCTCCTGATGCTGTTACACTGGTACTACTTCCATTACAAATAGGGTTCGTAACTGCAGTAACACTCACCACAGGAGTTGGATTAACCGTAATATTTACCTGTGCAGAGTCTAATTCGGAACAACCTCCTCCAACAACATATAAGGTAACAGTATGTGTACCGGGAGTGTTATATGTAACGGTAGGATTAGGATTGCCAGCAACATACCCGGGTGGTGTAGAGCCGGGTAAATCCCATAATAAAGTATCTTGATATGTTGAACCAGCCGCATCAAAATCAATTTGCTCTCCTTGACAAATGGTAGTGGCGCTTGGAGTAATCATTGCAGCTACTGGTTGATTGGTTAAAAATGGATGCATTACTAATGAAGCATTTAAAGCCCATGTAGTACCGGTGTTATATTGTTGCCATGTAGAAGCTGCATTTCTATCCCATATAGCAGATGGGACTGTTTGTCCATTTAAATTACTCACTATTGACAAAGTATCATGTGTACCAGCTGTCCAAACTAGATTATTTACATCTACACTCACAAAAAATCTTTTGGATGCAGGTAAAGTAATTGGTGTTGGCCAATGAACATTCGTATAAAATCCACCATTTACATCAGCCATAATTTCTCCCATAGTTAAATTATAAGTTGTTCCTATTTGTGCTCCGGGTGTTCCGCTGGTACCATCATAAACCCTTACAGGAACTATTTTTGAAGGAGTTGCAGAATATGCAAAACCAAAAGCAATATAACATTGCACCATTTGAGTATATGGCAAAGCTGATGCATCATAATACATCGCTTTTTCACGGTCATTCAAAAAGTTTTTACCATTTACCCAACCATCAGCACCTACGGTAGCTCCGGTATAATAGTTATTCAATGTCCACGTGCCGGGTATTGGTAAATTGATGGTATGACATCCTCCTGCAGCACCTACGTTAATATAAGATGATTTTGTTTCAGTATCAGTACCATTTGCATTGGAGGCCGTTAAGGTTACATTATATATACCAGGTGTATTATAAACGATGGGAGGAGGATTCTGCCCTGAAAAACTTCCAGGTGTACCTCCTGGAAATGTCCAATTCCAAGTAGTAGGCGTATAAGTAGACAAATCAGTAAATGTTACAGAGCCTCCTGCTGTGATGGAAGTATAATTAGCAACAAAATCAGCCACCGGAGGGTTATTTAATGTAACAGATACACAAGCCATAGCAGCCGCAGCATCAATTCTACCACTTCCTAATTGACCGGGATAACTCGGGTTCATAGCACTGATATTATCAGCTGTAGTGAGTAAACAATTGATCAAATCCGTTTTTGTCATCCCTGGATTTAATGACCACATCAAACCGGCTAAACCGGCTACCATGGGTGATGCCATAGAGGTTCCTGACTTATTTCCATAAGTATTACCTACTGTTGTACTGTAAATATTATTACCAGGAGCTGATATATCAATCCATGCACCATAGTTTGAAAAAGATGCTTTCTGATCAGAGCTGTTGGTTGCAGCAACACTGATAACGTTGTTATAAGCAGCAGGATAAAATTGTGAACTTACATTATCATTACCCGCAGCAGCTATCAAAATACAACCTTCATCCCAAGCATAATTACAAATATTCTGGGCGGTAGTAGAAAACCCCGGGCCTCCCCAACTCATATTAATTACATTTGCACCATTGGCGGCGGCATATACAATACCGTCATATCCATTGGTAATAGCAGTAGGTGTTGTGGTCGCTTTTATACACATGAGTTTACAACTAAAACCTATAGAAGCAACACCCGTTGAGTTATTAGATCTTGCAGACGAGATACCTGCAACATGTGTTCCGTGGTCATAAGAACTGGAAGGTGGATTAGGGTTATTATCATTACTTCCTACATCCCAACCGTTAATGTCATCTACATAACCATTTCCATCATTATCACCACCTCCCACTGGATCAGCAGTATTCACCCATAAGTTAGGAGATAGATCACTATGAGTTCTCTCTACAGCGTCATCAACGATAGCGATTACAATGTTACTTCCGGTAGAAAAGTAATTCCATGCTGTTTGAGCTCCAATAATATTTAATCCCCATTGTGAACCAAAGCTAGGATCATTAGGAGTTAAACACTTTTTATCTAAAGGTACTTTTTCAGCATAGTTAACTATATTCATGTTTGCTAACTCTTTTACGAAATCTTCAACCATAGAATGATTTGTAAACTCTATCTGGTAGGTTCTTTGCAATTCATCAGAACTTTTAGCTGCAAAAAAGGGTCTTGATAAATTAGTGATATTGTATTTAGCTCTTAAACCCTCTAATCCGGGAATAGTGGAAATAGGTAAATGATAAGAATCTACACCCTCAATTGACTGTGTAAGCCTGGCCTCTTTTTTAATCTGAAACCAGATTTTTCCATCCTGATAATTGGGATCAACCCTTTGTGAGAAAATAGTAAGTGGTAGTGTAAGTAATGTGAGTAGAATTAGTTTCTTCATAAACTGATTGTTTGTTATGTACAAGTTTAAACAATATAAATGAGTTTTAACAGAGGCTAAATGTTAAAGGAGTGTCCAGATGCCTTTAAATCTTACAAATTTTAACCAAAAAACAAACAAATTATCAACACTTTAGCCACAATACTAACCGAAAGTACCATAGGTAATCTAAAATTCTATTTTTGTGGCATGGCTACAATAATTAGAAATAACTGGACCAGAGAAGAAATCTCTGAAATATATAACCTCCCATTAATGGACCTCATTTTTGAGGCTGCTAAAACCCATCGTGAAAACTTTGATGGAAGTGAGGTCCAAATGAGTACTCTCCTATCTATTAAAACAGGAGGGTGCCCTGAAGATTGCTCATACTGCCCTCAGGCTGCAAGATATCATACAGATGTTAAAGGTACTGCCCTGTTAAATGTAGATGAGATTATTGAATCCGCTATCAGTGCGAAAGCTAATGGAAGCAGTCGTTTTTGTATGGGTGCCGCCTGGAGAGAAGTAAAAGACAATGTTCATTTCGACCGTGTATTAGATGTGGTTAAAAAAGTAACGGATATGGATATGGAGGTGTGTTGTACTTTGGGTATGCTTACTGCCGAACAAGCCAAAAAATTAAAAGATGCCGGGTTGTATGCATATAACCACAACTTAGATACTTCACCTGAATATTATGAAAAAATCATTTCTACTCGTACTTATCAGGATCGTTTGGATACATTAGAAAATGTACGTGAAGCAGGAATCAGTGTCTGCTGTGGAGGTATTGTTGGAATGGGTGAAGAAGAAAAAGACCGTATTGGTTTATTACAAACGTTGACCAATTTACCTAAACACCCGGAGTCAGTTCCTATCAATGCATTGGTATCAGTTAAAGGAACTCCATTAGAAAATCAGGATAAATTACCTTTCTGGGATATTTTACGAACTATTGCTACAGCACGTGTAGTGATGCCTAAAAGTATGGTCCGCTTATCAGCTGGTAGAACTGAAATGAGTATTGCTGAACAGGCTTTATGCTTTTTTGCAGGAGCCAACTCCATATTTGCCGGGGATAAATTACTCACTACTCCTAATCCTGAATTTGATCAGGATAAAATGATGTTTGAATTATTAGGCTTAAAACATAAGCCAGCTTTTAAAGAAGAAAAAGCTTGTGCACATACACATGCTCATGTTGAAGCATAATACATTCAACTGTTGAAGATTCCACAACACTGGCTCGAAAAGCTTTCTCAGAGGAAAGAGAATAATTCGTACAGAGAGTTAAAAGTTTTTTACGGACTTACTGATTTTTATTCTAACGACTATTTAGGAATCGCAAAAGATGAAACGGTAACTACTACGATTAACCTTACACTTTCAGGACAGAAAGAAAATTTGAATGGATCTACAGGATCTCGTTTATTAAGTGGCAATTTGGGCTCGCAGATGTGAATATTACCTGAGCCAATTTTACGGCAGCGAAAATGTATTATTATTTAATTCGGGGTATGACGCCAATTTAGGAATTATGTCTTGTTTAGGAAATCGTAACGACACCATTATTTACGATGAATTGTGTCATGCTTCCATTCGAGATGGTATTCGATTATCGGTATCCCGGAGTTTTTCTTTTGCCCATAATGATGCAGAAGATTTACGTAAAAAAATAAAAAATGCGACGGGTCAGGTATTCGTTGTAACCGAATCAATTTTTAGTATGGATGGGGATGCGGCTCCGTTGAAAGAACTTTCGGGGATTTGTACAGAACAAGGAGCTTATTTTATAGTGGATGAAGCCCACGCCATTGGAATATTTGGTAAAAATGGTAGCGGGTTAGTAGATGAATTAAAACTAAATGAAGATGTATTTATTCGCATAGTTACTTTTGGCAAGGGTGCCGGATCACATGGAGCTGCTGCTTTATGTAGTGACGAAGTGAAAAATTACTTGGTAAATTTTTGTCGTCCTTTTATCTATTCTACTGCATTACCACCGGCTGATTGTATTGCGATTATGACAGTGCACGAAGTAATGATGGAAAAAGAAGACGACCGGTCCATTTTAAAAAAATATATTACCTATTTCCGAGATAAAATAAATCAATCTGGTCTGGAATTAATCCCCGGTATAGGTCCTGTATGTGCTGTAATCGTACCGGGAAATGAAAAAGTAAAACAAGTATCTCAAGTGCTCATTGAAAATAAAATAGGCGTTTTACCAGTATTAACTCCTACAGTACCCGAAGGAAAAGAACGATTACGAATTATTTTACATAGCTTTAATACCATAGAACAAATAGACGAACTTATCCAATTACTGTTAACGCATGGCACATAGGTATTTTATAAGCGGTATTGGAACTGATGTGGGTAAAACCATTGTGAGTGCTATTCTTACGGAAGCATTAAATGCTGATTACTGGAAACCAATACAATCTGGCAACATTGAGAGTTCAGACCCCATGATTGTGCAAAATCTGATTACTAATACCTATTCAGAAATACATCTCCCTACCTACTCATTTGAAATTCCTGCTTCGCCCCATTTTGCTTCGGAAAAAGAAGGCATTGAAATTGAGATGAAAAAAATTAAAATTCCTGTAACCAAAAATCATTTGATCATTGAAGGTGCTGGAGGGTTATTAGTTCCTTTAAATAGAAAAGAACTGGTTATTGATCTAATCCAACAATTTCAAACTCCGGTTATATTGGTAGTTAAAAATTATTTAGGAGCCATCAATCATACCATGTTAAGTATTGAAGCTTTAAAGAATAGAAATATTCCAATAGCAGGTATTATTTACAATGGTGGGAATCGCCATGAAAACATCGATTTTATAGAAAAACATACTTCAGTAAAAACGTTGGCCCTTATACCTGAACTGGAAGTTATAAACAAACAAACAATTTTAAAAGAAGCTGCTAAATTTACCCACTTAATACTTTAATATTTTGAATTGGTCCGAAACTGATAAAAAGAACATCCTTCATCCTTTTACGCATTACCATGCAGACCAATTGAATATTCCTATTACCAAAGGATCAGGTGAATTTATTTATGATATAAATGGAAAAGAATATATTGACGCTATCAGTAGCTGGTGGGTAAATATACATGGGCATGCACATCCCTATATCAATCAAAAAATTAAACAACAAATAGATGAACTGGAGCATGTGATCTTTTCGGGATTTACACATGCACCAGCTATTAAACTTTCTGAGAAAATATTATCCTTATTAAGACCCTATTATTCACAGATCTTCTACTCGGATAACGGAAGTACCTCTATTGAAGTGGCTTTAAAAATGACTATTCAATACTGGAAAAACGAAGGAGAAAACAGAAAGAAATTTTTAGCATTTACCAATTCTTATCATGGTGATACTTTTGGATCCATGTCAGTAAGTGAAAGGGATGTATTTACCAAACCATTTCACGATCATTTGTTTCATGTTGAATATATTGAGATTCCAACAGAAGATAACCTTGACAGAAGTATGGAACTCATGGAACAAATGTTAAGCAAAGGAGATATTGCCGGTTTTATATTTGAACCGTTGATACAAGCTGCAGGAGGAATGAGAATGTATTTGGCCGAGCATTTGGACTTCATGTTGCGATTGTGTAAAGATTTTGATGTACTTACCATTGCGGATGAAGTAATGACAGGATTTGGCAGGACCGGAAAAATGTTTGCCATTGATCATTTACAAAACAAACCTGATTTTATTTGTTTATCCAAGGGGCTTACAGGTGGGTATTTACCATTAGGAGTAACGGCTTATTCCGAAAAAATTGCTCAATCTTTTAAATCATCCGAGCATGTAAAAACCTTTTATCACGGACATTCATTTACCGGAAATCCTATCAGCTGCAGTGCTGCCCTTGCCAGTTTAGAATTATTCAACCTGGAAAATACCTTCGAAAAAATAGAATCAATCAGGTCTTCGCACCTTGATTTTGCTGATGAGTTAGACAATTATTCAACAATAGAAAATGTTCGTGTGTCCGGAACCATACTTGCATTTGATATCATAAGTCATCACACGGATTATTTTTATACCAATCCAATTAAACAAGTACTTACCCGGTTTTACCTTGATCATGGTATTATTTTGCGTCCTTTAGGGAACGTAGTATATGTGCTCCCACCCTATTGTATTAGTAACGAAAGCTTACAAAAAGTGTATCAGGGAATACGTGAAAGTTTAGCCCAACTTGAAAAACTCAATCCGGCATGAGAGACCACATTGTTATCACAGCCATTGGATCGGTTTCAGCATTAGGCACTACTCATGAAACAATCATAAAAAATATCATATCCGGTAAACCGGAATTCAACAATATTAAGACCGGGAATCAATCATATCCTGTATTCCCCATTCACCCAACGGCTCAAACCGAACTTTTACAATTATTAGATGAGCATCCTAAGTATAAACGAATAGATCGTACCGCTCAATTGGGCATACTGGCTTCCATTATATGTTTTAAAAAACTCATGAACGGAGTTGATGAAAAAGAATGGGTAATCAATGCGGGATCCTCCAGGGGAGCAACCGGACTTTGGGAAAAGTACTTGAATGAATTTGCAGAACATGGATCTGTTCCGGTAAAATCATCTCCCTTAACCACCTTAGGTAATATTTCAACGCATATAGCTCAACACCAAAAGCTAAAGGGTTTTCAGATTGATCATTCCATTACCTGCAGTTCAGGATTACAGGCATTGGCCAATGGATATGCCTGGTTACGATCAGGACTTACCTCCCATTTTTTAGCCGTTGGTGCCGAAGCCCCCCTGACTGATTTTACTATGGCACAAATGGCTGCTCTGGGTATTTATTCAGAATATAAAGACGAATACCCCTGTAAACCCTGCGCCAATGATGAATATAAAATGAATAGCTTTTGTTTAGGTGAAGCAGCGGTATCCATTGCCATGGAAACCAAACCTAATATATCCGGGAATGATATACTCATAAAAGGAATGGGAACAGCTTCGGAGACCATTGCCCACCCGGCTTCCATTTCTCCAAATGGAGAAGCATTTCAGCTGAGTATGAAAAAAGCTTTGGAAAATGCTCAAACATCTTTGGATAAAATAGATGTGATCATACCTCATAGCCCCGGAACAGTACAAGGTGACTTAGCTGAAAAAAGGGCCATAGCATCTCTATTTGGTGAACAACCAATACATGTAATCAACCATAAGTTTTTAACGGGACATACCTTGGGGGCTTCCGGTTTATTGAGTGTTGAACTGGCTTATTTATTACTTACTGAAAATGTATCATTAGGGTTTCCATACCCCAGTTTATACCCTGTAATCAATAAAAAACCTATTTCGTCAGTACTCATCAATTCTATGGGCTTTGGGGGGAACGCCGTAAGTATTATTCTGACAAAAAATTAGGCAATGTTCGTTAACAACCCTGTGAATGTTTTCATTATTTACCTGTAAATCTCCACTAAAAAAATAACTAATCTTGGTATTCAAAAACCGGAATATCAAAAAATTTTGAGCTACGCCATTTTAGATACACCCATTGAGTTCCTGAAAGGAGTGGGCCCTAAAAGAGCCGAAGTGCTCCAAAAGGAATTCGGTATATTTAAGTTTGCTGATCTGCTCTTTTATTTCCCTTTCAGATATATTGATCGAACCAAGTTTTACAGGATTTCTGAGATCAATCCTGACATGCAATATGTGCAATTAAAAGGGCGGATTATTTCGGTAGAAACCATTGCCGGGAAGGGAAAAAACCAACGTATGTCGGCCGTATTTTCTGATGGGGTTAATACAATGGAACTGATTTGGTTCACCGGAATCCGATGGATCAAAACCAACTTAAAGGTCAATACCGATTA
>CAZUXM010000027.1:17244-24256 GCA_964624635.1 uncultured Candidatus Competibacteraceae bacterium
CGTAATTTTTGGCCGACCTTCCATTTTTAATGGTCGCATTAACATGGCTCATCCGGAAATGGAGCTGTTACAAGATCATCTTTCCTCACCGGCAGGAAAGCTGCAAGCCATTTACAACAGTACTGAAAAAGCTAAAAATGCAGGGCTCGATAGTAAAGGAATAAGCAAACTGGCTATCACCCTTTTGAGCCAGATTCCCCAACATAGCTTTCCTGAAACTTTACCCCCATCACTCATTCAACAACTGAAATTAGCTTCTAAAGAAGAGTCACTCCGATATGTTCACTTACCCCCGGATAATGAGTGGATGCAAAAATCTTTGTTTCGACTAAAATTTGAAGAGCTTTTCTACGCCCAGCTAAGGCTTTTGGAAGTTAAAAATCTGAGAAAACTACAGTTAAAAGGGATCCATTTTGAAAAGATTGATACCTATTTTGATGAGTTTTACCATCAACATTTACCCTTTGAATTAACCAACGCCCAGAAAAGGGTGCTTAAAGAAATCCGACGTGATACCATTGGCGGATACCAGATGAACCGGCTCCTTCAAGGGGATGTAGGGAGCGGTAAAACCGTAGTGGCCCTTATGACCATGTTGATGGGGATCGACAATGGTTTCCAGGCAGCCATGCTGGCCCCTACCGAGATATTGGCCAACCAACATTATAAAACCATATCTAAACTTTTAGCTCCTACTGATTTAAAAGTAAGATTGCTTACCGGAAGCACAAAAAAGGCAGAAAGAGAAGAACTATTTGCTGCTTTAGCGGAGGGTAATATTCACGTATTGATAGGTACTCATGCCATTATTGAGGACCCCGTGATCTTTAAAAATTTAGGCATCGCTGTGATTGATGAGCAGCATCGTTTCGGAGTAGCACAAAGAGCCAAACTTTGGGGGAAAAATAAAAACAATCCTCCTCATATTCTGGTAATGACGGCCACCCCTATTCCCCGAACTCTGGCCATGACACTTTACGGTGATCTGGATATAAGCATCATTGATGAATTACCTCCCGGACGGAAACCTATTAAAACCCAACATTATTATGACCTGTCACGACAAAAGGTGATTGACCTGATGGATAGAGAAATCCAAAAAGGACGTCAATGTTATGTGGTATATCCATTGATTGAAGAGAGTGAAAAGGTGGATATGAAAAATTTAATGGATGGGTTTGAACAACTTCAATCTTATTTACCTAAATACAGCATCAGCATGCTACACGGCCGGATGACTGCTGAGGCGAAGGAAAAGGAAATGCAAAGATTTGCAGCAGGTTTAACTCAGATCATGGTTTCTACCACAGTGATTGAGGTGGGGGTTGATGTACCCAATGCATCCATCATGGTGATTGAAAATGCCGAACGTTTTGGTCTTTCACAATTACACCAGTTAAGGGGCCGGGTAGGTCGTGGCGCTGACCAGAGTTATTGTATCCTGGTTACCCATTCAAAACTTAATAATGATGCACAGGTTCGGATGCAAACCATGGTAAGAACCAATAATGGGTTTGATATAAGCGAAGTAGATTTGGAACTAAGGGGGCCGGGAGATATAGAAGGTACCCGCCAGAGTGGAGAGTTAAAATTTAAAATTGCCAACCTGGCCAATGATCAAAAAATATTGGCAATGGCCCGTGAAGTAGCTCAAAATATATTGGAAGAAGATCCTGAACTAACACAACCGGATCACTTAATTTTACGAAAGGTACTCAATACCGAAATGAATACCCGTAATGCATGGGCCAGGATTTCATGATGGTTCTACAATATTTATTCCCCGCAGATTTCGCAGATTGTCGCATTATTACGTCGCTACAAACTAATGCTGGAATTTTATTTCGCAGATGGCATCCGCCAAAGGCGGATGATTTCTGCGAAATAAAGGTAATGCTTAAACGAATTAGCAGCGACTATATATTCTGCGAAATCTGCGGGAAACAAAAAATACAAGACACATCAAAACCAACTTTTGGCACGAAATTGCGTTAAACAATTATACCCTTATTTTAGCCTCATGAAGAGCATCAAGCAGATTGTAGTAATTGTATTAGTATTTATTGGTTCACAACAAGTGTTTTCTCAGCAAAAATGCTGCTGGAGCCCTGATAGCATGCCCCCTGTAAGTTCGTTACGTGATAGTGTTACCAAATGGATACATCGCTATGAAAAAGAAATTTTTGCCTTTGAAAAACAGGATGATACGCTACCCTACCCCAAAGACGCAATAGTATTTACAGGTAGCTCAAGCATAAGAAAATGGAAATCACTTTATAAAGACATGAGTCCTCTACCAGTTATGAACCGGGGATTTGGTGGGGCAACTTTGGTTGAACTATCATACTATGCTGAGAGAATAATCTATAAATACAACCCAAAAGCTATTGTAGTGTATTGTGGTGAAAATGATCTGGCTTGTCATTTTTCAAGAGTTGAAGATGTATTGAATGAGTTTAGACTTCTTAACGAAAAAAGAAGAGTTTTTTTACCTGAAACCAAGGTGTTTTTTATTTCGATTAAAGACTCTCCCAGCAGAGCTTATTTTGCCCCTAAATTTAAAATGGCTAATGAGCAGGTACAGGAATATATTAGTCAAAACCCAGATGAACTATACTACATCGACATTACACCCGCAATGCTTGATAAACAAGGACTTATAGATGAAACAATCTTTATAAAAGATAGGTTACATATGAACAGCGCCGGATATGAAAGGTGGACCAAAATCATTAAACCTGAGATTATAAAACAATTAAATTTAAAGGTTAAATAGCTGTTAACAGGTAGGTTATCAAGATTTATTAGTTAATATCTTTTATCTTTACAAATCACTTAACCACACTTTCGAGTGTAATTTTAGCAGCATTGTAAAAATTATATGTAGTTAAGAATGGTAAAAACAGGGAAGAAAATAACAGTTAGGTTGCTCGGTATCTTGATACTGATGCTTGCTTGTATACAATCTGCACTGGCTTTTCAACCTGATACCCTCTTTACAAAACGCCTTACCCTTATTCAAAAAAACATTCCTTACCAACTGACTGAAGAGTTACAAGATGCCATTAACCGTAAGATGAATGAAGAAAAGGGCAAATCGGAAATGATATTGACCCGTTCTATCGAGTTTTTGCCCCTAATTGAAAAAGAGCTTTGGCAAAACAACTTACCATCAGAATATAAATATATCCCAGTTGCTATGTCAGGTCTTGATCCTACAAGCATTACGTATAACGGAGGAGCAGGAATTTGGGGATTACAATATCTTACCGGAAAAAAATATGGATTACAAATCAATGAGTTTGAAGATGAAAGAAGAGACCACATAAAAAGTACTTGTGTTTCTATTCGATACATTCAGGATTTGCAAAACAATTATGGAAACTGGACTTTAACTTTATTATCGTTTATTACTAGTCCAAGTGATGTTAACTCAGCTATTTGCCGTAGTGGTAATAGTACTGACCCATGGAAGATTTATGAGCACATGAGCAACAAACAAAAAGGATTATTTATTGAGTTCATAGCATCAGCGTATTTACTTAATTACTTCGAAAATCATGGATTAGAGAAAAAACAACCCGAATATGCTTGGGCTAACTGTAACACCTATTTGGTGGAACAAAACACCAGCTTTTCGGACCTTTCAGCTTATTTAGGAGTTTCCGAAGATGACATTAAACAAGCGAACCCCACCATTAGGTCACATTATATTCCCGGGGGTAAAGGTTATTACATCCATGTTCCAACGGTTCACGCTGAAAAGTATTTAGCTTATAAACCAACTGATATCAATAACCTAACAGTAGTTCAAAATAAGGTAACTCAGGATGGTTCTACCATTATTGAAACCAACACGAATAACAACAGTAACCAAACCTTAGTAGTTAATAACCAAAATACTACCAATACCAATATAGTTGCTTCAAAAACAAGCCCCAACGTAAACAAAACTTCTAACGGAAGTTATCAGGTTACCAAAACATATTACAAAGTGAAAAGCGGCGATAATCTAGGTCAAATTGCCAGTAAATATCATGTAACCGTATCTTCTTTAAAAAGTTGGAATAACCTTAAAAGTGATAAGATTTATGTAGGTCAGAAAATATGTATTCAGAAAAAAACCTGGGTAGCCAATAAAACTACTGAATCAATTGCTGATAATAAAAATACTAAAGAAGAAACTATCGTAACTGAAGACAAGTCGGATGAAAAAACGAATACCCAACCTGAAGTGAAAAAGGATGAGGTGGTAAACACCAATGTTAAAGAAGAAAATAAAACAAATACAACCGTTAAAACCAACACTACCCTATCATGGGTAACTTACAAAGTGCAAAAAGGCGATACCTTATGGAAGATTGCTACCAAGCATAATGTAAGTCTTGACCAGATCAGAAATAATAACAACCTGTCTGGTGATAAAATTATTATCGGACAGACTTTAAAGATCAAAAGCAAGTAACTTTGCGGTATGGAAAATGTAAAACCTCTCCGCATTGTAGGGTTTGTTGCTATATGTATTGCGGTTCTGGCATTAATATCTCTAATATTCCCTAAAAACGGTATATTTCTTTATACAGAGGTAAAAAAAGTGCATTCTCAGGAAAACCCTGATTCAGTATCTTATGATACCATAAAGCTTAAGTTTCCAACCTTTACTTCTTTTTTTAGCATGGATACAACTCACTATGCTAATATTGATAATATTCTTAATCATAAGATTGATTCTAATCTTTTAAAAGAGTTGAATTCTACACAAGATAGTTTAGATGCATTTCGTAAAATATCGGCCTCAAACCCAGGTAAAATTCACTACCCTAACAATGATAAAAAAGTATTGCACTCCTTTTTTGAGGCACTGGAAAAAGCAGAAGAGGAAAACGGATCGGTAAGAATTTTACACTATGGTGATTCACAAATAGAAATGGATAGAATTACCTCATACATAAGAGAGCAGTTACAAATAAAGTTTGGAGGATATGGACCCGGTTTCCAACCCGCAGTACAGGTAATACCCAATATATCTACCCGACAAACCACCTCAGGTAATTTTGTGCGTTATGCCAGTTGGGGTTTTGAAGATAATAAAGTAGATCATGGCCGATACGGACCTATGCTTAACTTTAGTGAGTTGGATGGTAGCGGGGGTAGTGTTAGTTTTACTCCAAGCCATCAGGCGTATTCTAAAGCTCAACTCATTAATAATGTAAAAGTATTAGTGGGTAGTTTGGAATCAAATTTATCAGTAACTCTTCGGGGGGATGGTATCTCATACGGAACTAAAACAGCATCAATAGGGACTGGTATTCAAATGTTGGAATGGAATTTAGAAAGTTTTCCAAAAACTATCTCCGTAAGTTTTAGCGGGGGGGGATCGCCCGAAATATATGGAATCGCCTTAGACGGGAAATCTGGAGTTTCGGTAGATAATTTACCCATGAGAGGTTGTTCGGGAACAATTTTCAAAAGAACCAATTCTACCATTCTTTCAAAATCATACGAATTGTTGAATGTGAAATTATTGATTCTTGAATTTGGTGGAAATATGATGCCTTCTATTAACGGACCCAAAACAGCAGAGAACTACGGAAAAAACTTCTATGAACAAATTATGTATCTCAAAAAACAAAAACCTGATATGGATATATTGGTGATTGGTCCTGCAGATATGTCGAAAAGAATCAATGGAAGTATGCAATCATATCCTGATCTACCTATAGTGGTTGAAAATCTTAAAAAGGCTGCTTTTGATGCTGGTGGTGCATATTGGGATACATATTCTGTAATGGGTGGACACAACTCCATGCCTACCTGGGTTGAGCAAGGGTTAGCCGGTAAAGATTATATTCACTTCTCAACTAAAGGTGCTCAAAAAATTTCAGAACTATTTTACGAAGCATTGATTAACGATTATAATGAATACCGATTAGAAAAACGAATAAAAAAACTAAACGGCCAACCTGAACACGATGGCTCAACAGTTAATACTGATACCAGTTCAAACACTACTACTGATACCAATAATTCTTCAAGTGAAAAAGCAAAAGAGTTTCAGCAGGTAACTGATGTTAAAACAATTAAATACAAATCTATTATTCACAAAGTAGTAAGTGGCGAAACCCTATGGGAAATAGCACAGAAATATGATGTTTCAATTGAAGAAATCATGGCTGATAACAGTATGACTTCTGATATGCTAAATGAAGGTCAGACCTTAAAAATCAACAAGAAAAAGAAGTAATTGAAGCAATTTAAATACATATCAATATTAATTGTTCTGGTTTGGTTACAAATAAAAGCGAATGCACAACCTGTATACGACTTTCCTTATGTATTGCCTCAATATGATTTTGTAAAATATGATCTTAATAAACTTAGCAATCCTGCTGATAGTTCTTACATGAATAACTTCTTTGAAAAAATGGATAAACTCATTTTTGACGGAGTTGGTAAAATTAACATCATACATATAGGAGGTTCACACGTACAGGCTGATATTGTTTCAGGTAGATTAAGAGAAAGACTAGCTACCTTTTTCCCTGGAAACAAAGGCAGCAGAGGATTGATATTTCCTTTTAAAGTAGCTGGCACCAACAATCCGGGTAATTATTTTGTTACCTATACAGGTAAATGGACCACCTGCAAAAATGTTTCCTACAAAGCTACCTGCGAACTAGGATTAACAGGAATGTCCATTACAACTTATGATACACTCACCTCAATTTCTGTATCATTAAAAAAAGAAAATTATCCGGCATATGATTTTAACAGAATCAGAATATTTCATAAGGCTGATAGTAATCAATTTAAAGTAAAATTAGGTTGGCTTGATTCAACTAAATACTCGGTAAAATATGATTTTACTAAAGGGATTACTGATATTTATTTAAATACACATGCATCAGAAATACAAATTCAATTTGTAAAAACGATGCCTACAGAATGGTTCTACACCTTGTACGGAATTCAATTAGAGAATGATGATGCCGGAGTGACCTATCATTCTATT
>CAZUXM010000027.1:24279-29715 GCA_964624635.1 uncultured Candidatus Competibacteraceae bacterium
CCGGTACTTATTCATATTTAAAATGCAACTTATTTGAGCAACACATGGCTGAAATCAAGCCTGATTTGGTGATTTTAGGTATAGGAATCAATGATGCCGCCGGTTCAGGTTTTGATGCCAATACATTTGAATTGAATTATGAAAAAATCATTGAGAAAATCCATAGAGCTTCTCCAAAATCAGCTGTGATATTTATAACTAATAATGATAGTTTCCGAAAACATAGAAGAAGGTATTATGTAAATTATAATGCAACCGCTGTTAGAGAACGTATGTTTAGTTTAGCTACCCGTTATAATCTAACGGTATGGGATTTTTTCTCCATTATGGGTGGATTAGGCAGCATGGCAACCTGGCAACAAAACGGACTTTCACAAAAAGACAGAGTGCACTTTACTTCATCAGGATATAAACTCATGGGTGACTTAATGTTTAATGCCATTTTGAAAAGTTACGAAACACATATAAATAACAAATACAGATAATCATTACAATGGGCTTTTTTATTCCCTTCATTATATTTTTAACCCTTGCATTTCTGGCAGCCAGAAATTGGGATAAATTCAACAAATCAAAAAAAACCATTGCTATTGTACTGCTTGTCGTTAGTTTTCTAATGCTCCTTGTTACCTTATTTATTTATCTCAAATTTTTAAAAGATCCTTATGTATTAAGTGTATTTGGATTTGATCCCGAACACCCATTATTATTTACTGAGTTTTATTTCTGGGCATTTTTCCTTATAGTAATGATTGGGTTCTCATTGATTCATCAACGCAGGCTTATGCGTAGTATTTTCCTAATGGGAGTTGGACTTTTCTTTTACTGGAAAACTTCCGGATTTTTTGTTGTACTTCTCATATTCTCTACCATTTTTGATTTTAATGTAGGTAAGAGAATGGAAAAAACAGAAACCAACTGGAAACGTACTGCTCTTCTTGCGTTAAGTATATTTGTAAACCTGGGGATGTTGGTGTATTTTAAATATGCTTACTTCTTTACTGATACTTACAATCAGATTTTTCTAGCCGATGCAGCCCCAGAACAAAAGATGCATGTTATTAACTGGTTTGCACAATGGGTTAACCAGAGTACTCATTTCTTTGAAATGAAAACAGGAGTTACTAGCTTAACTACCAATTTTAAAATAGATGAAATTTTATTACCCGTTGGTGTTTCATTCTTTACCTTTCAAACCATTAGTTATGCAGTAGATGTTTATCGTAAAGATTTAAAAGCAGTTCAAAATATTTTCGACTTCGGATTTTTTGTTACCTATTTCCCACAGTTAGTGGCCGGACCTATTGTAAGAGCTACTGATTTTATACCACAAATCTATAAAGAACATAAACTTACCAAGTATGAGTTTGGATTGGCGGTATTCTGGATATTAAATGGCTTGATAAAAAAACTCATGTTGAGTGATTACCTGGCTGCCAACTATATTGACCGGGTTTTTGACTCACCGGAGATATACGGAGGTATCGGTAATATATTAGCACTTTTCTTGTATTCTCTACAGGTATATGCTGATTTTAGCGGATATACCGATATAGCTATCGGAGTTTCGTTGTTACTTGGATTTAGGCTACCCATGAACTTTAATTCTCCCTATAAATCAAAAAATGTGGCGGAATTCTGGCGAAGATGGCATATGTCTCTATCTACTTGGTTAAGAGATTATCTATATATCCCATTGGGAGGAAATAAAAAAGCCAGTTTCGGATCATTTTTCTGGTTAATTATTATTGTGGGTTTAGTAATGGTGATGCCCGGCACCTGGGGATTCTTAAAGAGCCCTGCCCCACTCCTGCTTTCAATACTGATTCTTTACTTCACAGTAATCATGTCAATGTTTAAAAAGAAAATTGGTTTATGGATTTCTGTCGTAGTTGGAGCCATTTACTTTATACCTTATTTATTTCCAATCAACACAAGTATTACCAACTTATATACCCTTGCATTTTTTCCTTGGTATGTAGTCCTGATTATTGCTGTAGTAGCCAATGTAATACTTTCATTAATTTCTAAAGAAAGAAAAAATGCAGTAGTTACCAATATCAACCTGATGCTTACGATGGTAATTGGAGGTTTATGGCATGGTGCCAGTTGGAATTTTCTTATTTGGGGAGCTTTAAATGGTGCCGGATTAGTAGTGTACAAAGCCTGGAGCAAAATTTCACCTTATGAGAAATCGAATTTCTTTTTGGTAAATGCATGGAAGATATTCTTCACATTTGTTTTCATTTCGTTTACGCGATTGTTCTTTAGGGCCGGTGATATAAAAAATACACAAGGTAGTATGGAAACTGTTAACCGTATGTGGAAACAAATTACCACAGGTTGGGATTGGAAATTTGAGGCATACCTTACACTACTTACCGGTTATTGGAAAATATGGTTGGTGTTTTTACTGGGTATGATTATTCACTGGTTGCCGGTAAAAACCAAAGAATGGTACAGAACTACTTTTGCCAAGGCTCCAATGTTTGCTCAAATCATTACCGTAATTGTAGTAGTCTTTGTCGTATACCAATCTATTACCGCCGGGTTACAAACATTTATTTATTTCCAATTTTAAAAATCAATATAGATGAGATCAGACAACGAAGATGAAATTGATTATGAAAATGATGATTCATGGTATGAGCAAGCCATGAATGAGTTAGATTCTCCCTCTAACAATCATGATGTCATTTATGCTGAAGAAGATATACAAGACCTTTCTGAAATGGATAAAATCATTATCAAGTATCGTAACCAAATACTTGAAAATGGGTTTGAATATGTAGAACAAAAAAACGGCGATTATATCCAGGAAATTGTGAGCCGTTCGGGTGTAATACATATGGCCTTGTGCAATTTTGCTTTACTATATAGAAAGGAACAAAATTATATGGTCATATTTCAAGTGGATGCTAAAGAGAATGACGTAAGTTTTCCTATACAATTAGCCACTATGATTTATACGGGAAAACATTTAGGCAATTACCAGTTCATGGAATTTTTTCATCTGGAAGAAGAACTTACTGAAGAACAAAAAGACATCAATGGAATTACTGTGAACCGTGAAATTACCTATAAAGACAAACCTTCTTTTCAGTTTTATAAATCAGATAATGAAAAACTCAATAAAACCTATATTGAGAAAATGAATGATATTAATCCTCAGGTATTCGAGTTTTTGAATGAATATATAATTGTAGAATTAAAAGAGGGTAATCTGGTCCCTCAATACATTGAATTGATTAAACAATTAGAAGTCTAATTACTGTAAAGGAATACCATCAAATCTAAATTTCACTATTCCATCATCGGTAGTATCTGCCACATTCCAAACACCTGCAGTAAATACTCCACTTAATTTACCAGAACCATCCACATTACTGATATCTAAATAGGCAGGTTCATGAGGGTTTTTTACAAAATTTTTGATGATAGGATCTTTAGCATCCTCTTCGTATCGTTTAATCAAGAAATTAAACTCTCTTGAACCTGTATTTTCAAGAATATCTTCATAATTATACAATCCTGTTTCCATAGCCATACTTCCGGTTGTATTAACCAAAGTAAGGTTAATAGTGGTCCATGGACCTGTAGTGCCCGGTACGGCAGGATATGAGCCTTGAATATTAAATGCATTAAACGTAAGTACACTGTCAAAATTCCAACGGGCATAAGTAGCTTCACGTCCTTCACCATTAAAACATACATACGAACCGGTAGTACTGTTACAATCCACTAATTTTTCTTTAGGAGCACAGGCAGCAAGTAAAACTATGATTCCGGCTATTACCAGGTATGATCTTTTCATGTTGGTTTTTATTTAGTCAAATTTCTGCAAAATAGATGTAAAATGCAAGGAAGGAGTTGCTTGCTATTGAACTAATAACTTTCCTTCTCGCTAGGGAAGCTTCCTCCCTTTACATCATTGATGTATTGTTTTACAGCGTTGCCCATCTCTTCATGTAAGTTGAGATAACGACGTAAAAAACGTGGCTTAAACTCATAGTTAATACCCATCATATCATGAGTAACAAGTACTTGCCCATCCACTCCTGGACCTGCACCAATACCTATCACAGGAATTTGTACTGAAGCCGCCACTTCTGTAGCCAGTTTAGCAGGGATTTTCTCTAATACCAAAGCAAAACATCCCAATCTTTCTAATAACAAAGCATCTTTCTTGAGCTTCTCCGCTTCGTCCTCCTCCGTTGCACGAACGGTATATGTTCCAAATTTGTAGATACTTTGTGGTGTTAGACCCAGATGCCCCATAACGGGTATACCGGCAGATAAGATTCTTATGATCGATTCAGATACTTCTTCTCCACCCTCTAATTTTACTGCATGAGCCCCAGTTTCTTTCATAATACGAATAGCACTGCGCAAAGCCTCACTGCTATTGGCCTGATAAGAACCAAATGGAAGATCTACTACCACCAGGCACCTTTCTATTCCTCTAATCACACTGCTGGCATGGTAAATCATGTTGTCAAGTGTTATAGGCAAAGTAGTTTCATGCCCTGCCATTACATTAGAAGCACTGTCACCTACCAATAAAACATCAATGCCGGCAGCGTCTAAAATACGTGCCATACTATAGTCATAAGCGGTGAGCATAGATATTTTCACTCCCTCCATTTTCATTTCAATTAAACTGCGGGTGGTAACCTTTTTAATCTCCTTGTGTATTGACATGCCTGTTGAATAAGACCATAAAGATATAGTTTTTGGATAGCCTCCTACAATCAGATCATAAAAACTCCCGATAAAACACCGATAATGTCAGTTCTTAAAGTCTTTCAATTCTCTTATCTTTACACCGTAATTACAACTATGATGAGAAAAAGCCTTTTGGGCATTATAGCTGCTGCCTTTATTTTTACATCTTGCAGCGAGGATATTGACCTTACCGCCAACTATAAAGATATTACCGTTACTTACAGTTTGCTTGACGAAAAAAAGGATACCAACTGGGTTCGTATTCAAAAAGCTTTTTTAGGAGATGACAATGCCTTGTTATATGCCGTTATTCCGGATAGTTTATATTACCCCAACACAATGACTGCATGGGTAAAATCATACAATGTTTCAGGAGTACAGGTAGATTCATTTTTACTAGAAAGAATGGTGAATGTATATGTAAAAGACCCCGGTACTTTTGCCACTGACAGCAATGTACTTTACCGTTTGGTAGGTGATATTACTTCAGCAAAAACCTATAAACTGTTTATTAAAAAACCTAATGGTGATACTACCTCTTCTTCTACTATTGTTTGTAATGATGTAACGATGTCATACCCCCCCAATGTAGGAACTGAATTGGACTGGGAGCCTAACAACCCATTAGAACTTGATCATAAAATAAAATTTCGTTGGGTACATGATGTAAATTCACATGCATATCAATTAGGATATAGATTTCATTATCAG
>CAZUXM010000027.1:29725-33377 GCA_964624635.1 uncultured Candidatus Competibacteraceae bacterium
ATATTTCAACACCTGGTGATATTACAGATACCAGTTTCACATACTTTTATCCAATGTTTGAGTTTAATGCTGATTATGCTTGTTTTACCAATCAGGTATGTTATGATGTGAGTAAAGAGCAGTTTTACGGAAACATTCTCAATAACATTGATTATGATGCTAATAAAGCAAGAAGATTTGTAACTATCGATTTGATTGTTTTACAAGCCAGTGAAGAATTACATAGTTATATTACTATCAATGCCCCATCATTAAGTTACGTGCAAAAGGTAACAGCTTATACTAATGTAGATAATGGTTTGGGTATATTTGGTTCCAGAACTTCAGCCGGATTTAATGGTTTGGACCTTAATGATCAAACCAAAGACTCATTAAGATTAGGTCACTATACCTATATGCTTAATTTCCAACCATAAGCAATCAGACCTCTCTGTAAATATGGCAGTAAAATCTGTCATTTTTAAATTCACATCAAGTCATTTTATGCCAAATTGGTGGTAAAACCGGTATTAATTGGCATCGGCATAAAGGTTGTTTAAGGATTTGAGATTTTAAACATTAAATAATTAATATGGGAAAGATAATAGGAATCGACTTAGGAACAACCAACTCCTGCGTTTCTGTAATGGAAGGTAACCAACCTGTGGTAATAGCCAACAGTGAAGGTAAAAGAACAACTCCCTCCATCGTAGCTTTTTTAGATAATGGCGAACGTAAAGTAGGTGATCCTGCAAAAAGGCAGGCCATTGCTAATCCGAAAAAAACCATTTATTCTATTAAAAGATTTATGGGAGGAAGTTATGCAGAAACTCAAAAAGAAGCGGAAAGAGTTCCTTACGAAGTAGTGAAAGGCGAAAACAATACACCTCGTGTAAAAATTGACGATAGATTATATACTCCTCAGGAGATCTCAGCAATGGTGCTTCAAAAAATGAAACAAACGGCTGAAGATTACTTAGGAACTACTGTTACTGAAGCAGTAATTACTGTACCTGCATATTTTAACGATGCTCAACGTCAGGCAACCAAAGAAGCAGGAGAAATTGCCGGATTAACCGTAAAACGTATTATCAATGAGCCTACTGCTGCTGCATTGGCTTATGGTATTGATAAAGGATCTAAAAAAGATCAGAAAATTGTAGTATTTGACTTAGGTGGAGGTACTCATGATGTAACCGTGCTTGAATTATTCGACTTAGATGGTACTACCAACTTCGAAGTAAAAGCAACGGATGGTGATACTCACTTAGGTGGAGATGATTTTGACCACATCATTATTGATTGGTTAGCTGATGAATTTAAAGCTCAGGAGAGTATTGATTTACGTCAGGATCCAATTGCTTTACAACGTTTAAAAGATGCGGCTGAAGCAGCTAAAATTGAGTTATCACTATCTCCTCAAACTGAGATTAACTTACCATATATTACTATGGTAAACAATGTACCTAAGTTTTTAGTAAAAACTTTAACTCGTGCTAAGTTTGAACAAATGGCTGATGCTTTAATCAAAAGAACCATTGAGCCATGTAGAACTGCTTTAAAAAATGCAGGATACAGTGTTGGAGATATTGATGAAGTAATTTTAGTAGGAGGTTCTACCAGAATACCCGCCATTCAAAAAGCAGTGGAAGATTTTTTTGGTAAAGCGCCAAGTAAAGGAGTAAATCCTGATGAGGTAGTTGCCGTAGGTGCTGCTATTCAAGGTGGGGTTTTAGCGGGTGATGTAAAAGATGTATTACTATTAGATGTAACCCCTTTATCGTTAGGTATTGAAACTTATGGTGGGGTATTTACAAAATTGATTGATGCTAATACAACAATCCCTACCAAAAAGTCAGAAACATTTAGTACGGCCAGTGATAATCAGCCTTCAGTAGAAATACATGTTTTACAAGGGGAAAGATCAATGGCAAAAGACAACCGTACCATTGGTAAATTTCATTTAAGTGATTTACCTCCGGCACCAAGAGGAGTTCCTCAAATTGAAGTAACTTTTGATATTGATGCCAATGGTATCATACATGTATCAGCTAAAGATAAAGGAACCAATAAGGAACAAAAAATCCGTATTGAATCAAGCAGTGGGTTAAGCAAAGAGGAAATTGAAAAAATGAAACGTGATGCTGAAGCCAATGCTGATGCAGATAAAAAAGCGAAAGAAACGGTTGAAAAACTTAATGCTGCGGATAACTTAATCTTCCAAACTGAAAAAAGTTTGAAAGAATACGGAGACAAACTTCCTGCTGATAAAAAAGGAGAAATCGAAACGGCTTTGAATGAATTAAAAGAAGCTCATAAATCCCAAGATTTAACCGCTTTGGATACTGCCATGGAAAAACTCAATACTGTTTTCCAGGCTGCTTCTCAGGAAATGTATAATAACTCTAACAATACAAATACAACAGACCCTGGATCTGAAAACCAGTCAAATGACCAAAACAAAAAAGGTGATTCTGAAGTTACAGATGTAGATTACGAAGAAGTAAAATAATTGTTGCTGATGGTTTGTTTTTAGTTGTTAGCTATAAGTATCAACAACTCAATATCAAACAACTATCAACTAACAACAATTTTTCATAGATAGGTTGGTTCAGTAAAGGTCATGCTTAGGTGTGGCCTTTATTGTTTTACAGAATTTTCAAAAACAGGGCACACTTATTGCCAATAACTATTGGTTTTGTAACTTTACAATTAATCCGATAACCTATATTGATTTCTTATGATGAGAAAAGCCATCCTTCTTTTTACACTTGTATGTTTATATAATACTTCACAGGCTCAGTTAGGTCGCGGTTGTTTAATAGAACAAAGAGATACACAACTACTTCAAAAAAGAAATTTTCCTAAAAGTTTATTACCTACCTCCTATTCATTACAAAAATATGCACCACCTGCTCTAAGTCAAGGTAACTTAAATTCATGTACTGCATGGAGCAGCGCTTACTGTGGGCTCACTATTTGTAAACGTATTGAAAATAATGATGTAAATGTTGATCCATTTTCGCCCCTTAATTTATTTAATCGCTTAAAAGCAAAAGACAGCGAAGATCCCTGTTACGCAGGGGGAGCATACGTCTCCGAAGCATTAACCATGCTACAAGACCAGGGTTGTGCTAAATTTGATGATTATTCAAATGCTTGCGGATTCACCAGCGCAAGTAAATATTATAATGATAAGTTGTACGCTTTTGAAGAAATCAACGTAAAAACGTTTGACATTAAATCATCCATTTCTAAAAACTCGCCGGTTGTAATGGTCATTCCATTTTTAAATAATGGGTGGGATGTGAAAGAAAATTTACCAAATGGAATTTGGAATGGTGTATATGGTGCCGAAGATGGGTATCATGCAATGACTATCATTGGTTATGACGATAATGTTGGAAGTGGAGGGGCCTTTTTAGTTCAAAATAGTTGGGGGGATGACTGGGGAAATAAGGGTAGATTTTGGTTACAATATAAAGATCTTTGGCATGTTCATTCTGTTTTTATGATGAGCCCTAACCCTAATGCTTCTAATAACAACAATACTGATTATACTGATGAAGAGCATTATAACGACCAAAGCAACACTAATCAGGTATTTCGTATTTATAATGAGTGTAGCGTAACTGCGTATGTCGCCTTATCTCAATATGAAGAAAACACATGG
>CAZUXM010000028.1:0-29001 GCA_964624635.1 uncultured Candidatus Competibacteraceae bacterium
ATTTCAACAGGGGTCTTTGGGGGCGTCGGGGGATTTGGCTCCACTGGCTCATTTATGTTTACCCATGCTTAATTTAGGTGAGGTAAATTACAAAGGAGCAAAAACTTCAGCCGAAAAAATAAATAAAGAAAAAGGATTCTCTCCTATTCAATTTAAAGCGAAAGAAGGTTTAGCTTTATTAAATGGAACTCAATTCATGAGTTCTTATGCTGCTTATTCATTATACGCGGTAAAACAATTGTTTGAAGCATCTTTATTGATTTCGGCAATGGCTATTGATGCTTTTGATGGCAGACCTGAACCTTTTGATCATAAAATTCAGGGTGCTCGTCCACATGAAGGGCAAAAATATGTAGCTCAAAAAATAAGGGAATATTTAAAGGGAAGTGAACTGATTGCACGAACCAAACTACATGTGCAGGATCCATATTCATTTCGTTGTATTCCTCAGGTAATGGGGGCTGCTTTTGATGGATTGAATCATATTGAGAAAATATTTACAACGGAGATTAATTCAGTTACCGATAATCCAACCATTTTCCCTGATGCAGATGAGATTATTAGTGGTGGAAATTTTCACGGACAACCATTGGCAATCAATCTGGATTATTTATCTATCATCGCCTCTGAAATCGCTTCTATTTCTGAAAGAAGAATCTATCAATTAATTAATGGGAACAGAGAGCTCCCGGGATTCTTAGCTAAAGATGCCGGGCTTAATTCAGGATTTATGATTGCACAGTATACAGCTGCATCTATTGTGAGTCAGAATAAACAATTATGTATGCCGTCTTCGGTGGATACCATAGATAGCAGCAAAGGGCAGGAAGATCATGTAAGTATGGGAGCTAATGCTGCTACCAAATGTTATAAGATTGTACAGAATCTAAAGTCGATATTGTCTATTGAATTATTTACAGCAGCTCAGGCATTAGAATTTCGTCGTCCGGCAAAATCGTCTTCATCAGTAGAAAATCTACATGCTAACTACCGCAAGCAAGTTCCTTTTATTGAAAAGGATGTATATATGCATGAATTGATGAAAAAGTCAGAATCGTTTATTCAACATCATTTTGTAAAATGTTAAGGTATTTATTTATTTTCCTTTTAGTTATTCCGAGTTGTGTGTTTGCTCAGGACTTTAAACAAGCCTGTAATTGTAAAGACCAATTACCTAAAATATCAAAAGTACAAACAGATCAGTATGATGTTGTTTTTCATGGATATATAAAAAAACTTATTCATCAAACCAATGATGATTTTGCTGAGTTTGTAGTAAGCACACCCTATAAAGGATTAGTTCCACGAGACATCAAAATATTTTATGATGCAAAAACATCGTGCCAAATGCCTTTTTTCCCGGGCGATGAATGGTTGATTTATGCCAAAAAAGATTCACTCAATAAAAAGTGGAAAGTTGATTATTGTGAAAGAAGCAGAAAGTTTCCGGAAGGAGATGAAACAGATGAATACACCATTTTTACTGGAAATACTTTAGACGAAGAAATTAATTTCCTGGATAAAAATTATTCAAACGGTCAAATAGTAGGGGAGGATACCCTAACCCAAATTGAAGAAAAAAATATTACGGTAATTGATGCTCATCGACATGATAATTACGGAACCCCTCGTCAAAAAATCATATTATTGATATGTTCGTTGGCAGGAATGATTGTGATTTATTTAATCATGAGGAAGCTGTTGGGGAATAAAAAATAATTCAAAGGATATATTCAATGAAAAAATCATTCCTTCCTATTGTACAAAAAGAACAGTACAAATAACAATCCTAGTCCAACATCATTAAAGCTGGCTACTAAAAGTAGAGGTGTTCCGAATCCCTGGAAAAAAGAAACGGTCCATAATAATACAGCCGCTAGTTTACCCATTCCTCCAATGAGTATATATAGTTTGTTCCTTACCGGATCTTTAATACTCCAAACATATCCTAATCCGATGATTAAAATGAAAATAAACATTAATGTAACGATAGATTGGATAGCCTGAGAGTTGAGAATTATAGGGTCCAGGTCTTTATAGAAAAGGTATAAAAACAGGTGTGGAAAAAAGGCAAAAAATATTCCTGCCATAATATTCACCATCCCGGCTATGCCAAGCAGGTGTTTCATCCATTTTGAATCGAAAAATTTTCTCATAGTTCTGCTAATACATCAATAGAACCTGTTACTTTTTGTTCTAATTGAACCAATATTTTTGATTCCAATGGAACAAATACATCTACTCTTGATCCAAATTTAATGAATCCTAGTTCAACCCCTTGTTTGGTTACCATATTCACTTTTGAATAAGTACATATTTTGCGTGCCAGGATACCTGCAATTTGTCGAATTAATACTTTTTTGCCGTCAGCTCTTTTTACTACTACGGTACTTCTTTCATTTTCGGTTGATGATTTTGGATGCCATGCCACCAGATATTTTCCCGGATGATATTTTACATATTCCACCACTCCGTTTACCGGATACCAGTTAGCATGTACATTGATAGGGCTCATGAAGATGGAGATCTGCATAACCTCTGTTTTTAGATATTCCGGTTCAAATACTTTTTCAATCACTACCACTTTTCCGTCACATGGAGCAATAATTTTATTATCAGCTTTGGTTGGGTTACGTTTAGGTAACCTAAAAAATTGAAGGAATACAATAAGAAAAAACAAAAAGAAAGCTGATACTAAAAATGTAGGCCAGGTAAAATCAAAAAATGCCTGCATGGCAATGGTAGCTCCAATAAAGAGTACCAATGATACCATGATATAAACCATTCCTTCGCGATGTAGTTTCATATATGATTGGTAATTTGAATATAAATATAAATAACAGGGGCGGTAAGTAAAACTGAATCGAATCTATCTAATATTCCACCATGTCCGGGTAAAATTTTACCTGAATCTTTAACTCCTGCTTGTCTTTTTAATAACGATTCACTCAAATCGCTGGGGACAGCAAATACTGAAATCAATACGGCAAATACGACCCACTCCGATACTGAGAAATCTACTTGTGGAAATATGATTGGACCCAATAACGATAAACCAACGGCTGTTACAATACCCCCAATAGTTCCTTCAATGGTTTTACCTGCACTAATGTTTGGTGCCAGTTTATGTCTTCCCAATAGTTTACCCCATACATAAGCAAATGAATCAGCTATCCAGAGTATTAAAAAATAGGAGAGTACTTTATAAAATGAATAATCACCAATAACAGGAGCAAAGGTTTGTATTAGTAAAACGAAAGGGACAGCAATGTAAACAAATCCCAAAATAGTATAAGCTATGTTTTCGAATGGTTTCTCCCTTTTACGAAACAATTCAGCTATAAATACAATAACCGGAACAAATAACATTAAAAAGACAAACAGTCGTTGTCCTAAAAAGTATTTAATCATTTTCAGGAAAGCACTATTATAATCAGAGGGTATTTTATACAATAAATAAAAACCTATTATCAAATAAAAAAGAGTATTTACAATGTACAATAACCATTTGTTAGGCGATGAAAATACAGAAGTAATTTTGATGTATTCATGAGTGGCCAAAAACATGACTACACCAAATAAAATAACAAACGATTGAAATGAGAGCATGATGGAGCCAATCATTACAATTAGAAATAAAGTTCCTGTAATGATTCTTTGCCAAAAATTACTCATGGACGCCATGTAACAAAGGTAGTATTTTTTGAGGTTCAAAAATTAGAAATTCAAAGTTCAAAATTCGGGCATGTAATACATTACTGTACCCGGAATTTTGAACTTCTAATTTTGAACTTTGAATATTAATTCACCGGAGGTGGTGTATTATTCTCAGTATTTTGAGGTTTGTCAGTATACGTTTCTGATTCTTTTACCCTTACGATGTCTTTACCTTCATCCCAAGGACGCATCCCGAATATTTCTTCTAAATCTTCTCTGTATAGAATTTCTTTCTCTAATAATCTGGAAGCTAAAATTTCAAGATTGGCTTTATTATCAGCAAGTACTTTTTTAGTTCTTGTATAAGCCTCTTCTACCATTTTCTTTACTTCCTCATCAATCAGTTCAGCTGTTTTTTCGCTATAAGGCTTACTAAATCCGTAATCTGATTGTCCGGTTGAATCATAGAAACTAATGTTTCCTATTTTGTCATTCAAACCATATATACTAACCATAGCGTAGGCTTGTTTGGTTATTTTTTCAAGATCGCTTAAAGCACCTGTACTTACTTTACCAAACATAATATCTTCTGCGGCACGTCCACCTAAAGCGGCACACATTTCATCCATCAATTGTTCTTTGGTAGTAATCTGTCTTTCTTCAGGCATATACCAGGCAGCACCTAATGATTGTCCACGTGGAATAATGGTCACTTTTACCAACGGGCTGGCATATTCCAATAACCAACTCACGGTAGCGTGTCCTGCTTCATGGAAAGCAATGGTTTTTTTCTCTTTTGGAGAGATTACTTTATTACGTTTTTCCAATCCACCAATAACACGATCAATCGCATCATTAAAATCCTGGCGATCGATCACTTGTTTATTTCTACGTGCAGCAATCAAAGCAGCTTCATTACAAACGTTGGCTATATCAGCTCCGCTAAACCCGGGAGTTTGTCTTGCAAGTTGATCTACATCTACATCATTGGCCAATTTTTTTAATGGCTTCATGTGCACTTTGAAAATTTCTTTTCTTCCTACTAAGTCAGGTAAGTCAACAAATATTTGTCTGTCAAAACGACCCGGACGTAATAAAGCTTTATCCAAAATATCAGCACGGTTGGTAGCAGCAATCACAATAACACCCGTGTTCGATTCAAAACCATCCATTTCTGTCAACATCTGGTTAAGGGTACTTTCACGTTCATCATTGGCGCCTTGTGCTACTGATCTTCCTCTGGCTCTACCTATGGCATCTACCTCATCAATAAAGATAATGGCAGGTGCTTTTTCTTTGGCTTGTTTAAATAAGTCACGTACACGAGATGCACCTACTCCAACAAACATTTCTACGAAATCAGAACCACTCATTGAGAAGAATGGAACTTTTGCTTCACCAGCAATCGCTTTTGCCAATAAAGTTTTTCCTGTTCCCGGAGGTCCTACCAATAAAGCTCCTTTTGGAATTTTAGCACCTAATTCAGTATACTTCTTCGGATTTTTTAAGAAGTCAACAATTTCTTTTAATTCTACTTTGGCTTCATCCAATCCTGCTACACTGTCAAAGTTGATAGATACATTGGATTCTGCATCAAACATTTTTGCTTTGGCCTTACCAATGTTAAATATTTGCCCACCGGCTCCACCACCACCCATACGGCGCATAATTAATACCCAAATAAGAATGACCAAACCAATAGGTAAAACCCAAACCAGTAATTCACCTATGATATTGGTTCTGGATACGTATGAAATTTCAGGAATAGGGTTTTGCTCAACATCTGTAGTATCTGATTTTACAAAATTCTCAATCTTCTTTTCAAATACAGTTGGGTCACCAATCATATCAATTTTATAGTGAGGGCCGCTATTTACATTTCCAAAAGCACCGTTAGATACTTTTTTAAATACTTCTTTTTTCTCTTTCAGTGAAGATTCTTTGATATAGATTTCAGCTGATTTATTATTGATTACATCAATTTTTTTGATGTCTCCATCTACAATCAGGTTTCGTAGTTCAGTATCACTTTTGATTTTCTCCATTCCACCACCGTAAAAGTTGAAGAGTTGAATACCAATCAAAACAATTGCTATAATGGCATATATCCAGTATAGGTTAAATGAAAATTTAGGCTTTTTAGGATTGCCGGGTTTATTATTGGGATTATTACTAGCCATTTTTTGTTTAAGTTATCTTACGTAATTATTACTTTAAAAGTTATGCTTCAGCAGTATCATGTATTTTCACTTTGGCATCAGCCCAAAGTTCTTCTATTCCATAAAATTCTCTGATTTCAGGTAGAAAAATATGTACAACTACATCTACAAAGTCAATTAATATCCATTCTTTATTTTCAAACCCTTCGGTATGCCAGGGTTTTTCTTTGGCACCTTTATACACTTCATCCAATACTGAGTCAGCTAAACCTTCTACCTGTGTGGTTGAATTACCACTACAAATGATAAATACACCGGTAACTGCATTGGGAATATGGGTAAGGTCCATCGATTTTATATCAAAACCTTTCTTCTCTTCCAGTCCTTTTATAATTGAATTGATTAATTTTGAACTGGGCTTTTTTTTCTTAGTCATTAAAATTGCCTACTATTATCTCTACAAATTTATAATTTTTGTACTTGCTATATGCCTGTATCGCCTATAATTGGAAATTATATACTCAAATTAGATGCCGTTGACTCTACTAATACCTATGCATCTACCCTGTTAAAAAACCAAAAACCTTCTGAAGGCCTTATTATACAAGCTATTCATCAAACTGCAGGTCGCGGGCAGATGGGGACAAATTGGCATAGCCCCGCAGGTGAATCGCTGACATTTAGTGTAATTCTTATGCCACATTTCCTTCCTCCTGACCAGCAGTTCTATTTGAATATGGCGGTTTCTTTGGGCGTTTTTGATTATTTGTCAACTAAGGGTGTACAAAGCAGAGTCATTAAATGGCCTAATGATATCATCGTTAATAGAAAAAAAATAGCGGGTATTCTTATTGAAAATTCTATCGTAGGTAATAACATACAACACTCAATAGTTGGTATTGGGTTAAATGTAAATGCTAGCGCTGACTCATTATTTGACTTTGCTACTTCTTTGAGTACTGAAACTGGACGTTTATATGATTTGGATGCGGAAATACATGAATTAGCTCATCACTTGGATAAATATTATGGGTTTTTACGAATGGGGAAATTTGATTTTTTAAAACAAGAATATTTAAAAGATCTCTTAGGATTTCATAAACCTATTACCATCAAAAAAGGGGAAGCAGAAGTAGAAGTAGTAATTAAAGATATTAAAGAGTCAGGAAAAGTTGTATTGGAAGAACCAAATGGTAATTGGTGGGTAGCAGGATTTAAAGAGTTCGAATGGACGTATTAGGGTTCAAGTTTCAGATTTCAGATTTCAAATTTTGAACTTGAAATCTGAAACTTTGAACTTTAAATTTCAAACTTCTTTTGTACTTGTTTGGTTAGATACCCAAAAAATTGACCCATCGGCTTTTCAATCATCATTTTCATAAATGGATTGATATCAGCTTCAAATGTCATTCCTGTTAAGCTGTTAGCAGCATCAATGGTTTCAATGCTTACTGTTAAATCAAAATCAAACGGACCGCTTCCTTTAATCTTGATCATATTATTTGGCGTACGTTCTACAATTTTCATATGGATTTTTGGTACCATGGATACTTGTAATGAACATTGATCCTTATCCGATTCCCAATTACTTACTGAATCCGGCATCATTTCTTTATAATTATTAAAATCTGCCAGGTAGTTAAACACTTGTTCGGTGGATGCTTTTATTTCTCTTTTTTCTACTTCAATTTTTGTCATAATCGTGTGATTTTATTTACCCCAGTTCGATGGATCTTTTCTCCAATCCATCAACGTTTCGAGGTGTGAATTATTTACATAATTAAGTTCAATGGCTTTTTTAATGAGATGTTCGTAATCACAAAGTGTAATTAGGTTTACCTTTTCCTGAGAAAATAATTCGGCTGTTTGGTTAAACCCATAATTAAAGATAGCCAACATATGTTTTATCTCACAATTTGCTTCTCTAAGGGCATCTACGGCTGCTAAGCTGCTTTTACCGGTTGATACCAAATCTTCGATAACTACAATACCCGAAGTGGTTACCAATTGACCTTCAATTTGGTTACCTAACCCATGTTTTTTTGATTCAGGACGAACATATATAAAAGGTATACCTAGCTCTTGGGCAACGAGTACCCCATGTGCAATACCTCCGGTAGCGACACCTGCAATAGTTCTAGGGCTTTCAATATTTTTTTCAATAGCCTCTACAAAGTTTTGACGAATATAATTTCTTATAGCCGGGTGTGACAAAGTAACTCTGTTATCACAATAAATCGGTGATTTCCATCCACTGGCCCAGGTAAAGGGTTTGGTGGGTTCTAATTTTATTGCTTTTATTTGTAGGAGGAATTCGGCCACCTTTAAGGCCACTTCTTCAGAATAGATCATGCCGCAAATGTATAAAGTTTTTGTAAAACAGAACCTGCTTTATATCAGCAATGAACCTTTAAAGAGTGTAAAAGGCTTTAAAAAGGTAAATAATTTGGAGTTTATAGATGATCAGGTGTTTGAAACACTCTTGCCTGCATTAGAAACAGAATATGATATACCGGTATGTTATTGTTTATATGCTATAGATCCGGTATTTATATGGCGCAGATTTCGAAAACAATATAAACTGGTGTTAGCAGGTGGTGGAATTGTTCGTAACAAAAAAGAAAAAATACTTTTTATTTTTAGGAATGGACGTTGGGATCTTCCTAAAGGAAAAGCAGAAGAAGGGGAACTCATCGAAGAAACCGCTTTACGTGAAGTAAAAGAAGAATGTGGACTCAATCACCTGGAGTTACGTTACCACGTTATAGATACCTACCATACGTATGATCAAAAAAACAAGTTGGTTTGCCATGTATTCAGATGATAAAGATTTGGTACCACAAACAGAAGAAGGAATTACGAAAATCAAATGGATCAAACCCGATAAAGAAAAACTCGAAAAAATCTACGAAAATACGTATCCGAGTATTATTGATGTGTTGGTGGGGGAAGAGAAGAAATAAATATTTATTTGTTTACTTTACTCCTGATTAAACTAATCAATTTTCTTAATAGTTGTTCCGTTTTTTCGTCAAACTGTCTATTAAAATGATTCCAACGCCTTTGTTCAGTATATAAAATAAACCTTAAATCAGAAATAGAGAGGTCTTCTAATTTATCGCTTATACTAACATAATTATGAGATTCGTGAATATCGAATGTTAATGCAAATTCCTTAATAAATTTTATTTCAGAATCAGATTTTGGAACATCATGAAGATGTAATTCACTTGATTTAACTATATTCATAATTATTGCTGTTTTCTTTTGTAACTCATGGATTATAATATATTTCCCCATGAGTCTCCGCACCAAAGGTGAAGGACTCTCGAGTATTATAAATGTAACTAATTTTTCAGGGATTACTCCGCTACGCTCCGTGATCCCTGAGTGGGGGAACTGATCAAAGAAATTTGCCTTGACAAAGTCATAGGCTATTTTTTATTTTTAGTGGTGGAGTAGAAGTGGAGCTTCACTCCACCACTTTAGGGATTTTACATTCAATGGTAAATCAAACATTAAGGTGTTATAATCCTTTAATTCATTATATATTATTTGAATTTCTTGTTTTAATTGTTCATTAAGTTCATTCATCTACTTAAATTTTATTAGTTAAAATGTGGAGCTATGTATTCCTTTTTTTGACAAAGAAACTCTAACATCAAATTGCAATTATCAATTTTGGGTACTATAAAAGTAACTAATTTCGAGGGATTACTCCGCTACGCTCCGTGATCCCTGAGTGGGGGAACTGATCAAAGAAATTTGCCTTGACAAAGTCATAGGCTATTTTTTATTTTTAGTGGTGGAGTAGAAGTGGAGCTTCACTCCACCACTAAAAATAAAAAAGCCCCGCTTTTAGCGGGGCAAATTTCTTTGGCGGAGAGAGAGGGATTCGAACCCCCGGAACCTCGCAGTTCAACAGTTTTCAAGACTGCCGCAATCGACCACTCTGCCATCTCTCCGGGGGCAAAAGTAATACTTTTTTTTATTTCAGCAATAATGTGGGTTAAATGCCTGTATTTACAGGCATTTGGCAGGTTTAATATCGCATGTTGGCAGATTAATTCAATACAATTCGTTTGGTTACTTTACCTGTATTGGTTTGTAAGGTGATGTTGTAAACCCCACTACGGAGCGTACTCAAATCTACCTGCACCGTTTGGTTCGATACTTCTTTATAGATGTTTGAATAAACGACCCTTCCTAATGCATCAGTGATGAACATATCCACATTCTCTGGTTGAATAAGACCCATCGTTACGTTGATAATGTCTTGTGCAGGGTTGGGGAATATATTCAAGGCAATGGTACTTCCGTTTTCTTCTACTGCAATAGCAGGCACCGGAACACAATTTCCACCAATCATTCCGTTGGATGCTTCGTAATTTTCATTCACGATGTCTACAATACGATCAATACAAATAACAGTATCCGTAATACTGTTCCAATATACTCTGCATAAAGGTACTGGAGAGTTATTGGTATTGATGAGCATTTCCTGATAGGAAATACCTACCACCATGGTTCCGTTACTTTCAAAAGCAGGAGTAATATTATATTCCAATGGACTTACCAAATTGGTCACCGATTGTATATTGATTCCGCTTACTTCAAATTGATAGGCCAGGGTTTTATAATCAGGATTTTTAATGGAGATATCAATATAATGATTGGTAAAATCTACATTCGAAATCGATAAAGTAACCGTATCAATCATGTTACTGATGCCAAATGGAAAATCACATGGATCGTTTAACGGCAGTGGACCATTTAAATCACAATTATTAATCAATGCTGCATCAAAAACAGTCCATTGGTTATCATCATTTACATCGGTACAAGTTACGGTATCTAAGCTGTTACTTACTAGTTCATTTACGTATAAAACAGCATCAGTTTGAGTAACGGCTGTATCACTATTAATGTCTCCTCGTAAAGCATGTCCATCACAATTTCCTTCGCAGTCAATTTTAGCAGTACCAAAAGGAGCACCTAAACAATCATATAAAACAGGACAGGTAGGTACCAAAGTAAAATTAGGAATCCCGGCCATGTCTCTGGTAAAATGGATACAGGCATGAGCTGCGTTGTTATCATAGGTTTCTTCATATCTGCCTAAAAAGTCAGGTGAATGATCCCAGTTTACACGAACTACCAATTGATAAAAACCGGTATCTACGTCCGTTAAATCGATGAACTGGCAATCCAATCCTGCACTATAAATATCACCGCAACCGTGCGAAATACCCATATTGGCGCATCCGTATTGCGCAGTTCCACCACCACTACACTCCAGGTCGAGTACACAAAAACCGTTTTTATAACCAATCGGAATTTCTTCTCCCAAATCGTTGTATAAAGCATAGAAGGCATACCCTTCGTAATGCCAATGTCCATGACAGTTGGTATTGGTAAATTGAGGATTAGAGGCACTCGGAACCCCAATATAATAATCTTGAGCTCCTATGTTTTTTATATGGGTAGTAAACCTTAAAATGTCACGTAATCCGTACCCATTTAAACAACCTTCTTCAATTCTACAATCAGTAGATAATACATTTTCTTCATCAAAGTATAAACTGGTAGTAATGGCTGATTCAACTACGGTTAAATCCGGTCCTGTACAATTGGTATCAGGATAATATAAACATGAACCATCACTGGTAGTTGCATTAGGATTATAATTACAGGCAGCAGGATCAGTGCAACCCATAATCTCTCCATTATTAATCATTTGCCAGGTAATATTTGTATTGAGGCAATTGCTAAAATAATCACCAATCCGAATATAATAAGTGCTATCCTGATGTAAAATGACATTCAAACTACTTTGGTAAGCACAATAATCATCGTTGTATTGAATGGTTCCCTGGTTTTCTTCACCCCAAACGAGGCCTAAACAATGGTCATAAATATATATTTTGGTGTCACAGGTAGATAAACCACAAGTAGCAAAAGTATACATACCGGTACTATCACAATGAAAAATATACCAGGTATCATTAGCAGGAGTAAGAGGGGTAGTGTATATACCGGAACCTGTAATGGTAACCGGATCACTGCAACTGGTGCCTGGTTGTGCCCAGCCATTGATGTTGCTTAGTATTACACAAACAGAAAACATACAAATAGCAAGTAATGATTTTTTCATAGGTAGTATTTTATTTAAAGGTATTTAATTTTTAGCATCTGTATTTAAAAATGAATGTATTTTTGCCCTTTATTTTTGTAATGAACTATCTATTAATAGAAAATCTTACCAAGTCATTTGGAGCCAAGGAAGTATTTAACAACTTAACCTTTGGTATTGAAAAAGGGCAGAAGGTAGCGCTGGTAGCCCGTAACGGTACCGGAAAAACGACCTTGATGAATATTATTTCCGGTAAAGATACTGCTGAAGAGGGGAAAGTAGTAGTAAGAAATGGAATTCGTATTGGTTTTTTAGAACAGGACCCACATTTTGATTTGAACCATACCATTTGGGAATCTATCTTTCAAAAATCATCTAATATTAGCGAAGCAATTCATCAATATGAAAATGCTTTGCATGAGTTTGAACTTAACAAAACCGATCAAAACGAAGAAAAGCTTTCCAAAGCCATGCAGCAAATGGATATGTTGCGTGCCTGGGATATTGAAGTTAGGATTAAACAGATTTTAGGGAAGTTAAAAATATACGATACAGAACAAAAAGTATCACAACTCTCCGGCGGACAATTGAAGAGAGTAGCTTTGGCAGCCGTGTTGATTGATGAACCTGATATGCTCATCATGGATGAGCCAACCAACCATTTGGATATTGATATGATTGAGTGGTTGGAAGATTATCTATCAGGTAGTAACATGACTTTATTGATGGTTACTCACGACCGTTATTTTTTAGACAATGTTTGTACTGATGTTTATGAGTTGGATAACCATAAAATTTACCAATATAAAGGAGACTATACTTATTTTCTTGAGAAGAAGGCTGAACGTGAAGCTTCGGCATGGAGTGAAGTGGATAAAGCAAAAAACCTTTATTACCGTGAATTAGAATGGGTACGAAAAATGCCCCGTGCCCGTGGTACCAAAAGTAAAAGCAGACTCGATGCATTTGATGACATCAAAGAAAAAGCATTTAGTTTACGCAAGCGCAAAGAGATAGAAATCAACATGCGCATGAAACATATGGGTAATAAAATTTTAGAACTCATCAATGTTTCAAAAAGTTTTGGAGATAATAAGCTTATTGAAAAGTTTACTTATTCTTTTAGAAAAGGAGAAAGAATTGGGATTGTAGGAAATAACGGAACTGGTAAATCAACCTTACTAAAAATGATTACGGGTAAGTTGGAACTTGATGCAGGGAAAATTGTAGTAGGGGAAACCATTGAGTTTGGGAATTACAACCAGGAAGGAATTGCTTTAAAAGAAGATAAAAGGGTGATTGAAGTAATTAAGGATATTGCTGAAGTAATTGATGTAGATAGAAGCACCCGTGTAACCGCTTCACAAATGTTACAACGATTCGATTTTCCGCCTGAGATGCAATATAATTTTGTAAGTAAATTGAGTGGTGGAGAGAAGAGAAGATTGTATTTACTTACGGTATTACTTCGTAATCCAAACTTTCTTATTCTGGATGAGCCTACCAATGATTTAGATATTGTTACATTGAATAAACTTGAGGAATACTTAGAAAATTTTCCGGGGTGTATCATCATCGTGAGCCATGATCGTTATTTTATGGATAAAATCGTTGACCAGATTTTTGTTTTTGAAGGGGAAGGGAAAGTATCGGTGTTTGGTGGGAATTATACCCAGTTCCGTTTACAAAAAGAGATGGATGAGGAGGCTCTTCGGCAGGCTCAGAGCGACAAAAACAAAAAAGATTTAATAGACAAACCGGTTGAAGAAAAGAAAAAAGTAAAACTATCTTACAAAGAAAAACTGGAGTTTGAGCAGATAGAAAAAGAACTGCCGGAGTTAGAAGAGGAAAAAAAACAATTGAACGAAAAACTCAATCTAAATTTAGGGCATGAAGAGTTATTAAAAACTACCGAAAGATTAGGCGAAATAATGAAACTCATTGATGAAAAGACTGACCGTTGGTTAACCTTAAGTGAATTTGTTGAATAAAAAATGGTCAATTATTGTATCCATTTTTTTGTTGTATTGTTGACCATTCTTTTGCAGTAAATGAGTATATATAGTTTAGCTTAGCGTCTTCTCCAAAATATGTGATTTCCTGTTCTCCTGCTTTTAATGCTCCCAATCTGGTGATAGCTATTTGGGATCTTATGTTTCCAGCACCAATATGAAAATTTACCACAGAGACGAATTGAAAAATATAATCAAGCATTATTTTTTTTACAGAGAGATTGATACCTTTACCCCAGTAACTTTTTCCATAAAAAGTATACCCTATTAGTATGCTTTTATCAGCTTCATTATAGTCATAAAAGCGAGTGCTTCCAATTACCTGATGAGTTTGTTTATCAATTATCTTAAATGCTCCTTTACTTTGTATTGCTCCTTCAAAAAATGTTTGAAAAACTTCTCTTTTATATCGGTCCTTATTAGGGTGTTGCTCCCAAACCGTCGGATCTGAGGCAACGGCAAACAGGCTTTCAAAATCTTCCGGTTTGAGTGGTAATAATATCACATAGTCGTTTTCTAATGTTGGTTGAATGTTAGGATACATGTTTTTTATTTGGCACTCTTAATTTTTGAAATAGTTTTGCCCACTATTAAACCGGGTTTTTTCATATTCATCATTGACAAGTTAATCGATTCGTTAATCAATGCCTTAACTTTGTTGTTCCTGTAATCTTTGGGTTGGGTAACATCAATGTGTCGTATTAAGTTTCCGGTTCCGGTTAAAAGATGATGTGGATCAGGCAGCAATGTCCCCTTATTAAAGCCCAAATTTAGGTGATTGGTATAGATGGGCAACATACAAAATGCATCAGATAGTTTATCAGAAGTGGAATATACTGATGTTAAAGCATGGGTATGATATAATAACTCATTGCTATCAGGATAAATTTCTAAAATGTATTGGCGCAAATCATGATATAAACCAATAAGTTTTTTTTCTTTTAAGTTCAAGAACGCCTCAAAGTCTTTATGGATGGGTCTTGCAGGTTTCATATAGCTGTATTTTGGTATTGCATGGCACAAATTAAATTTCCTTCGGTATCTAAAAACTTAACAATATAACCAACATAAGGAATGGTGGTTTTGGGCATAACTATTTTTCCTCCATGGTGTTTTACCCTTTCAATAACAGCATTTATATTTTCGACACCAATAGTACATTCCAGCCCAATTATTTTTTCCGGAATGGGAGAATATGCCCTGGATTGCATAGCACCAATCAATTCTCCATATTCAGAGGCATCGGTTTTGATTTGTAGAAAATCTTCAGGTCCATACGAATTAAACCCCCATTCAAAAACTTCAGCATAAAATTTTTTTGCCCTGCTAACATTATCTGCATAGATTGCAAAATGAGTGAATTTGTTTTTCATATAATTGATGTTAATGATAACTTATAAGTATATAAATTTATCTGCTGGTATATTCTAATATATCTCCCGGTTGGCAATCCAATGCTTTGCAAATAGCTTCCAACGTACTAAAACGAACGGCTTTGGCTTTTCCGGTTTTTAAGATGGAAAGATTAGACAACGTAAGATCTACTTTTTCTGATAGCTCATTTAGCGACATTTTCCGCTTCGCCATCATTACATCTAAGTTTACAACAATTGGCATAGGCTATACAGTTAAATCATTTTCGTTTTGAATTTCTAATCCTTTCTTAAAAATAACAGCAATTATATAGATAATAGCTGCCATAATAATAAATGCCTCGGCATCTGACCAAAATTCATTTATTTGACTAAAGTCATATCCATAATGTAACCATTGTTTTGAAACTACTTGTTGTCCTATATAACTAAGGAGACCTATGGAAAATGTATAATAACTGATTTTGCTAATCTTATCAGAAACATATTGACTAAATGGTTTTGATAAATCAATTTTATGCATGAGTATCACTACTGTATAAAACAATACACATTTTAGTACAGCTATACAAAGAATAAAACTATAAGTTCCAAAAAACACAGGTTGATTGGTTTGATACATACCAGTTAAATCAAGCTTTTGATATAAATATGGTACTGTCTCAGGTTTGCAGATACTAAAAATGAAGTTGGCAATGAGTCCTCCGGCCTCTATACTTAATGCAACAAAGATGATCCAGGCTATCACATGTAAACCAATAAATATGTAGTTTCTCTTTTTTGACATAACTGTTAGATTTTAAGATTATGCCACAAATATAATAAATATTTATTGAAAAACAATAAATTAATTCTGTTTAACAATAATTATATAATCGTCTAATTCATTGTTTTAGGGTGCTTGTTTCATTAAAAGAACCAAAAAACAATCCTACTGGTTTGAGGCGTTCCTAGCTCTTTTAATTCATTCATTAATGTGTGATACTTATTTAATACATCAGGTGAAAATGGATCTTTTACTTTTTGTTCATTCAACCACCCTTGGTTAAAGTCATATTCAATGAATTGAGAAAGTAATATACAAATAGGTTCTCCGTATACTGAATCGGAGGTATGATTGAATTCTTCTAATACCTGAGGAGATACATTATTTGGAAGTCCCCATTGTTGGCTGATGGGGTTGCACCATTGTTCATCATCGTTACCAATACCACATAAAATAGCAATGAACTCCGAAGATGGTGCCATGCTGTATATGGGGTAAGTAGGAGTATAGTGTAATAACTCAAGACGATGAAAACCATTATGAGTGGAAAGGGATTCTAACCATTCATGGTGTATCATCCATTGGTGGTTTTGAAATGTTTCAATACAAAAAGCAATGTTTCTTCCCATTTCTATGAAGATACTATTTTTTATGAGTGGTATAATAATCGTAAGTAGCTTTAGCTATCTCGGCAATAATTTTTTCGTTCGTCTCTTCATTTTCTTTTGAATCGGTTACAAAAACACTGATGATGAAATATTCACCATTCGGTAAAAAAATAATACCAATGTCATTTATGGCGGCAGTGAGTCCTTCTTCATTGGTTCCGGAAGTACCTGTTTTATGAGCTACTATGGTTTCCTGAGGTAAAAGTCCTCTTAATCTATATCCTCCGGTACTGGTTTCTTTCATTGATTTCCAGAAAAAGTCATAACTGGTATTTGACAATATTTTATTATTTGGATTATAGAATTTTTCTAAGGTATTACTAGCAGCTTTGGGTGTGGTCCAGTTTTGAAACATATTCTCCCATTTCAATTGCATTTCCTCTTCATTATATTGTATGGCAATGTCGTTAATATCGTTTTTCTTAAAATATTCTTCTACCATTTGTGGTTTGCCTAATAACCTGATTAAAACATCACAGGCAACGTTGTCGCTTTTTGAAACAGCATACTGAATTAGTTTTTCAATAGTAAAAGAACCTCCGTTGGGGTTTTCGTCTCTCAGCGGGCTCCACGTATCAGGCAGTAGTTCTGTTTTTTTTACCTCTACTTGTTGGTCCAATTTAAATCTTCCCTTATCTACTTCTGATAATACAGTTAATGCAATATGCATTTTAAAAACACTTTGCATGGGGCAGTGCTTATCTCCATTAAGTGAAAGGGTGTCTTTCCCATGATTCCCTATAATTGAAACACCTACCACCGCCTGTTTTTCTGAAATGATTTTTGAAATATTATTTCGTAATACATCGGTCTTTTTATTGGTGGCCTGGCAGCCTATTAATAAAAAGGCGATGATGATAGATAATTGGGGTCTAACCATCCGATAATTATTTTTATTCATACTTTTTTCCTTTATGTAACAAAAACCCTCCTTCATGTTTTCCATTGGGGTCATGATGGGTCCAATGAACTACACCTCCTTTTCGATTCCATTCGTATTCTCCTTTAAATATAATTGAGTCGTTGTTTTGTAAATCAGGAATACGTTGTGCCAAATCAATATTATGTGATATTAATAAGGTTTGTTCATTGGCTAATTTTACAATAAACTTTTGATGCCTGCTTCCTTCATTATCATCCTGTAATAGTTTCCATACTACTCCTTGCTGGTAAATCATTTGGTTAGATGTATGGTTGGTTTGCCAGGATTGAATGTTGGAAAGGGGCGTGAAATTACTGGTGCTATTTTGTGTTTTACTACTATTATTACATGATACTAGCAACAAAAATAATATGATAAGTTGTAATTTTTTCATACTAAAATTTCGTATTTTTTAAAACGTATTTTATTGATACGGGGACTACTCCATTGTGATTTTTTCCTTTGTGTTCAATGTACTCGTAGGTAAGTTCATCATAAGGTTGGTTCGTTAATATACCATTCATCTTCCTTGAAGTAGAAAGGACTTTATTGGCCCATTCATCAGTTCCACAAGCATGATATAAGTTGACAGGAATACTTGTTTGTTTTTCTCTGAAGTCTGATTCATACTCAAAGAAATTATTATAATTAGCCCAAAGAGATGGACTTAATGAGATATAGTTTTTAAAAACCGGCTTAGGTTGTAGCATGGCATAGAATGCAAATAGACCACTAAATGAATGACCTATATAACTATAGTTCCCATTATTAGGATATTGGGTATTTATGTATGGCATGAGTTCGTTGATAAGAAATGAATAAAATTTATCAGCATGTCCAAAATTGGGATCGTTGTTTTCTATTGGTTCTCCTTTTTTGATTAGAGGGGGAATAAAATCTCGTCTTCGTAGTTTTCTATATGGACCAATGTGTCCAACCCCAACAAATATTACCTGATTAAGATTTGCAGTGTTTTCATCGAGTTTAATTTGTCTTCTAATTTCTTTTCCCATTTTCAAGTTAGCATCCATATATAAAACAACAGAATAATTTGAATCAGCGGGGTTATAATTAGTGGGTAGATCAATGTATAACTCAAAACTATCTTTTACAAATTCACTGTAAATAGCAGGTACTTTATTATTCCTACTTCTAGAGCATGAACATAAAAATAGAATGAAGCCTAATATGTAAAATAGGTTTCTCATTTATTTAATCTCTGCTTTAACAATTATACTTATCGGAGCTACCTCTATCCCCTCAAAAACAAAGGGAGGATCAAAATATTCCTGTATGTTGTTCACCGAAAAACCATTCGATTCTAATAGAGCTTTAACATCATCAGTATTATACATGGTAAATCCATATTTAGTAAAAGCCATATGTTCCATATAGGATTTAGGTCGTATTGTAATGAATAATCTACCTGAACTTTTTAAAACCCTTTTAAATTCGTTTAGAATAGCAGAAGGATTTTCCCAGAAGTATAACGTATTGATGGTAAAAATTACATCAATGCTATTGTCTTCAAATGGCAATTGGTTTGCAATGGTGTGATGGAAAGTTGCTTTTTTATCAGATATCCAGGTGCTATTTCCTTTGATGGATTCCTGAACCATTAATTCGGAAAAATCACAACCGGAATAGGTGATATCACCATAAGTATTAAAAATATCCTGCACAAAATGACCATTGCCCATACCAATTTCTACCACATGGTTACCCGAATGTAGGTTTAAGGCATTGATGGTATTTTTATTCATGTATTGATTGCCATGATTCATTCGGATACCTACCTCAATTCCCATGGTGCCGGAAGGTTGACGCAATTGTTCGGCGAGCTGTTTTGATTCTTCTTCATTCATAATCAATTTAAAGATAAATATTTTTTAGGTATATCAGGATTTGTTTAGGAGATTCCTGCGCAGGCAGGAATCCCCTGATTTTATGTTTGTATTTTTACTACTTTTATTTCATGACTCATTTCACTATCCGTGTTTACGGTATTTGTATTCACGAAGGACAAGTACTTTTATCCAATGAATTTTTTTCCAATACCCCCATGCTTAAGTTTCCCGGTGGTGGTTTGGAATTTGGAGAAGGAACCATTGATTGCCTGAAACGTGAAATGGTGGAAGAATTTGGATTAGAGGCAGAAGTGTTTCAACATTTTTATACCACCGATTTTTTTGTGAGCTCTGCCTTTCACCCCAATACACAGGTAATGAGTATCTATTATTTAATGAAGCTAAATGTAGACGAAATCCCCATTGGAAAGATATTTGAAGAACCCAATGGACACCAGACGCTGATGTGGGCATCAGTAAAAGACCTGAATCCTACATCTCTTACTTTTCCAATAGACCAAAAAGTAGCGCAGTTGTTGGCCGATAAGTTGATGTAGTTTTTATGTCCCGCAGATTTATGTTTCGATTACAAGCTTCGATTTACAAATCAGTATATACGGGCCATGACCCGTCTGTACAATATCAAGGTTCCGAAATGATACTCGTTTTATCAAAGATGAATATCTGCGAAATAGCGTGGAGCAACGTAAGTTAGTAGCTACATTATAAAGCGAAAATCTGCGAACCGAAGCCCGCTAAAGCGGGCTGACTTCACGAACACATTAAAAACAAATATAATGTGAGTAGATCTGCGGGAAACAAACACAAGGCGGGTTCACGAGCTTTTAGTGTTGTATTTTTATACTTACATACTAAACCAACCTTGGCCACAGTTATTATTATAACCCCTTAACTAAATCATCTATGAAGAAAGTTCTTTCCTTTTTTCTTGTATTGAGCATTGTCGAAATGCTCTTTTTGTCGTTGGCTTACGGCCAGGGCAGTATAAAAGTCAACCTCAAATTTGTAGATCGTAACGGACCCATGAATGGGGCCAAAGTTACTCTCAAAGAAACTTCACAACTAGGTAAAATCGAATTGGTGACCAACGCAACCGGCATGGTTACTACCACTATTAATTATGGTAAAGAATGGGCCATTTATGTAAATGGTTTTCAAATGCGTAAAATGATAGAAGTACCCGAAGCAGGTACTGCCGAGACATCCTATTCAGATACTTATGATCCTGAGTTTATGAAACGAATGGCAAAGCAGGATTATATACGACTTGGATTTACTACTACCACAGTTGATATTGATCCACGTAATCAACCACCAGCAGGGATGGCTATTGCAGGTATTGAAGTAGTTACACGCGACGATAGACCCATTGGCGGAATTGAAGTAAGTATGGTAAACGTAGATGATAAAACCATACAAAAAGCCATTACGAATAATAAGGGGATTGCTTACTTCTATGGTAAAGTATCCAAGTCGTATGACATTGATGTCGCAGGAGCCATCAACATTTCGTTCACCGATATGCCCAACGATGCGGCTTATCAGGTAACTGAAACAGTACGATATTCTGCTCCTAAATTTACACAAACGGTTAATAAAGATACAGTGACTCAAGATCTGAATGGAATTACTGAACCACCTTCAGGATTTCAATATTTTCAACTAACCGTTAATAAAGGAGGGAAACCTGCTCCTAATGAAGAGGTGTATTTATGGGATGTAAAAGGTAAAGAAGTGTATACAGGTATTACTAATAGCGAAGGTGTATTTGAATGTATGTTACCCATTCGCAGGAAATTTATGATTGATTTTAATTACCAAAAGGATGTAGATATTGTAGATCTTTCTCAATCCTTTGGTAAATCAGTTCGGACTATGACGATTTCGTATTTACCTGACCCACGATTAGAACATCCTGAAGAGTATATTCCTACACCGCAGACTTTAGTTACAAAAGATTTTAAACGTTTTGTTACTAAACAATATGCCAAAACAAAAAGGGTTGGAGTACATGCTAAATTTACGGGTAAGATTAATAAAGATTCGAAAGAAGCTATTTTGGAAATTGGGGTGAATACTAATTTTCAACCTGCTGCACCCAAATTGAATATTTCGTTTGTAATTGATAACAGTGGGTCTATGGCCGGGTATGATCGCATAGAAAGACTCAAAGATGCTATGGCACAGATGATTCCCAAACTACCGGCGGATGCTACCATTTCGTTGATTATTTATAATACTACCATGACCGTTATTTTACCACCGCAAAAGATAGGTACTTCAGTAGCGGCTATTCAAAAAGTGATTATGGAAATTGAACCTACCGGAGGAACTTCCATGCTCGAAGGAATGAAAAAGGGGTATGAGTTTGTAAAACAAAATTACGACCCTAAAAAGGTGAATAAGGTATTCTTAATGACGGATGGTTGGGATGAAAATGAAATTGCTGTATTGGAAACGGCTCAAAAATCCTGGCCCGATATTGAATGTAGCACCATTGGCATTGGTACCGGATTTAACCAACCGTTACTTACTATTCTGGCGAACAATGGAAAGGGTAAATTGTTTTATGTGGATTCAAAAGAAAGTTATGATTCAGTATTCATTAAAGGGATGATTATGAACTTATCTCCTGTAGCAACGGATGTTACGGTGGAAATTGAATTCAACGATAAAATTGTATTTAAACAATTGTACGGATACCATCCACAGGATGATAAAACAAATCCTGTTAAATATAAATTACCCAATTTATATACCGACAACACAGAATTTGCTTTGGCGAAGTTTGATTTGAATCAACCGGACTCTACCATAGAAACTCAGCCGGTTATTATCAGAGTTAGATACACAGCACCTGAAACAGGTTTGGAACAGGTAACCGAAGAAAAAGTATTTTTAGATTGGGAGCCTTTTACCGGTGAAGTAGAAATGATTGCTGACCGCGAAACCAAAAAGTTATACTTGATGGCCATCATTAATCAATCGTTTAAAGTAATGGCTGATCAGTTTTCAGTAGGGAATGCCGAGGCAGCCCGTAAAGCTATAGAAGATTGTAAAACACAGGTAAAAGCTATTTATAAAGAGGCCAGTGATAAAGATATTAATGATATGATGAGGTCGTTGGAAGAATACCTTACCGCTTTTAAAAACCTGGCTAAAAAGAAGAAAAAATAATCGTATTATCCATTTCTATAAAATTCATGTAGATTTGGACTAATTATGACAATGATTAGTGCCGTTATTATCACCTTTAACGAGGAAAAAAACATAGAAAGATGTATTTCCTCATTAAAACATGTGGTAGATGAAATTGTTGTCATGGATTCATTTTCTACTGATTCAACGGAAGCCATTTGCCAACGGTTAGGCGTACAATTTTATCAACAAACCTTTAAAGGGTATGGGCAACAAAAGAATGATGCCCATGCAAAAGCATCCTATGATTATATTTTAAGTGTGGATGCAGACGAAGTGCTGGATGAAGAGTTACAAAAATCAATTGTAAATCTCAAGCAAGGAGAAATGAATGGTGTTTACGAAATAAAAAGATGGAGCTTGTTTTGTAATCGACTTATTCAACACGGCTCATGGACACCTGAGTATAAAATCAGATTGTTCAATAAAAATGATGCCCATTGGAATTTAAGAGAGGTACATGAAGAGCTGGAGATAACTCAGGGAACTGCAAAACATCGCATCAACGGGAAATTGTTACATTATACCAGTGATACCATTCATCATAGAATAGAAACCATTAATAAATACAGTACCTTAGGTGCTAAGGTTTATTTCGAAAATGGCAAACGTTCCAATATGCTGAAAATGTTGGTTAAACCCTGTTTTAGTTTTTATTCAGGTTTTATATTTAAAGGTGGGTTTATGGATGGATATGATGGCTTATTGTTGGCCACCCTTCATTCGTACGAAGTATTTTTGAAGTATTCTAAATTATACCAATTGCAACGCGATGCTAAACATTAGCAACGGGCAAAGTTTTTAATAGCTGTTCTGTTTTAATTCCTAAACCACATTTAAAATGTTTCTGCGGACATTCCTTTTTGCCATGCAATCCGCATGGTCTGCAACTTAGATTTTCCTTATTTTCAACCACAAAAGATTGAGTGGATAAAGGGCCAAATCCAAATGCCGGAATGGTTGAACAAAAGATGGCTGTTACAGGTGCATTTACTGAAGAGGCGAAATGTAACGGGGCTGAATCATTTACATAGTTCATGGTAGCATTTTTCATTAATGCAGTGGATTGTAAAAAGCTTAATTCTCCGGCTAATACTTGTGTTTTTGTATGCGTAACCGAATGGAGTATTTGATTACATTCATTCGTATTCTCCTTCCCGCCCAATAAATAAATACTGTATTGTTCAGGTACACTATTGATAAAATCAATCCATTGTTGGTAAGGAAATTGCTTGGTAAACCATACACTGGAAGGGGTAATGGTAATATAGGGGTGTTTTATAAAAGTTGAAATGAATTGCTCGTCATGGGGTGATGGATACAACTTGGGTTTAGCTGGTATTTCATCCGTAAATGATTTTAACAGGGAGTGGTTTCGTTCAACCTCATGAATACCTGGATGGGTTTGTGAAACTGTATGTGGATACTTACGGTGATACAAAAAGCTTAATGGGTTTTTATCGAAGCCAATGGTTTCATCAGCACCTGATAAAACGGTTATTAATCCGGTAGAAAAAAAGCGATGCAGATTGATCACCTTCGAGTATTTATTTTTTCTGATTTGTTTAATTAACGAAATCAAGTTTCGGGTTTTGTTTTCCTTTTTGTTCCATACCAAAACTTGATGAATAAAGGGATGACTAGTTAGCAGGTGTTCATTGCCTTTGCGTACCAAGATATCAATAGAGCATTCGGGGTACAAGTGATGTATTTTTTCCACGATTCCTGTGGCCAATACAACATCACCGATGAAGGCGGTTTGGATGATCAAAACATTCTTCATACCACGGTAAAGGTATCAAATTTATTTACGAAAGTTTGATTTACGGTAGGGAGAGGCATAGCGAATTTGGAGTAGATAGATGGGTATATAATCATTATTAGTATATTTGATTTATGCGGTCAACCATCACCAAAACCATACTATTAACCGTAATATTCGTTTTTATTGGTCTTTCCAATGGCTTTTCAAGCAAATGGGATGGTAAAACTGTTACGTTTTTCTAATCTATTTTAGACAATGAAAAGATGGAGTTTAGTGACCACTCCAAAGGGAGAATTGGGGCTTATCTTTCCATCAAAGGGTTTTGTTTGTATGATGATATAAACTTTGCTTTTAATCGCACTACTGATGATCCTTGGGACCAAAGGTATGCTAAGGGAGGAGAAAAGCTGCATGTAAAAAAAGCGGTTGATTTTACCCAATGTCATTTTGATGAAGTGTATTGGCTTTTGTTTAATAACATGGTTTTTGAGGAAGCCGTTTGTTTTCATCATTGCACCGGAATAAAATTTTTGTTTAAAGATTGTGTTTTTAAAAGCTCCTTTGTATCCACTAATCTAAATCAAATTGATTTCATTGAATTTGAAAATTGCACTTTCGAACGAGGATTTGCATTGGTGGAAGGTTCAACCGTTAATCAGCATTTAAAATTTACCAACTGTAAGTTTTTATATAATGAAGATTTTTTAAAAAATCCTCAGGTCAATGATTCTCAATACCTCATAGGTGCCATGGGAAGAACTCCTCCTTATTTCCAATTTTCAGAAAATAAACAGGAATATGATTTAATTTTTAAAAACTGCGAATTTGCTCCTATAAGCGATACTGCTTTTAAAAATGAGATGTATATTAATTTGGTACATAGCTCTTTTAAATCTTTGGAGTTTAATAAATGTGTGGTGAATGTGCCTATTGATTTAGCCTTTGGTAATGTGGCTAACCAATTTAAATTTATTGATTCAGAATTGAGTACCATTGTAGCCGACGCTATTAATTTTAATTCAAGCAATGCCAAGCTGGATTGGAAAATATTCGATAAACAAAAAATTGCCATTAAAAATGAATGGGGAGATTTCATCAAAGGAGATGATATCATTAAGAGTCAGAATAAATATGATTTTGAAACCCTCATCAGTGTGTATGCTTTGTTTTATAGTAGCTATAAACAACAAGGTAACCGTCGTTCAGCAAATGCCTGTTACGTAGAGTGGAAGGATATTGAAACGGATTATTTATCAAAGGAACTATCGAATCCCGAAAACCGAACGGTGGATTCTTTCTTTAGTTGGGTAATGAATGTGTTTTTAAAAGTTTTTTGTGATTATGGTACCAACCCGTTAAAATCATTGGCATGGTCGCTGATAGTGATGTTAATCTTTACCTTTTTGTTCATTATTTATTTATGGAACTATGACACTACCGAACATAAAGACATCCGTTTTGTATTTAAAAATTTCGGACAGTATTTTACTGCCAATAAATCGTTGATAGAAGTAGGAGAAATGATGATTCCTGAAAATCGCCGCCAAACCTCGGCCAACGAACTACGGAAGTACATTGATGAAAACAAAGAAATACTTCCTGTGTATTATAGATTATTTGGGATGAATATTACCCGACCTAAACTCAGTTTTCAATCAATGTTTTTTTATAAAATCGGGGATAAGATTTTAGGGAAGTGGAGCGAAGCTAAAAAAACCAAACGATGGTTGGTAGCGTTTTTAGTGTCTTGTTGGATTGCTACTTTATTATCTAAAATACTTTTAATAAGAATTTTTGACGCATTTACCATGAGTCTCAACTCTTTTTCAACCTTAGGTTATGGTGATTTACCACGAAGTGAAGGAATGAGATACTTAAGTATTTTAGAAGGATTTATAGGTTGGTTTTTATTATCCATTTTTATTGTTGCTTTAATATCACAGATTATTCAGTAGTGAAAAAACTGTTTTATATCTTCTCCATTATTTGGTGTGTTCAATCCACCTGGGCGTCCACATTGGATGGAAAAACGGTTTCTTTTAATGCCATGTACCAGGCCATGTTATCCAATGAGTATACTCCTATTGATGGAAAAACGGTGGGGCATGCTGCTGCCTATTATGCCAACAAAGGGTTTATTTGGTTTGATAAAATGGACATTGAGTTTGATCGTCCGGTAGACGAGCCGTGGGATAAAAGATATTTAGACGGTGGAGAACAATTGATAGTACAAAAAGGGATGGCATTTACTGAATGTAATTTTTCGGAAATATTCTGGATGGTTACCCGTAACATGGTTTTTGAAGAAGCCATTAGTTTTGTTCAATGCAATAACCTTAAAATAGTTTTTAAAGATTGTGTTTTTAAGGGACCCTTCATGTTAAGGGTGGGTACACAAGCCAATTTTTTAAGATTTGTGAATTGCACTTTTGAAAGAGGTTTTTCAGTAATGGAAGGAGCTACTATTGCAGAGGATCTTACTTTTGAAAACTGCACATTTAAATACAATGAAGAATACATTAAAAATCCACGGGTACATAAGGATCAATTTAATATTGGTAAACTATTAGAATGTCCGCATTATTTTTATTTTGCTGATAACCAATTGGAGTTAGATGTTAATTTTACCAATTGCCGGTTTGAGAAAGTAAATACTACCCATGAGAAATTTTCATTTTATATGGATCTTTCTCATAGTGCTTTCAAATCATTGGAGTTTACGGATTGTAGTATAGGGGTTCCTCTGGATTTATCCTTTGTTACGGTTAATAATCAGTTTAAAATTTATCACACCTCTATTGATTATTTAGCTGCCGAAGCCATTAGTTTTAATTCGAGCAATGCTAAATTAGATTGGGAAAATTTTATAGGTCAAAAACTCAGGGTAAAAAAAGATGATAAAACTTTTTATAATGGTGAAGATGTTATTCGACTGAATGATAAATATTACTTCGAAAACCTGATAGCGGTGTATAGTTTATTTTATCATACCTACAAAGACCAGGGCAACATGTTATCGGCCAATGCCTGTTATGTAGAGTGGAAAAATATTGAAACCAAATACCTATACAACAAAGTAAAAAAAGGAACGGATACCCGAACCTGGTTCAGTTGGTTCATGAATGCCTTTCTAAAATTCTTTTGTGATTATGGAACTAACCCGTTTAAATCATTAACGTGGTCCTTCATCGTTATGTTGGTGTTTACCATAATATTTATGTTGTACCTGTGGAATTTTGACACTACGGAACATAAAGACATTCGAAGGGTATTTAAAAATTTTGGATTGTACTTTGTAGGAGGAAAAACCCTGCTGGAAATAGGGGAGATGATGGTTCCGAAAAAAACGAGTCAACCTTCTGCAGAGGAATTAAAAAGTTTTATCTACCAATATAAAAAAGGATTACCCGGGTATTATCGTTTGTTTGGATTAAACATTGCCCGGCCCAAATTTACTTTTCAATCCATGGTATTTTATAAAATGGCACATAAGATTTTGGGTAAGTGGGATGAGTCCAATAAGTTTAAAAGATTCTGGGTGGCCGTGGTAGTGAGCTTATGGATTTTTGGCATTTTTATTAAAATATTACTCATTCGTATTTTTGATGCATTTACGATGAGTCTTAATTCATTTTCTACGCTTGGATATGGCGAGCTTCCACGAAGTGAAGGGATGCGTTATTTAAGTATTATTGAAGGGTTTATTGGTTGGTTCCTGCTGAGTATATTCAGTGTATCGTTGATATCGCAGATTATTCAGTAATTTTTATAACTTAGTTAAACCCAATTCAATATACAATGAACATTACAACCGCTAACATCTATTCATTCATTACACCCATTGTAGTGTTTTTTATTCTGGTAGAAATTACCGTTGAGTTGATTGCCCGCAAAGGAAAAATCACTTTTCAGGATGCAGTGGCCAATATGGGAACTGCTATCGCCAATCAAACAGTAAATCTATTGGTGATGTTTGGGGTATATTTTACCTATGGATGGTTATATGAGAACTATCGGTTTTTTACTATTGAGTTTAATTGGCTCTCAGCTATAGGATTATTATTAGGTATCGATTTTATTTTTTACTGGGTACATCGCTGGGGGCATAAAATCAATATTTTATGGGCAGCACATTCACCTCATCACAGTGCTGAAGAAATGAATTATTTTGTGGCACTCCGTGCCAGCATTACTCAACGGTTGGTATCGTTTTTATTTTTCTGGCCCCTTACCTTAATTGGTTTTGATCCGGTATATATTTATATGATGGTGGCCATACATCTTTTTATTGCCTTCCTGCACCATACGGAATATATTCGTAAACTAGGACCTGTTGAATGGGTGTTTACTACGCCTTCTCACCACAGGGTGCACCATGGGGCTAACTATACATACCTGGATAAAAACTTTGGGGAATTCCTTATTATTTGGGATAAACTATTCGGCAATAAACCAAGGGTAAAACAATACTACGAATCCC
>CAZUXM010000028.1:29011-31374 GCA_964624635.1 uncultured Candidatus Competibacteraceae bacterium
CTGAAGAAAAAGAAAAGGTAGTGTATGGTATGTACAATGCTCCCAAAACATGGAATCCCATCATCATTAATTTTCACTATTATTATTTATTAGGTAAAGATGCCTGGAATGCTCCACATTTTTGGGATAAAATTCGCATTTGGTTTATGCCTACCGGTTGGCGTCCACGAGGACTTCCTGAAAAACCATCAGAGCCTGAAATGACACCTGAAAATCAAGTACGATATACTTCCGTGATGTATAAAGGAGCAAAACCATATCTCATTAGTCAGGTAGTATTTGGATTATATTTTGCCATGATCATTATGAACATCAACAATGGATGGAGCGTAGTAGAGAGATTTTTAGGAGCTATTTCTTTATGGCATATGGTATTTAACTGGGCAGGAATTTTAGAATCTAAAAAGTGGGTAATTCCTTCTGAAATTATTCGAATTCTCTGTGCAGCGGCTATACTGTTAAGTTTTACCGGATGGTATCAGAATATTCTCATCGTAGCATTGGTATCTCTAATTGCATTGATACAGATGGTTTGGTGTGTTTATTTTTTTAGGGGAGGAAAGAGGTTGTAGAGGGTTTGGACAAGGGGTAGTTAGCTGTAAGTGGCGGCAATTTATCAAGTCGACCAGCTTAAATCCTCAAGAAAAACACTCTTTAATTTCAAAAATGAACTATTTTTATTGCACTTGAACCGCAAGGAGTCAGAAAGGTCAAATAATACGTTCCAGATGGAAGATTCGATGGAAAACTTAAATCAATCTGATAATCTCCCATGGGTTTTAGGCAATTCTCCAGATACCTCTTGACTATTTTGCCTTCTGAATTCATGAGGTTTATTGTGATGACATCTGGCTTTGTCAATGTAAAATTTGCCACGGAGCATTCTGAGGTAGGATTTGGAAATACTCTCAAGTGTGTAAAGGAAAGTGCCTCTATTCCGATTAAATCGGTGTTAAGTGCATATTCCTTGATGGTGATTATAGGAAAGGATGAAATATTTACTTTGACCCAACCGTAGTATGAATAGCCATCAATGATTTTCTTAATTCCAATATACTGATCTGAACTGTCCCAAGGCTCAATGGTATAACTATGATAGTAGGCTGATGTACCTATACTTGGGTTAAATGGCTTATCTATTCGATTCATGTAATGATGGTAGTGCCATTGAAAATTTCCTGCGATGTCCAATGTATCACCTCCAATAAATGGTCTTACAACAGTAAATGTGTCGGTACCGGCATAGGGCGTTGGATAAGTCCCAAACACTGAGTCAATGTACAGAGTATCGACAAGAAAATATGTTGAGTCATCGCTAAACAAATCAATATATCTATAATCATTGCCTGAAAGGGTACTATATTGGTCGATTATAAAAAATTCAAGATCAACGATGCCGTTACCATCCGGATTAATGTTGTATACGTATGAGAAGTTATGAGTTCCTTGAATTACCGTAGGAGGTAGAGTGGTGTCTGAAAGGTTAATCACGAACATATTTGAATAATCTCCGAATATAACAGGAAGCGATTGAGAATTGACAGTTATCACAGTTGAATAAAGAAGGTAAAAACAGGCATAAAAGTATTTTCTCATATTTCAAAAGTTTTAGTACAAATTCATTTAAAAACTATTTCAATTTTTTTTGCCATTACAGCTAACGTAACCGCATTTGCCCACGGGCCGTTGTTTAAAGGTAATAAACTTTAATTATTTCTCAAATGAAAGCAAGGCGTAAATTATTCAAATACGCCTAAGCGGTTTTTATTATTAAAACTTCAATTAATCTAGAATGAAAGGCCTGTGGGCAGAATGGGAGTTAGGTTTAGTTTTAAATTGCTATATTTGAAATAATGCCTCGGAAACATTACATGTCGATTGTACTTTTGATCCTTGTTTATTCGCATGGATATTCCCAAAAATGCTGGAGTGGAGATTGTGAAAATGGTTATGGGATTATGGGATATCCTGACGATAGCAGGTATGTTGGAAATTTTAAAGAAGGTAAATTTCACGGACACGGAATGTACTTTTCACCCCATGATAGTGTTAGTTATGAGGGTGATTTTGAAAATGGGACATTTCATGGAAAAGGTGCATACTCCGACTTGGACATTAAATACACAGGAGATTGGAAAGAGGGGCGCTTTGATGGTGCAGGAATACTTCTGATGAAGAGTGGAAATAAATATGAAGGAGAATTTCAAGGTGGCCTGATGCAAGGAGCAGGAGTTTATACATACTCTTATGGATTGATCCACAAAGGTCTGTTCGTGAAGTACGATGACAAGAAAGGCCAGTTTTTTAAAGGATATATGATCGTTGGCAATGATAGTGCCTATATTGAAGGATGGCTGCTTCAT
>CAZUXM010000029.1:0-2183 GCA_964624635.1 uncultured Candidatus Competibacteraceae bacterium
AAGTATTTTTACCATTAGTCAATATAAAAACAGAAGCAGACAGCGCAGTATGGCAATTATTCTTACACTCATTATAATATTGTTTGTAAGCCTATGCATGTTCTATATGTTTAGAATCACTACTTCTGGTGATTATAGTTTCGTTCCGGCAAAGAGTTATGGAATGTTCTTACAACTTACTTCCATTATTTTATGTCTTTTGGCAGCCAGAAGAATAAAAAAAGATGATGATTTGGTAAAAAGTATTGATAGGATAAGATAAAACTGATTGATATTAATGAACTTGATTACAAAGGTTAGCTTAATTGTCTTCATCACCTGTTCTATTGCTTATTCTCAAAAAATTGCCACACTTGGTGATAGTACTTTTTACATTAAAGGCGAAAAAATTGTAAGCTATAATGAGTTAGGTTTATATGCATCTACCCCCAATTGGATTGAAATATATTTATACCTAACTAAAGATTCAATCATTGTTACAGAGCTTCAAAAGCCATTACAAAGTGATGATAAGTATAAGATAATTTGTACTACTTATGCTAACCTTTCGGCTTGTAATACCAATGATATATATACTGAAAAGTATGATTTAATAAAAGAACCTGAAAACTATTTAAAAGTAATAGTCCCCTGTATTTATGCAAAAATGGATTTCTATAATGGAACTCCACACGGATGGGATTTGCTTCACAATAGTGCTTTAGATGGGTTAAGAATTATTGTACCTGATATTAATAAGGCAAATGATATTACCAATAAAATAAAAGCTATCAAATAACAAAAAAGCCTGATGGATTTCATCAGGCTTTTTGTTCAATTATTTCAGAACTTGTCTAGAAACAATATTTATTTGCTTCAATCATCATCGTAGCAATACGTTGACGTGCTTCTTTGGTATTTACCGCTTCATATTTAGTCCAACGTTTAACACCAATGGTCATCATACGTTGTTCATCACCTTCTGCGAATGAATTGATGGCATTTTTACCAATCATGAATAACTGATCAGCTGTATCATAAAACAATACTTTCATCATATCTATTTGTGCTGAACAAGCAGCCTCACCTTTAGTAGCTACTAATTTTTGAACACGTAATAAAGTAGACTCAGCTACATACGCTTTGATAGCCATATCAGCAATATTCATCAATACTTCTTGTTCTTTAGCTAAAGATTGCATCAATTTTTGAACGGCTCCACCCGCTACTAACAAAATAGATTTTTTAAATTGTTTAATGGCTTTTTGTTCAGCAGCAAATAATGATGTATCCTCATCACCAAAATCAGGAATTTCCATTAACTCACCGGCTACTTTCATAGCAGGGCCCATTAAATCCAATTCACCTTTCATGGCACGTTTTAAAATCATATCAACAGTTAACATTCTGTTGATTTCATTAGTACCTTCAAAAATACGATTGATACGTGCATCACGATATGCTCTGTCCATTGGGGCTTCTGCACTATATCCCATTCCACCATAAATCTGTACCCCTTCGTCTACTACATAATCCAAAGTTTCAGAACCATGTACTTTCATCATAGCACACTCAATAGCATATTGCTCTACACCTTTTAATTCAGCTTGTGCAGCATCCATTCCACCATCAATATATGCATGAATACAATCTTCAATATTTTGAGATGCACGATATGTGGCTGATTCGCATGAGAAAATCTCAATAGCTTGTTGAGCTAACTTATGACGAATAGCTCCGTATTTTGAAATAGAACGACCAAATTGTAAACGTTCGTTAGCATAATTTACTGCATGGTTCACTACTGCTTTTGATCCCCCAACTGCTGCTGCAGAAAGTTTAATACGACCAATATTCAAGATGTTTACGGCAATTTTAAATCCGTTTTGACGTGTACTCAATAAATTTTCAGCCGGTACTTTACAATCTTCGAAGAAAACCTGGCGTGTAGAAGAACCTTTGATGCCCATTTTCTTTTCCTCTGCATTCAAACGAATTCCACCAAAACCTTTTTCTACGATAAACGCAGAAAGGTTATCATCATTCTCAATTTTAGCAAACACAATATATACATCAGCAAATCCACCATTAGTGATCCACATTTTTTGACCATTGATCAAATAATGTTTTCCATCAGCGGTTGGCATTGCTTTTGTTTTTCCACTGTTCGCATCCGAACCTGAACCGGGTTCTGTTAAACAATA
>CAZUXM010000029.1:2193-3687 GCA_964624635.1 uncultured Candidatus Competibacteraceae bacterium
CCGGTAGCTAACTTAGGTAAATATTTTTTCTTTTGTTCTTCGTTACCATATAAAGCAATAGGTAACGTTCCAATACCTGTATGAGCAGAAATCGCCACTGCAAATGAATGAGCAGCACCAAATTTTTCGGTTACCAACATATTGGTAACGAAATTTTTTCCAAAACCTCCATATTGTTCAGGAAGAGAGATTCCTAATAATCCTAATTCTCCGGCTTTATCTAATAACGAAGGAACCAACTCAGGTTCTGTCATTGAATCCATCCTATCAAGGTTCGGCCAAACTTCGTTTCTGATAAAATCGTCACAAGATTGAGCTATCATTAATTGCTCTTCATCAAATTCTTCAGGAATAAATACATCATTAAAATTGGTTTCTTTGATGATGAATTCTCCACCTTTCAAAGCTGCTTTTTTATCTGTCATTGTTTCCATTGTTTACTTTATAATTTAATATGATTGATTTTTATTTTTTACCACAGAGAGCACTGAGCTTTTTCTCAGAGGTCACAGAGAAGTCTCTATGTTCATTGTGTTTATTGCTCTGTGAGCTCTGTAATTAATTTTTAATTCAATAATTCAAATATTCCTGCTGCTCCTTGTCCTGTTCCTACACACATGGTAACCATACCATATTTTTGTTTACGACGACGTAGCTCATTCAACACCTGAACAGTTAACTTGGCTCCGGTACAACCCAAAGGATGTCCCAATGCAATAGCACCACCATTTACATTTACGATGTCCTGATTTAATCCTAATTCACGAACAATCGCTAAAGATTGAGAAGCAAATGCTTCATTCAATTCGATTACATTGATATCTTCCTGTTTTAATCCAGCTTTTTTTAATGCTTTAGGAATAGCGTAAATAGGTCCTACACCCATGATGGCAGGCTCTAAACCAGCAACACCATAACTCACCATTCTAGCGATAGGTTTAATATTAAGCTCTTTCACCATTTCTTCACTCATCATTATAACAAATGCAGCACCATCAGAAGTTTGAGAAGCATTCCCTGCGGTTACTGTACCATATGCATCAAACACCGGTTTTAATCTTGCTAATGCTTCAATAGTTGTATCAGCACGTGGTCCTTCATCCGTATCAAAAATAGATTCACGCTCTTTGCGTTTTCCGTTCTCATCTAAGTAAACTTCTTTTACATTGATTGGAACGATATCATCTTTAAATTTTCCTTCTTTAATCGCTTTAACAGCTTTTTGATGACTATTATATCCGAATAAATCCTGGTCTTCTCTTGAAATTTTATAACGGCGAGCTACTTCTTCTGCAGTTAACCCCATACCCCAGTAATACGAAGGGTGATCTTTTGCTAACTGAGCATCCGGAACGATTCTCCATCCTCCAAAAGGAATTGAATTCATAAATTCCGCTCCACCTGCAATGATACAATCTGCCATCCCACTTTGGATTTTTGCATTGGCGATCGCAATGGTTTCTAATCCGGAAGCACAATACCTATTAACGGTTA
>CAZUXM010000029.1:3697-5471 GCA_964624635.1 uncultured Candidatus Competibacteraceae bacterium
ACACCTGGAACAGTTTCTACATCTAATCCCATTAAGGAGATCATACGTCCCATATTCAACCCTTGTTCAGCTTCTGGTGTTGCGTTACCAACGATTACATCATCAATACGAGTTTTGTCTAATTCTGGCAATTGAGCCATCAAATGTTTAATCACATCTGCAGCAACAACATCAGGTCGAGTAAGTCTTAGTTTTCCACGAGGTGCTTTTCCAACTGCTGAGCGGTATGCCGCTACTATATATGCTGTTTTCATAATCTTTTTATTTATTTTTTTAACGACCGTGGATTATAGTCCAAGGTTTCGATTTTATCATTTTCTATTTTTTACCCCAGAGATCTCAGAGTTTTTCACAGAGATTACAGAGAAAAGTCTGTATTCTCTGAGCACACCTCTGTGTACTCTGTGGTTAATTATTAATTTCTCAATGGCTTACCATTTTTCAACATGAACTGGATTCTTTCTAAAGTTTTCTTGGTTCCTAATAGACTTAAGAATGCTTCTCTTTCTAAATCCAATAAATATTGTTCGCTTACCAAAGTTCTTTCAGAAAGATCTCCGCCACATAAAACGTATCCAAGTTTTTCCGAAATCAATTGATCGTGTTCTGAAATATAATGACCCGCTTTCATGCTGTTAGCACCCGCGTAAACAATTCCCATACCTTCCTTACCCATTACCATGATATCTTTACGCATAATAGGTTGAGTATATCCGGCATCTGCTAATTCCAATACTTTCTTTTTAGCTTCAGCAATTTGACGGTTTCTACTTACAATTACTTTATCTTTTCCTTTTTGGAAAATGCCTAAATCGAATGCTTCGTAACCACTGGTAGCCACTTTAGCCATTCCTATGGTTAAGAATTTATCGCGAAGTAAATTGATACGGATATCACCATCATGTAATTCATCAGAGAAACGAACGGCAAATTCTTTGGTTCCACCTCCTCCGGGTATAACTCCTACTCCAACTTCAACTAATCCAATATATGTTTCAGATGATGCAACCACTGCATCTGCATGTAAACACATTTCACATCCACCTCCTAAAGTCAATCCGTGTGGAGCAACTACAACAGGAATAGAAGAATAACGAAGACGCATGGTCATATTTTGGAAAGCACGAATAGCATAATTTAATTCGTCATATTCCTGTTCAATGGCTAGCATTAAAATCATGGCAATGTTTGCACCAGCTGAGAAGTTCTCTCCTTCATTCGCAATTACCAAACCTTTGTATCCTTGAGTTTCTGCAATATCAATCGCTTTGTGAACTCCGGCTATGATTTCTGAACCAATAGAGTTCATTTTTGTATGGAATTCCAGATTCAATACTCCATCACCAATATCAATTAAAGTAGTACCGGCGTTACCCCAAACTTTTTTCTCTCCTTTAATATTTTGAAGAATAATAAAATTATCCTGACCCGGAATGGCTTTATAAGATTTTGAAGCTACATCATAGAACATTTTTTTACCACCTTCTACTTTGTAAAACGATTTGTGACCAGCAGCCATCATATCATAAATCCACTGAGCAGGTTTGGTTCCATTTTCTTCCATTCCTTTCACCGCATTTTCCAAACCAATAGCATCCCAAACTTTAAATGGTCCTAATGCCCATCCAAAACCAGCACTCATGGCATCATCTACACGATATACTTCGTCAGAGATTTCAGGAATACGATTTGAAACGTAAGCAAATAGTGTGTAAAAATATTTTCTATAAAAATTTCCTGCCGCATCTTTACCTGATACTAAAATAGGGAAACG
>CAZUXM010000029.1:5481-18801 GCA_964624635.1 uncultured Candidatus Competibacteraceae bacterium
CTTCTAATTTATCAATGGTTTTTGTTGCATCAAGGGTAGCAAATTTTGCTTTTTTCTGAGGAACATATTCCAATTTTTTAAAATCTAATGATAGAATTTCTGATGATCCATCTTCTTTGTTTACTTTTTTAAAGAATCCTTGTTTAGTTTTTTGACCTAACCATTTATTTTCAATCATTTTCACCAAAAACGAAGGAAGTTCGAATTTAGCTCTTTGTTCGTCGTTAGGAAGATTTTCTTTTGCTCCTTTAGCAACATTCACTAAAGTATCCAAACCAACTACATCGGCCGTACGGAAAGTAGCCGATTTTGCGCCTCCAATTACAGGTCCTGTTAATTTATCGATTTCTTCAGGTGTTAATCCTAATTCATCTACCATGTGAAACAATGCCATGATACTGAATACTCCAATACGATTAGCGATGAATGCCGGAGTATCTTTACACAATACTGTGGTTTTGCCAAGAAATTTCTCTCCATAATTCATGAAGAAATTAATTACTTCCTGATTGGTTTTCGAAGATGGAATAACTTCTAATAATTTTAAATATCTGGGAGGGTTAAAAAAGTGAGTACCACAAAAATAAGCTTGGAAATCTTCACTTCTTCCTTTAATCAATAATTCCATTGGAATACCCGAAGTATTCGAAGTAATAAAGGTTCCCGGTTTACGATATTTTTCAATTTTTTCAAAAACCTGTTGTTTAATATCCAATCTTTCAACTACAACTTCAATAATCCAATCCACATTGGCAATTTTAGCCATATCATCATCAAAGTTTCCTAAGGAGATACGATTTGCAAAACTTTTATGGTATAAAGGATTAGGATTTAATTTTAATGCTCCATTAAATGCAATCGTAACAATTCTGTTTCTTACCATCTTATTATCCATGGTAAGTCCTTTGGCTGTTTCATCAGCTGTTAGTTCAAAAGGAACGATATCCAATAACAATACTTCTACTCCGATGTTAGCAAAGTGCATGGCAATCTGAGATCCCATTACACCCGAACCTAAAACGGCTACTTTTTTAATTTTTCTATGAGCTATTCCGCTTGTATTTACAGCCCCTGCTGCAGCGTTTTTTTCAGCTACTAATGTTTCCATTTTTATCTATTGATTAAAAAAATTGTTTTTATCTATTATTTTCTGAATGTCTTTAATTACTTCAAAGAATACTATCAGTTTATCTGCCGCTACCTGATTCCGGACAGCTTCATTAAATGCACGAACTGTTCTTTTAGCAATATCCTTTTTCTGACGCCCTAAGTCGGTTAAAAATATTTTGACTAAACGTTTGTCATCAGGATCAGATTTACGACAAATTAATCCCCTTTCTTCCAAAGCTTTAAGCATTCTGCTTAAGCTTCTAGGCTCCATTCCTAATAAAGGTGCTATCTTAGTAGCCGGTGTTCCGTTCTTACTATCAATATTCAATAGAACAAACCCAATAGAAGTTGTTAGATCATGATGGGTTGCCTGTTGGTTATACATTCTATTAATGCTATGCCAGGCAAACTTGATATTAAAGTCTACCGTATCTTCTTTTGGCAATGATGCATTATTGTTTTTCGCTTTCACAGTATCAAATGTAATGGTTTTTGTTATGCATGCATAACAAATTGATTAAAATTATGTTACCTAAAACTAAGTGCCTAATTATCAACTATTTAAACTTTAAACTGATTGATTTTAAGTGACATTTGGGGCTAATAAACTAAGCTTGGGTTTGTTTTCCAGAGTTCTGCCCATTCTCTGCTAAATCTATATATTTGAAGTAAGTCATAGAAAGAATGAAAAAAATATACTTATTCGTTTTCATAATTATTGGAGTTCATTTGTTATCATGTAATCCTGATGAATTAAGATCTAGTCCGGAATACATTGTTCTCAATGGATCATATTTGATTTTAGATGCTTATGTATGGAGAGATTATACGCCTCCAACTTCAACCGATGGTGATCCTATGCGATCAACCGTAACTCTTAACCTTACATCAGGACCTGAAATTTTATCACAAGTTCATTTAGTTCGTCAATATGTAATCTATGAAAATGAAGTTTGGGCTGCTGATATTTATGATTTAGAAATTGGGACTTCAACACTAAAGGGCACTTCTGCTAACGGACCTAAATGGGGACCTGATGTTATAGTAGATGTTGTTTTGGAATTTACCTATGAAGGTAAAACATACAAAATACTTTCCCCAAATCAGAATATTGAATATGTACAGTAAAAAATACTCATTATTAAGTAGTCATCCTATTCAAATGAACCTATATAAAACCTACCTTTGAATATTCAATAAAACAACCTTGCACCACCATAATATCAATAGAATAGTTTTAAAACCAATACTTATCACTCTTGTATTGATTTTAATTCAATTCCAATCTTTGATGGCACAAAATGTAAAAGGTGCTGAAACAGATGTAGAGTCAAGCACAATAACAGGAAAGACAAGAGCTCTTATTATTGGTATATCTAAATACGAAACCATCAAATCATTAAACTATGCAGATAAAGATGCGATGGTTTTTGCAGGATATTTAAAGTATCACCCGAAATGGGCTTTACCTGATGATCAGATAAAAGTTTTACTGAATCAGAATGCTAAGAATGGAGATATTCTGGAAGGTCTGATGTGGTTAAAAGAAGAAAGTAAAGAAAACGATAAGATTATTATTTTCTTTTCAGGACATGGAGACGTAGAGACTTTAACGGATGCCAATGAAGGTTACTTATTAGCACACAACACTCCTAAGAGTAATTATATTTTCGGTGGAGTATCAGTAAGTCTAATAAAAAACTTTATCACTACCTATACTAATAATAAAGTAAAAGTAACGCTCATTACTGATGCATGTAGAAGCGGGGAGCTTGCTGGGGGAATTAAAGGTACAGAACTTACCAATGCTGCATTGAAACAAAAATGGGGCAGCGAAATCAAAATTCTGAGTGCACAACCTACACAATCTTCATACGAGGATGTAAAATGGGGAGGTGGACGTGGAGTCTTCTCTTATTACCTTATCAAAGGAATGAGTGGTGAAGCGGATATGAATAAGAACGATACGGTAACTATTTCTGAATTGGAATATTATGTTGGTTCAAAAGTATCAGAAGCTACTGGGGAAAAACAACAGCCTTCTTTTGAAGGTGGTTCAAAATTCTCCACCGTATTATCTGTAGTTGATAAAACAGAAATTGAAAAATGGGGTCAAAATGAAGTACCTACCTATGGTAAAAGTTCTCATATTGAAATGGAATATATCTATACTGAGATTCTGAAAGGATATGAAGGATATAATTGGTTAAAATTTGAAACTGACTCGTTGATCATTAAATTTAATGAAGCCATCAATAATAAGTTATTATTGAATAGTAGTCTGTCAGCTAATTATTATTATAAAGCATACCTAAAAAAGTTTGGAGAAAGTTCTATATCCCGTGAAATGAAACGAAAACTAAAAGGTGCTTTGATTAATGGAACTCAGGAAATCATTAACAAACATTTAGCCGGACATCATTTTTTAAAATCTGACGATTTTAAAACAGGAATAGATTATTCTAATGCTATCATTGAAATGATACCAACAGACGATCCTTTGTATGATTATTATAAAAACAAACTCAATTTTTTTGATGCCGGTTACAAATATGGGTTATACAATGATGGAAAGGTAAAGTCAGAAACTGATTTTTTACAAATGACCAATCAGTTGAAAGAAGCCATTGAAAAAGAACCGCAAGCAGCCTATTTATACGAAATGTTAGGTGTTGCTTATATGCATAATGATGACCACAAAAATGCTGAGAAATACTTATTAAAAGCCATTGAAATAAGTCCAACCTGGTTGTTGCCTAAATATGATTTGGGAATTAACTACTATCGTATGGGTAATAAAGTAAAAGCCCTTAATTATCTTGAGGAGTCGCTAAAAAATGATACTACTGCGAATTTTGCTGAATGTAAGATATGCTTAAATAGAATGATGGTAAGTATATATAGCGAACTAAAAAGATATACTGATGCGGAAAAGCTACTTAAAGAACAAATAAAAATAGATCCAGCAGCTGATGGTTATTATTTCTGGGGATTATACTTTGATATTTTATCAGAGCAAAAAAAATACGATGAAATAAGAACCATGCTCACTGAATTCAGTAAAGTTGACACCACACATTACAGTCAAATATTATGGGCCTGGCTTGATTATTATGAAAAGAAAATAGTAGCACGTGAACAAATTGATAATGTGGGTGAATTAGCTAATCAGTTGTTGAATGAATCTCCTATTGATTCAATTAACCTTTCTCAGCTATACAGAATTCAATTTTGGGTTCTTAAAGAATCTGATTATTATGATGAATCAGAAGGTATGGAGTACTTGCAAAACTCGTACCGGTATGACCCTACAGACCAGGGAGTGATTATAGAAATATTAGGTATTTATAATAATCAATCTAATTTAACAGAAATGCTTCAGTTTATAGAGAACACCAAAAAATTAAAAATCAGTAACGAAACAAAATTGGTAATCGATTTCTACTTGGTATTTGCTTATGCCTATGAAGGCGATAATGAGGATAAAGTATATGCTGCTATGGATGAATTAGTACAAAATGAGTACATGACGTGTGAATATTGGAAACAATCAGGTTTTAGTAAGTTGAGTAAAAAATATAAAAAGCTAAAAGAGTATCAGAAGAAAATTTGCAGGAATTAGCATTTATTCTGCCCTTTATCAAAATGAACCTTTTGGCCTGTGGGTTGTAAACAAAAATATGAAGTACGTCTTATTATTGTTTTTATCAACCACCGTTTTATACTCTCAATCAAGTGATTCTTTAAAAACCATTAATGGCAGTGTATGGTTCTCAACTTCTTATTGTAAAGGGACTCCTCCTGAAAAAGAAGTATACATAGGGCATCCATATAAAGGAGTAACATTTTATGTTGTTCAGCCGATATCCGGAAAGCTAGTTGGTAAAAAAGTAGCAAGTTTTACATCGGATGAAAATGGACTATTTAGTTTTGTAGTACCCAAAGGAGATTACAATATTGTAATCAATTACCCGAATTACTATTTATATAGCAATGAATACGGTTTTTCAAGCGAAATTGTTTGGACACAGGGGCCGGAGTTTAAGTTTAATACCGAAATTAATTCCTTTATTCAATTGAGTTTTTATCAGCCATGTCCTCCCGGACCTGACAGAATGTGATAAAATTAATCTCTACTTACAAATTCCAAATAACCAGCCAGTTTATACGTTTGTTTTTCTACTTCAACTTTGTTGTTGCTATCAGTACTGGTCATGGTAAAAATTATTTTATCTCCTTCTATTAAAATAGTAGATTCTCTTTTTAATGCATCCTGCCCTACCATACCTAAATAATTTTGTAACCCACCACGAGGCATCTCTCCTGTTTTAATGTTGAATGTTGAACAAGCAATATTCATTGAATAATCATTTGTTTTTTTATCATACCAACTTACTTGTCCATAAAATAAATGAATTACTTTCCCTGATACAAATTTACCGATGGTATAAATTTCCTGACCAGTTTCAGGAGAATAAGCAGTGGTTAGTGTACTTGCATAGGCAGGATCTAATAAATTAGTTTTAGTAATTATTGCTTTTAGATCATCGTTACTCATAGATGCCGGCATATCTTTAAACATACCATACAACTCTTTAGAACCTGTTTGGGCATTCAATATTATCCCTGAACATAAAACAAAGCACAATACAAAAAATCTTTTCATATAAATATCTTTAGAGCTTACAAATTTAGAATATTTTATACAGTCCAATTATCCGTTCATATAACTAACTGTATCATTCATGAACAATAACAGGGTACTGAATCAACCATGAAGTCAAATTTAGACCCATTAATCTCAATACTTACCTCAATCCGGCATTGATATCTTTTAAAGCCTCATTACCGGGGCATAATACATCTTCTTTCAAGGTATTTAAAGGCGTATCAGTGGTCTGAATAACTGAATGTAAGTCTTGGGAATCAGGATTCATGTACAATAATCCTGTCAATATTTCCTTTTTCAATTTTGCATTAATGATAGCATTGATAGCTGATTGACGGTCCAATGGATCCCAGTCGTCAGACAATTTATTAAATGCCAGTTTTGATCCATCATGCAATTTAATTTCTTGAATAGTTCCTTTCTCCTGAGTTATTGTTATCTCTTTCATTTGAGGAACAAAGTCGATAGTTGAAGTAGCTTCCACATGTTCCCTAACATAATCATAAGATTTTGTTGACCCCATATTATTATTAAAAGTAACGCAAGGTGAAATAATATTAATCAATGCAAACCCTGGATGTTTCATTCCTGCTTTTATCAACGGAACCATTTGGGATTTGTCACCGGAGAAACTTTGAGCAACAAAAGTAGCGCCCAATTCAATTGCTAAACTTGCTAAATCAATAGATTCAAATAAGTTTACATTCCCTGATTTGTTTTTTGATCCATAATCAGCTGTAGCCGAATCTTGTCCTTTCGTTAATCCGTAACACCCATTATTCATTACAATGTAAACCATATTAAGGTTTCTGCGGATAGCATGAACAAACTGCCCCATCCCAATAGAAGCAGTATCTCCATCACCCGAAACTCCGAAATAAATTAATCCTTTGTTTGCTAAATTAGCACCTGTCGCTACTGATGGCATTCTACCATGAACAGAATTAAATCCATGAGAATTACTTAAAAAATAGGCCGGTGTTTTAGAAGAACAACCAATACCTGAAAGTTTAGCTAACTTATGTGGTTCAATATCCAAATCATAACATGCCTGAATGATTCCTGCGCTAATTGAATCATGTCCACACCCAGCACAAAGAGTACTTAAAGCACCTTCGTAATAGGCCATTGTATAACCTAATTTATTTTTAGGTAACTCCGGGTTTCTGAATTTAGGTTTTATATATGTCATGATCGATTAATTCTTTAATACTGGTTCTACAACACGAGTAATATTTTTAATAATATGGTCTGCAGTAATAGGCATCCCATCATAATTTAATACAGAAATCAATTTATCTGGGTTTGTATTTAATTCAATCATTAGAAGTGAACGCATTTGTGCATCTCTGTTTTGTTCAACAACAAAAATTCTTTTATGTGATGAAATAAAATCTTCAACCTCTTTAGTAAATGGAAAAGATTTAATTCTTATCGCATCAAAGGTTAACCCATCTGCTTTCATTAAATCCATCGCTTCTTCGGAAGAGTATTGGGAAGTACCAAAAAATAAAATTCCGTTCTCTGATTGATTTTTAGTTTGATATAGTTGTGGGGCAGGAACTTTTGTTTTGGCGGTTTCCCATTTTTTAGATAAACGGTCTACATTCCTTTTATATGCTGCTCCATCTTCGGTATATACTGCATATTCATCTCGGGAAGTTCCCCGGGTGAAAAATGACCCTTTGGTAGGATGCGTTCCCGGATATGTTCTATAAGGAATACCATCACCATCCACATCTAAATACCTTCCAAATTTTTCTATCTTCTCTAATTGTTCCGCAGTAAGAACTTTTCCTCTTTTATATTTCCTGTTATCATCCCAAACCAACGGATCAGAGATATGGTCATTCATTCCTAAATCCAAATCGGTGAGCATAATCACAGGCGTTTGTAATTCTTCAGCCAAGTCAAATGCATCAGCCGTCATCTCAAAACATTCTTTGGGTGTTGAGGGAAATAAACAAACCTGTTTAGTATCACCATGCGAAGCATAGGCTGCTTCCAATACATCAGATTGTTGTGTTCTTGTAGGCATACCCGTAGAAGGACCTGTACGTTGTACATCAATCAATACTGCCGGTACTTCTGCAAAATATGCTAATCCTAAAAACTCATTCATCAATGAAACACCCGGACCTGAAGTAGCTGTAAACGACCTTGCACCATTCCAACAAGCACCTATCACCATTCCGATAGCTGCTAATTCATCTTCAGCTTGTACAATAGCTACGTTTCTTTTACCATTGATTTTATCAAAACGAAATTCATCTGAATAATCCATGAATGCTTCTACAACAGAGGTAGAAGGTGTAATGGGATACCAGGCTGCAACGGTTGCACCTGCATATACTGCACCTAATCCACATGCAGCATTCCCTTCCATCATAATCTTATCCTTAATTAAATCTCTTCTTTCTAATTTTATATCTAGAGGATATTTAAAATTTTTATGAACGTAATCCACTCCCATTTGAAGTGCTTGTACATTCATAGGAATTAATTTTTCTTTCCCTTTAAACTGATCGGCTAATAAGCCTTCCAGCTCTTTAAAATCAATATCCAACAAAGCAGATAATGCTCCAACATAAATGATGTTTTTAAAGAGTTGTCGTTGGCGTGCATCCGTATAGGCTTCATTACACATGTGCATTAGAGGAATAGGAATATAATTGATATCCTCTCTGATATATTCACTGTGTAATTTTTTTGAGCTATCGTATAAAAAATATCCTCCAGGTCTTACCGATTTTACATCATTCAACATGCTTTGAGGATTCACTGCCACCATTAAATCAATTCCTTCTCTTCTGCCTAAGTATCCTTTATCGCTTACCCGTACTTCGTACCATGTAGGTAATCCTTGAATATTAGACGGGAAAATATTTTTAGGAGTAACAGGAATTCCCATCCTGAAGATTGCCTTGGTAAACAAGAAGTTTGCACTAGCAGATCCAGTTCCATTAACATTCGCAAAGCGAACTACAAAATCGTTTATTTTTGGTGATGATAACATGCGTCTCCTGCTTTAGTTACGTTATAGAAAAATTTCTGCATATCCCATGCTGCTGTTGGGCAACGTTCGGCACATAAACCACAGTGCAAACAATAGTTTTCGTCTTTCGCCATTACTCTTTGAGTGGGTAATGTTTCCGATACATATATATCTTGCGTTAAATTATTCGCCGGCATCTTCAACATTTGTCTCAAATCTGCTTCACTTTCTGCATTAGGTGTAAACGTAATACAAGCTGTTGGACATATATCAACACATGCATCACACTCTATACATTTGCTTGCTGTGAATACGGTTTGTGCATCACAATTTAAACAACGTTGAGCTTCTTTAAAACCTACTTCAGTATCGAACCCAAGTTCCACTTCTTTTTTACGATTTACCAACGTAAGTTTTTTATCTGCCTGAGGTACTGCATATCTTTCGTCCACTACCACCATACTATCGTAACCCCATTCGTGGATTCCCATTTTTTGAGAAACTAAATTCACTTTCGGATCCAATCTTTTGAAAACGTCTTGCCCTTTACAAAACAAATCAATCGAAATAGCTGCTTGATGTCCATGAGCTACAGCAGTGATTACATTTTTTGGTCCCCAAGCAGCATCACCTCCAAAAAACACTTTTACATTCGTTGATTGGTGTGTAATTTCATTTACTGTTGGCATATCCCATTTATCAAAATCAATCCCTAAATCTCTTTCAATCCAAGGGAAAGCATTTTCTTGTCCAATGGCTACCAATACATCATCCGCCGGAAAAAACACTTCAGCTTCACCTGTAGGAACTAATTTTCTTTTTCCATCTTCATATACAGCATGTACTTTTTCGAAATTCATGCCCACCAGTTTCCCATTTTCAATCACGAATGATTTAGGAACATGGTTATCTATAATAGGAATATCTTCATGTTGTGCATCTTCTTTTTCCCATGGAGAAGCTTTCATCTCTGCAAACGGGGAACGAACAATTACCTTTACATTTTCACCCCCTAAACGACGAGCTGTACGACAACAGTCCATGGCGGTATTACCACCACCTAAAACAATTACATTTTTCCCAATTTTAGCGGTATGTTCAAAAGCTACATTAGCTAACCAATTGATTCCAATATGTACATTTTTATCCGCTTCTTTTCTGCCGGGAATATCAAGATCTCTTCCTTTAGGAGCTCCTGATCCAACAAATACGGCATCATAATTTTGATTCAACAACTCCTTCAAACTTTTTACATATTGATTAAAGTGTTGATGTATTCCTAAGTCAAGCACAAATCCTACTTCTTCTTCCAACACTGTTTCAGGTAATCTGAAAGAAGGAATCTGACTACGCATAAAACCTCCTCCGGCTTTTTGCTCGTCATACAAGTGAATTTCATATCCTAATGGAGCAAGGTCACGAGCCACCGTTAATGAAGCCGGACCAGCACCTACCAATGCAATTTTTTTTCCGTTTTGTTTGAACGGTCCTTTAGGCATCAATTTTTTTACATCTTCTTTATTATCTGCCGCTACACGTTTTAAACGACAAATAGCAACAGGCTCCTCTTCTACTCTTCCTCGTCGGCAAGCAGGTTCACAGGGTCTGTCACAGGTACGACCTAAAATTCCGGGAAATACATTTGAATCCCAATTGACCATATACGCTTCGGTATATTTTCCTTCGGCTATTAAACGAATGTACTCGGGAACGGGGGTATGTGCCGGACAAGCATGCTGGCAATCCACTACTTTATGAAAGTATTCAGGATCATTGATGTTCGTTGGTTCCAAATTCTTGTGTATTTAAATTGAATGGGTACACCCAAAAATAATAGATTTTTCTTAATAACAAATACCCTATTTAGGCGAGGTTATCAGCAATATCATTGACAAGTCTATTGTATTCGGGTAATTCATAAAATGTAAAGGAAAGGGTTGATACCAAAGAGAAGTTTTACACGTTTCCATTAAAATCGTCCATCCATGAAGGCTATCGTCATTACCATTATTACCTCCTTTGCACTTAGCAGTTGTTTTTTTCTTGGAACCTCCCAAAAACAAGAAATCCTTATTGAGGAAAAGCCTACTGTTCTATATGAAGACTTTTTAGTTGAAGTAAAAAAGGAAAGGGGCAAACTAGCAACTCAACCTCTAAGTGATTCAAAAGAATATTTTTTTCAATTGATTAACGACAAAATTCCTTCCTACTGGAAAGGTACCCCATGGGATTTTAACGGAATAACACGTAAGCCTGGAGAGGGTAAGATAGCCTGTGGATACTTTATTACCAACACGCTTAGTGATCTGGGCTTTGAAATTGAAAGGGTAAAGCTAGCACAAGCAGCTTCCTCGGTTTTAATAGATGCCACCTGCATAAATGCCAAATGGTGTAAGGGATTTGATGGGTTAAAAACACATGTATCATCCCAACCTAAACATTCTGTTTTTATTGTTGGATTAGATTTTCACACGGGGTATTTAACCAAAGAAGATAACGATTGTTATTTTATACATTCAAATTACATCAACTCAAAAGGGGTAACCAAGGAAAAAATAGACGAAAGTGAGGCCTTAAAAGCCAGCAAGGTGTTTTATATAGGAAGCATCACTGCCAATGACGATTTTATAAAGAAATGGGTAAAGAACTAAAAAATAGTTTAGCATTAAAATTTTCTTGTAAAAGGCATTGCCTTTCTCATTCGGATGATGAGCAGAATAGGAATAAGGACATAGGGTAAATTGAGTGGTAAAAATTTCCCTAAATTTTGGCACCTCCATTCAGGTTCCCCAAAAAACTCAACTCCAAAAACTATTACTCCGGTAATTACAGAAATGGCTGTTCCATACATGATAGCCGGTACATGTATCCAATTCTTTCCTTTGATGAATGCATATACCAATACCAAATAAAAGGGTCCATATACAAAAGCTGATAAACCCGTAACAAATCGCATCCAAACAGGTGGGTTTAAAAATAACGGATCACATCCATTGGCATAATCATAATTAGCCTGCATTAAAGGATTGGGATGATTGGGGACCAAACCGCCGGTTAGGGTAGGTACCATATCGGATATCATACTGGTAATAAAAAACAGCGAAAATATAACTATAAAAAAGTAGTCAAATTTTCGCTGTTTTAACGGTAGATTATTCATCTAGTGTTTTTATTTCACATTACCACTTTCTAACTTCTTCTTTTCCTCTTCTTCTTTGGCTTTCTCATCAGCCTTTAGCATCATGGCATCAATAGTTTTGGTTGATACCGAGTGATAATTTTTACGGTCAGCTTTATATATTTCTTTAGCCATTTCTAATGTATTGGGGTTTTCTACCAACGCATGATATAATACCACCAAGAACTTTCTACGACCTATAGTACCTAAAAAGTTTTTAAGGGCCGGATAAGCTACTTCATATTCATGTTTCACAGAAGCTTCTAACCAAAGTGCTAAAACCTCGCTGTTACCCGAATTAGTAAAGTTGAATTTTTTATCCAGTTCCACCATTTGGTCGAGGCTGACTTGAGACTTGATTTCTCTTAAAAATTCCTGAAATTCATGTGAAGTCCATTTTGAAGCATCAATATCAGTTGCTTTGATTTTTTTACTTAAGTAGTCTGCAGCAATTTTATTAATTTCATCAAACCTGCTTGAATGCGGATCATCAACCCCTGTAGGTATACCAGTACCATAAATCCATGCTTCAGGATTAATCTCTTTATCTTCTTTGCTTCCTTTCACAATAAGATTCGCATATAATTCTTTTACAAATCTTTCGGTAGTAAGTGATTTGAATTTGAATTTTTCGAAATAATCTTTTAAGAACTTATCGAATTTATCTCTACCACATACATGTTCTATTTTTAATAAGAATAAGTATCCTTTTTCATAAGCTATATCCGAAAGTCCAATTTCAGGGTCTTTTCCGGCAAGATCTAATTTTAGTTTAGTGTAAGCTGTATCACCTGTAGATTCTAAATCACTTAGGGTACCTGACAAATCCCCATGGCCTAGACAAGCCAACATGTTTGAATAAGAAGTATCATGAATGGCTTCCATTAATCTTCTTTCTAAGTAAACGGTAAAACCTTCATTTAACCAGAAGTCGTTCCAGGTAGCATTAGTTACCAGGTTTCCACTCCAGCTATGTGCTAATTCGTGTGCTACTAATGAAGTTAATGATCGGTCACCGGCTATAACTGTTGGAGTTGCAAAAGTTAAGTTCGGATTTTCCATCCCTCCGTAAGGGAATGATGGAGGTAAAACTAAAATATCATATCTACCCCATACGTAAGGACCATATAAACTTTCGGCGGTAGAAATCATTTTTTCAGTTTCATCAAATTCCCAGGCTGCTTTTTCAAGGGTTACTGGCTCAGCATATACACCTGTTCTGGGACCTGTTTCTTTAAATGAAAGGTCACCAACTGCCAAAGCCATTAAATAAGATGGGATAGCGTTAGGTTGTTCAAAATTATATACTCCGTCTGCATTTTTTTCAGTTGGATTTTTTTTAGCACTCATTACAGCTAAGTATCCCGG
>CAZUXM010000029.1:18811-25090 GCA_964624635.1 uncultured Candidatus Competibacteraceae bacterium
AGGTAAAACGAATACCAGGGCTGTCTTGACATGGTAACCATGAACGACCTAAAATAGGTTCAGACTGGGTATACAAAAATGGGCTCTTTTTACCGGCAGTTTGAGATGGTTCTAACCACTGTAAAGCATCTGATGAATCAGTTGTACTGAATTTAATATTGATTTTTTTAGGATGAGTTCCAATACCAATTTTAAGCTCTTGCCCCATCACAGGATCATTAGTGCCTAAATCAAATGATAAAGGAGCATTCATCTCATTATATATGGCTTCGATATTTAGGTTTCGGGCATCGAGTATAATAAATTGTGCTGAATCAGTGGCTAAATAATCCCATGAAGCTATCCCTGATAGTTTTTTTGTTGGGAAATCCACTTTCATATCTAAATCAAGGTGAGTTAGCACGGCCTGAGTAGGATCAGCATAACTGTGTGGATCTTTTACTCTTAAATCCGCTTCATCCGCAATATCTTTTGTTAATTTTGAGCCGCAGGAAGACAATACAATAGCAGCTAGTAATAATAAACCAGTCTTTCTCATTTTCATAGAATAAAGTGCAAAATTAAACTTCTTCCTTTATGAAAGATGGATTGTGGAAATATAATTTACTCTTACATTTTACCGTCTTTCTTTTCGGGTTCACCGGAATATTAGGAAAACTTATATCTATAGGCGATTTGGGGCTGGTTTGGTACCGTATTTTAATAGCACTGGTAACCCTTGCAGCCATTGTGGCAGTAAGCAAAGCGTCGTTTAAACTACCTCTTAAAGATATTCTTCAATTATTTGGGGTAGGTGTTGTGGTGGCACTCCATTGGGTAGCCTTTTTTGCCTCCATAAAAATTACTAACAATGTTTCAATAGCCTTAGCTTGCCTTGCGTCAGGAACCCTTTTTGCCGCCATTTTGGAGCCGATATTTTTTAAAACCAAACTTTCTATACTTGAGGTAGGTATTGGTATTATTATTATTGGCGCTATACTTCTTATTATTAAGGTAGAATACCAATATTTATTCGGAATTATTGTGGGTTTAATTTCTGCATTCTTATCCAGTTTATTCACTGTATTCAATAAAAAGCTGGCTAATAAATACCATCCTCTAACCATGAGCTTTTATGAGTTGGCAGGAGGATTATTAATTCTTACATTATATATATCGTTTACCGACCCCTACATTATGAGTTTTTCATTAAGTACAAATGACTGGATTTGGCTAACCATATTAGGAACTATCTGTACAGCATTTGCATTTTGGTCAACAAACAAAGTATTATCAAGACTTAGTGCATATAATGTTGTATTGGCTGTAAACCTTGAACCTATCTACACTTTTTTACTGGCAGCCTGGATATTTAAAGAACACCAACAACTTACTTCGGGGTTTTATTTAGGTGCTTTATTGATCCTTTTATCGGTTGCCGTGTATAGTTATTTAAAGTATCGTCGTTATAAAAATGATCTCGGATCAGGTCCGGGAGCTAAAAAAAAGTTAAACACGGAAACACCTCTGGTGTAAATATTGTATAATTGACTTGATAAATATATTGCATGAAAAAATTGTTCTCGGCAGTTCTGCTGATTTTCCCTTCGTTTTTGTTTTCGCAAACCAATAATGCTGATAAAATTGATGAGTTGGTTAACTATTTAAGAGGCCATTATGTGGATACGGTGAATTCAGATCAATTATATGAAAATGCATTAAAAGGTATTTTAAAAGAATTAGATCCACACTCCTATTATTTATCAGTACAGGAGTTAAAAGAAAGTAACGAACCTTTACAAGGTAATTTTGAAGGAGTAGGAATACAATTCAATATTTTTCATGATACCATCATGGTGGTGAGTCCAATTAGTGGGGGTCCGTCAGAAAAAGTAGGAATTAAAAGCGGGGATAAAATCATCATGATAGAAGATACGTTGGTAGCAGGTGTACAAGTGAAAAATTCCGATGTATATAAAAAGCTCAGAGGTAAAAAAGGAACCAAGGTAAGGTTGAAAATAAAAAGAAGAGGTGAAGCCCAACTCATTGAATTTACCGTTACACGTGATAAAATTCCTGTATTTAGTGTGGATGCTTCGTACATGGCTGCTCCTGAAGTAGGATATATCAAAGTAAATCGTTTCGCTGCTACTACCATGACGGAATTTAAAGAAGGATGGAGAGAATTAGTAGGAAAAGGAGCTAAACATTTAATTCTTGATCTTACTGATAATTCAGGTGGATACCTAAATGCAGCTGTTGAATTAGCGGATGAGTTTTTATCGTCTGGTGAGATGATCGTATATACGGAAGGTAGAACCAGTGCCCGTAGAGATTATACTGCTACCAGTTTTGGTGGATTACAACAAGGTAAATTAGTCATCATGATTGATGAAGGTTCTGCATCAGCCAGCGAAATTGTTAGCGGAGCTATCCAAGACCATGATCGTGGTGTTATTGTTGGAAGAAGATCGTACGGCAAAGGATTGGTTCAAAATACTTATAGCTTTACTGATGGATCGGCGGTTAGATTAACCACTGCCAGATATTATACACCTAGTGGAAGATTTATTCAAAAGCCTTACGAAGGTGGTGTAGATAAATATTATGAAGACTTAAAAGAAAGATATAAAAATGGCGAATTATCAGACCCTGATAAAATAAAATTCCCGGATTCATTAAAACACTATACTGATAACAAACGATTGGTTTTTGGTGGCGGGGGCATTATGCCTGATGTGTTTATCGGTATTGATACTACTATGATTACTGATTTATTAACTGATTTATCTCGCAAAAACATTATCAATGAATTTTGTTTGGATAATGTAGATAAAAACAGAGATCAATTAAAAAAGACCTATCCTACTTTTGAAGATTTTGAAAAGAATTTTGATGTAGAAAAACTGGTGTGGAGTGATTTTGTAAAATTTGCTGAAAGCAAAGAAATTAAGTTCGACAAAAAACAATTAAAGTCAAGTCAGGCATTTATCAATATGAGAATTAAAGCTGCCTTTGCTCAGGATCTTTGGGGAAGAGAAGAGTTTTACCGTGTATGGAATACAGAAAACAAAGTATACTTAAAAGCCATGGAAGTAATCCAAAGAAAAAGTTTTAAAGGAGTTGATTATTTTGAATAAACGTGAAAAAACTACTGCATAATAAAACCTTTCAGTTCATTCTTACGATGACTCTTATGGCTGGATTGGTGTATTATATACTAACGCTGGTTACTTAAAACTTTTTTATTCTGTCCATAATAAATATTTATGTCCTCATGCTGTCCTGGATTGTTTTAGCAAATCATTGATAAATTTCAATTTAGGTTATTTAGCAAACGGTCCCAGTATTTCATAAATACTAAAACTCCGCTGCATATCAATAGGATCCAGCACAATAACCTGGTATGAAACCTTGGTGTTTTTTTTTACAATTTTATATACCAGTAAATTGTCGGTTTCATCATTGTAAGGTGTTTTTGAAAAATATGCATTCAAATCTTTATCACTTACCATACCTAGTGATTTAAAGTTGTTATAAATTTGATCATCATGTGTAATGCTCCCAAAATAACTGATGCTATCCTGTTTGGAATATTGTATTTCAGGATGATTTTGTATTAACTGTATTAATACCCCATCCACCTCATCTTTTTGTGATGCGTATTTTTTTTGTTTCCTGTATTGACCATACAGAAATAGCCCAAACAATATAACTGATAAACCGATAAGATACCACATGCTTACTTGACAAACTTCTTGTTAACGATACCCCCCGGTGAAGATAATTGAAGTACATACATTCCTTGTTGTAATAAAGGGATCTGCATGATGAATTGATTGTTACCAATTATAGAGTTGAAATTCTCAGTATATACCACTGATCCATTCATGGCAAAAATTTCAGCCAACACTTTTTCTTCTTTTAAATAGTTGGCATTAATCAATAATTGATTTGATTGAGGAAATGAAACAGATACATTGTTCACTACAACATTTTCTTCTACTCCAATGGTAATATCACAAGTATAAACTTTCATCATTACAGGTAAGTGATCCGACATATTGAATAGTGCCATATTTACTGCTGAGGGCACTGATGAATTGGTAGGCGATTCAATAATAGATTTATTAAAATGGTTACCGTCATTTCCTATAGTTTTGTATGAGCCGGTAACATATTGAGCTCCTTCAATACCGTTTTTTAAATTGTTATTAATCAAAATAAAATCAAAACGATCATCTAATCCACCGGTACTTCCTCCACAACACCCACTATTAGTAGATGATCGAGTGGATTGTGTATGAATGTTTTTATATGATACATTGGCATGCCATTCACCCACCATATTAATAGGATCTTTTAACTGTTGCGAACTAGCTACTGTTAATTGATTCCATGCCGGTTCAACGGATGGATTGGCTCCATAAAAATTAAAATCACCGGCAACTATAATATTCGTATTGGTTGGTAAGGTAGCAATGTAATTGGTAAGTTGAACACATTCAGCTAACCTATCGTTAGCATTGGTTATGCCCTGACTTGCTTTTAAGTGTACGGAAAAAACATCATACCATATTGTATCGGTTAATCCGCATGAATATAATTTATAATGACTGATATCACGTAATGCTGTAGGAATTTGGTTTTGACTATGTAATGTAAGTTTATTGGTATTAAAATAACACATGTTATCTGTATCAGGACCGTCAACCCAGTTCGCATGATCATAATAATTGATAGGCCCAACGTTAAATGAATTATTTAACAAAGAGGTAACACCGGCGCTACTTGTTATTTCACTACAAATAAACAAATCAGGTTTTACGTACTGTATAATTTCTTCCAAATCATTGTATCTGGTAGGATTTTGTGCCGGAAAATTTAAGAGGTTATACGTCATTACCGTAATGGTATCCTGTGCAAAAGCAGTTATTCCAACAATACCAAACAAACAAACGGCAATTATTTTTTTCATGAGAGAAATATGAATGGATTAAAGATAGGAAAAATCTTAATGCACTTTGAGTTTGATATTCTCAACCATATCTATAACATAGTTAAGTTGCTGCTCTTTACTCATATATGAATTATCGAGTACTACGGCATCATCCGCTCTTTTTAATGGATCTTCATCACGGGTAATGTCTTCGTGGTCACGTATACGTTGCATTTCCATGACTTCTTCTTTAGTAACCGAAGACCCTTTATCTGCTAATTCGAGCATTCTTCTTTCGGCACGTATTTCAGGATCGGCAATCATAAATATTTTCAACTCTGCATGAGGCATGATAACTGTACCTATATCACGACCATCCATGATGACTCCTTTTTGCAAACCGATTTTTTTCTGGAGTTTTTGAAGTTTAGCTCTAACAAAACGGTATTTACTGATGTATGATGCCTGGTTCCCTAATTCTAACGTACGAATAAAAGGTTCTACAGCCTCATCATTCAAAAACACTTCTGATTTTTTGGTTTCTTTATTAAGGTGAAAATCTACATCAGCCTCCCCTATTCTGTTTTCTAATTGATTAATATCAATAGAACCATCTGCTTTTAACATACCATTACGAACAGCAAATAATGCCAATGCCCTGTACATGGCTCCGGTATCAATATATTTATAGTGAAGTAAAGCTGCCAGTTCTTTGGCTATGGTGCTTTTACCGCAGGATGAAAACCCGTCAATGGCTATGTTTACTTTTCGCATAGGATAGTGTAAAGGTAATCAAATACAAAAAGAAGAGGAAACTAAAAAATGTATGATTGTGTTAATTGGTAAATATTCTACCATTTATTGTTAGATTTCCCTACTACGTTCGGCAAAATAGTCGAACCCCAATAGAAATGACATTAAAGTTGAAATAGTTTTATTGTATCGTTGGCACATTCTCTTTCTTCACCTTTTTAGCTTTAAAGAAACCATCTAGGTTTACGTTTAAGGTAAAGTGGTTAGGCGATTCATTCACAAAATATTGAGAACGGCTGTAACTGAAGGTAAAATGTGAAATTCGGATTCCTACTCCGTAACTTAATCCTACCGCTCCGTTGAGTTGACTTACGGCCAATTCTCCGGATCGTAAAAAGTTATAGGACACTCTTAAGAATAAGTGTTTTTTGAAGGGAAACAATTCAGCACCAATAACAAAGTGGCGTAACAATACCAATCCGGCACCAATTTTATTATCGATGGTATCGCCGGTTAATGGATCTGCCGTAAAACGATTATCAGGGCTGATATAACTTAAATCAGGACGTTGTAAATTGGTGAACGTAACAAATAGTTTTAAAGGTACA
>CAZUXM010000029.1:25100-26507 GCA_964624635.1 uncultured Candidatus Competibacteraceae bacterium
TTAAATCCTTGCGAATATCCAATATGCATTTCGAAGGGGGCTGCTTCATAATGTCCTCTTTCATACGGATCCAACGTACCTCCCATGTTGCGCATAACAAAGGATACCGTAGTAAGTTTATTTCTACTTACATACGAAACTCCCAAATCGCTGGTAATTCCAAATGAGTTATATTCTGCATATTGAGATCCAATCAGTTTTACACTGGCTCCAACATACATCAATGAATCAAAAAACGGACGTGAATATCCTACATTAAAAGCATAATCACCGGCACTAAAAGTACCTTGTATATTTCCAAATTCGTCTGTACGTTTAAAATCTCCGTAATTGAGGAATTGAAATCCTGCATAAAAAGAGCCTATTTTTTTCCACGTTTTGGAGTAAGCAAAATATCCCTGACCAATATTGGCAAAGTAGTTATTAAAACTCATCACTACCTGATTATTCATACTGGCATTAAGGTTAGCAGGATTTGAATTAACAATGCTCAAATCATTATCATATAAAGAAACTACATTGCCTCCTAAAGCTTCAATTTTAGCTGATACCGGAACTTTTAAAAACGCATAGGTACCATTGCCTCCAATTTGAGCAAATACATGAGTAATGCTTGCTAATACAATAAAAATTCCTGCCTTCAACTTACCATTCATGGTTCTAATTTACAGTTTTATGAATATCAGTTATACTTAATTCGTACAATTTTTTGTAAACCCCGTCATGATTAATCAATTGGTTATGGGTACCTGTTTCAACAATACTGCCATTTTCTAATACAACAATCATATCAGCATGTTGTATGGTTGATAACCTATGAGCTATAACAATACTGGTTCTATCCTGCATTAAATTATTTAATGCTGCCTGTACAAGCTTTTCACTTTCATTATCCAATGCACTGGTAGCTTCATCTAAAATAAGGATAGGAGCATTTTTGTAGAGGGCCCTGGCAATAGCCATTCGTTGTTTTTGTCCACCGCTAAGTTTACCACCTTGTTCACCCACCATTGACTGGTATCCGTTACCCATATCCATGATAAATTCATGGGCATGAGCCATTTTAGCAGCTGCAATCGCCTTTTGTTCATCAGGATTTTCATCCCCAAAGGCTATATTGTTTAATACAGTATCGTTAAATAAAACAGATTGTTGAGGTACAATTCCGATTAAATCTCTTAATGAGTGTAAGGTAATATCTCTAATATCTGTACCGTCTAAGAGAACAGCCCCATCATTTACATCATAAAAACGTGGAATAAGATCAGCCATGGTAGATTTTCCGGCACCGCTCTGCCCTACCAATGCTACAGTTTTGCCCTTGGGTATATGTAAACTTATGTTCTGCAAAACGGGTTTAACTTCGTACTGAAAACTCACATTTTTAAATTCTATTGTATGAGTAAA
>CAZUXM010000029.1:26517-29385 GCA_964624635.1 uncultured Candidatus Competibacteraceae bacterium
TTTTTTACATCTGCCCCTTGTTTACTGGCAATTGGGTTGGGTTCATGAATAATGGCCTCTATCCTATCTAACATCACCCCTCCGGTTTTGGCATTATAGAATGCATTGGAAAATGATTTGGCAGGTGATATAATTTGTGAGAACATGGCTATGTAGGTAATAAACACTTCTGCAGGCATATCACCACCTAATACCAGATTTCCTCCAAACCAAATCACCACTGCAATAATAATACTGGCTAAAAATTCACTCAGGGGCGAAGAGGCACTACGTTTACGAAATATAGAAGTCCCTTGTTTTACAAAATTATTATTGTGATGATTAAATTTTTGGGTCAGAAATTTTTCGGCAGTAAATGCTTTCATGATTTTAATCCCACCTAATGTTTCTTCAATTACAACCATTAAGTCACTTAAAAATTTCTGGCCTTTAAACGTTGACTTTTTTAAACTTCTTCCTAAGGTAGAAATCAATAAAATACTTATTGGCAATAACAACAAAACAAACAAAGTTAGCTTAGGACTAAAAAACAATAAAATACTAATAGTAAAAATAATTTGTAAGGGATCACGTACCAATGAAATAAATGAATTTACGATGCTCCATTCCAACTCAAGTACATCAGCACTCATTTTGGTCATGATGTCGCCTTTGCGTTGTTCACTATAATAACCTAAGGGAAGTTTAACAATATTATCATACATTTTTCTTCTCAAATCACGAATAACTCCGGTACGTATAGGAGCCAATACATGAGAAGCCATATAAGTGGTGAAGTTCTTCAGGAAAAACAACACTACGATTCCAAAACATAAAAAAATTAACAACTGTTTTTTATCAGTGCTTTGTGTAGTCTTTCCAAAGTAATAGTACAACGTATCTAATACAGATTGAATACTCCCGTTAAATACGGGAGGTGAAGAAGGTAAAGTAGCTTTATCAAAAATAATTTGTAAAAACGGAATCACTAAAGTTAAACTAACAGTACCAAAAATGATAGAGAATATCGTAAGTAAGGAGAATACAGAAAAATTCTGCTTATATGGTTTTAAATACCTTATAAATCTCCTGAGTCCTTTCATTTTCGCAGCTTAAAACGTATGGATGCCGGTATAATTGTGTGGAGTAATTTTTAAAAGTTCCTGTTTAACATTCTCAGGTACTTCCAGTTGATCAATAAACATATCAATTACCTGTCTGTTAATGGTTCCATGTACACGGGTAAGCTCTTTCAATTTTTCGTATGGATTAGGATATCCTTCTCTACGCAAAACGGTTTGAATAGCTTCGGCCACTACTGCGTAATTATGTTCTAAATCGTTATGAATCTTTTGTTCATTCAACATCAATTTATCCAATCCCTTATTGATAGAGTTAAATGCAATAAGTATATGAGCCAATGGCATACCAATGTTTCTCAATACAGTTGAATCCGTAAGGTCACGTTGTAACCTGGAGATAGGTAGTTTGGCAGCAAAAAACTCCAGCATGCTATTGGCAAATCCTAAATTTCCTTCTGCATTTTCAAAATCGATAGGATTTACTTTATGAGGCATGGCTGAAGAACCTACTTCATTTTTCGAAATTTTTTGTTTAAAATATTCCATCGAAACATAGGTCCAAATATCACGGCATAAATCAATAAGAATATTGTTGATACGTTTTAAAGCATCACAATAAGCGGCCATGTTATCATAATGTTCAATTTGGGTAGTAGTGGTACTGCGGTGTAAACCCAACTGTTCGTTTACAAACTTATTCGCAAATTGCGCCCAGTTGATTTCCGGATAAGCAATTTGATGTGCATTGAGATTACCGGTAGCTCCTCCAAATTTTGCAGAGTAAGGAATATGTACCAATTGTTTTTCCTGCACGGCCAATCTTTCAAAAAACACAAAAATTTCTTTTCCTAAACGGGTAGGAGAAGCCGGTTGTCCGTGGGTTTTAGCCAACATAGGAATTTCTTTCCATTCTTCGGCCAACACACGTAGTTTATTCATTACCTGTTGTAGTCCGGCAAAAAGAACATTCTCATTACAATCTTTTATACTTAATGGTATGGCAGTATTATTTACATCCTGGCTGGTTAATCCAAAGTGAACAAATTCTTTAAACTCACTTAAATCCAAGGCATCCATTTTTTCTTTGATCAGGTATTCTACCGCTTTTACATCATGGTTGGTAGTTTTCTCTATTTCTTTAATACGTTTGGCATCCGTTTCACTAAAGTTTTTGTAGATGTTTCTCAGATCAACATATTTATCTTTTGGGAAACTCTTCAATTGAGGAAGAGGTAATTCGCAAAGCGCAATATAATATTCAATCTCTACACGAATACGGTATTGTATCAGGGCGTATTCTGAAAAATATTGGGTAAGCGGATGAGTAGATTTAAAGTATCGCCCATCAACCGGCGATATGGCTGTAAGTTCATTTAATACCATGGTAGTATTATTAAGGGGCAAAGATAAGGAAATTTTGCAGGTAACATATACTATAGAAGCCTTGTGTAACGGTACTTTCTACATTATTTGTGTTTTCAAAAATTAATTCCTTAGTTTGTTTATATGTATCAATCCCAAATTATAGGAGCAGGTCATTATGTTCCTGAAAATATTGTTACCAATGAGGATTTGGTAAAAGTAATGAACACCACCGATGAGTGGATTACTGAACGAACAGGTATAAAACAACGCCGGTATTTTACAGAAGGAAAAGATACCACCTCGTTAATGGGGAAAAAAGCGGCTGAAGAAGCGATTAAAAATTCGGGTATCAATACCCATGAAATTGAGTTGATTGTATTTGCTACGTTGAGCCCTGATTATTATTTCCCCGGGTGTGGAGTATTGTTGCAGCGTGAATTAG
>CAZUXM010000030.1:0-3141 GCA_964624635.1 uncultured Candidatus Competibacteraceae bacterium
CAGTGGGGCATGGTCATTTGGAAATTGTGAAAACACTGCTTGAAAATAAGGCTGATGTTGAGATTCGAGATGTTAATGGAAATACACCACTACAAGAAATCATATTTAATTACAGAGGCGAAGAAGATAAGCTCGAAATTATAAACTACCTAATTTCGAAAGGTGCTTCATTAACTACTAAAAACGATCATGGAGTATCCGCCCAAGATGATATATTAAGTACAGGAGAAGGAATTGATGAAGGTTATAATGAGAAGGAATGGGATTTAAGATTCTTGCTCAATAAATCTTAAAGATTGCCAGTAGCTAACTTACAACTTACAAAATTTGCTACACTCTTCTGAATTTAATGCCTACAGCACCTAACCCGCTTGGGCTTATTTAAATAATTTAAGCCCTGCTAATCCTTTTGGATATGGTTAAAGTTTTGTACTTTTAATACCGCAACTTTGTAAGTTGTATATCCGTTAGCCACAATTTCCGTTAAACCAAAATTGATGAAAAGATTAACAATCTTCCTTTTAAGTTTAGTCCTTTTCTTCCCTCGACAGGTTTTCGGACAATACCAAGATTTTGTCTGCATCGAAAACTATATTTATGCCCTGACTAATGACGGCAAAATAAATTTATTTGATAAAACGACAGGCTTACCTGCTAATGAAAACATAAAGCACTCATCCAAGATACTATGTATTACACTTGACAGATCAGATGTCTTAACAATTGCCGATAGCACCAATCAGGTGTTAAAGTATGATAAGAATCGGAAAACATTTACTGTCGCCTATTCCTGTAAGAATACTCCAAAAAGAATAATTTTTGATTCAAAGAATAATCCATTCTCAACTTGCGAGTATGGTATTGAAGACTTGAAAACAAACAAGATTTATTTTTCAAGCCCAAAAATGTTTAACAATACTGGAAAATGGTTCAAAGAGCCATGCTGTTTCATTGACAAAGAGGACAATGTATGGTTAGGTTTTGGGTTTGGAGAATGGGGAGGAGCACTGCTAAAGTTCAATATTCCAAGTCTATCTTATGCTAATCCCTTCGCAGATACAATAAAATCTTATTATTTGTGGCCGGTTCAGAGCATTTTCTCCGACAATAAGTCGATATATCTTTCCTGTGGACTTAATCATTTTTTTACGAGTGGAAGAATTATAAAGATTGATAAGTCTGTTCCGACAGTTTTGTTAAATAGCGACACCGAGGTGACAAACGTAGATACAAATACCAACGCGAGAAAATACGCTTATGGAGAGTATATAGGTCCAGGAACATTTAGTCAACATAATAACTGTGTTTATTTTTACTCGCAGAATGGAATATTTATTGGAGATAAAGACAAAGACTTATCTTTGATTTCAAATTGGAAGAATATTCCAACTCCTAAATTATCATGGTCTGACGGCCAACCCGATGCTGTTGGAGCTCCTATGAATGTAATAAAGTTCTCAATTTTTGACAAGACTAGTTTTGCGATTTTGTCTGCTTCAAATGGAATACTTGTCTATAACGGTAAAGATTTCCTGACAATAAACTAAACAGTGGCTAACTGCTAATTTTCCACATTACCGGCAGTCCGCAATTCATAAAGGTTTTAGAACATAAACCGCTTGGGCGTGTTTTTAAAATTTACGCCCTGCTTACTTTTTAGATTCAATTAAAGTTCCGATATTTATAAGCCGGTAACGTGGTAAATAATTCTTCGTTAGGGCCAATTACTTCAATGAAATTCATAGGATACTTGATATTTATTCTGCTCTTATCTATCACGACTGGATGTGTGAATAAGTCTTCACCAGAATATGTTGCAAGACAATATTTAATCGCGTTGAAGAATAAAGATTGGGAGACAGCTAAAAAGTATTCAAGCAAGGAGGCTGCTCAGAATCTGGATTTAATGAAAGAATTTGGAACCGACTTCGGACTAACTGATGTTAAGGACATAAAATGTAAAGTGAGGAGCAATCAAGCCGAATGTACGTTTTGTTGTTCGGACTCGGATTTTTACTGTGTTGATCTTTTGAAACGTGATGGAGAGAAATGGAAAGTAGTAATGCCAAAGGATGGTGGATGTAGAGGGCCCTACTCGGATGATAGCTTAGATTTAAAACAAAATTACGATTGATACAGAGGAATTTTCATGAAAAAACTCTCATTAATTCTATTTTTATTGTTTGGATGGAGTTGCGGAACCAAGAATAATTCTGTCAACAAGACGGATAGTAATGTTGACAAAAAACCAATCAATATTGAATTTGTAAAAGAGCAACTGTGCTATCAAAATATTTTTAATAAGGGTGACTCTATTCGTTGTCCGGACAGCACGTGGACCATACAATTAAAAGACACATCACTTTACTTGACTCAATCATATTATGGTAGCGGCTATGGGAATGGTATTTGGGTGAATCTTATTAAACTTGAAACATATTCCTATAAAATCCTTGACTCTTTATTTTGGTGTAATGCTGACGACCTCTATAAACCTGAAAATATTAAATACAATGACTCATTGAATTGGTTCGACTATGTCGAAGAAGGTGGTGGGACAAACCATTACTCGGAAACTAAATACTTGGTAAGGGTTGAGAATAATCGACTCATAGAACTTATTTCGATACCACTGTATGTTAGCGATATGAATCCTGAAGTGTCACCAATGACTTATACTTCTTTAAAAACAACACCAATTGAAATGACACAAAAACGTATCATTTTAAAAGTTCGATTCGAAGCGGGAGTTGTAAAAAATGACAAATCTAAACCATCGAGAACTAAAGACGACATTGCGACATTTGAATATTCCGACTCCAGCAAAAGCTTTATTTGGATAAAATCATCCAACATGGACTTTAAAGACATCTGGACTGGAAAACAAATGTATGATGCATTGTAACAGGCCCTAACTCCTTTTTTATAAAATTACCTACATCCCTCTATTATCAAGGCTTTTAGCACTTAATCCGCTTGTGCTTATTTAAAAAAATATAAGCACTGCTTTCATTTTCGGATGTGATTTAAGTTTACTAACTTTATAAACCGGCAACTTTATAAAAAATGGGTACGTTAGGTAAAAGCGCCTCTTGCATTCGTATCGTCCTTTTTTTCTAACATAAAGGCTTCGCTTAAACT
>CAZUXM010000030.1:3151-8003 GCA_964624635.1 uncultured Candidatus Competibacteraceae bacterium
AGAATCTTAAAAAATATGCAATGAAATCATACTTTAAACTTTTCCTTTTTCCTAGGTGCAACTGCACACTTTCTATTTAGCTGCTGTTATCGTTTGACTTATCGCGGCACTGATTGAAGAAATTTTTAAAAGCGTTCGTCACCGTAATTTTTAATCGCAAAGCGATTTAGTTTTATAGAATAGGGTAAATACACTTGTAATTTTGTTTTTCCCCTACGCACAGGCCACAAAAGGGCCGACCCGCAAAGGTTTTATTTATTTTTTGCCGACCCGCAATTTTTATGTCATGGTTTTTGGCCGGCCCATTAGCACATTTAAAAAAACAAGCTCCTAAGTACACTAGCAACTTTGTTCATTTTTACGGGAATTGCGTCGCATCCTTATCCGCTTGTTTTTTTAAAAGAGCTAAGCTGCCGGCTACAAAAACACACGCCAAAAAATTCTTAGGCCACAAATCTTTTGCTCTTACATTTTTCAGAGCAAACCAAAAAAGGAAAGAAAAAAAAGAAAAATGAAAAGAAAACAAGCTGCGGAGCAGCTTGTTTTAATTATTGGTAGTACAATACGAATAAGCATAAAGGTTGATTTTAAGTTCCGTCTCCGCAAATCCGGGCCTCCGCAAAGTCGCTTTTGCGTAAGCCCTGGCATCCATGGTAAGTTTCTTACTAATTCGAAAAGAATTCAGAATTGCTTCATTAACTTAGGGGCATGAAAATCTTGATTATCGAAGACGAGAAAGAACTGGCCGATAACATAGCTTTTTACCTATTTGGACAAAAGTATTTGTGTGAAATAGCAGATACATTTTCAAAAGCAATGGATAAGATAGACACCTTCCAGTACGATTGTATATTGTTAGACATTATGCTTCCGGGTGGAGACGGAATAAAAATCCTTGAAGAAATAAAAAAGCAAAACAAACAAGAAGGAGTAATCATCATTTCTGCGAAGGATTCTTTGGATGATAAAGTGAAAGGGTTACAGTTAGGAGCAGACGATTACCTTCCTAAACCATTTCATTTACCAGAACTGGCAGCTAGAATTCATGCGGTAATCAGAAGAAAACAATTTGGGAATTCAAATGTTATTGAACATAATGAGTTAAGTATTGATTTATTGGCTAAATCAGCCAAAGTTGGAACGAATGAGATACCTCTTACAAAAAAAGAATTTGAATTGTTGTTGTTGCTCATTGGAAATAAAAACAAGGTGATTTCTAAAAGTGCAGTTGCGGAGCATCTTTCAGGAGATATTGCAGATATGTTGGATAACCACGATTTTGTATATGCTCATATCAAAAACTTGAAAAAGAAATTGACCGATGCAGGATGTAAAAACTATTTGAAAACCATTTACGGAACAGGTTATAAATGGGAAGCATGAAGAAATTATTAAATAAATCCATCCGACCGCTGATAGTGTATGCTTTAATCATTATCACATTGAGCATTCCTGTATATTTCTATATCATTAATAAAATTTGGGTAAGTGAATTAGACGAACATCATAAGGTAACTAAAGAAAAAATTGAAAAGCAATTCAATAGTTTAAACCAACAGGAACCGCAACTATCCGAAGCCATTCAGCTATGGAATACACTCCAAGAATCAAGTCAGTGGATCAGTCTATAGTAAAGCCTGATCGTTTTTACACAAATACCCGTTTCGATGAATTCCACAACGACCAGGAACAGTTTAGAGGCTTAGAATCTTGCATAACCATCAATAATAAACCATATCAGGTAATTATTGAAACCAATATGGAAGAGGTTGACGAAACAGTTATTGCGGTAGCTACTGTTGCTCTTGGATTCTTTTTATTGTTATTAGTAGGCTTTATTGTTTTAAATCGACAATTATCCCGAAGGATTTGGAAACCGTTCTATAGTACCATTGGTAAATTAAAGACTTTTGACCTCAAAGGAAATTCAGATATAAAACTGGACAAAACCGATACTTTGGAATTTGACCAACTAAATCAGGTAGTAACTGAATTGATAAATAGCAACGTTTCAGCTTATCAGCAACAAAAAGAGTTTACAGAAAATGCATCGCATGAGTTGCAGACACCGCTGGCAATCATCAAATCCAAATTAGATCTTCTATTGCAGGACGAAACTCTTTCAAAAGAACAATCAGAGGTCATTGACTCTATAAACCTTACTTTATCCCGAGCTACCCGAATCAATAGAAACTTATTGCTGTTGGCTAAAATTGAAAATCAGCAATTTGATTTAACCGAATCAATCGATTTAAGCAAGTTAATTAATGAGAATGTGGAATTACTCTTGGAACACGTAGAAAACAAATCTATTCAACTGGAAACACGTATTGAGCCGAATGTTAAGGCATCTTGCAATAGAAGCCTGTTAGAAATATTGATTACCAACCTTCTCTTAAATGCAATTCGCCACAGTCCCGACCAATCTCAAATGAAGATTGAATTAACTGAAAAAGGTTTAAAAATTAGCAATAGCGGTGCAGCATCACTAAATACAGAAAATCTATTTAAAAGATTTATTTCGACATCATCCGAAACACCTAATAGCGGACTTGGATTATCAATCGTAAAACAGATTTCTAATCGCTTTGGTTGGAATGTAGCTTATAGCTTCGAAAATAACTTCCATATATTTTCAGTTACCTTCTCTTAATTCAGGATTTCTACAATTTCTCAGGATAATTTTGATTAAAATTTTATCATGAAACTATTTAGAATTTTAGCTGCACTTTCACTAATAATCCCTCTTGCTTTATTTTCCTGTGGAAAACGTATAGAAAAACAAAAAGCGCCTGATAAAATCCAACAAGCATTCAAAGAAAAATTTCCTAAAGCAACGGATGTTGAATGGGTAATGGCACCAGATTCCTCGTGGAAAGCAGAGTTCAAAATGGATCGTAAAAAATACTCAGCAAAGTTTAAAGCGGATGGTCAATGGCAGGAAACGGAATACCAAATAGAAGTAGTCGAACTTCCTGATATAATCAAAGAAAATGTGGATACCATGTTTGATGACTATGATATTCTAAAAGCCGAGGTTTCAGAAACCAGCAGGGGAAAACTTTATGAACTAAATCTCAAGAACCGCAACACCTCTGTTGGCGCCTTCTTCACTGAGGATGGTATCTACATGGATCAGGAAAAGGAGAATATAAAAGGGGATAAAGACGATAATATCCCGAAAAAGGACGAAACAGTAACAGTACCCTTTACCCAATAAAATTCAGAATTTCTGCTAATTCTGGGAATACATTTGCTTATAATCTTAAAAAACTAACAATATGAAATTATTATCAAAAGCCTTAATCATTCCATCCTTAATAGTTGCCTTAGGTCTGTTTTCTTGTGGCAAAGCCAAAAAGGAAGAAGACAAAGCACCTGAAAAAGTTGAAACTGCATTCAAACAAAAATTCCCAACTGCAACTGACGTTGAATGGGACAAAGAAAGTGATACAGAATGGGAAGCAGAATTCAAAATGGACGGAAAAGAATACACAGCGAACTTTACTACAGATGGAGTATGGCAGGAAACAGAAAACGAAATAGAAATAACAGCCATTCCGGCTGCTATCAAAACCAATGTAGATTCAGTTTATGCAGGGTATGAAATAGAAGAAGCAGAGGTTTCAGAAACTGGCAAAGGAAAACAATACGAATTGAAACTCGAAAAAGGAGAAACTTCAATCGGTGTATTCTATACCGAAGATGGAACCTTTGTTAAAGAGGAAAAAGAAGACGAAAAAAGTGATGAGAAGGAAAAAGGCAAAGAAGATGACAAAAAAGAGGACGATAAAAAATAAGAATATTAGTTAACAGACCGGATAGCAATACAACGTTCAGGATATTGCTATTCGGTTTTCTTTCAACCTGAACAATTACAACGGTTCATAAACGAAATTCATTTTCATGCTAAAACGCATTGTGCTATTCTTATGTTGTATTATAACCGTTTCCTTGCACTCGGTATATGCACAAACAAAACCGGTAACACTATCAGGAATTGTAGTTGATGATTCTCTAAAAGCACCTTTGCCATTTGTAAATGTGGTAATGAAATCACAGGTGGATAGCAGCTTTATTGGTGGAACCATTACAGCAGAAGATGGACGTTTTACTATTGCCAATGTAAGTTCAGGAAATTACATTCTTGAATTTTCATTGGTAGGTTATATCTCCCAATCTCAACCGGCATTGGTGGGTAACTTAAGCGAGTTTCTTGATTTGGGTAACATCTCATTAAAAACGGATGTAAAAGCATTAAATGAATTTGTCTTCTCGGATAAGCAGGACGACGTTTCCAACAAAATGGATAAGAAAACATATTCGGTCGAAGAAAACTTAACTCAAACCGGAGGATCTGTTTTGCAGATGATGAAGAATCTCCCTGGAGTAACAATAAGTCAGGATGGAAAGATCATGCTTCGGGGAAGTGATAAAGTAACCATTCTTATTGATGGCAGACAAACAGCCCTTACAGGTTTTGGTAATCAATCAGGATTGGATAATATTCCTGCGTCCTCTGTTGAAAGAATAGAGATTATCAATAACCCATCCGCAAGGTTTGACGCAAATGGAAATGCAGGAATCATCAACATTATTTTAAAACAGAATAAAAAGGAAGGATTCAATGGTAAAGTAGGTTTTACAGGTGGCATCGGTAGCCTTTGGATCAAGCGGGATAATCTTCCAACCATACGACCGCAGTTTCAATATACACCAAAGGTAAATCCATACTTCTCATTAAATTTTCGAAAGAAAAAGATTAATTTCTTTATACAAGGAGATTTACTTTGGCAAAAAGCAATTAATAAAAATGAATTCATTGATCGTATTTATGACAATGATTCCATTA
>CAZUXM010000030.1:8013-17516 GCA_964624635.1 uncultured Candidatus Competibacteraceae bacterium
ACCAACAATTTTTAGAAAACAGAACACAACTGGCAATAACGGGAAAAACGGGTATTGATTGGTATATTGATGATAGAAACACCCTAACATTTTCAGCATTGTATAGCAGAGAAGGACACATTGACGAAGGTGATCTTCCCTACTTCAATAGTAATTTTACCCAGCGCAATAGATTATGGTTGTATTACGAAGATGAAGTAAATACTTCAGTAAATGCATCATTAATTTACGATCATAAATTTAAGCAGCCGGGCCATTCAATTAAATTCAATTTGAATTATACTTTTCACCGTGAAGATGAAAAATTTAGTTTCACCAATATACTCGACACATTAACGATAAATGATGCCACTGCATTAATTGCAGATGAAAATGTAGTTGATTTTATTACAGATTATGTAAAGCCATTCAAAAGAGGTCGTTTAGAAGTAGGAGCTAAAATACGTTGGCGATACATCCCTACAACGATGGACTTTAGGCCTGATGGTCCAAATACCGTTCTTGATACCACAGCGGCAGGTTGGGCAGACTATAATGAAATTGTTACTGCGACTTATGGTAATTACGTGTATGAGAGCAAACATTTCGAGTTGGAAGCAGGTGTTCGTTTAGAATTCGTCTATGTAAACTATGCAGTTATTCCTACGCATCCTGTTTATAGTAGCAATGGATATTATTACATACAGCCATTTCCTAATTTAAGAGTAGCCTATGTAATCAACGACAAAAACCGTTTATCATTTTTCTATAACCGCAGGGTTGATAGACCTGATGAATATGATTTGCGGATCTTTCCTAAATACGACGATCCTGAAATTCTTAAAACGGGTAACCCTGCTTTAAGGCCTCAATATACCCAAACGTTCGAGTTAGGTTATAAAACAAGTTGGAAAAGCGGTTATTTTTATTCCTCTGTTTATTATCGTTGGTCTGATAATGTGCTTACCCGTATTTATACTTCTTTGCCCGGCAATACATTCATCAATTCAATATCACAAAATGCCAGGGATGCGCATAACATCGGCATTGAAGTAAATCTTTCACAGGATGTAAAGAAATGGTGGACATTTAGTATCGGCTTAAACGGATATTATAATATTATCAGTGCATTTAGTATTCAAAACGTATATCCGTTTAATGTTTCGTTTAGCTCTCCGCAGCAAACAGCCTTTTCAGGTAATGCAAAAGTAAATTCTACATTCCATTTGCCGCTAAAGTTCGATATACAATTTAGCGCAGTTTTTCTTGCACCTGATATTATTCCACAGGGAACCACAGATTCACGATTCTCATTTGATTTGGCCTTTAAAAAGACAATTCAAAAAGGTAAGGGAGAATTATTTATCAATGCAACAGATCTGTTCAATACCTTTAGAATAAAGAAAGAGATCATAAGCGATGGTTTCCGCATTCAAAGTATTGATTTGTACGAGACACAGGTTATCCGTGCAGGTTATAGCTATAAGTTTTAGTTGGGCGGCTAATCGGGTGTTCCGCTGTATCTTTTTGGCGTTTTGTCATTCCGATCTTGATTAAGGTGACCGGCATTGAGGGAGTGGAGGAATCTCTTCTTCAAAACGCCAAAAAGGATGCCGCTTCACCCCCGGCCGCTTTGCAGTAAATTGACTAAATTCAACTTCATAAACAACCTTTGAGCTATGAAACAATACCAAATATTTGCAATCATCTCCATGATCTTTGCCGGGGTAACATCGGTAATCGCAAAAGCAGGATTAAAAAACGTAGGTGCTGATACAGGTTTGGCAGTACGTACAAGTTTTGTATTTATTCTTATATGGTTAAATGTTTTTGTTTTCCGTCACGTCAAAGATTTCTCCAACCTCACAACAAAAGACATTATACTTTTAGCCTGTTCTGCTTTAACAACATCCGTATCATGGATTTTCTACTACAAAGCAATTAAAGTGGGAAATGTATCCGAAGTTGCTCTTATTGACAAAGCAAGTATCATAATCACTTTAATACTTTCGGTAGTTGTTCTAAACGAACAATTCACATGGAAGATCGCCGTTGGAGGACTGATGATTGTCGGCGGATTATTAGTGTTGACGATTAAATAAAATTGGTACTATTCTCCGACAAGCAAACTAATTAAACCTACGAATAGTAAACCTACAGCAACCGTTCCTACAGCCTGTGCCATTTGATTTGGTTGTTCCTTTTTATAACATTCAAATGGAATTCCTGCAGCGGCAGCATTCCAACCTTCTGTAAATGCGGTTTTTCTTTCCGGCCTGTCAGGATGAGTTCCGTATCCAAATTCAAATTTAGGATGCTCAAACAAGTACACACCTTCCCAATAGTCTCCATTCAGCCAATTAACTGCTCTACCGGCGAACTTATCAACCAGCAACTCTCTTTCCTTAGTACTTCCTGTATGACGGTAGTACAGATGGCCAATTTCGTGAGCAATGAGCGCAACGAGTGCCCAATAACCCATTTGATAAATCTGGTTGATGAATTCGGGACTATAGGCAATGTATAGTTTGTCTTGAAATAAGAATCTTTTAGTTGTTGCACAAGCATTATCGGTGCTGGATTCTACAACAGTAATCGCTGGCATATTGTAAAGTTTGCCAATCTGATCGGCGATTTCTTGAATAAACGGGTCACCTTTTTGTGAGTTTAGTAAACATGGGTTCATAATAACCTGGGTTTACAGCCAATTTACAACATTCACCAGTTCCATCCTAATAAAAGGCAAACTTGTTAGTAATTCTCTTTGAAAGTTAACATTCAAAGCTGTATATTAAGTACTTAAATATTGCCAAGTTTTTTGGCAGAAAATTAATTCCGCCTTATGAAATTTGATTTTGAAAATGACCTGAAAAATGAATTGATTGAAGGTCTACTTCATTATGAAGTTAAAGTAGAACCATATGAGGATATAAATGATTATATTATAGACTACTTGACAATAATGAAAAAGGCTATAAGACCGCAACCAAGAAAAGTGACTTACAATCCCGACTTTTTATTGCGACTTGATAAACACCCGAAACAAAAAGAAATAAAATATTTAGCTGAACTATTTTCCAAAGGCTCAGATGTAAATTATTTTCAAAGTAAGACGTTATTTCTAACCAGATTTCACGATCACCTTTCTTACGAGTGGAACATTTTTCACTTTCACCTGTCATTAGAAAAGGAAGGTAAATTTGCCAGACGAACCGACGCATTGCTGTTTGTTTACTTAACCGATGATGAAGCTATTTTTCTTGATACAGATACCCACCGTGAAGGTGTATTTGGAGAAACCAAATGGCAGGAGATACTTCATGACCATTTTTACCATATTTTAGAACCCTTTTATGATCCAGAAATAACGGATATTTCACCAGAAATTAAGACTGGGGCTGAAAGACAAATGATTTGGAATAAAGGATTAACTCTTGGTATGACAAAAATAAGAGGAAAAATTTTCCATAGCCCCGGCATTGGTAGATCTACCAGTCGGCATAGCATGTTAGTTACTAAGCAAACTATTGAAGTATATAGATGGTTAAGATCAATGGAGGAACAATTTAAGACACATTGGCCATGGGTTTGTTACATGTGTAATTTTAATCCTGAAAATACATTTTTTAAATTAAGGTTTGGTAAGACCACACTTGAGATTTATGAATCTACAACCGGTCAGAAATTACTTACCTATCCTGAGTTACTTGCTCATCCGTCTGTTGTTAAAGAACTCGCTGATTAATTCGTATGGCAAATATTAACCAGATCACTCATTCCAATCCTTTAATTCAAAAGAAAGTCAACTTTTTTGCAGATTATTTTGATTTCATTACGGATAAGATGGGAATTCTTGATAACCTTCCAATTGAAAACCCTCTTTCCCTAATTGATAAAGCGATATTTCAAGTTAAAAGATGTCTATTTTGCGAACAGCTTTTTGGAAAAAGATAATGCATTTTTTAAAAGGTTTAAAAATTATAAAGAAATTCAGCCATTAATAGCTTTGTACAAAAAAGCTGGATCCCACAAGAATAAAATTGCATGGATTAGAAACAATCCAATTTTTCTATCCAGTTTGATAAAGTTTCGCACCGAGCTTAAAAGATCAATGGTCAAGTATGCCCTAGATGAAATTATCAGTTTCTTGCGATGTAAGCATGAGCTTGATCATCATATTAATGATATGAAAGAGTGTTCAAATATTATTGTAAGCGAATTCTTGCTTAATAATCGAGCGAAATCCGATATTAAAAAGACTTTTGAAAGAATTCTTTCTTCTGAAATAAAAAAATTCCCTTTTCCAAAATCCTTGTTGTTGAAAGATGCCGATGATGAAAAGAAACATGAGTTTATTGCAAAAAGAAATTTCAAAAGTCAGTTTCATGGCATCTATAATATATTAAAGGAACCAGACAAAACTCATTATTTTATTTTTAGAATAATGGGAATTAAATGCAGGAATGATTTCCAGTTTAAATATAATAAGGTAACTTTTTACCATCCCGAACACACCCAGTTTTCAAAAATGCGCCAGAGAAGTTTAGATAATGATTTTTTTGGAGATTTTTTCAAGCCTAAAACCATGCTGTTTGGGGTAGTAAAGGTTAATTACTTTAGTCATGATGTTGCAATTAATGATACAATTAATACAATAAAAACAGAAATTGAATATTTAAACTCTGTTTGTGATTCTAACGCAAGACTAGAAAAATATGCCTTTCTGGTTACCAGTGATTTTGATAGTTTTAATTGCCATCGAAGTGGATATGAAAAAGGCCACGAAATAAACCCCATATTTGAAGAAACTTTATCAAACAACCCATACCAATCTTTAAAAAAAGCAAACAAAGTATGTAAGAATCAATTTTTAGAATGCGAATCAATTTTCATTAAAGCTATTTCACAAAACAACATGGCCTATTTTTGGAATTATTTAGAGGTATTGTTTGCAGAAAAAGCTAACGTGAAAAACATAATAGAAGATATATCTTCTATTATGTTACTTACTACTGATGAATCAAGAAAGTTCTGGATGCGCAATTGGATCGAAAGTGCAGTTACATCATTCAACGAGAAAGCGGAAGTCATTGGGTTAACCAAAGAAAGGAAAGTGGAATATTACGGTATGATCTTCCGGCAGATTGAGTTTGACTACGATGTACTTTCAAAAGAACTAACTCATCCCTTTATACTACACCAAATAAAGGTTTATAGAAAAGGTTATTCCAAGCCAATAATTAAATCCATAAAAAGCAATTTTGTGGCTTTATTTAGTGAATTGAAAGCTCAAAGGAATTCGATTGTTCATAATGGATTGGGGAACGAAAGAGCACTAATAATGCTAAATACAACCCTTCTTCCTGTTGTTCGAAGATTAAGAAGATTGATCATGACGGAAATGCTTACGAATAAAAAATATAAAACTATAGAGGATTTAGTTATTGACCTTAAGAACCGGGGAAATAAATTAATTGAATAGATTTATGTTATCTCTATCTTTTAGGCTGTACAATATTGGTCGTAGCCGCTAGTTTGGATAGTCAATTCGGATGACTTGGCCCACCTTAACTGTAGTCCTTATTCTTCTAAAGCTTTATTCTGAACTACTTACTGCAAAAGAAACCTCATCCTCCTTGATTAAGCATCTTCCATATCTCAACTAAAAAGATTATTTTTAATGTTTCAACACAACCACAATTATTGAGTAATGCCAATACCCGAATCACAATTAAATACCTGGAGTCATCAAGGCTCAATAACTAATTCTGCCAATACTGGAAACTCCGTGAAAACCGCGATTGAATCTTACACTGGCTTTCCGGCAGGTGTAAAATTCAATATATATTTACAGGGATCATACAAAAATGATACTAATGTTTACGGTGAAAGTGACGTCGATGTGACAGTAGAACTAATTTCATCTTTTCGAAATAATCTCAACTCTGAACAAGATTCATCCTTAGGGATAACAACAGCCAACTACGGCTTTTCAGATTTTAGAAATGATATTGATGCATGTTTAACTGCGTATTATGGAACAAATAATGTTACCCTGGGTAACAAGGTAATACAGATTGCACCTACCTCAAGCCGACTTGAAGCGGATGTGCTTGTTTGTTCAAATTATCGCCTTTATTATGGAATCCTGAACACAAATAATTACCATTCTGGGATATCTTTTACAACCAGAAATACTTATGAGAGTATAATCAACTTCCCTAAAAAGCATTCGGATAATGCTACACTGAAACATCAGTCCTCTGCTCAATGGTTCAAACCGACTGTTAGGATATTTAAAAATATGCGTAATTATTTAGTTAACAATCACGATTTTCAAAAGGTTAGGGCACCATCATATTATATTGAATGTTTACTTTCAAATATCCCCAATAACCAGTTTGGTTCAAATTATCAAAATACCTTTGTCAATTGCTACAATTATTTGATTCAAAATTCGATGGATAATTTTATGTGTTTGAATGGAATACGACCTTTGTGGGGAACTACAAAAGAGAACTGGAATCAAAACGATGCTAAACATTTTTTGGCAGAAACATATAAACTTTGGACTAATTGGTAATGCATACATATTCGATAAATACAAATGATAAAGTAAAGGCCCTCTGGATCATAATACCTCTCAGTTTATTGAGTAGCTATCTGCTGAATGTTTATGTTTTAAACGATAGCGATTTTTACCAAAAATATTCATGGATTGCAGATGTTCCATCCTCTGCCTTGGCATTTTTAGGCATTTATTATTTACTATTCGATCTATATGTTTGGAAATTGCTTTCAGCTGCTAATTTTTTTAAAACTCCGAATGTTTCTGGAGAGTATGGTGGACATCTTCAAAGTTCTCGAGATAATCAGCAAACTTCAATTGACATCACTATAAAAATCACCCAAACATTAAGCAATATAAAGGTTAGCTTACAAACGAGCCAATCAACTTCTAAAAGTGAGATGGCTGCAATTGTTATTGATGAATCTGATGGGCCTTTATTAATTTATGAATTTATCAATGACCATCGTAAAGTGGCAGATCCCGGTTTAACTATTCATCGTGGATTAACTAGGTTAACGTTTAATAAAAAGAATAAAACACTTAAGGGAATTTATTATACCTCACCTGAAAGAGGAAATTACGGTACAATTAGTGTAACTCGGAAATAGTAGTCACTCAATTATGGCCGATTGCACAGATTTATTTTTAAACTATCATCAATCTATCAGTTTAACAAAAACGGATAGAAAATTTCTACGGGCCGCAAGGAAGGCTATAACACAAAAGATTCGTAAGTATTTTAAAGAAAATGCTGATTGTTCTAAAGTAGATTTCAAGGGTCAGGGTTCATTTACAATGGACACAATAATTAAACCTTTGGTAGGTGAATATGATATTGATATTGGAGTTTATCTTCGCGGATATGGAAATTGGCAAAGCAATTGGCCAACACCAGAAACTGCTTCTGGGTGGTTAATAGCCGCATTGAAAAACCATACCTCTTTCAAACCAATTAATAAGACGAAATGTGTACGTATTAAATATCAACCAACATCTGCTAACAAGGAAGTTGCCTATCATGTTGATTTACCAGTTTATTGTGAGTATTACAATTTTTTAAACGAAAAGTTTACACGTATTGGCGTCATTGGGTCAACGAGGTGGTCAGAGAAATCAGACCCAGTAGGTTTTAGTCAATGGTTTTTTGAGAAGTGTGCCGAAAATCAGAAGGATAAAAACCAATTGATTCGTTTAGTTATGTATATGAAAGCATGGAAAGATCACATTAAGGAAAACTCGAGGTTTCCCAGTGGAATGGCCTTAGCCATTTTAATGGCAAACAACTATGCGCCTCATAAGAGAGAAGACGTTGCTTTTAAAGAGACAATACGCTTAGCATATAATAGTCTGTACACTGGTTTGAACTATCAGATATTCGGCATCAATTCGGTTAAGATAAATTCTCCGGTTATACCAATGAATGATATTCTTGAAAATTTGGATATTGATGAGAAAAGGAATTTTAGAAATTTGTTTGAGAACTTGGTCGATGCAGCAATATTAGCAGTCAAAAATTCCAGTAAAGCTAAATCAATAAGTATTTGGCAAAACTATTTCGATGAACGAATGGTTTAAAATTCCAAATGCTCTAAATAATTATTGGCTTCGCCAATAATTCAAAAAATAAAAAATGAACCTAACTCCACCTTGCCCCAACTCAGTCTTCAAAAAGTTTAAGTTGGTTCGGATTTTCAAGTTTTTGTTTTTGAAACTTAATTCGCAAAGTAGTTAACCTTTCAATAATAATTTTCGATTCCTCACAACTTGGAGGGATAAATAATTTATCAAGTGGTGATAGTTTATTCATTTTATTGATATTAGCTACATGAAGATATTTTAGTGTAGTATCAATTCGAGAATGACCTAATAGTTCTTTGATAGAAACAATATCTAACCCGAATTCAAGTAAATGTGTGGCAAAGCTATGGCGAAGGGTATGAACACAAGCTCCGGTTTTTTGAATACCAGCTTTCTTTATTCCCTGACTAAGTGCAAATCGAATCCCAGTTTCACTCATCATAGGCAAACCTTTACCTCCCGGGAAAATATAAGTGGAGAAAGTAGATTGTTCCATGTAAGTAAGTAAATCAGGCAACAAACTTTGAGCTAAAGGAACATATCGGTCTTTTTTCCCTTTAGCTTGTTTGATATGAATAAGTAATCGTTCAAAATCTATGTCTTCCCATTGTAGTTTGAGAAGTTCTCCTAAACGGAGTCCTGATGAATAAATGAGTTTTAATATTAACCGATGTTTAAGAAAATTTATACTACTGAAGAGCTGAATACATTCATGCTGATTAAAAACAACAGGTAATTTTTTCTCTGACTTTATTTGTGGTAATCGAATATGATTTTTTATTTTTTTTAATTTATAGTAGTACCGTAAACTATATACCAAATGTTTGTATTCACTTTTAGAATAACTGCGTGCTCCTTGTAATTGAATTAATAAATAGTCATTTACTTCTTCTTCTGTTAATTCTTCGGGCATTCGTTGATAGTGCAATACTATTTGAGCTAATTTTCGGGTATAATTAAAGTAGGTGCTATCACTTAATGTATTTAATTGAATAGCTGTTTTCATTTCTTCCAATAAAACAGAGAATCCTTCAACGGTTTTGCAGGCTTGTAGTGCTCCTGAAGACAAGGCTTTCATCATAAATGTTTTATTGTAAAAGTGGTATATATCTATAAACTTCCCACCTACCAATAATATCTCTACCTTTGTGCTATGCAACTAAATACTCAGTTACAAACCAGTTTAGACAATATTGGGGTAAAACAACTCAATGAAATGCAACAATCGGTTTGGAGCCGGTATGAAGAAAAAGAGCATTTGATTTTATTGTCTCCTACGGGATCAGGAAAAACACTCGCCTTTTTATTACCCTTGATACAACAATTAAATCCTGAAATTCAAAATAAAGTACAGGCATTGGTGATGGCTCCATCA
>CAZUXM010000030.1:17526-19825 GCA_964624635.1 uncultured Candidatus Competibacteraceae bacterium
TTGCAAATTGAATCCGTTTTTAAAAGTTTAAAAACTGGATTCAAAGTAAATTGTTGTTATGGTGGACATCCGATGAGTATTGAAAAAAATAATTTACAACACCCGCCGGCGTTATTGATTGGTACTCCGGGTAGAATAAGAGATCACATTGAAAAAAATCGTTTCAGAACAGATAGTATCCTTACTTTGGTGATTGATGAATTTGATAAATCATTGGAATTTGGTTTTGAAGAGGATATGAGATATATTATTTCTCAACTCACTTCTTTAAAAAAGAAAGTACTTATTTCGGCTACACAAGCGATAGAAATTCCAGAATTTGTTGAAACCAAGAATGCCATTACGATTAATTTTTTACACCAAAAAGAAAATGCCCCCAAATTGGTGATCAAAAAAGTAGTGGTACAAAAATCAGTATTGGATACTTTATTTCATTTGTTGTGTACCCTAAGAGAGGGTTCTGTATTGGTATTTTGCAATTTTAAAGAAAAGGTAGAAGAAGTACACCAGTACCTGAAAGAAAGAGAATTAGAAAACGAATTTTTTCATGGTGGATTAGACCAAAAAGACAGGGAAAAAGCCCTCATAAAATTTAGAAATGGCTCGGTCAATATTCTCATTACTTCTGATCTTGCTTCCAGAGGATTGGATATTCCCGAAATAAAAAATATTATTCATGTACAACTACCACAACATGAAGATGCATTTATTCATCGCAACGGACGAACTGCACGAATGAATGCGGATGGTATGGCCTTGATTATCACAGAAAATAACTCATTCCCTGAATATGTGGACAGGAGTATGGAAACGTTTGAAGTGAATTATGAAAGCGAACTTCCTGCTCCACCTCAATGGACCACCTTGTATTTTGGTAAAGGCAAAAAAGACAAATTGAATAAAGTAGATTTGGTAGGCTTTTTAGGGCAAAAAGGAGGATTAAAAAAAGAAGAAATAGGGTTGCTGGAAGTAAAAGATTATTTTAGTTATGCTGCCATTAAATCTACAAAGCTCAATGAAGTATTAAAAAAAATACGGGATGAAAAAATCAAGAATATGAATGCTAAAATTGAAGTGTGTAAATAGTTTATTCTGTAGGATTTTTGAAAAAATACACCAACCCACTTCCATCATCCATGACTGCATCTACTCCATCTAACCAAAGGTTTCCCCACGGGTCCGTCTGTATCAATACCGGTGCTTTTACTTCTTTGGTTTTATAATTATACCATTGACGATATCCTTCGTAATAAAAAATATAATTATTCATTCCATAATATAGCACCGCTTCAGGTCTTTTGGTAGACAATCCGGGGAAAATTTTATCAAGCTGATAAGCTTTATATGAATTTTTTACCGGATCAAATAAAATCAAGCTATCGCTTTTCATGAAACAATATTTTGCTTCTTCCTGCAAATAAAATGCAGCATCAATACGGTTAAATTTTAATCCTGAAAATACATCAGTAATTAATTGATCTTTGGTATTTACTTTTTTAGTCTGATGATCAAAGGTGCGTACTTTATTTCCATTAAAAAAGAAAGACATTCCATCAATGTGAATTACGTCATCAATATGTGTTTCAAACATTCCGTCCATGGCTGTTTTATTAATAGGCCTTGGGTAACCATGATAACTGCGGGCACGGGTAAGGTCAAAAGGATTACACATTACTTTAGTAAATTCATCGTATTCCTTTTTATTTACTTTGTTCATTGATTTAGGATACACAATCATCGACACTCTTCTATTGGCAGATTTTCCTTCTTCAGTTTCATTTGATGCTACCGGTTCAGTTTCTCCTTTTCCAATGGTATTAATGGTAATTGAATTATTACTCAATTTTTTTGCCATATAATCTTTTACAGCATTCGCACGGTTTTTAGATAACGTGAGATTTTTTTCATCAGAACCATCACTATCGGTATGCCCGTAAATATCAATCGCTCTAATCATAGATGCGTTCATATTCATCACCAATGAATCAATGGCTGATAATGCGGATGGTTTTAAAGTATAAGAACCAACATCAAACAATACGGATGAATTTAACGTAAGTTGTACAACCGAACCTAATGCCGCTATAGCATCAATATCAGCTCCCGGAAAACTTCCTGAACAACCGGTTTTAAGATCCGTTAATCTCACATAATAAAATACTTCATTGGGTTGTACAAAATCTTTGATATCTACTTCTGCTCTACCTCCACTAATTTCTCCTACGTTAATCCATTTTACTCCGTCGTTTGAAATTTCGAGTTGTGTATTTTCAATTTCATTGCCTACTTCAAATATGTA
>CAZUXM010000030.1:19835-25796 GCA_964624635.1 uncultured Candidatus Competibacteraceae bacterium
CCTTCTATATCGGTTAATGCATTATCAGTAAATCTTACGGTAATTGAACCACCACATCCTATGGTAAAAAATCCTTTTCGGGTTTCGATATTATAATTGGCTTCACCTAAAACAATATTAGCTGTACCTCCATTATTTTTGGTTTCGCATTTGGGTGTTCCTTCAAGATAATCCACTACTTCATCAGCAAAAGAAATTTTACCGTTGGGCATATAAACAAAACCCCCGTGTCCATCAGGATAAATAGCTTGTGAAGATGTTTGAGAAAACACATATGCAGTAATCAGTAAAAGGGGCAATAGGAAAATTTTCTTCATCATAGTTATTGAATGGTGTATTAAAGATAACGAAGGTTGATGAATAATTGATATACAACAATGATACCACATCCCAAATACCAAATTTGAGATTTGAGATTTGGAATTTAGGGTTATAACGTTTTATAAGTCATCCCAATAGCCATAGCAATGGCGGCAAATTCCTCTTTCACCATATCCACTTTAGGATTATTAAAATCCATTTCCTGCATATTATTTACAGGAATAAGGTGTACATGTGCATGAGGAACTTCAAAACCGGCTACTACCATTCCTACTCTTTTATAAGGCAATGTTTTCTGAATAGCCTTGGCTACCTTTTGAGAAAATTGCATCAAACCTGTGTAGGTATCTGCATCCAAATCAAAAAGATGATCCACTTCTACTTTTGGAATACAAAGCGTATGTCCTCTTTTAAGAGGATTGATATCAAGAAATGCCAGGTACTGATCGGTTTCAGCTACTTTATAACAAGGAATTTCTCCTGAAATAATTTTTGAAAATATAGTGGCCATTATCTGGTAATATCTAGTACTTCAAAAGTCATTAAGCCCCCGGGAGTTTGTACATCCACAGAAGCTCCTTTTTTTAATCCAAGCAATGCTTTACCAATAGGAGATTCACTACTAATTTTACCTTCTTTCAGATTGGCTTCATTTTCAGAAACTATCTGATACTGCATGGTAGCATTGTTCTTTTTATTCTTGATTTTTACTTTGCTTAATAAAGAAACTTTAGAAGTATCTACATTTGAATTATCAAGGATCCGTGAATTATTAAGTGTTTCCTGAAGTTTTGAAATTTTAGCTTCCAACAATCCTTGAGCTTCTTTAGCTGCATCATATTCAGCATTTTCAGAAAGATCACCTTTATCTCTGGCTTCAGCAATTTGCTGAGAGATACGAGGTCTTTCAATGGCGACCATATGCTCCAGCTCTTCTTTCAGCTTTTTATAACCTTCTTCTGTTAAGTAATTAATTTTTGACATAATAACTGTACTTGCTTTATAAAAACATGAACAGAAAGCTTGTGGCTTTCTGTTCAACATAAACAAATGTATAAATTTTATTATAAAAGAAGTATACTTCCCGGCTTAGATAGTAAATCTTGCACCGAAGGTATGTACCCCTCCAAAATTGTAAGTAGCTCTGAATGAATAATCAAAACCAATTTTAGTAGTACCCTGTTTTTTGAATGGGGTTTCAAAAGTGATACCGGCAGCAGGACCTACAAATGCATTCAACATTGTTGGAGTAGCACCATCACGATTTCCAAAAATTCCTTCTTCAAAAGTATATCCTCCACGAACCATCAACATATTTTTGAAGTTATATTGTACTCCAAGAGTCCATTGATCGTAAGTAAAGGAATGGGTAGTAAAATTGAAAGCAAAATCTAATGCATGAGATTTATTAAAACGATAGATGTATCCAACACCAATATTCATCAAAGCAGGCATTTCATATTCAGCTGAACGTTGTTCAACAGTTACTAAAGACCCAAAAATAGGTGAAGTAAATTGAGTAGAAAGACCATCGCCATTAGCTCTCATTCTAGGACCAATATTTTTTAAAGCAATACCAAAAAATAAATTATCCTGTTCATCATCAGGTAAACCTTCGATTTTACGTTTACCCAATTTTGTTTTGTACTGTATACCTGCATCAACTGCAAACCCGGTTGAGTTTACGTTAGATAAACCCTGAGTGATGATACGAACTGTAATACCTCCAGAGATTTTTTTAGAGAAGTTACGTGCATACGAAAGGGCAATATTAAGGTTAGAAACCTGATAAGTATTACCTGTACCTTCCGGCTGGTTAACGGTAGTTTCGTTAATCTGTCCTGAATTAAGAGACATGACACTTAACCCGATAACCCCACGTTGAGCTCCCATGTTTTGTGAAAAGCCAAAGTTCTCGATATTAATACCGGTACCCGCTAACCACATAGAATGGGCAAATATCAACTCCGTTTTTTTGGTAAAAGCCATTCCGGCTACATTCGTAAACTGAGCTTCTAATCCACGGCTAAAAGCTGTATTTACGCCTGCCCAACCTGAGCTGCGAGCCCATGGGTTGATAAGCAAGTCAGTAGCACCGGCAGAACCTGCTCTATCGCCATTACCTGCGAAGGTAAATTGAAGCGCAGCCAATGTAACTGCTAAGGTTGCGCTTAATCTTTTTCCTGTCTTTATCATTACTCTACGTATTATCTTAATTCAACAATTAAAAATTATCTAGCTGTAATGGTCTCATTACACCATACCATTTCAATATTTTTTCACCAATACCAGGGGCATTTACGTGAATGATGTACAACCCGGTTGAGATAGGAATGTTTTTATAGTTTTTCAAATCCCACTCTACGTTAGTAGTTGTATTATCATCTTTTACAAATGTTCTGATAAGTGTTCCATTTAAAGTATAAATAGAAATGGTACATTGATCAGGTAAGTTCACCACTTTTACTCTGTTATCAAGAGCAGAAGTTTCGTATTCACTGGCTGAGTAATATGGATTAGGTACTACCTGAATTAAATCAAGTGCACTGGTAGCAGTTCTGTTATCATCAACAACTGTTTGCAATCCATCGAAGCTGAATTCATACATTGGGTTATTGGCATTTTGTGCAACTGATTCAGAGTTTACTGCAGAGTATCCTTTAGCATAAGTTCTTTGGACTCTCAGTTTAATTCTACACTCACCACCTAACCATGATTTACCGGTAACATTAAATGGAATACCAGCCCAAATACAGTTTCTCCATACGTTACGAGCTCTTGGATTTGTAACACCACTAATAGGTATAAAGTTATTGGTAGTATCAGACATTTGTTTAATAATACGGAAACCTTGATCGTATGCAGGGAATGCTGCATAAGGTGGTTCTGCTGCATTTGAAGCAAACACATATAAATAGTGTTTACCTGCAAATAAATAATCTCCAAATGGTGATACATAGCCTTCAGAATTTCCTGAAGTTGGATCTGATTTAGACGGATTAAATAACATATCTCTTCCGTTCTCTGCATTCAGGTAAGAATCTTCACCGAAAGCAATATTTAATCTTTCACCAGTTTCAACATCTATAGCATAACCAGGGAACCAACCCATACCATAAGCAGAGATATAGTTTGGATCATCAGGATTAGAGCTGGCAGTAGTTGCCATATTTTTATTTCCATCCTTGTCTACTGAAAAAGCAAATCGTAAATCTAAGTTTTCAGGAACGGTTGAGTTTGGCCAGCCTGCATCCACATATGGATCGCCTGCAATACCGGTAATACCCGTGTTATGCGTTTCAAACACAGGACATCTTGACCATTTAGATTTATCAGAAGTGAGAACTATTTCAACAGACCCAAGAGAATTGCTTACACTACTTGGGGTTATTCTACCTGTTGAACTGGCACCATTACTTACCACAGCTGAATAACTTAAGTTATGACCTGGGAACAATTGAGTTGAACCCGGATCTTGTTTGTAAGCTTCAACACTTGAAGTTAACACGTAAGGTACAAGACCACCTCCTCCATAGAATGAAGTACCGGTTACAAATCGTCCCAAAGGATCAAAGAAAACACGATTATCTGCTAGTGGTTCTATATAGTTACTATTCCAATAATAATCAATGTTAGCAGGATCTATTGGAGTATTTTCGCTATATAAACTTCCTCCTTTAACCCAGTTAAGCGGAGAGTTTCCATCTAAGTCAGGGAAAAATCCTAAATAAACATTATCAGGGTTTTCAAATTCTATACTTGTATATAACAATCCGTTACCCGGTGTAGATACTTCAGTACCATTAATCTCAACAAAACCTGCATCGGTATATGATGGTACTAATTGTCCTGAAGAATTTGTTGACCATGTAGGACCCGCATTAGGAGTTTGGTGGAAATCAATCGAGAAACCTAAGAATGCAGTATCCGGATCAAGTGCTCTTCTATCATAGATAATTTGCTCATATGCTTGTGACATATTAGATTCTGAAATAGCAACTGTATCAGAACCTGAAGGGGCAGTAGGATCTAATAATACCCATGTAGCTGTACTCTGAGTAATTTTCACTGCCTGGTTAGTAGTATCAATTACTTTCAATAAGTACTTTTTACCTTTAATAGACAATGGATCGATGATTTTAATTTTTACCGGACCTAACCCATTTTCATAAGTAAGTCTTTTCAATTTACCGAACATAAGAATTGAATCTTCTGTTTCTTTGGTTAGTTCTAAAACATTTCCTCCATTTCCTCTACCTTCTACACGAGTAATTTGCGGACCAAAACCATACAACGAATTAAGTACTGTTCCACCATTTTCAACATTAGGAATATGTGGTGATGCTTTGTATACTTTAATGTTTCTACGACCTAAGAAGAATGGTTCTTTCTGACCGTCAAGGGCAGAAGGGTCATTTGGATCATAGGTTTTATAGTTATTATAACCATAAGCTAATGCCATGTAGTAATAATCTTTGTGGTTTACTAAGGTTTTACTACTGGTTTGTGTAAACTCATCCTGAGTAATTTTAAAGGAGTGTTTAATACCTTGATTGCTACCATCTACTTTTACAACAGGTACTGAATAGCCAAGTCCATCATCATACTGGAAGTTGATTAATTTACCTATTGGATTACCGTTGGCATCAAAGTTTCTCACATCACACTGAGCCACTAACCTTCCAAAATCATTTCCATCAGGACCAAAAATATCGGTTGCAGTAACTGTTTTATCTTTTATCTGATAAATAAGATATCCTTCAAATCTGATATATCTATCATAAATAGTTGAATCTAATTGAACGCCTATTTGAATAGTAGTGGTAACGGCAGTACTTTGGTTTGTTTCATAACCATATAAGCTATCAATTAAAGTCATACCTACATAAATATAGAACATACTATCAGCTGCAGTAGATTGCATGTTATCATATAAATAATAGGGTTGACCACCAACATTCGTAGAATCATAATGCGGAACCCAAACAGTAGTATCACGTGTTATAGGGCTTGAACTCAAAGTAAATTCAGGAATAAAATAGTTGAACTCTTCGTACTGATTCAAGTAATTGTTGGAAATAGATTTGTTTGTTAAGTACATAACTAACTCTTGATCCATTTCCTGAATATTTAAATCCGGTGCATCAGGACCATTCAATACTTTAAAACAGTTTTCAAATAATGATTGTGCTTTAATATCGGCCGCTAATACTTTAAGAACTGACTCATAAGAGTTACCGCTTGAGGCACGAGCCCAAACAACTCCTGTAGTAATATCATTTACCGCATTAGGCATTAATGTAAATGGTCCTGCAGACTGAACGAAACGACGGTCAGCTGCCGGGTTCGGATTTGGTGATCCTCCTGTATTGGTTTCAGACCAACTAAATGGTGATGAAACTCCTTTTGTACCCCAGTTCCATGGATCTGAATCTCCTGGGAACATAAAGTCTGATTTAGGAGCATTCACAAAAGTACCAATAGGCTGCCCTGAACCTCCGAAAACCATTCTGGAATTATCTTTCCAATATCCTCTTAAGTAGTTGTAATATTCCGGACCAACAGAAGGGTCAGAGTTAGTACCTGATCCTGAGTTATTGTAATATACGAATCTACGCATACCGAAACGTTCGTTATCAG
>CAZUXM010000030.1:25806-27757 GCA_964624635.1 uncultured Candidatus Competibacteraceae bacterium
ACCAACTCCGTTGATACCATAAGTAGCACTCATACGAGTAGTATCTTGTGCATCACCTGCTAATGAGTTCATAGCTGTAATTGCTTCAACAGGCGGATTGTTCGGGTCCCAATTTTTATCCCAAAAATCAGCAATACCATTATCATCCATATATGGACCTAAGAAGAAGTCAATACCAATAGCAGGTGGATTTGCTCCGTAACCTTGTGCTCCTTGATAAGGATTATCAAAATCATCCGCATTATAAGCAAAACCAAAACCACGTTCAACATCACAACCTACATAATCATCCACCGCACCACCAATATCAGCATCTGTATTTACTCCGAAATAACATTGTTGTAAAGTAGTAGTACCGCGGTTAATCAATTGGTAATTGTAAAAAGTCATATTATTGATTTCATCATTGGTATTAAAACCAAAACCTTGAGCTCTGATTTCCATACCAATGGAGTTTCCTTGAGACTCTCCGTGAATATTACCTTTATCATTGAACACCCACCATAAAGTAAAGTCACCATATAATAATGCACTTCTGTTTGTTCTACAATCAATAGTATTATCTAAATCATAAAAAGGATAATCACAATCAGTATAATCATATACTCCGTCACCTGAATTATCATAGAAAGGAGCAAGGATATTTTGCATAATTAAATGCTGTCCGTTGTTTTGAATAATTGGATTACCCGGCCATTTTTTGATAGACTCAGGAACTTGATAACCATTACAAGCAGCATCATTAGGATTAATACAGTTACATAAGCGGAATAATTCCACTTCCTGACGACTTACCTGCCAAAGTTGATCATAAAGGTCACAGGTTTCAGCATCAATAGACGCACTACCTAATGTATCCAAAGGACCTGTCCAAAAATCTACTCCATTCGCACGGTAACGTTGAGCAGCTACTTTTAATGTTTGAGTATTTGCCTCACGACCACCAATCCAAAGGTTACCTACATAAAGAGAGTGTCTACCACTACCTTTAGGTACTTCGTAACGAGCATTGGCAATTAAATCCCACCACATATCACCACCAGAGTGAATAAGAGCACGAACGTTATTTACATTCAACTCTGCAGAAGTAGAAGGAGGTAAACAACCTGCCGAGGTAGATTTCTCCTCATTAGTTTGAGTAGAAGTTTTACTTGACGATTTAGTAGGATCAAAAACGTGAGCATACACTCCTGTAGTTGAACTTAGTAAAATCCCCAGCCCTAATACTGCTAAAACCCTTTTCATATTATTCGCTTTCATATTTAACAAACAAACTTTTTATTCAATTAAAACATTAATACTGCCCCTAATCTTACTCTTCTAGGCATACTGAAATTATATGGATCATTCACTTTCATACTATAATAATTCATGTATGAATTAGGATCCACCTGACTTAATATTTGTGACTGATAATTTGGTGAAGTAAGGTATCCATCATCAGTAGGACTTCCTGTAGCACGATATACTCCTGTAATATTTTGAACATTGAATAAATTCTGAATGTTCATATAGATTTGTAAAGTACAGCTTTTACGAGATCCACCATTTTCTTTTTTCTTACCGAAGTAAATAGTAATGTCTTTACTGATATTAATATCATTATAAAACTCAAATGGTAAACGAGCACCATTTAATGATCCTAATAATGATCCGTTTTGTGAACCGTTGATTAATTGAGTAGGTGTTGGAATTACCTGACGTGAATATGGAACTCCTGAGTTACCATATAAAGTCATACTTACTCCTAAATTACGGAAAATGGCTTCAAAGAATTTACCACGAGGACCCATGTACTTCACTGCAGTTGATGGATCTTTATCTTTGGTTTCACCGAAATTAAATACACCAAATAATTTAAACTGGTGACGACTATCATATCCTAATGGAATAGTAGATCTTAAGTTAGGTTGACCTGAGTTGATAAGATTTAACTGAGAGAAACTGTTTG
>CAZUXM010000030.1:27767-28237 GCA_964624635.1 uncultured Candidatus Competibacteraceae bacterium
GTGATAATAATACCTCTGCACTTAAACCTTTAACAGTACCGAAGTCGATATTACTCCATGCATTATAGGTACGAGGATATGCTTCGTTAATTTTTACCCCTGCAATCATGTCACGTAATTCTTTGTAGAATGCACGAACTTTAATCATGATAGACTCTGTAACAATCTGACGGAAGCTCAATGCAAACTCTGTAGTTCTTTCAGGGCGTAAATTTGGATTGTTGAAGAAAGTTCCGGCAGAGTTATAAGATGCGTTATCCCAGAATAAATAATCCATAGGATTCATCTGAGTTAAGTTTCTTCCTCCGTTGAATAATGTAGGACGTTGAGTTAACACATCATAATATGCAGAGAACAATGTTTTCTCAGATATTGGGAATGAGAATGCAATACGTGGCATTACATTCACTTGTGGTGTATAGTCAGTAAATGCATTGAACAATCCAGGTCCAGGAGCTTCTACATTTGAT
>CAZUXM010000031.1:0-9757 GCA_964624635.1 uncultured Candidatus Competibacteraceae bacterium
TACAAGAGCAATGACACAACTTACTTTTTCATATGCTCAATCAAGATTTAAATATGGAAATCTTATTCATTCTGATCCAAGCAGGTTTTTAACAGAAGTAGATGAATCATACCTTGATTTTTCTCAGGCAGGTAGTCAAAAAAGAATATTCCAAGGTAAACAAATAGAAAGTGAAGGAATCAATGTGAACTCTTATTCTATTCCATCACATTCTCATCTTAAAAAAGTAAGTATAGCTGCAAAAACAAATACTACAGTTAAAGGAGATCCTGTAGGATTATTTAAGGTTGGTTTTGAAGTTATTCACGCTAGATTTGGCAAAGGGAAAATTATTTCCATTGATGGTAACGGAGATAATAAACTAGCCACCATACAGTTTGAAAAAGATGGTGAGAAAAAACTGCTGTTGAAATTTGCTAAACTTCAGGTAGTAAAAGACTAAGTAGTTTTAATTTTATTTTAATGTAACTTTTGTCTGATTTTAAGTCCATTTTCAGCGATTTTATAAACACTTAATTTATAATTTTATTCAACTTTGAATAATTGAATAAGTTGTAATAATTACTCTTTTATGTCTATAATAATCAGTAATTTACAACTATAGTTACTTGGCTAAATAGATTTAGCGGGTTCTATGAATTAATTGTTAGAGTTTAAGCTATCTAATTAATAACTAGAGTATTAAAATTTTATACTACATGCAACCATTTTACACTTTGTATAATGCGTTTTTACCTGAAAAAAAACATGTGTATAACCATCTTTTTTGCGAAAGGAAATCCAGTTGTTATTTAACATTTATTTCATAATTTCGAAATAGTAACCCAATACCCCAAGACTTATGAATACATGTTACACCTACCATGTACATAAAAGAATAACTTATTCATTCTTTTTATTCACTTTCATTTTATGCTCATTATTAACCATCAACAAATCATATGCCCAGTTTGTTGGAGCAAATTGTTTTGCACAAGGAAATTTTGTTGAGATTGGTGTTAATGGCCAAGGAGGCTTTGAAGGAGCTCCTCTTCCTAATCCTGGAGGATATCATTTCAGATCAGGAAATGCAATTTTTGGATTCGTATCCAATCCACAAATGAATGCATGGACCACTTTTGACGGTGATTTTTTCACACCAGGTTCTCCTGAAAATGGATGGGGTATTGAAGTGATTGATGGAGCCACAGATTTAACGGCTAGTAATAATTGTTCCGGAGGATCACAAATTTTTGGTTCTATTACCGGATATACAGTAGATGGTCAGTGTAGAGTCATTACCTGGGAAGGTGATTATATTAATGGCATATATAATGTACATATTAGAATAGACTATGTAATTATGGTGAACGATTTGTTTTATACAACCATAGTTACATTTACCAACAACGGAGCAAACATTCCTGATTTTTATTATTACAGAAACTTTGACCCGGATAATAATCAATCCATCAGTGGTGATTTTACCACCCAAAATACTATTGTAAGTCAGCCGGGAAGTGGTTGTGATAAGGCTCACGTTAGAGCAACTTCTGTTTTGCCGGGAACACAACCAATGTCTTATGTTGGTTTAGCAGGAGTTGGTCCTAACTGGCGTTGTATATATGGAGGATTTTCTAACAGAGATGCAACTGATATTTGGAATGCTTCAGGTTTTGGTTTCGTTGGTACTACTGGTTCAACCAATTTTCAGGATGAGGCAATTGCCATTGCACATAGACAACAAAATTTTAATTCAGGTCAAACACAACAATTAAGGTTTGTAGTGATATTGGATGATGCTGCATCCAACAATGCAGTAGCAAATTTATTTTCAGTAACATGGCCGGGTGCCCCCCCTTCTTTATCAACTGTTTGTAATCCTGTAATTGATACAGTAACTATTTGTAATGGGGGTTCGGCTAATTTATCAGTTACAGGTACTGCTATAGCAAGCTTTAATTGGAGTTGGACTCCAACTGCAGGTTTGTCCCCAACAACAGGGACTACTGTAACAGCAGCACCTACCACAAGCACATTGTATACAATTACCGGGACACCAACCAATCCATGTTTTGGTCCGGTTACTCAACAAATATTTGTTAGAGTGGTTCCGGGAACAACAAATGCCAATGCAGGAACTAACCGAACGTTAACCTGTACAACAACTACTGCTGTACTAGGCGGATCAACTACAACTCCTAGTTCAACTTTTAGTTGGGCAGGACCAGGAATTGTCTCAGGAGGAACAACATTAACACCTACTGTAAATGCCCCCGGAACATATACACTCACTGTTACTGCTGGAGGATGTTCAGCAACAGACACAATGACTGTATTTGCTAATACAACTCCGCCGAACTCAAATGCAGGTACTCCGGGAACATTAACGTGTACAACCACATCTATAAATCTTTCGGGATCATCTTCAACCGGAGGCGCAACTCCAGTTTGGTCAGGACCTGGCATTACAGCCGGAGGAACTACATTTACTCCAACAGTAAATGCAATAGGTACATATACTATGACGGTTACTAATCCGACTAATGGTTGTACTTCAACAGCTACTACAACTGTTACATTAAATAATACTCCACCCAATGCAAATGCAGGAGCTCCGCAAAATTTAACTTGTGCAGTTACTTCTGTAAATCTTGCAGGGTCATCATCTACAGGTGGTGCAACAGCAGTTTGGGCTGGTCCGGGAATTGTTTCCGGCGGTACAACATTTACTCCTTCAGTAAATGCTGCTGGTACATATACAATTACAGTTACCAATCCTGCTAATGGATGTACAGCTACAGCAACTACTACCGTAACAGGAAGCACAGTTATGCCTAATGCTAATGCAGGTGTTGATATGACATTAACATGTACTGTTACGTCTCTCAACCTTGGTGGATCATCCACAACTCCTGGAGCAACATTTAGTTGGGCGGGGCCCGGAATTTCAGCCGGTGGAACTACTGCTAGTCCAACAGTAAATGCTATAGGTAGTTATACAGTAACTGTAACTAATCCTGCTAATGGATGTACTTCAACAGATGTTGTTATTGTAAATCAAAATATTACTCCACCTAATTCAAATGCAGGACCGGATGGAATTTTAAATTGTACTGTATTGTCACTTAATTTATCAGGATCATCATCTACCGGAGGTGCTACATTTGCATGGACAGGTCCATCTATTACTGCAGGTGCTACAACAGCAACTCCAACAGTAAACGGTCCAGGTACATATACAGTTACTGTAACAGATCCTTCTAACGGTTGTACTTCAACAGACCAAACATTGATTACTTTAAATAATACGCTACCGAATGCAAATGCAGGACCGGATGGAATTTTAAATTGTACAGTCCTGTCACTTAATTTATCCGGATCCTCAACAACAGGAGGAGTGACATTTGCATGGGCAGGTCCATCAATTACTTCAGGTGGTACTACTTCAGCTCCAACAATTAATGGTGCAGGGATTTACACTGTAACAGTAACGGATCCATCTAACGGTTGTACTGCAACTGATCAGGCAACCATTACTTTAAATAATACTGCACCAAATGCAAATGCAGGTCCGGATCAAACATTAAATTGCACAGTTACTAATGTAAATCTAGCCGGATCTTCAACAACAGGTGGTGCTACTTTTGTTTGGAGCGGTCCTTCAATAGTTTCAGGAGGAACTACAACAACACCTAACGTAAATGGTGCTGGAACTTATACAGTAACAGTCACTGATCCAACCAATGGTTGTACATCTACTGATTTGGCTGTAGTAAATATGAATGGTGTTTTACCTGACGCAAATGCCGGTCCAGACCAAATTTTAAATTGTAATGTTACTACATTAAATTTAGCTGGGTCATCAACTACAGGTGGTGTTACTTTCTCATGGTCAGGACCATCTGTTTCAGGTGGAGGAACTACTGCAACTCCATCAGTAAATGGTCCTGGTACTTATACAGTAACCGTAACGGATCCATCTAATGGATGTACTAATACAGATGTTGTTGATGTTGCACAAAATATTACACCTCCGGGAGCTAATGCCGGTATAGATGATGTGCTTACTTGTGTTGTAACAAATCTTAATTTAAATGGCAGTGCTACTTCACCAGGAGCAACATATAGTTGGAATGGTCCAGGAATTGTTTCCGGAGGAACATCATCAGCTCCAAATATTAACTCACCTGGAACATATACTGTAATTACTACTGATCCTATAAACGGATGTACAAGTACAGATGTAGTTGATATTACCCTTAATAATACACCGCCAGATTTAAGTATGGGAACCAATCAAAATATTTTGTGTAATACACCAATGGTTAATTTAAATAGTAATTCAACTACAGTGGGTGTAACTTATTCATGGAATGGTCCTGGAATGTTGGGTGGAACAACAAATAATGCAGTAAATGCAAATGCGCCCGGTACTTATACTGTTGTTGTTACCGATCCAATAAATGGATGTACTGCTACCGGAACGGTAGATGCTATACTTGATCTTAATTTCCCTACAGCAAATTTTGCCGGAGATAATTTAGCTAGTTGTGCCCCATTATGTGTAAACTTAACAGACCAAAGTACTTTGAATGGTTCTCCAATAACTCAATGGAATTGGGATGTTGAGAGTCAAGGAACAGCCAATGTTCAAAATGGAACATTCTGTTTCAATAATCCGGGTACTTATGATGTTACTTTAACGGTTACTACCTCTGATGGTTGTACTTCTACCTTATCAATCCCTAATTATCTAACCGTATATCCAAATCCGGATGCTGACTTCATGTATTCTCCTCAAGAGATTACTGAATTTGATCCATTGGTAATCTTTGGAAATACAACCAGTGCTGCAGATACTTATCTATGGAATTTCGGTGATGGTTCAACTTCAATTGATTTTAGTCCACAACATTTATATGGTGATACCGGAACTTACTGTATTACTTTATTAGCGGCTACCAATTTTGGATGTACTGATACAATTACTCACTGTTTATTTGTAGCACCTGAATTTGCAGTATATATCCCTAATACATTTACAGCCAATGAAGATGGATTAAATGAAGTTTGGAGTGTGATAGCTCGTGGAGCAAAAACTTTTGAAGCCAGAATATTTAATCGTTGGGGTGAAGAAATTTATTTCTTCGATACCTTAGATAAAGGTTGGAATGGTACTCAACAAAACGGAGCTGAATGTCAGCAAGGAGTATATGTTTACCGAGTAGCCATTCAGGACTTCAAAGGTGATTTCCATGAGTATTATGGAAACATTAATCTGGTCAGATAATTTATAGAATCAATTGTGCAAAGCCGTTCGTCATAGGTGAACGGCTTTTTTTATATCATTTCTAAAAACTTCAACGTGTCAGAAATAGTTCTCATGTTTTTTAAAGTAAGTGTTAGTTTCCCGTTTTTTTCTTTAAAATCAATTTGCTTTGAAGCTGGTTTTTGTAGGAATTGTAATACTCTTGAAAAAACCTCACTCTGATAATATGAAGAGTTTTTATTAGAGATAAAATAACAGATTAATGTATTTTTTTTCAAAGTAATCTTTTCTAATCCTAATTCTTCCCCTTTCATTCTTAATCTTACTGCATTAAATAATTCTTCAGTTTGTGGAGGGATGGCTCCAAAACGATCTTTTAGTTCATTACGATATTTTTGAATTTCGTATTCTGATTTAAAACTGTCAATAGTTTTGTAAATAGAAAGTCTCTCAGCAATGTTGTCAATATACGATTCAGGAATCATTACTTCCAGATCAGTATCAATGGTGCAGTCATCAAACCATTTATGACCTGAAGCATTCAACTCTTCAGTAAACATATCCTTGAATTCATTTTGTTTTAATTCCTGAATAGCTTCTGCCAAAATTTTCTGATATGTTTCGTAACCAATTTCATTAATAAATCCGCTTTGTTCACCTCCCAAGATATCACCTGCACCTCTGATGTCTAAATCTTTCATCGCAATATTGAACCCGCTTCCTAAATCAGAAAACTCGAGTAAAGCATTGATTCTTCTTCTTGCTTCATTAGTTAGTGTTACCAATGGTGGAGTAAGCAGATAACAAAATGCTTTTTTGTTTGAACGACCCACCCGTCCTCTCATCTGGTGTAAATCACTTAAACCAAAATTTTGTGCATCATTGATCAAAATGGTATTGGCGTTGGGAATATCTAATCCACTTTCAACAATCGAAGTAGATACTAGTACATCTATATCACCTTCAATAAATTCAAGCATAATATCTTCCAGTTGTTGACCATCCATTTGTCCATGTGCATATTTTACTTTTACATCAGGACATAATCTAGAGACCATTCCGGCAACGTCCATAATATTTTGTACACGGTTATGAATAAAAAACACCTGGCCGTTACGACTGATTTCAAACATAACGGCATCTCTGATTACTTCTTCATTAAATCCACGAAGTTCGGTTACCACAGGATATCTATTAGGGGGTGGTGTACGAATGATACTTAAATCACGTGCCCCCATGAGTGAAAATTGTAAAGTACGAGGAATAGGAGTAGCAGTTAAAGTTAATGTGTCAACAGTAGCCTTAAACGTTTTTATTTTGTCTTTAGTGCTAACTCCAAATTTTTGTTCTTCATCAATGATGAGTAATCCGAGGTCTTTAAACTTTACATCTTTCCCCACTAATTTATGTGTACCAATAAGAATATCTGTTTGCCCTTTTTCCAGTTTTTCTAAACTTTCTTTTACTTGTTTGGATGATTTGAAACGATTCAAATAATCTACATTACAAGGAAAATCTTTTAAACGTTTGCTAAATGTTTTATAATGTTGTAGCGCCAATACAGTGGTAGGAACTAAAATAGCCACTTGTTTATTATCACATACCGCTTTAAAAGCAGCTCGTAAGGCAACCTCAGTCTTTCCAAAACCAACATCCCCACAAATTAGCCTATCCATTGGATATGATTTTTCCATATCCAATTTTACATCTTGCGTTGCTTTGTATTGGTCAGGAGTGTCTTCGTAAATAAAAGAGGCTTCTAGTTCGTTTTGCAAATAATTATCAGGCGAAAAGGCAAAACCCTTTTCTGCTTTTCTTTTTGCATATAGTTTAATTAAATCAAAAGCCAATTCTTTTACTTTCTTCTTAGTCTTTGCTTTAATAGTTTGCCATGTGGTAGTTCCAATTTTATTGAGAGTGGGTTGTTTACCATCCTTGCTGCTATATCTTGAAATTTTATGCAATGAATGAATACTTACAAATACGGTGTCACCGTCTTTAAAAATTAATCGCACAGATTCTTGTTTTTTTCCATCATTTACTACTGTTTCTAATCCTCCAAATTGTCCGATTCCATGATCAATATGTGTTATAAAGTCTCCGGGATTTAAATTGGTAAGCTCTTTTAGTGTAATAGATTGTTCTTTGCTGAAGGAAGCTTTGAGTGAAAAACGTTTGTATCTTTCAAAAATCTGATGATCAGTATAACAAGCAATTTTTAAATCATGATCAATAAACCCTTCATGAATGGAGAAAAATTCAGGTTGAAACAATTCTTGACCAACGGCATTATCAAAGATGCCTTTTTTCTTTAATAGTTCATCAAATATGTTATATATCCTTTCAATTTGCTTTACCTGGTCACTATAGATATAAGTAGTATATAGTTCATTTTTTTTATTATACAGTTTATCCATTAATACATCAAAGTTTTTTTGAAATGGAGGCTGTGCCGACGTATTAAAATGTATGGAGTCGAGTTTTTCCTGCTGTGGTCCCCAGTGAATGACTGACATTTTTTGTGTTATCGAAATATATTCTGATGATTGTAAAAAAAGCAATTCAGGGGATGATCTTTTTATTTCACCACTTAGTTTTTCATAATTTTCATTTGCTTTTAGGAAAAATTGATGAAGTATATCCATCAACTTTTTTTCTTCATATATCCAAATTAAGGAATCATTAGGAATAAATTCAAATAGGGAGTATCGTACTTCATTTTTATCTTTTCGTTCAATATTGGGCAATATATCAATAGAAGGAAAATTTTGTTCGCTTAATTGTGTATCAGGATTAAAGCTACGAATGGATTCTACTTTGTTCCCGTTGAATTCAATTCTTACTGGTAATTCATGTGCAAATGAAAATACATCAATAATTCCTCCTCTGGCAGCAAACTGCCCCGGTTCATAAACAAAATCATCTCTGTCGAATTCATATTCAATCAATACGTCCAGAATAAAATCATAATCTACGGCTTCACCTTCTTTAAGGGTCAACTTTCTATTTTGAATTTCACTGGAAGCAATTACTTTTTCACAAATAGCATTGGGATAAGTAACTACTATACTTGCTTTATTTTCTGAAATTGCATTTAATGCTTCGGTACGCATAAGTACATTGGCATTGTCTGTTTCATCAGTATCATAAGCTCTTCGATACGATTCAGGTAAGAACAATACATCTTCTTTCCCCACTAAAGCTTCGAGGTCGTTTAATATATAAGCAGCTTTTTCTTTATCAGAAGCCACTACCAACTGAAATTTTTTAGTGGATTCAGTTACTGCACTAATCACGAATGAAATAGATGCCCCGGAAAGACCTGATATATGGTGAGTATTACTATTCCTTAATTGATCAATCAGTTTTTGGGTTGAAGAGTTTTTTAAATAAATATGTTTAAGCTCAGTACTCATTTTTTATAAAACAGTATAGCCCCGACTCGTGTTGAGACGGGGTGAATGATGCATCAAAGATACTAAAAAAGACAATAGTCCACAGACTTTAGACTTTGTTTTAAGTTGTTTGTTTACATTAATCTGCATTTCGTATCATTTGAGCGAAGTTGGTATGTAATGTGATTTAACTTCGCTAAACAATTATTTATATGAAAAATAATCTCATTGTACTTTTATTGATTTTAGGATTTACTCCTATTGTATATTCCCAGTTTACTACCGGTGTACCTAAAAAAGTGTGTATTGATAATATGGATTTAACCGAAATATATGAACTACTTTCATATAATAATGGGTTTATTGTAAATACGAGTAAAGGTGGAAATAAAGGTGGAGTAGTATTGTATGACCCAATAAAAGATGTAAGCACTCCAATAGCAGGTTATCGCAGGTTTCATTATGTTAACGGCCCCAATGCTATAGGAAACGATTTTTATTTTGGAATCGATAAATCCACCTATAACGATAAGACAAAAAAGGCAGAAGAAAAATCGATACTTTATTTTGCAGATAAAACAGGAACACTTACGGATTCATTGAACCTGAATTTTTCAATTCTTTATTTACCATCAGTTACTGACAGATATGTTTCAAAAGTTCCGATGGTGATTCAATTAAACAGCAAAATGCAGGTTGTAGTGGTTGATTTGAAATCAGGAGCCATTATTAAAACTATTTTTACCGAAAGCCGAACATCTATTGGGGCTGATCTGGTACCAAGTTCCGTTAGTGTGGATGTCAATATGAAGTATTTTGCGTATGGAACAGCGAATGGTGATGCCGGATTTGCGATTTATGATTACCAAACTTTAGAGCCTGTATGCACTCAAAAAGAAAAATGCCAGATACATTGTATCAGATTTTCGTCGGATTCTAAATACTGTTTTGTGATGAACATTGATACAAAAACATTGACCGTTGTTGATATTACTTTAAAGTCATCAGTAAAATCAGTTAAGTTTGATTATGAATTTTCTCATTTTGGAGTTCATCCTGATAATGAATTGATGGTTTTTAGTGGAGGAGCTACAGGAATACAATTATACAA
>CAZUXM010000031.1:9767-17059 GCA_964624635.1 uncultured Candidatus Competibacteraceae bacterium
TGGATGACCGACGAAAAACAAATCATTGATTTAGGAGCTATTACTTTTCAGGCAGATTTTACCTCTGATGGAAATGGGATAGGGGTTACCAGTAGAGGATTGGAATGTACAATTAGTAAAACGAATCTGCCCTATTTTTCTTATATCCCACTTTCGGGTAATTCAAACTCCAATGGAAATAATTCCAATAATAATTCGAACAACAACTCAAATAACAGCAATATGAAATATAAATTAGGAGAAAGAGTATTGGCTTATTTTCCATTAACCGGTGAAAGATATTCAGCAGTAATTACTAAAGTGAATGCCAGTGATTATGATGTGTTGTTTGATGATGGACAAAGCACTGGTACAGTAACGGATCTTCAGATTGTACCCTGCCCACCATTAAAAGTAGATGATGTTGTATATGCTATTAACAAAGAAGGGTATTTAAAATGGGCCACGGTTACAAAAATTGATGGTGATAAAGTAGAAGTATGGTATGATAGCGGTCCGAAAGAAATGACCACCCGCAATAAAATCATTCAGGTAGAAAGATAGTTGACTAAATGCATTTTATAAAAAACATATTTTCGATTTACATTGCTTCACTGTTTGTATTTCAGTGTTATTCTCAAAATATTGCGATTAATACAACCGGAAATATAGGTGATCAATCTGCCATATTAGATGTATCAAGTACTTATCAAGGGGTTTTAGTTCCCAGAATAAATCTGTTATCAACTACAGATGCAATTACAGTTCCTAATCCTGCCAATAGTTTGTTGGTATATAATACAAATGCGGCAATGTTTGATGGATCATTAGGGTATTGGTACAATTCGGGGACTACTTTATCTCCTGTTTGGAAAAAATTCGCCGATACCCCCGGGGGATTTACGCATTATTTGGGAGAGTACTTTAATGGAGGTATTATATATTATCTATATCGGGGTAGTGATGGATTAGAGCACGGTCTTATTGTTTCCACTAGCGAAAGTCCTGGTTTGGAGTACCAGACTTTGGTATCCACAACAAATGCCAACAGAAGTGAGGATGGAGTCTATAATAGTGGTCTTATTACGAATAGTCCTTCTATAACTTATGTTAGTGCATTAGGCCCGGGTTGGTATTTACCTTCTTTGGATGAATTGATGTTATTGTTTAATAATAGATACATAGTTAACAAAGCATTAAGGTTAGGTGGTTTTACTTTGGTTGGGTATGGACTTGGTTCTTATTGGAGTAGCACGGAGGATGATATGAACTATGCATATAGTATTAATTTTTTTACCGGGGAAAGTGGTTGGAGTTATAAATTAGCATATTGTAAGGTTAGAGCTATCAAATCATTTTAAAACATAAAAAATAAACATAAAAAATTGGATTAAGTTAAGTACAATAATCATTTGTATATGCATGTCAAACACATATGCTCAAAATTTTCAATTGGGAATTTCAACCAAAGTATTAACTACTTCCTCTAATCTGGGAGGAGATGAATGGGATTTTATGTCAGATAAATGGGAGTTGTTATTGAATAAAACCGATGTTACTTGCAAGTTTTCAGGTATTACCAAAAAGACGGCAAACATCAAGTTGGATTTGAAAGTTCAGGTAGTGGGTTCTACCAATACATCATTAAAGATACTTACCTACGATAATACCTCAGCTCCAGGTGGGATTGCCCAGGTAAAATTTAAGTATGATTTCGCAGAGGTAGTAGGTACCAGTAAAAAAATCATTTTTGAGGTAGTGGGCTATGTAGACGGTACGAATGTGGGTTTCTCCAGAAGAACCGTTACATTAAAATAATTTTTCCTGAATAATAGAGCGAAGATCATTGGTTGAAAAAAACAATTATCTTCGCCACCGTGAATTCTCCATCATCCGATATTCAATTACGTTTTGCTGAAAAGAAAGATGCAGCAGTAATCCTTGAACTCATCAAGGAGTTAGCTGTATTTGAAAAGGCTCCGGATGAAGTAACCAACACGTTGGAAGAAATTGAAAGAGACGGTTTCGGGGAGAATCCTATTTTTAAATGTTTGATTGCAGAATGGAAAGGTGAAGTAGCAGGAATCTCATTATACTATATTCGATATTCCACCTGGAAGGGTAGAGTGCTTTATCTTGAAGATTTAATAGTTAGTGAAAGACATAGAGGCAAAGGGATGGGGAAACTATTGCTCGACAGAACTCTACAAGAAGCAGAAAAACTAGGGGTGAATGGTACCCGTTGGCAGGTATTGGATTGGAATGAACCTGCCATTGAATTCTATAAAAAATACCATTGCACTTTTGATGGTGAGTGGATCAACTGTAACATGGATAAAAAACAGTTGAAAAAGGCCCTCGAGGCCATGTAATTGTCATATAACCCCGTTTATCATAAACAAAATTTCTTTACGTTTGTTTTACCCACGACTTAAGTCGTGGGATGATCAAACTAATCATAATCATTTTTACAGATCAAAAAACTAACATGTCGAACATTAAAATATTTAAATTCGGAGGAGCCTCAGTAAAAGAAGCTGCAGCAGTAAAAAATGTAGGAAGTATCATTACAAACTATAAAGGAGAAGACAATCTGGTAGTGATTGTTTCTGCTATGGGAAAAACTACTAATGCGTTGGAAGTATTAGTGAAGTTAGGTTTTAATAAACAGGATTTTGAACCTGAGTGGAAACAGTTGTTTGATTTTCATCTGAATATTATTAACGGACTTTTTACGGATAAAACGGAGATTTTAAATGATATCAACCAGATATTTGAAGAAATCAAAATTATCCTAAACACTAACAATTCAAATGAATATAATTATCTCTATGATCAGGTAGTGTCATTGGGTGAAGTAATATCAACCCGTATAGTGGCTGCATATTGTAAATCAGTTGGTGTAAACGCTGAATTTAAAGATGCCAGAGGATTAATAAAAACAGACAATACATATAGAGAAGGCAAAGTGAACTGGAATGTTACTGAGTATTTAATTCATCAAAATTTCGATCCTATATTTTCGGCTGATGGTGGAAATACAAAGGTTATCATCACACAAGGTTTTATTGGTCAGAGCTCCGAAGGAAATACTACAACACTGGGAAGAGAAGGTTCGGATTATACGGCGGCTATTTTTGCCTATTCATTAAACGCATCAGAAGTAACTATATGGAAAGATGTACCGGGTGTACTCAACGCAGACCCCAAATATTTTGATGATGCTCAGATTTTGAATCAACTTTCATATACAGATGCGATTGAGTTGGCATATTACGGCGCTACGGTTATTCACCCCAAAACCATTAAACCTTTAGAGAACAAAAAAATTCCGTTGAGAGTAAAAAGTTTTGTGAATCCTGAAGGAGTTGGAACGGTCATTAATCAAAAAGAATCATTAAGTGCTTTACCTACTTTTATTTTTAAAGTAAGTCAGGCATTGGTTTCCATATCTCCCAAAGATTTTTCTTTCATGGTGGAAGAGAACCTGCATGATATTTTTGGATTACTCACTAAATACCGAATCAAAGTAAACCTGATGCAACACTCAGCGCTCAGTTTTCAGCTTTGTGTAGATAATGATATAGATAAGGTAACCCAGTTTTATATGGAGTTAGAAAAGAGCTTTAATTTGCAGTTAGAAGAGAACCTTGAATTGATAACCGTTAGGAATTACAATCAATCCACAGTTGACAGGCTATTGGCCGGAAAAAAACTTTTGGTAGAGCAAAAGAACAGTCACACAGTGCGTTTGGTGGTTAAATGATAATTTAACTAAAACGAGTTAGTAATTGTTTGCTTTTTTTAACAGTTTGCGTATTTTTGAGATGTAAACTCTCAAAACTTAACACGTGAAACTAAAAGTCCTACCCTTTTTATTAGGGATTTTATTCCCTTCTGTTTTATTTTCTCAGAATATTGATCAGCTAAGCGATGGTGGTACTCCCTGGGGGTATAAATTTTCACAGTATGATGAAGAAATTCCGGTAATGCACATGGCGCCTGTTGATGTGGATGCATTGATAGCAGAGGATGCTATTGTTGATCCATTAAAAGACAGACCTTGGAGATTTGGTTATAACCATTATGTAAGCTATAACCTGAACAATTCAGGTGTTTGGAAAACCTTGGACAATGGAGATAAAGTATGGAGATTAGGAATTAACTGTCCAGATGCTATAACCATTAATTTAGCTTTCAAGTATTTATCAATCCCCGAAGGAGCTAAATTGTATGTATATAATGCAGATAAAACGGTGAGTCTTGGTGCTTTTACTCAAAAATATGTTTCTCCTGAGGATTTGGAATTAGGAACTGAATTAATCCCGGGTGAAAGTTTGATTATTGAATATTATGTACCTGCTACTTGCACAGGTGTAGGTAGTGTTGAACTATACAGAGTAACTCATGGATATAGAGGAGCTGTAGATTATGCCAGAGCTTTTGGTGATGCCGGTTCATGTAATATGAATGTAAATTGTCCGGATGGTGCTCCATGGTCTGACCAAAAAAGATCAGTGGTAATGTTGGTAAGTGGTGGCTCTGGTTTTTGTACAGGTGCATTAATTAATAATACCTGTGAAGATGCAAAACCTTATGTATTAACAGCTAATCATTGTGGTTCATCAGGATTTGGTTCGTGGGTATTTCGTTTTAATTGGGAGTCGGCTACTTGTCCTAATCCCGGAGCATCACCAAGTTTTACTTCCATGTCAGGTTCTACGTCAAGAGCAAGTAGAGCTGCTGCTGATATGAGATTAGTAGAAATAAACAGTGCCGTGCCTGCAGGAAATAATGCATATTGGTCTGGTTGGAACAGAGGGAGTGCAAACCCTCCTTCGGTTGTTGGTATACACCATCCTTCAGGAGATATTAAAAAAATTAGTTTTGATGATGCTACTATTGCTACAAATACTGCCATGGGTGGGGAAACCAATTGTTGCTGGGATGTAGAATGGGATAGAAATACAACTACTGAAGGTGGATCATCAGGCTCTCCTTTATTTGATAACAATGGTAGAATTATTGGACAACTTTGGGGTGGTGCTGCTTTATGTACCAACTTAACTGGTCACGATTATTATGGAAGAATATTCCAAAACTGGAATCCTGCCGGAAGTCCTAATAATGGTCAGTTAGAATTTTGGCTAGCTCCTTCTGGTTGTGGTGCTGTGCCAACCACTTTAGATGGTTACGATCCTAATGCTGTATCTCTTACTTTTGATGCACAAGTACAAAGTATTACTTCACCCAACGGAACTTTATGCACCGGAACTCATTCTCCAGTTATAGTAATTAGAAATAATGGTACTACTACTTTAACTTCAATGACTATCAATTATCAGATAGATGGTGGTGCAGCTACAGGTGCACCATGGACCGGAAGTTTAGCGTCAGGAGCTACTACTAATTTTACTATGCCTAATATTACCATTGCTACAGGAGCACATACTTATACTGTAACTATAGTAACCGGAAGTTTAAATGGTTCTAATACTGATTTAAATACTACTAACAATGCTATGACTTCTAATTATACAGGAGCTGGTGGTGGAAGCAGTGTTTCATTACCATTTAGTGAAGGTTTTGAAGGAGGTACTTTCCCTCCAACTAATTGGACGAATGAAAATCCAAACTCCAATGTAGGAAGTGCATTATGGGTTCGTACAACTACTGCCAGTGGCTTTGGTGGGTCAACTGCTTGTGCATTAAACGATCAGATTACTCCTGCAGCTACTACTGCAGGACAGGTGGATAATTTAATTACCCCATATCTTGATCTTACTACTCAACCTACACCTCTTAACCTTACTTTTGCTGTTGCGAATGCACGATATGATGCAAATTTTTATGATTCATTAATTGTTTGGATCAGTACTAACTGTGGAACTACCTGGACAAGGTTAGCTTCTTACGGAAATAACACTGGTGGAAACTCATTAGCCACAGCTCCTGATGTAACTTCTGCGTTTGTACCAACTGCAGCGCAATGGGCAACTAAAACCATTAACTTAAATGCATATGCATCACAAACTGCCGCTCTAATTCGTTTCCAATTAAGAAGTGGGTGGGGTAACAATACTTATATTGATAATGTAAATATTCAAGGTACCCCAACCGTACCTCCAACGGCCTCATTTAGTGTTAACGATAATAGCATTTGTGCAGGTCAAACAGTTACATATAATAACACCTCATCAAGAGCTACTACTTTTAGCTGGACTTTCCCAGGAGGATCTCCTTCATCAGGAAGCACGAGCCCTATTGTAGTAACATATGCCGCTGCAGGTACCTATACTACAACACTTACCGCTACCAATTCATTTGGAACTAATACCACAACACAAACTATTACCGTAAATGCATTACCTACAGTAACTTCTAACAGTACTTATGGAACTGTTTGTGACAATGGAGGAAATTTAGTGTTGTCAGGCGGTAGTCCAGCAGGTGGTACATACTCTGGTCCGGGTGTAACTGGAACTAACTTTAACCCTGCAACTGCAGGTGTAGGTACACATAATATTACCTATTCGTTTACCGATGGTAATGGTTGTAGCAATTCTGCTGTAGGTAGTGTGGTAGTTGCTCCATGTAGTGGTATTGATTTGAGTGGGTTGGAAAATGTACGTATTTATCCTAACCCTACTACTCAAATCATTTATATTACTGGATTGTCAAATGCTGAACATTCCTATTCTATTATTTCAACCGTTGGTCAGGAAATAAGAAATGGGGTAATTACAGGTGATGGTGCTATTGATTTAGGTGCGGTAGCTACGGGTACTTATTACATAAAAATTGATAGCAAGTTCTGGAAGATTATAAAACAATAATATTTCACAATAATTAAATATAACCCTGATATAAGTAATTGTATCAGGGTTTTTTATTTCGGTTGTTACTACTTAATATTTTACCTTTGACCCATTATTTGATATTATGCAATTTAACAGAGAAGGTATAAGCGATGAAACGCTTTGGAATTTATATTATCATTTGGTTAAACCCCGAATGATTGAAGAGAAAATGTTGGTATTACTTCGCCAGGGAAAAATTTCGAAATGGTTTAGTGGTATAGGTCAGGAGGCCATATCAGTGGGGGCTACCGTTGCGTTAGAATCAGATGAGTATTTATTACCCATGCATCGTAATTTGGGGATGTTTACCGGAAGGGGGATGCCGTTCAGTAAATTATTTTCGCAGTGGCAAGGTAAAATGAATGGATTTAGTAAGGGAAGAGAAAGGTCGTTCCACTTCGGATGTAATGATTATCATATTGTAGGTATGATTTCACATCTCGGTCCGCAATT
>CAZUXM010000031.1:17069-28099 GCA_964624635.1 uncultured Candidatus Competibacteraceae bacterium
GATGGAATTGCTTTAGCAAATAAACTAAAAAAAGAAAAAAAAGCAACTCTGGTAATTAGTGGTGATGGTGGTACCAGCGAAGGTGATTTTCATGAAGCATTAAATACTGCAGCCGTATGGGATTTGCCTGTTATATTTTGTATTGAAAGTAATGGATACGGATTATCTACCCCGAGCAATGAACAATTCAGATGTAAATCTATTGCAGATAAAGGAATTGGTTATGGGATGAAGGCAGTTACCATTGATGGTAATAATATTCTGGAAGTATATTCAACTGTAAAAAAACTGGCTGAAGAGATCAGAGAAAATCCCCATCCTGTTTTGTTGGAGTGTATCACCTTTAGAATGAGGGGTCATGAGGAAGCGAGTGGTACCAAATACGTTCCTAAAGAATTATTTGATGAGTGGGGTAAAAAAGATCCGTTAATTAATTACGAAAAATTCCTGCTTGAAAATAAAATCATGACACAGGAAGGAATGGATGAAGTAAGAGCATTAATCAAACAGGAAATTGATGCTGGTGTAGATGAAGTATTTAACGAACCTGAAATTATTGCAAACACAGAGGAGGAATTAAAAGATGTATACGCTCCTTATACATTTGTAAAAACTGCTCCATCAACATCTACAAAAGAGATGCGATTAGTTGATGCCGTTCAGGATGGATTAAGAGAATCTATGAGAAAATTCCCTGAATTGGTTATCATGGGTCAGGATGTAGCTGAGTATGGAGGAGTATTTAAAGTAACGGAAGGATTTTTAGAAGAATTTGGAAGTGAAAGAGTACGCAATACCCCATTATGTGAATCAGCTATTATTGGTACTGGATTAGGAATGAGTATTAAAAAAATGAAATCAGTAGTAGAAATGCAATTCGCTGATTTTGTTACCAGCGGATTTAATCCTATCGTAAATAATTTAGCTAAGATGCATTATCGTTGGGGGCAGAATGCTGATGTGGTGGTTCGTATGCCAACGGGAGCAGGAGTAGGGGCAGGACCTTTCCATTCACAAAGTAATGAAGGTTGGTTTTTTCATACACCGGGATTAAAAATTGCGTATCCTGCATTTCCACAAGACGCCAAAGGATTGCTAATATCTGCTATTGAAGATCCAAACCCTGTGATGTTTTTTGAACATAAAGCATTATACAGAAGTGTAAATGGAGAAGTAAGTGATGGATATTTTAATTTACCTTTTGGAGTAGCCAATACTTTACGTACAGGGAATAATGTTTCTATCATCACTTATGGATTTGGGGTGCATTGGGCACTTGAATATTTAAATGCACATCCTGAAATTTCTGCAGACCTTATTGATTTGCGGACCTTAGCCCCATTAGATACAGAAACTATATATAACTCTGTAAAGAAAACTGGTAAAGCCATCGTATTACATGAATGTACACTTACCGGTGGAATAGGTGCGGAAATATCATCATTGATACATGAGAATTGTTTTTCTTATTTAGATGCACCGGTAGTTCGGAGTGGTAGTTTAGATACTCCGGTTCCTTTTGCTTCTGATTTAGAATGGAACTTCTTACCTAAAGAAAGATTTGGTGAGCAGTTGGAGAGGTTGTTGAAGTATTAATTAAGATAGCCTTCATGCTGAACTTGTTTCAGCATCTAATGAATCATTATTTGAGTTGTTTTACCAATAATTTGTCAATTCTGGCCCCGTCCATATCCATCACCTCGAATTCAAATCCACTCCATTTTATTTTTTCACCTGTTTGTGGAATGTTTTTTAATTCGTCGAGAATCAATCCTCCAACTGTATTAAAATCATAATCTGCAATTAAATCTTCCATGTCAAAATAATGCAGGAAGTCAGCAAATGAATATTGACCATCTATTAGCCAGGTCCCATCCTCTCTTTGAATAATACTTGGTTCATCAAAGTCAAAATCTTCTGCATTACCGGCTAATGCTTCTAATATATCATTCAAAGTAATTACTCCTTCTAAATGTCCAAACTCATCAGTAACGATAGCAAAGTTGAGCTTTTTTGTTTTAAAATATTGTAAAGCATCATAGGCGGATGCTTTTTCAGGGATGTAATTAGGTTTATGCACAAATCTTTTATAATCAAAATCAGGTTTTGTGATTTCAAAAACAATTTCTTTTAATCGTATTTCACCTACCAACTGTCTTTTTTTATCATTGTATACAGGGTATACGGTATGCATTTCATTTTTAATTTTATCAAGAATGGTTTCTTTGCTATCATTTACATCAATTAAAACCAAATCAGTTCTATGAGTCATTAATGATGATACTTTACGATCACCTAAGCTGAATACACGGGTAACAATGTCCTGTTCTATTTCTTCTACTTCACCTCTATGTGTTCCTTCCTGTACGATGGCTTTTATTTCATCTTCAATCATGGCATCATCACCGGTATTTTTTACGGGAATCAACTTCATGAACAAATCCGTTGTTTTGGATAATAACCATACAAAAGGAGCGACTGCTATAGATAACCATCTCATTGGACGAGCCATTACTTTTGAAATCCCTTCGGGGTTCGACATACCAATTCTTTTTGGGATTAATTCTCCCAGCACTAATGAAAAAAACGTGAGTATTACCAAGACAATTATAACAGATAGAGGTTCGGCATATTCTTTTAAGTATTCTATGGATTCTAATTCCGCCTGCATATCATTGGTGATTTTTTCACCACTATATATACCCGTAAGTATACCGATAAGCGTAATGCCTATTTGTACAGTAGAAAGAAATTTTCCAGGTGAATTTAATAGTTTTAATGCTTCTTTCGCTTGTGAACTTCCTTTTTTAGCAGCATTTTCCAAGCGAATTTTTCGAGATGATACTAAAGCAATTTCCGACATGGAGAAAACTCCATTCAGAAGAATTAATATAAATATGATGAGTATTTCCATGAAAAAATGACCTATAGTTGACCAAGCTACAAAAATAGCCTATATTTAATGTATGAAAAAGCATATTAGTCTATTTTCGCTTCTAATGTTAGTGCAGTGGACACATGCACAAACCACCGCTGTTGATTGGACTTTAGCTGATTGTAGTTCCAATACTCATCATTTATATGAGTATCTCGATAGTCAGGAAGTGGTCGTAATGGAATTTTCGCATGGTTGTGCCTCCTGTACACAAGCAGCAGGTTATTTAATGGATATTAAAGCGGATTATGATATTTCTCACCCCGGAAAAATTCATTGGTTTTTTATGGATTATAATGGGAATGATTGTTCAACCGTAGCTTCTTCTGTTTCTATGTATAATTTTGATGCAGAGTTTATCAATTGCCAAACACAAAAAGACGATTATTATCCTTCTATATTTCCTATGCCGGCTATAGTAATTGCTGCCGGAAATTACCACACCGTTATTTTTCAAAACCTTACCTGGTTAAATTCGGATACTTTGGAGATAAGAAATGCGTTGGATCATTTTTTTGTGACTATAGGTATTGATGAAGAAATATCAAATAGAGCAAAATTGTATCCAAATCCGGTAGGAGATTATTTAACTATTGAAGTAAAAGATTTAACAATGGTGGATGCTCAATGTAGAATCACCGATATGATGGGCAAAGAACAACCTATGAAGAACACTGCATTAGGACAATCATTGGTATTGGAGGTAAGCCACCTCATACCTGGGAATTATTTTCTGGAAATAAGTGGAGAGGGCAAAGTGATGAGGAAGATGTTTGTGAAGAATTAATCATTTCTTCGGATGGTTTTATAATATTCCTTTTTGCCGTTTTTCAAGATATAGAATTCAACACTATCTCTATAACTCTTTTCAACAAATATGTTATCAACTTTAGCGGAATCAAGATTAGTGTATTTATAATCTTTTACACGATAAAATCCGCTATCAGAGACGAAAAGAAATTCTTCGGTATCAACCGGTATTTCTTCCCAATAAATAATCTCCGTTTTTGTTCTCCAACTATCTTTATTTCCCGAAACTTGTTCATTGTAACGTATTGTTGCCAACTTTCCTTGTGGGGTATATGACCTTGTCTCCCCAGTCCATTCACCGTTTTTATAGTAACGAATATATTTTACTTTACCGTTGTCATAATATACCTTAGTGGGTCCGTCAAGCTTTCCATTATAATAAGATTCTGTTTCATAAACTTTTCCATTAAAATTCTTTTTCTCAATAATTGTGGTGTCTGTTCCTTCTATTTTTTTCTTTGAAGATAGAGGGCTACAAGCAGTTAATAAAACAATAACTATATAGACTATTCTTTTCATTAATTTCCTAGTTTACGTAACGATTTCAACACTATATTCAAATCCAACTTTGTGCTATAATCTTTAGCGTATAAAATATCTAATTTTTCTTTGGTGAGTTCATCCGGTAAATCACCTTTAATGGCATCTGATGGAGACAGTACTCCATTTCGGAGTTTAGGCAAATTAGAATGAACTTTTGAATATGCTACCCATGTTTTTTTACCAAATATAACGGAGAATATATTGGCAATAAATCCTCCTATGCTTTTTGGAATAAAAATAAATAAGGGTAAAAATGAAATGAAGAACAAGGATATACCTATATCCAACATTCTTTTTCTTCTTTTATTGTTAGTCTTATTTACGGAGTTGAGGTCTACCACATATAATTCGCCACGGGTATTGATAGAATTACTGCCGATAATAAATTCACTTTCGGGAGGAGCAATTTTATATTCAATTTCGGTAGCAGTACCACTCATAGTTTGCATGATGTGGTCAGCAGGAATATTTTTTGCACAGAAAATAATTTCTGTTACCTGGTAAATTTTCACTACTTCCTGTAATTGTCTGGTAGCACCTAAATATTTGGGATGTGTAGCATCTGTCTCCGGAAAAACATAACCAATAATATTTGGTTGTTGTTGGGTAGTGCGGATCAAAGTTTCTACACGGGCACATTCATCCTTATCGCCGGCAATAATAATTCGTTTACTGGCTACAGGATCAAAACTTAATTTTTTATAGAAGTACAAATGTGCAATTAAACGAACCATTAAAACGGCTAACGTAGAGATAGCTGCTCCGAACAAAATAATGGCTCTGGAAAAACGATATACATCAGGCAATAATGCATAAATAACAAGGATGAAAACCGTACCAATGAACATACCTCGTAATATCTTCATCATTTGGTAGGGACGTAAATAACCTCCGCTAATACCCAGCGATATAATCCATGTAAGTATATATGCCGGAACCACAAATTGTAAAAATTCAGCAGGGTAGGAGCCCCCTTCAACATATTTATGATTAGCCTCCCAATAATTTTTTAGCAGAAACAATAAACCAAACATGGTACCAGCATCCAACAAAGGAATAGTAAGTTTTTTTATCAACCTCATTCCCACTGCCAATGATGCACGTAAATAAATGGCCATGTTAATAAGGAAAGAAAACATACCTGCATTGCGTTGACTAAAATGTTTTTTAGCGAAGATGACCATCGCCTTGTAAAACACAAACACATAGTTAACACTGCTTTTTTTAGTGCTTTCTCCTTTATAGTGAATAATGGTAGTGTCAGCGAAATAATAATTTTTGTATCCTCCTTTGGTAATTCTGTAGGAGAGGTCAATATCTTCTCCATACATAAAAAAAGTTTCATCCAACAATCCCACCTTATCCAATGCAGTTTTACGCATAAGCATAAAAGCACCTGATAAAACATCTATTTCATGGTTTTGATCTTTATCTAAATATCCTAAGTGGTAACGACCGAATTTTTTTGACCGAGGAAAAAATTTGGAAAGGCCGAATATTTTATAAAATGCTACCCATGGCGTGGGTAACCCTCTTTTTGACTCAGGTAAAAATTTCCCTTTTCCATCAATCATTTTTACCCCCAAGCCACCGGCATCATCATGAGCATCCATAAAATCACATACTTTTATAAAAGTATCTTCTTGTACAACGGTGTCGGGATTCAATAATAAAACATATTCACCTTTTGAAATATGTACTGCCTGATTATTGGCTTTGGAGAAACCTACGTTTTCTTTATTTTCAATAACAATGGTTTGAGGAAATTTTTCCTTCACCATTTTAATAGAACCATCTACAGAATTATTATCCACCACAAAAACTTCTGCATCATGCGGACCCTTGTCCAATGCTTTGTAAACGGATTGCAAACATTGATCAAGAAAATGCTCAACGTTATAATTAACTATGATGATGGAAAGCTTCATTCCATGACGAAAATACTAAATTATGTCTACATTAAGTACCTCATATTTGAAGTCTTATTACAGATACGAATCTGTACAGACGTGTTATAACACATCTATGTTATGTTGAAGTAAGAATTAGAATTACGTTACTTCGCCAATGTATTTTCGTAAGGAGTCCTTTGTAAAATGGAACGCCCTAACGTTACTTCATCAGCATACTCTAACTCATCACCAAAGGCAATTCCACGGGCAATAGTAGAGATAGTAACGGGTGATTCCTGTATTTTTTTATATAAATAAAAGCTGGTGGTTTCTCCTTCCATCGTGGTACTTAAGGCAAGGATCACTTCTTTTACACTACCATTGTTTACTTTATCAGTAAGCGATTCAATGAATAAATCCGAGGGGCCCACACCGTCCATAGGAGAGATTTTTCCACCTAATACATGGTATACTCCTTTATATTGTTGTGTGTTTTCAATGGCCATTACATCACGAACATCTTCCACTACACATATAACAGATGTATCACGTTTTACATCAGCACAAATATTACATATAGGTTGGTCTGATAAATTATGGCATTGCTGGCAGTATTGAATTTCCAACCTTAGCTTATGTAAGCTTTGAGCAAAGTGTTCTACTTGGTTTTTTTCAAGTTTCAATAAATGTAATACCATACGAGTAGCGGTTTTTCTACCTACTCCGGGTAACCCTCGAAATGATTGTATTGCGTCTTCTAGTAATTTGGAAGAAAATTGTTCCATACTGCAAATGTACAATGTTGAGGTTTGGATTTTGTGTTGCGATAAAGAGTTTATCAATAATGTAAGGCTTACATCTATGGGTGATTCAATAGGGAGGGGGTGACTTTATATTGCATGAGTTAATTTCCCAGATGTTTGAGTATTCCATGACCTAAGTAGTGGGATACTCAAACGGTACTGAATATTCCAGCTGCAATAAAAAGCCACTAGTTGAAAATTGTACTATACTCGGTCAAAATACATCTATACTAATGATGAATTTTCAAATGCAATTCTCGGTCAAAATGCATTAATTCTAGACTAAATTGTTAAAATACTCAGTCATATGATGCTTATTCATAAAAATATTTCTGTTGACTATCAGACAATTACCGTTTCTATTAAAAAAAACTTAATCAAATATTTGGAGCTAACTGAAGTGCCTTATAAATTAGATAAAAATTCCTCGATTATGAAAACAAAAGAAGCTACAAACAACTGGTTAAAGGCATTATTAGCGTTGGTTTTGGTTGGTGTTATGGTTACAGCCTTTATCTACAACCTGGGTTAAGAGAAATTTTTTTATTGTTAAGTAATCCCCAGACCGCCTCCCACTGGTCTGGGGATTGTTGTTTTTAAGCAGCACTTTAATTTACTTCAAAATTTTAATCATTTGATTAACAGTATTTTAGTACCCAGTTAACAAATTTTCATAGTACTATGTATTGCATAGTACTAAATAAGACATAGATTTGTGTCATAAAATATACTATGTCAACTCAGGTAACATTAGAAAACACAGAAGCACAAATGAGAAAGGGGATCCTTGAGTTGGTGATACTTTCTCTTTTGGCCCGCAACGATGCTTATGCCTCAGATATCATTAATGAATTAAAAGAGACCAAGCTCATTGTTGTTGAGGGAACCTTATATCCTCTGCTTACCAGATTAAAAAATGGTGAGTTATTAAACTATCGTTGGGAAGAGTCTACTCAAGGACCTCCACGTAAGTACTATACCTTAACTGATAAAGGCCGGGATTTTTTGGGACAGTTAAACCAAACCTGGGATGAATTAGTAGGTGCTGTAAATCATGTGAAAAGTAACAACTCAACTAATATTTAAATGATCACGATAGGGGAAATTTTAAAAACACAGTTATGAAAAAAACAATCAATGCAAATATAGGAGGTATGATTTTCCATTTGGATGATGATGCCTTTGATAAACTTAGTAACTATCTCAATACCTTAAAAACCAAGTTTGGTAAAATGGAAGGTGGAGATGAAATCATTGGAGATATAGAAAGTAGAATTGCTGAAATATTCAAAGATAAATTAGGGAATACTCGTGAAGTGGTTTCAATAGATGATGTAGATGAGATGATCAATATCATGGGTGATCCAAGTGCTTATATGGATGATGAAGCTGAAACTACACAATCAACAATAACAACTGAAGTTCCACCCGTAGGTAAACGCAGATTATTTCGTGATTCGGAGAAGAGAGTATTAGGAGGAGTATGTAGTGGGTTTGCGGCTTACTTTAATATTGACCCATGGGTGGTTCGTATCATTATGATATGTTTGGTATTGTTTGCTGGGGTAAGTGGATTCTTATATTTTATCTTTTGGGTAGCGATGCCTAAAGCAGTTACTACTGCTGATCGTTTAATGATGAAAGGAAAAAGAGTTGATATCAATTCTATTGAGGAGTCCGTAAAAAAAGAGTGGAGCGAAACCCGTAATGGAATTAAAAATGTAAGTAACAGCGCTAAGTCAAGTTCTTTTATTGCAGGGATAGGTAAATTTTTCCGAATTTCTACTGGTGTATTTTTTATTCTATTCAGCACACTTGTTTTGGCTGGTTTTATATGGTGTATGCTAAGCTCGTCAGCAACTCTTCATTTTGATAATTTAGATTTATCATTACGTGAAGCTGCGGGTCTGGTATTTGATTCAAGTAGTGAAATAGTGATGGCTTACATAAGCGCATGGTTATTTGTGGTGGTTCCTTCAGTATTGTTTATTTATTTAGGAATCAGAGCTATTCTGCAATTCAAACATAAGCTAAGGTACGTAATGCTCAGCGGATTTTTACTTTGGCTACTTGGTTGGGTTTTTGGAATGTATACAATTGCAAATATAGCACAGAAGAATAAAATGGAGAGTGAAGTAAAGGAAAATACCAAGCTCTTCATTACTGACTCTGCAATTATTCAAATAGACGTAATTGATAGTGATCAGATAGCAGGATATAAATTAGATGGACTCCCAATAGAAAACGTAAACTTAGATGTTGTAAAAAGTTCTACAGATAGTTTTCCAACGATAGAATTTACTCGTTTCTCCAATGGGAAAGATAAACAAAATGCCTTTGATTTGGCTCATGCCATTAACTACTATTATAAAATTGACAGTAATAAAATAGCATTGGCTCCTTATTTTATGTTGGCTAAAAATGGGAAATTCAGAGGTCAGCAGGTGGATATAAAATTGATGTTACCTGTTGGATACAAAGTACGTTTTGGTGAAGAAGCGGATGATGTAATTAATGACATCAGAAACTTGCAAAATGTTTGGGATAGCGATATGCCTGGCCATACTTTTACTATGACAAAGGACGGATTAAATTGTGTTGATTGTGAAGAGGATATCATTCATTATCGAGATCATGATGAAGATGATGACGATGAAGACAGTTTGGATAAGGAAGGTAAAGTAAAGATAAAAGTAGAAACCGAGGAAGGAAATCACGAGGTAACGGTGAATTAAGTGACTTATTATTAAAAGTTCTTTGTATATCTTTGTAAAAGCAAGCCGGCTTGTCGCTGTCCCGAATGTAAATTTCGGGAGGGAGGAAAGTCCGGGCAGTACAGAGCACCGCACTTCCTAACGGGAAGGCCACTCGCCTTTGGCGAGGGGACGGAAAGTGCCACAGAAAATAACTACCCCCTTTTGTCATTCTGAGCAAGTCGAAGTACGACAAAAGGGGGAAAAGGTGAAAACGTGAGGTAAGAGCTCACGGTTCGGTATGGCAACATATCGATCGGGTAAACCCTGCGGACTGAAAGACCAAATACACCCCAATGAAACTGCTCGTTTCGTTATAGGGGAGGGTAGGTTGCTAGATTCTGATAGTGATATCAGGACCAGATAAATGACAAGTTAAAACAGAACCCGGCTTACTGGCTTGCTTTTTTAAATCTTTTTTGCTCAATAAAAAATTCAACACAGGTGGTATGAACAGCTATTCTATTGCCTGTACTTAACTAAAAAAAATAAAAAAGTATTATGAAAAATTTCTCAGTTCTAATTAAAACCATGTTTGCTGTTTTCTTCTTGCTGCAGATTATTTTCTATTCAAGTCTATATGCAGGTGTTCCTAATAACAATGAAATAAAAGATGATATTGAACCGATTAAAAATGAAAAATTCCGGGTTGGAAACTTGTCTAAAGTATTTACGACAACCGTTATTTTACAAATGGTAGATGAAAAAAGAATTCAGTTGGGGACTCCAATCTCAAGATTTTATCCAGAAATACCTAATGGAGACCATATCTCATTAGAAGATTTAATGACGGGTAAAGTATTGATTAATGACTTTTTAGAAGGTGGGAGATTTTATAATCGAATCTATTCTGATTACGTGTTTGAGGAGTTAACATCCAATAGTAAAAATCCAGTTGTTGATGAGTTCACTGACCCTAATTTCCTTTTTCTGGGAGGGGTTGTTGAGAAAATAAGCGGAAATACCTATACAAATGAGATTACTACGAGAATCATTAATAAGTTATCATTAAAAAATACATTTAATTATTCAGGATCTCCGGATGAAGTAAAAACCCGGGGTAGTTTTAATGAAATGTTAGATGTTTGGGATTTAAGTTCAGTAGAAGGTGCAGGAAGCATAGTTTCTACCATTTTTGACATTGATAAATTAAAGCAGTCAATCCTCAATGATCATTTCATTTCTGATAAAGGGGTGAGTGCACTTAAAAAGATACTCTCATATAATCAGATTGAATTGTTTGAAACTGATTCGATTTCTTCCATAATAAAATAATATATATAACCCGACCGTC
>CAZUXM010000032.1:0-1983 GCA_964624635.1 uncultured Candidatus Competibacteraceae bacterium
TGCTAATAGCAGCTTATTTTTTTGTTTTACCACTCTGCTTATGAAAGCAAGCTTTATTACTATCCATAGTACTAGCTACGGATTAATTTTATATGAGTGGTGTTTTAAAAGTGCAGATTACTTGCGTGATCTGCATTGGGCATGCCTAAGGTCAGAATAGAAAAAGCTGCTAATAGCAGCTTATTTTTTTGTTTTACCACTCTGCTTATGAAAGCAAGCTTTCACCGCAGTGTGGTAAAACAAAAAAGCATCCGCATAAGGCGGATGCTTTTTCTATTTTCTGAGGTCCCGAGCAGATTCGAACTGCTGTAGAAGCTTTTGCAGAGCCTTGCCTAGCCCCTCGGCCACAGGACCTTATTGAGCTGCAAATATACTAAAATTTTAGAATCATACTATTTCTTTATTTGCCCTATTTATTCTTGTTAAATGATAAAACAAAAAAGCCGTTCGCCTTTGGCGAACGGCTTCGGAAATTATTTTTATTCAACAATTATTTATTTCGATTTTGTTTTTGGATTGGTGTTATCCGTATTATCTCCTTTTTTCCCTTTTCCAAATTTATCGAAGTGGAAACTTAAAGTAAAACGTAAGGTATTTTCCAATGGATTACGTTGGCGGGTTGGAATCAAATAAGAAAAATCCAATCCGAATACCTTATATCGTACTCCGGCTCCTAATGTAAAGAACTGGCGGTTACCTGCTGATGGAGTTTCATAAAAGAAACCGGCTCCAACACGTAATAATTTATTGTACCAATACTCAACGCCTGTTTGCCAGGTAAATTCACTCATCTCACCTAAAAATCCGTAAGGAGAATCTCCAAAAGAAGTAAACATGGCAGTAAATGCATTACGATTTGGGTCCATACCATATTGAATCAGGTAGTTACCTTGAGCATCAGTTTTTACATAGCCATTAGAGTCTCTTTCATAAATAGGATTTGAAGGGACCAATAATTTGGCTAGCTCTACGTGCCAGCTAATACTATTAAATTTATCAATTTCTAATTGAGCTCCACCGCCTAAACGCAAGTTAGTGGGCATAAAATCACCATTGGCCTGAGCATCTGAATATTTTACTTTAGAACCAATATTGTTGATGGCTACCCCAAATCTCCAGGTAACCGGCTTTTTGAATAATTTTTTATCAGGATTTTGGAAATAGAAACCTAAGTCACCACCTCCTGCTAAACCCGGATTGGTAGCTTGTCCGTTTACGTTTTGACCCAAAGTAAGATTTGAGTAAACAAATTTAAACGAGATACCCCCACTCCAATATTGGCTAAGTTTTAAAGAAGCCCCAACATCAATAGAAAATTCATTAGGGTTGTAATTACCAATGGTATTTCCTGCCATATCGGTAAAAGTTATGTCACCTAAAGAAAAATATCTTACAGAAGCTCCAATAGCAGTTCTGTTTCCTATCTTTTTATAAAAACCAATATACCCTAAATTGATATCAGGGACCAATGCCCTTAACCAGGGAGAATATGAAACATCAAAACTCATATCCTTTGGAGCATGGGCCAGTTTACCCACATTATAGTGCATAGATGAAGCATCGGCTTCAGTTGAAACACCTATATCACCTAAGCTACCCCAGCGGGCACTTGGGTTAATCATTAAAAATGGTACTGCGGTTGTAATAGTAGCGATACCTGTGTTTGAAAGATCGCTGGCATTAGGCTGAGCGGCCACTTTTCCTATACTTCCTCCAATAATTCCCCCTATAATGGTGGTCCTTAACAAAAACTTGAAATTCATACTTTCTATATCCGTTCGACAAATATATTTAACAACTCCTAGAAAACACTACTTAAACCCTTTTTATTGAATTTTATTGTAACAGTTGAGGGTTATTTAATGGATCAAAACCAACTTGCAACATCCGGAGGCCTTATTTCCCTGTTCATCCTGCATCATAATCCTACAAATATATACTCCTGAACCCATCTTTTCACCCCCGTCAGTGCGACCATCCCAT
>CAZUXM010000032.1:1993-16527 GCA_964624635.1 uncultured Candidatus Competibacteraceae bacterium
ATAGACACTTCTCTATTGCCTTGGGGTACATAGGTTTGAGTCCATGTTTTGGCGCTATGACCTGAAGTATTCATGATATCTATAGTAGCTGTTACATTTTTACCTTCAAAATTATGTTCAAAAGCAAGGGTTACTTCATCACTAAAAGGATTAGGATAGGCCAGGAAATTAATCAAGGCAGGTTCACCATTGGTAACCGCAAAGTTGAGGGTGGCATTGGATTGATTGTTACATCCATCCCACACCTGTACATCAACGGTGTGGAAGCCTGGGCTTAAACCTGTAATATAATATTCAGCAAATCCGGATGAATAACTATTGTTATCAGCAGTATAATAGTTGTTAAGAATAATAGGGTTTGAAATATCACCATCTATAATGGCTTGTAAATCGTGTCCTATTCCTAATCCGGTGGTATTGATTCCCATTTCGTCACTTACTTTAACCAGTAAATGGGTGGCTGATTGTGTAATACCCATTTCCTGAAAGTTGGTATCATTCATAAATATTTCAATTTCCGGTCCGGTAGCGTCTGTCGAGCAATTATTTTCAGAACCTCCAATATTAAATCCGTAATAATATCCGTGGGCATCTATGTCATCATTGTTGGTAGCATAATAACTAATTTTTCCCTCGCCTATCAGGTAATTAATATCAAGGGGTACTACAAACTCAAATTTAAATTTCCCGTCTTTGATGGTTGATTTTCCTTTGAAAATTACATTTTTTCTCAGTTGGTAGTTGAACTGAATACCTCCATCGTTCCCAAGAGTTGTAAGTTGTGATGCTTTATCAAAAATGGTGGTATACAAATCACCATCGTATCCTGATTGCAAAATTCCTGAGTGATCTTCAATATGACCGGTAATGGTAACCAGTTGTGAAGCCATTAGCGTATCAGTGTTAGCGCTTGCAGAAGTATCAGCCCACATTCCGTTGATAGAATCAGTTACTACTTTAATTTCTGGATAAGCTAATCTCATAGCAGGATCCCCAAACAAAAGGATATTTTGTATTTGCCAGAAATCATTAGGACTTAATGTTTTTGAAACTCTCATAATATCACCCAATCTTGGCATTTCACCTGAAGGTAATCTATTAAAAGCTGCATTGTAAAATTGTGTGTTCCAATTGGCAACAATAGAAATAGGTCTTATAGTTGAATACAAAGCAATAGCACCCCTGTCAGGCATTTGAATTAAGTATTCGCCGGCCGAATTAAATTCTGGATTATCAAAACGGGTAAATGTACAAGTAGCAGTTACAAATGCGGGTAAACTTTTTTCGTTGTTTAATTGAACAAAGTCGTCAATTTGTACCACTCTTTCGGCAGCCATACCTGTTTCACCACCATGTCCGATATAATTTATCAATAAAGATCCCTGATTAATTCTATCGTAAATTTTCTTTTCTGCTTCAGGATATCTTTGCCCGGCATTGGATACCTGCTGATATGAATCCAAATAAATTTTATCAAAATTCCAAACCGGATTGATGCCTTCAATTTGATTACAAATTGCTTCAGAACCACTTAAGAAATTTGATTCCCATCCGGCTTCCATATCGTCAGAAACCACAGTAACCACATTTCTCCAATCCCTCATACATTCAATATCAGTAACGTATTTTTTTATTTTGTTTACGATGCCTTGAGCTTCATCATTGCTTCTGGCAGGTATTCTACCAATACCTACATCTACATTGGAGCCGGCACTTAAATATACATAGCCTTCAGTACCTTCATCATTATCCAGGAGTGCAAAAAAGTCATCAGAACAATACGATCCTCCGCCTCTGTCAAATGAATTGATGGTTTCATAAGCTGGTACAAAATTGGTGTTGTCATCATCCAATCTGTTCAGATAGGTTTTGTAATCGTATGATCCGTCACCAAATAATAAAACGTATTTAGGATAATCAACAGGATGTTTATCATAATACATTTTAATATAATCTCTAATAGCAGCAATATCTTGTTTGCCCGATGAATATTCATTATAAATATCATTGGTGGTGGTAACATGTACCAACATTCCATCATGAGTAGCATGAAAATTAGCTAAATCCTGAGCAGCACTCATAAATGAAGGGTGGGTGATAATCAGAAAATCTGCGGCTTCTTCAGTAAGAGCATGTAAGTTTTGATTAGGTATTGAAATAATACTCGCCGGACTTAGTGCACCTGCCGGATCAAATACTACAAAGGAGTGTAAGGTATCTGACACATCTGCCTGAAAATCTCCAATACTTCCGGATAGGTTAAATGCTTGCTGAATAGGAATTAGTGGATTGGTAATGTCCCATACCTGATGATTTCCATTGGCATTACTAAAACTAAAATGTGCATTGCTCTCATTCAATGAGTTTTTATCACTAAAAATGGAGTAGCTGCCATTTACAGTCAGGTTTTTTCTGTAATTGATTTCAATATAATCTACCCAGGCTTCATTTCCCGGAGTAATTTTGGTAAGTACTAAATCCACACTACTTCCTGTTACCGGAAATTCAGCTTCACTGGACCCAAAATGTGCATACGGAGCAGTATAACTTGAGCTGGCAGCAGGAGGTGTAATACTCATTTCAGTAGTACCGTTGTATTTTACAGTAACGGTAGTATTACACGCAACACATCTTGCTGCTATTTGAGTATTTACATGAATATCCTGCGTAATATCAATATCAGGTAAATTAAAATTATATGTATAGGTACTTACAAAGTTGAAATAATCTCCCATCCATAATCTTCCGCTATGGGTTAAACTATTCAGGTCATCTTCTCTAAATACATATCCGTCGCCGGTAGTAGTAGAGTAAGAAGGAGAGCCTCCTAAGCTGGCTCTATTGGTAAGTCTTAATCCAGGGGTAGATCCTACCGTAACAAAATAGAAGTTAGTATCAGCATACACATTAAAGTCATGTACAAATTTGCTGCTATCACTCCAGTCGAAATTCCACTTATGAGCTCCTTCACCATAAAATAGGATATAATCACCGTTGTCAAAATTACCATCACCGCCATCCACAACTTCAATAGCGTTTTCTTGCAGATCGTCATATCTAAATACATCATTTCTTTCAGATAAATCACCACCACCATTTCCAAATAACTTCAAAAGGGAACTATTTACAGAGCCTCCTATTAAACCGGCTGATTGTAACTGTGAAAATGTAATTTTATATAAACCGTTTTGAGCTGTACCTACCTTTAACCAATTACCGGTTGATAAAACACTGTTATTGGTTGATCTGGTTTGTGGAAGTATCTCGGTAACTACATCGCTTGTTTTAATTACAAGATCTGCACTGATTAATATTTCAGTAACCCCATTGACAGTTCTGAAAGGTGAAATTTCATATACCCCATAATTACCACTGTTGGCCACTTTATTGGTAACCTTGATGTGGAAATCAGCAGGAAAAATATTTTTGTTTTCAACCAGTGGATTCCATTCAGGAGGCAGTGGAGTACTAATTACATTGATTAGTGCTGCTTCTTCAATTTTTTTATTTTCAATGAGTTTACCATAATACGGCAGATAGTTTTGGTCATACCCGGCATTTTCAAAGAATAGGTATTCTTTTTCGTCCTGTCCTTTAACAGGTGCTTGCCAGTTAAGTATTACGGGAATGGTGGTTTGTGCAAACACAGTAGGGGCTGCACATAACAATATGAGTAAATAAAATAATCGGGTTCTCATAACATTTTCATTAGCACAATGGGTATAACTATACTTGGTCATCTTTATTGTGATAAAACTTAAAATCACCCCCTTGAGGGAGGTGGTAATAATTTTGACTAAATGTACGAAAAATCCATGTAGAAGGTTGATGAAGATGAGGTGTTTAACACTTATATGATTTGGGTTACCGTAAGAATACGGACTAAAAACTGTTAATTTTTTTACTATTTTAGTTGCGAATTAGCCAATGAAGAAAACTTTACTCAGCCTTATTTTACTGTTAGTTTGTTCGGTTTCTTATGCTCAGATTATAAGAGGAACTATTATTGACGCATCCAATAACGAAGGAGCCTATGGAACCACTATTTTAGAAAAAGGCACCACCAATGGGGTGGCGGCTGAGTTCGATGGAAAATTTCAACTTAAACTTACCAAGTCCTTTCCGGATACATTAGTGATTTCGGGGGTGGGGTATACAACACAAGAAGTAGTTGTTACCAGTGTTAAAGAAGATGTAAAAGTAAAACTTGAATTGAGTCAGGTTACCCTGAATGATTTTAACATGACTGATTCGAGGTTAACGGATAAACAAAAAGAATCGCCGTTAACAGTTGAATCTATGGATGCTATCGGAATCAAACAAACCTCTTCAGTTACCTTTTATGAAGGACTAGGAAATTTAAAAGGAGTCGATCTTACATCAGCTTCTATTGGTTTTAAAGTAATTAATACTCGTGGATTTAACAGCACCTCCCCGGTTCGTTCATTACAAATCATTGACGGTGTAGATAATGCTTCCCCCGGATTGAATTTCTCATTGGGAAATTTTTTGGGAGCTTCAGAATTAGATATTCAAAAAGTAGATTTGGTTCAAGGTGCCAGTGGAGCTTATTTTGGGCCCAATGCATTTAATGGGGTGATTTCCATGGTTACGAAAAATCCTTTCGATTATCAGGGATTAACAGCATCACTCAAATATGGTGAAAGAAATTTATTTGAAGGAGCTTTACGTTTTGCTCAAAAATTCAAGGATAAAAAAGGATTTGATCGATTTGCCTATAAAGTAAATTTTTATTACTTGAGAGCAGATGACTGGAATGCTACTAATTATTCACCTTCTACCGAGTCGAAAGTGGATGAAAATAATCCGGGGGGGTATGATGCGGTCAATGTATATGGTGATGAAGCTTTGGCTAACGGATATGATTTTAAAACAGATTCATCTCAACGGAAATATTACCCCGGCTTGGGAATTTTTTATCGTGATGGTTATAAGGAAACAGATATCGTTGATTATAATACTCAAAATATAAAAGCAAACATTGGGCTGCATTATAAAACCCGAAAGGAGGTAGAAATAATGGCTACATCAAATTTTGGATATGGTACTACCGTTTACCAAGGAGAGAACAGATATAGTTTAAAAGATATCATGTTCTTTCAGAATAAACTGGAGGTACGCCAAAAAGATAAATTTTTTGTAAGATTTTATGCTACCAATGAAAATGCAGGCAATTCATATGATGCTGTTGTAACAGCATTTTTATTACAGAATAATAGTAAATCACAAGGAGCCCCTTTTTCATCACCTATCAACTCATGGAATGCGGATTATCTTGAATACTGGCAGCAGAATATTGCTAACAGTGGAACTAATGGTCATCTTTTTGATGTATGTCCTCCGTTGTTTGGAGTAAACTTCCCGCAAAACGGACCCAATTATAATTGGCAAAGAGCTGATTCTTTATTGTTCTTATTAGGAGATTCTTTAGAAGTATGGCATCAAAGAGCCCGTGATTATGCCAATAATAATTTAGCTCCGGGACAGTATGCTTATTTTGCTCCGGGTACTTATCAATTTGATACCGCTTTTGCCGGAATTACCAGCAGACCATTGGGGCAGGGGGGCAGCAGGTTGTACGATTATTCAGCCTTATATCATCTGCACGGAGAATATAAATGGAGATTTAAAGCGGCAGATGAATCTAAAAACAAAAAAGGTTGGAGTAGATTCACACAAGGATTATCCACTATTGATTTTACCGTAGGGGGTAGTATGCGGATTTATACACCTGATACAAGAGGAACAATTTTTATTGATACAGGAAATGTAAAAATTACCAATTGGGAAATCGGAGCATACTTTGGATTTGAAAAAAGGTGGGAAAAAGTAAAGTTGAACGGAACATTAAGAATGGACAAAAACCAGAATTTCCCCTTTTTGTTTTCTCCGGCAGTATCTGTTATTTATATGCCGCATAAAGAACATATTTTACGATTTTCATTATCATCAGCTATTCGTAATCCAACATTGGCCGATCAATATTTGAACTACAATGTAGGACGTGCCATCCTAGTAGGTAATATCAATGGGTATGATTCATTGATTACAGTCAACTCGTTTTATGATTACCTGAATGACTTAGGTAATTTTTCGAAACTTGAATATTTTAATGTAGATCCGGTTCGTCCTGAACAAGTTCGGTCATTTGAAATGGGATATAGAGGAACTTTTTGGAAAAGGTGGTATGTTGATATGTCGGGATATGTTAGTTTATATCAGGATTTCATCGGTTATAAAATTGGAATCAAATCAAGTTTTGATCAAATAGTTGGTTTCCCATCACCCAATACAAAAGTATTCAGGGTAGCCACTAATTCTCCTGACTTAGTAATGACCTATGGAGTCTCATTTCAAACCAATGTCTATTTTGGTAAATATTTTTCGGCAGGAGGTAATTATACATGGAATCAATTGAATTTATTAGGTTCAACAGATCCGTTGATTCCTGCATTTAATACACCTGAACATAAATTCAATATTTCTATTGATGGTAGAGATATTCAAATGAAACTGGGTAAACTAAAGATTAATAACTGGGGATTTAATATTAACTTTAAATGGATAGATGGATTCCAGTATACGGGGTCCCCTCAATTTACAGGTGAAGTGCCTTCCTATTATATGTTGGATGCTCAGTTAAATTATACATTAAAAAAAGCCCATCTAACATTTAAGGTTGGAGCTCAGAATCTTACCAATAATATGGCATTTCAAGTATACGGAGGACCCAGAGTTGGGCGTCTGGTTTATTTTAGTGTATTATTTGATTGGAACTTTTTCAAAAAGAACTAATCCTAATCACTATATTTGTATATATACTCAATCAAAAATAACAATATGAAAAAACTCGTACTTACTATTTCATTGTTTACAGCGGCTATCCTTTTTACTCAGGCACAAGTAAGATATCTTGATGATGTTTTTAATCGTGTAGATATAGTCAAGTCAAGCGATGTGGTCTTTGGACAGAATTATTATTTCCTGGCTTATCCGCCGGCACCGGCAGGTTCCAGCTCAAGTAATCCACAAATTGGAGACTTACAGATGGATGTATATACTCCACCTGTATCAGATACGGCACAAAACAGACCTTTAGTGGTATTATGTCATACAGGGAGTTTTTTACCCAGATTTTTTAATGGATATCCCGTAGGTAGAAAAGATGATAGTACTATTGTAGAAGTAGCACATCGTTTTGCTATGAAAGGGTATGTGGTAGCAGCGATCAACTATCGTTTAGGATGGAATCCATTGGCGGCTACACAAGTAGAACGAACAGAACAAATTTTAAATGCAGTATACCGTGCCATTCATGATGCAAAAACAGCGGTGAGATTCTTTAATAAAGATGCAGCTACTACGGATACTTATAAAATTGATCCGGATAGAGTTTTTATGTTCGGACAAGGGTCAGGAGGTTTTGTTTCTTTAGCATATCACTTCCTTGATAAACAATCAGAAACAGCATTGCCTAAATTTTTAAATGGTGTAGGTAGTTCAGTAATTGATACCAATCTAGTTGGTTTTGTTGATGGTATTGGTGGAGCAGTAAATGTTTATAATCATGCTGGTTATTCTGATAAGGTTTGTATGGTGGGTAATTGGGGTGGAGCTATGGGAGATATTAGCTGGATGGATAATTACTGGCCTGCTGTACCTGTAGCAAGTTTACACTGTAGAAAAGATTTATATACAAATATTGATAGTGGAAACGTAATTGTTCCTTCTACCGGTGATGTGGTTGTATTTGTGCATGGTTCAAGAACAGTCATTAAAAGAGCAGTTAGCATGGGAATTAACGATATTTTGGTGAACCATGTATTTACTGATCCATATTCAGCAAGAGCACATAGCTTAAATGCACAGGCTACTACAGAAGGATTATTCCAGTTTGAACTTGCTGATATTCCGGCATCTTCCAATCAGGAATCTTCTCCATGGGAATGGTGGGATTCAACAGCTGCTACCACACAGGCACATGCAGATGGAGCAGTTATATTTGCTAATTCAGTACACACCAATGGTATTGGTGGAAACCCCAATATGAGTGCTGCAAAAGGAAAAGCTTATTGTGATACTATTGTTGAGTATTTAGCTCCACGTATGCATTTAGTAATTACCAATCCAACATTGTCAGTAGAAGAAAATAACATCGTGAATTATGATATATTCCCTAATCCGTATATGGAAAATGTTACCATTAAAGTAGATGCTAACAATACTATACAGCAAGTATCTGTAATGGATATTAATGGTAGAAAAATGTTACAAAAGAACAACATTAATACCAGTCAATATGTTTTAAATAGAGATGGTATTAGCACCGGGATTTATTTCATTGAGGTAACTACCCAAAAAGGGATTTTTACACATAAGATCATTGTACAATAATTGATGAGTATTTAGACAATAAAAAAGGGGCTCAGCCCCTTTTTTTATTGTGTGGAATTTAATTTTAGTTTTTATCTTAGTAGTATTAAATCACTAAATCATATGCAAGTTAACAGCGAGAAGGAAGATTTTTTATTGAATGAATATATCCTTCTTATTAAAACCATTGATGAACATCAGGAGCCAATGTGGGGTAAAATGAATGTGCATCAAATGGTAGAACACATGACGGATTCTATCAGAATCGCCAATGAAAAAGAAAAGCATGATAAAATAATTACTCCTGCTGATAAATTGGAAGCGAGTTATCTTTTTATGATGAGTGATAAACCATTTAAAGAAAATACACGTAATATTTTATTACCTGATAATCCACCATCTACCAGAAACGAATTTTTAGAAGATGCTATTCTTGAGTTGGATAACGAGATAGCTGATTTTCATACCTTTTTTAAAGATGATCAGGAGAAAAAAACGACCAATCCTTTTTTCGGACATTTAAATTATGCCGAATGGGTTCAGTTGTTACATAAACATGCCATACATCATTTAAAACAATTCAGTGCAGTATAATAGATAGTTGTATATATTGTGAATACAATATTTACTCAATGACAATTTTTATTTAATTCCTCTGTTTTATAGTTGTATTTTTGATCAATAAATGAATATTGGTAAAAAAATAGGATGTTTGTTACTCTTTTTGCCATCAGTGCTATTGGCACAAGAATGGTTAGGATATCAAACCAGCAACTATGCAGGAATAAATGCAGTACAATATAATCCGGCATTGATAACTCAAACCAATTATGGCAAGTTGGATATTTCAATTATTGCTGCCAATGTACATGTAGAAAACAACCATGTTTTTTTTAACAGTAACAGTATTACCGATCCTGTAAATGTTTTTACTGATCCGGATTTCAGGAGAAGGTACACTCGCCAGAATACTGCTGTTGGAAACCGATCAGCTATAGTACATGCCAATGTTCAGTCACCTGCCTTTTTATATCAGTTTACTAAAAGAGATGCCATTGGTTTTTGTGTTAGACCCCGTGTTTTTACTAATGTAGATGGAATGGATAGAAATTTGGCAGTATTAGTTTACGAAGGGTTGGATCATCCACCTAATTGGGATAGAGAAATTTATAATGATTTTATGAGTATCAGCGCCAATGCCTGGGTTGAATATGATTTTACCTATGCACGTACCTGGTTTCAAAACGATCGATATAAATTAAAAGGCGGAATTACTTTTAAATTATTACAAGGTTTAGCAGCTACAGGAGTTGGATTTAGAGATTATAGATATAATTTTTATAACAATGATACTTTGGGGATGTTCAATACTAATGTTCAATATGGGATGAATGATCATTTATACAATCAGGAATTTGTTTTTGACTTTAATGCCCCCGGTTTTGCGTTTGATATCGGTTTGGTGTTGGAGTATACACCTAATAAAAAAACGAAGTACGGACTGTATAGAAAACCTAAAACCAAGCAGGTAATATGGCCTGGTATTTTTGCTCCTGATCAAACGAAGTATAAATATAAGTTGGGAATTTCAGCTCATGATTTAGGAGCAATTTTTTATAGAAGAACTCCTCAAACCAGAGATTTTTTTGTGAATGTAGATTCTCTTCCCTTAAATGTATTTGATAATGTAAATAGTATTTCATCCTTTAATTCTACATTACAAAGTGTTGTCACCATGAATGGTACTGATGAAACCATGACCATGGTAATGCCTGCACATATCAACTTATTTGGAGATGTAAGATTCAATCATAATTTAGGTTTACATTCTCAGTTAACCTTGGCGTTTAATAATGGTAAATCTACTGCGTTTAAAAATCATTTTCTTTACCAACTAACAATAACTCCCCGTTGGGAAATTAAATGGTTTGGGGTATATGTTCCTATTTGGGTAAGTCAATATTTGAATGCCCCCAATATGGGATTATCATTGAGGTTGGGACCGTTGGTGGTTGGAACCGGTGATATTTTAGGGCATCTCATCAAACGTGAGTATGCTGATATTGATGTACACATGGCTTTACGACTTATTATCCCACATAAACCTAAAGGAAGTGGAAAGAATGTGATGAATGGTGGACGTAAAGGAGGTAAAAAACGTAAACATGATAATGGTGGTTCAACCAGCGGTTGTGAAGATTTTAAACCTTCAAAAGAAAAGAAACATTAAGGATTGCTTCCTTTTTTCTTCAGTTTTCTAATTACAATAACACTTATCAGGTATAATACAAGGAAGATGGCTGTTAATCCGGTTAGCCATTTGATAGATGTGAATGCGCCAATATAAAATGAGATGGGTTGTATTTTTTCAATATGATGGATAAGATAACAAATAGAGAAGTTTTCAAAATAGTCGAATATTACCATGAATATTACCGGAGTAATAAACCAAATCACTCTTTTGTTTTTAGGATAAACCCGTGTAATCAAAAACAATATTAAACTTCCGAAAAATAATCCATAAGTGATAGGATAAATAAGATCGTAGAAGTAGTACATTTCTAACAACACTGCCAATCCGGGATCTCCCAATTGATCAAGGTATGTATAAACATATTTTACCGTTGATCCCGGGTGTAAATCCAGCATTTCTGTGGAACCGGAAGCATTCACCAATTTTTCCTCAATGGTTTTCATCGGTCCAAACGACCAATAGGCAAAAGCAATAAATGAAATAATTACTACGTAAGGGAAGTATTTGGATTTTACAAATCTCATTACTTTAAATACATGGGATCATAACTCTCAGGAATAGAAAACGGAAATTCTAATACTTCATTCAGAATTACTTTTGTATAGGTATAACTAAATCTCAAATTGGTTTTTCCACCAACAACGGTAAGTTGCCCTGTTTTAGGAAGTAAAACGGATTGTTGCATTTCATGTTCGAGATATTGTAGGTCCAATTCTACTTTATTAGCAGGGTCATAGATAAGGTTTCGCTTATGTAAGCTGCCTTCAAACCAAAGAGCCTGAAATAAAAAATTAGCGGGTTGTTCATTATTACGAGCATCTACATAAGTTTTAAAATCCGAACTTGAAATGATATCCATTCCTTCTTTATTGGTAAACGATTTGAAAGTAGAAGCATCTAATGCAAACGTAGGATTCCCGATAAAAATATTTTGTACCATGTGGAATGAAACATCATACTTGATAAATTCTTTAATAGCAGAAAATTTATCCTTGAAATATTTTTTATCCAGATAGTTGACGACCTGCACTGAATCAGGTGAAATAAGAATTCTGAATACTTCAATAATGGCAACATCCGGTTTAATGGAAATCCATATTAAGCTATCTCTTCTTATCCTAACTCTACCTTTAACACTATTTGGTTTTCCATCATTATTGATGTCTGCATTAAATTTCCCATCGAACCATTCAAATAAAGTTTCGCCAGGAATGACCTGATCTGGAGTTTTGGTTCCCGGTTTTACCTGGTCTTTTACTTCAATAAAATTTTTATGAGTTTTGCAGGAACCCGCAAGAAATAAAAATGAAACAAGGGTAATGTATAGTAGGTGTAAAGGTTTTATCATGCTATTCAATGAGCTTTTTCTGCTCTACTTTAATATTTAAAAATTCTGATTGTTTGCCTGTAGCAGTTTGAGCTTTTTTCCATTGCTCAACTGCCTCTGTGATATTCCCTTTTTTATAGAGAATGTCTCCATAATGTTCTAATACTCTGGCGTCTTTATTTCCTCCGTTAGACAAAGCTTGTTGAATGTTTGCGTAAGCCCCATCAATATCATTGGTTCGGTATTTTATCCAGGCTTGAACATCAATGGTTATATAATCATTATTATTGATTTTTAATGCATCATTCACCAGTTCATTTGCTTTTGTGTAATTACTTTCAACGGTACATAAATAATAACTGTAGCTGGCTAGAAAGAAAAGATTTTCTGCTTTTAGATTGAGGGCTGTTTCGTAGCTGTTTTTTGCTTCCGTATTTTTCTTTTGATACATATATACCTCAGCCATACCCACGTAAAAATCAGCTTTTTGTTTAGGAGCATTGATTACTAAATCTTTTCCGGTAATGAATGATTCCAATGCGGCATCGTAGTTGTTTAAAACAAACTGCGCTTTTCCGTTGCAAAAATAAAACAAAGGCATATTAGGGAACAACTCAATAGCTTCTGTACTTTTTTTCTCCAGTTGAACATAATCACCTTTTTCAAAATACAAATCCATGAGTCTTTCATATACCACATGACGGTCTTTTTGAAGGCTGATTACTTTTTCAAACGCTACAATGGCTTCATCTGTTTTATTGTCTCTTAATAGAAAGTCTCCATACATCGACCATGCTTTGGCATCTTCAGGATGAGTTTCCAATAAAATAGCGAGTAACTCTTCTGCTTCCGTTTTTCGTTGAGCATTTTTTTCTGATAACTCATAATACGAAAGCATGATTTTTATTTTATTGTCAACCGGTACTTCAGTATTTTTAAATGCCAGTTTTATGTATTCAAAGGATTTTTCCTGTTCACCATTTTCCTGATAATAATTAGCGAGTGCTAAATGAATGATTGGATTTTGAGGATCCAGTTCCAATACTTTCTCAAACATTTGCATCGCTTTATCTTTTTTATTGATATTAAGATAAAACTCGGCAAACATGCCGTAGTATTCTGATTCATTTGGATACTTTTCAATCAATATCTGCATTTCTTTTTCTGCTGCATTGTAATTTCCCTGAGCCAGATATAATTTTTGTTTTTGTAAAGTGATTTCAGGAACAATGCCTAGCTTTTTCTCCAGTTTGTTATAGATATCAATAGCTTTTGAATATTGTTTTAAGTAGATAAGTATATCTGCTTTTTGTAATTGATATTCCTGATTGTTGGGTTCAATTTTTAAAATCTGATCGTAGGTTTTAGATGCTTGTTTTACCTTACCGGTTTGTACTAATAAGTCGGCATACTCTATCAGGTACCATTTGTTTTGAGGTTCTAGTTTTACGGCTTGCTTGGCAAATTCAATGCCTTTAGAGGGTTGTTTTAATTCATTAAAAATACATGATAGCTGGTAATAAGCTCCTCCGTTTTTGGGATCCTTATTGATACAATATAAGTACAAAGTGGCGGCATCATTATTATTCCCGAGTAAACGTTGAGTAGTTGCCTGGTAATAATAATCAATTACCTCTACCTCTTTGGAGGTAAGTACTTTCGGGTCAGGTGATGTATGCTGATTTGTTTTTTGTGCAACCGTACAACTGTTAGCAAACAATAAGATGCCTCCTAAGAATAATAATATGCATGTACTTGTTTTGCTCATTTGCTTTACTCAATCGTAGAATAGTCACCCAAACTTAATTCCGATCCTTTTTGTTTATATATAGCATTGTTACCTATCATTGAATTAGAGATCACCGAATTAATGATGGTCGTCTGATTCTGTATGATAGTATTGGTGATGATAGACTTTTCGATGATACTTCCTGAGCCAATGGAAACATGTGGCCCAATAACGGAGTTAATCAATTGTACATCAGTACCAATATAACAGGGCTCTATAATAACGCTATTACTGTTCAATATTTTTTGAGAAACCAGATTTTCGGTTTCTTTAACTATTTCTAATATACGTTGGTTGGTAAATATGGTAGCATCTTTATTACCACAATCAAGCCATTCTGTTACTTGCCCGGTAATAAATTTTACTCCTTTGTTTTTCATGTTTTCAAGGGCATTGGTAAGTTGGTATTCACCTTTTTCCTTGATGTCATTATCAATGAGGTATTGTAATTCTTTTTTCAGGTTGCCCCCATCTTTAAAATAATAGATACCAATGATTGCCAAATCAGTAATAAACTGTTTGGGTTTTTCAATAAATTCAGTAATCTCTCCTTTATCATTGAGTTTAACTACTCCAAACTGACTTGGATCTTCTACTCTGTGAACCCAAATAATGCCTTCCTGCGCTGTATCTAGTTTAAAATCGGCCGAGAACAATGTATCGGCAAACGCAACTACTACCTTCCCATCCAATGATTCTTGTGCACAAAGTATAGCATGAGCAGTCCCCAATGCTTCCTCCTGGTAGTATATAGACCCTTTTGCCCCCAC
>CAZUXM010000032.1:16537-25188 GCA_964624635.1 uncultured Candidatus Competibacteraceae bacterium
ACTTTTTCAGCTATATACAAAAGTTTAGCTTCTACTTCTGTTCCAAAATCCCCTACAATAAAGGCTATTTCATCAATTTTCTCATTACATACTTTGGCAATATCTTCTACAAGCCTTTGTACTATTGGTTTACCTGCAATTGGGATAAGGGGTTTAGGAACCGTTAAAGTATGTGGCCGCATTCTTTTGCCCATTCCGGCCATTGGAATAATGATATTCATCTACGTCAATTAATTGAATAACCACAAAACTAATAAATACTTTGGGTTATTTTTGTCCCTATGGAGCAATTGCTTATAGTAGGGGGCGGACTTGCCGGAACCTTATTGGCCTTAGAATGTACAGAAAGGGGAATGAGTTTTGATTGGCTCACTACTCATGAAATACCTTCAGCCTCTATGGCTGCATATGGTATTTGTAATCCTGTACATATAAGAAACGGAGTTCTTGCCTGGAAAGCTGAAGAGTTTTTGGAAACTTCTGGCAATGCTTTTAAAAAATGGTGTAATGAATTGAAGGTGGATGCTTATTTTACAATGCCTGTTAATCATTTGGTAAGTGAAGAGGATGAATTGGTCCAATGGCGTCAAAATGTAGAAATCACCGATTTATGGAAATATTCAAACGGAGAGCCACAACATCGTTTTCATCCAAGATTAAGTGATGATTTTATTGCAGAGATCAGAATCAATCATTGTTTTTACCTTGATATGCCTTTATTTATTGAAGCTGTTAGGCAAAAACTCAAAGTTCATATCATTGAGGAGAAGATTCAATGGGAAGAGTTGAACATTACACCTCAACAGATCCAATACCATAACAAGAACTATCAGAAAGTAATAGTGGCCGATGGTTCTTATTCAACTGAGAATCCTTTTTGGACTTATATCCCTTTTAATTTATGTAAGGGAGAAGTGCTGGTGGTAAAAATCAAAGGATTGAATATTGATGAGGCCATTCATAAAAAGTTAATGTTAATCCCATTACATGATGATGTATTTATTTGTGGAGCTACTTATGAATGGAAAGATCTTTCGTTTGAAATCACAGAAAATGGCAAAGTTGAATTAATGGAGTTATTGCAGGTGATAACCGGTGGGAAGTATGAAATTGAAATACTTGAACAAAAAGCAGGAGTTAGACCTACAATGCCGGATAGGCGACCGGTGGTTGGATGGCATCCGCAGTATAACAATGTAGGGATAGTGAATGGTTTAGGAACCAAAGGGTTGATGCTTGGGCCGATGGTAGTTAAAAACATATTGGAGAGCATCAGCAACAACCAACCTATATTATCGGATTGGGATGTGGCAAGATTCAATAAAAGATTTGAAAAATATTCACATAAAGTTTAAATCAATACATGTATTTGTTCTAATTTTGCGTTGTAAATCAGTTCATGAAACGCTTTTTCATTATTAGTTTTTTGGGAGTGTTTTTTTCTTTACCCATCTATTCGGTAAAGAATGTATTGATATTGGGAGATTCACATTTTGTAGGACATTTTGGGGAGTACGTACATAAAAATCTTCACGAGACGAATAAATATGACATCCTTTCAATAGCCATATCTGGGGCAGGGAGTAAACATTTTACCCTTACGTTAAAAAATTTTTGTTGCGGTTACAAGATTCGATACAGTTGTGCCGGTTTACCTATAGAAGAAAATAAAAAAAATGAAGTACAGATTATCGAGAAATCCTCAACGGGTACTAATACATTGATAGGTAAATCATGGAAGGGAAAACTGCCTTCTATTATTGATAGCTGGAAACCCGATATTGTAGTATTTTCATTAGGAAGTAACAATGTAAATTCTCATCAGGCTCTGGTGGATATCATCAGAACTTACCAAAATGAGATTCCTATTGTTTGGATAGGACCATTTAAGAGAAAAGGCAACTCAGAAAGGTATAAACTTATTGAAAAAACCATTAGCGAAAATGCTAATATGCATTTGGTAAGAAGTGATGATATCCTGGGTCATGATACCATTACCATGGCTCATTATTATGGTAAAACTGCACAGAAGTGGGCTAATAAAGTAACGGATAGAATGAAGCCTATTATGTCAAAAGTATTGAACGAATAATAATAAAGCATAACGCCCCGGGTTTTTTATACATTTGTGCATGCCTCAGTTAATCAAGCCAAAAACATATGTGTTTAGAGATTCGCTTCAACTTGATACTTTATGGCTTGATGTAAATGCCTTGCCGGCTAAAGTTTATAACCCATTAGACACCCCAGATTTGGTATTGTTTAATGTAGATTCAGCCATGGCACACATGGTTCGTTGGGATGGGGTGGATACTGCAGGGTTAAGTAGAATTAAAGAACAAGACTCCATTCCTCATAAGTCGTTCTTGAATATTTATACCACTCCCGGAAAGGATGGTACTCCTGAACCTTCTACAATCCCAACTACACAATTAATATTATCTGCATCGGTTTTGCTGATTTTATTTGCGGCATTTGCTATGCTGTTTTCACAGTCAAAAAACAGAATGGGCAGATATTTTTTATCCATATTCAATAAAAGAAGATTTAAGGAGTATGTAGTGGAAGAAAACCCAAGGCTTTTCCCCACTTTGCCTATGGTATATGTTTTACAATCTGTTTTATTGGGGAGTGTTTCAGGGTTTTGGATTTACTCAAATGGGGGTAGAGGAGGCAGTGCTGATTTATTGTGGATAAGTTTATTATCTATAGTTGGGTTCCTGCTGATACCTATGATAAGGAACGCAGCTATTTATCTATTAGGCAATATTTTTATGATACAACAGGATGCTAAAAAGCATATTTTTATTTCATATCTAACACATACTTTGTTATTTATGCTGCTGTTGCCTTTGGGGATACAACAGGCCATAGATGTTCCTTTACTGGCGCCCTATTTTAACTTCACCTTTTATGTTTGTTTTGGGTTAGCCATGGGGTATCAATTATATAAGTTGATAGAAAATACTTCATTACCGGATGTAGGTGCTTTGATTTACATTTTTTTGTACTTTTGCACCTTGGAAATTTTACCTCTGGTAGTAATCTACAAAGCGGTAGAACAGTACGCATAAGACACCAATTACTCTAAACTGCACCTGAATGAAGCTAAAGCGAATTTTAATCAGCCAGCCTAAACCTGAATCTGATAAATCACCTTGGTTGGATATTCCAACTAAACACAAAGTGCATCTGGAGTTCAAGCCTTTTATTCATGTAGAAGGTGTTTCGGGGGGGGATTTCAGAAAACAAAAAATTGATATTTCTCATTACACCTGCATTATTCTCAATAGTAGAAATGCAGTAGACCATTATTTCAGAATGGCTGGTGAGTTAAGATATTCAGTACCTGAGAAAACGAAATATTTCTGTACTACAGAAGCCATTGCTTTATATCTTCAGAAGTATATTCAATATCGCAAAAGAAAAATATTTTTTGCTCAGCAAAGCATTGAAGAATTGGCGGAACCTATTAAAAAGAACAAAGACGAAAAATTTCTTTTTGTATGTTCTGATAAAGCAACTGATAAAACAACCACTTATCTGGATGCTAACAAAATCAATTATGTAATGGGTGTTTTTTATAAAACTGTTAGCAGTGATATGAAAAATGCAAATGTACCTAGTTACGAAATGATTGTTTTCTTCAGTCCTAACGGAGTTCAATCATTGTTTGAAAACTATCCTGATTTTGTACAGGGCAATATCAGAATAGGTGTTTTTGGCACTACCACTTATGCGGCGGCTGTTGCCAAAGGATTAAAAGTAGATTTAGCTGCTCCATTGCCCAATGCCCCATCTATGACTATGGCTTTGGATATGTATATAAAAGAATTTAATGCTAAAAATGGTGAAGTAAAACCAATGGTAAACTTTCCTGTTGCAGCAAATAATGGTAATGGTATAAAACCGGCTGAGAAAGAAGAAAAGCCAACCACTGCATCTGTAGCCATTTCTAAAAAAGAAGAACCTTCTAAAAAGGTTGTAGTGAAAAAAGTAGTGGAGAAAAAAGCGGCCCCTAAAAAGCCTGCAAAAAAAGCAGTAGCTAAAAAAACGGTTGCCAAAAAGCCTGCTCCTAAAAAGAAAACTGCCGCTAAAAAACCGGTGAAAAAAACTGCTGCCAAAGCTAAACCTGCAAAAAAGGTAGTCGCTAAAAAGAAAGCAGCACCAGCAAAAAAAGTAGCAGCTAAAAAGGCAAAACCAGCAGCTAAGAAAAAGGCAGCACCTGCTAAAAAGAAGAAAAGATAATATCCCTCTTTCTTGAAGATATTTAAAAATACTTTTGGCAAAGAAGAAAAACTTTGCTCTGAAAAAGATATTGATGCCCTTTATAAAAAGGGCACATCTTTTTTACAACATCCCATTGTCTTTTATTATGTTCCTGTAGCGGATATAAAATATTCAAAAGTGCTGGTGTCTGTTTCTAAAAAGAAATTTAAAAACTCTGTGGATCGAAATCTGGTAAAAAGAAGGTTACGAGAAGCCTATAGATTAAATAAATCAATATTAACCGCCACATACCATGTAGGATTGGTATATGTTGCCAATAGCATTCTTCCATATGCTGATTTTGATAAAGCTATTAAACAAGGATTATCAAAACTATCAGCTCAAACCTCATCATAAAATGTGTTGGTAATGAGCAGAATTAAAACCTCATTAACAGTATTTCTGATAAATTAATAAGTATCCTTCTTTTGAATCACACAATTTAGCCGTAATATTACGTTGTGTACATGGTGCTTTAAGTACCTAATCATTTTACTGACTATGATAAAAAATATTGCTAAAAAGACCCGTTGGTATCTTACAGGAGCCATAACCGGAGTTGGACTAATGGCCATGGTTAGCTTTGATAACTATTTTGAAATATCAAAGAACCTGGAAATATTTTCAGCTATCATGAAAGAGCTGAATATATATTATGTGGATGAAATTAAACCTGGGGAACTTACCAAGACCGGGGTAGATGCTATGCTGGAATCACTGGATCCATATACAGTATATATTCCTGAATCAATGGTTGAAGATCATAGAATGAGTACTACGGGTCAATATGGTGGTATTGGAGCACAGGTTCGTAAAAAAGGGGATTATGTAGTAATTACGGATATCTATGATAATAGTCCGGCTCAAAAATCAGGTTTACAAGCAGGTGATTTAATTGTTGATGTGGCCGGTCAATCCATGAAAGGTAAATCAACTGATGATGTGGTAAAATTTTTAAGAGGGGCAGCTCAAACTTCTGTTCAGATAAAAGTAAAACGTGAAGGACAAGCGAATGATGTACCTATTGACTTGGTTCGAGAAGAAATAAAAATCCCTAATGTTCCTTACTATGGAATGTTAGATAATGAAATTGGCTATATTAAATTAAAAGGGTTTACAAACAATGCAGGAGGCGAAGTGGGTACATCACTTACTGATTTAAAAACAAAAAATCCGGGAATAAAAGCAGTCGTGTTGGATTTAAGAGGAAATCCGGGAGGGTTATTACGTGAAGCGATTAATGTGGTGAATGTTTTTGTAGATAAAAATCAAACAGTAGTAAGTACCAAAGGAAAAGTAAGCGAATGGAACAAACAATATAAAACAGTGAATGCTGCAACCGATATCAATATTCCGTTAGCGGTTTTGGTGGATAGAGGTTCAGCTTCAGCGGCTGAGATTGTTTCTGGAACCATCCAGGATTTAGATCGCGGAGTAATTATAGGTCAACGTAGTTTTGGAAAAGGATTAGTGCAAACTACCCGTCAGCTTATTTATAATGCTCAGATAAAACTTACCACCTCTAAATATTATATTCCAAGTGGTAGATGTATTCAGGCATTAGATTATTCTCATAGAAATGCTGATGGATCAGTAGGTACTATTCCTGATTCATTGCGTTCGAAATTTAAAACCAAAAGTGGAAGGTTTGTTTACGATGGCGGAGGTATTTATCCGGATGTATCCATTAAGCCACGTAAATACAGCAATGTGTTACGTAGTTTGGTATTAAACAATCTCATCTTTGACTTTGCTACCATTTATAAAAGCAAACACCCGAATATTAGTTCTGCCAGAGATTTTACATTAACAGATACAGACTACAATGATTTTATTACCTTCTTAAAAGATAAAAGCTACGAGTATAAAACTGAGAGTGAAAAATTATTAGATCAGTTTAAAGAAATTGCAGAGAAAGAACATTATTATGCAGATCTTCAACCGGAATTTGATGCGTTATATAATAAAAAGAAAGCTAGCAAAAGCAATGACCTTCAAAAATTTAAACCTGAGATTGTAGAATTTTTAACTGAAGAAATAGTTAGCAGATATTATTTTCAAAAAGGAAGAATTGAAGCCTCTTTTGCAACAGATGTTGAATTAAAAGAAGCAGTAGCTATTTTAAAAGATGGAAATAGATATAAAACCATTTTATCAGAAGGATATGAGATAAAACTCATTGATCATGAAGCAGAGGAAATGGAAGGTGAAGAAGTGATTATAGAACAGGATTAAACATATTCTATAAAACGGGCAAAGGGTTTTCATATAACATATATGAAAACCCTTTTTTATTACCATGCTTTTTAACCACAGAGAACTCAGGGTTTTTTACACAGAGAGCATAGAGGTAAAGTTCTATCTCTCTGTGACCTCGGTGTACACCTTTGTGACCTCTGTGGTTAAAAGAAACTATCCTTGTTTTACTAACTGGATCTCACCAAGAATTTTTACATCACTGCTCACTAATACACCGCCTGATTCAAGGGCAGCATTCCAGGTTAAACCAAAATCTTCACGATTGATTTTTGTGTCAAAACTAAAACCTGCTTTAGTATTTCCCCACGGATCTTTTCCAATTCCTCCAACTTCAGCTTTTAATTCAACCGGTTTGGTAATACCTTTGATGGTTAAGTTTCCTTTTATAATTAATTCATCTGATTTTTTGGTTACTGATTCAGAGGTAAAACTCATTTGAGGAAATTTTTCAGTATCAAAAAAATCAGGAGATTTTAAATGACCATCACGTTGTTCATTGTTGGTATTGATACTATTTAAATCACCTGTAAAAGAAACTTTTGCATCTGAAAAATCTTCTTTTTCACTTTCTAAACTAACATCAAATTTACCGATACCACCCGTTACTGTGGATATCATTAGATGTTTTACTTTAAAATTAATTTCTGAATGTGTTGGGTCTAATGCCCATTTTGTAGTTGCCATATAATATGTTTTTTTTGTTGTTATTAATTACAACACAAAGATGTGGCAAACAAAACGGATAAAAATTGAACTAGGTTAAGAAAACAGGATTATTCCTTTTTCTGCTTAGTATTAAGCCAATCCACCAACAGAGTGGCTTTTTCTTTGTCTAAAGAATTGATATTGGTTTGGTATCCCCATTCATATACGGCATCCCCCGAAGGAAGATTAAAATCAAAGAAAGAACATGTTTCCAATACGTTTTTTGATTTTGTATATATGTTAATCACCTTCATGCCGTCTTTATCTACTCCTTCTGCCATAAATTTATCTTTTTCAATGTTGGCAGGATTGATACGTATTACTGTAATTCCATTAAATGTTTTGTCTTTTTTTAATGACAACACATATATATATACCATTCCATTACTTTCATGATAATACATATTAGGTGTAGGATAATCAGGATAAAATGCAGTGAACGTTTCATCTTTTACCTTTCCCATATCTTTAGCATCAGAAGGAATAGTAATTGGACCTATAGTAAATATTTGTGCTTGTGTCCCCGCTAAAAAAGCTAAGAATACGCTGAACAAAAAAATCTTTTTCATGAATGTTTAGTTGTATATACCCCAAAAATACATCATTTATTAGAATTATAAAACCCTTATAAACTGCCAAAAAAACAGTATAAAACATATTCTAATGCCACGTTAGCAGAGAGATTGAGCCTTTTGTGTCAGTTTGGCGTTAATCTGTGTTTTGGTTTATGAATTGATAAATTGAGTTCATAAGTTGATTATATATGAATCTAAATAATTTCACAACTAAATCACAGGAAGCCATTCAACAAGCTTCTCAAATTGCTTTTGAAAATGGACAACAGGCTATTGAGCCGGGTCATATTCTCAAAGCTATTTTTGATGTGGATGAAAATGTACTTCCTTTTTTATTGAAAAAACTCAATATATCTCCTGATTTGATTGAATCAGGTTTAACGCCCATTGTTAATTCTTATGCTAAGGTAAGTGGCGGTCAACCCTATTTAAGTCAGGATTCAATACAAGTGGTACAAAGAGCAACTTCTTATCTAAAAGATTTTAAAGATGAGTATGTTTCTGTTGAACATTTAATTCTGGCTATTTTACATGGAAAAGAAGCAACAGCTCGTTTATTAAAAGATAAAGGAGTAACTGAAAAAGCATTGAAATCAGCCATTACCGAATTGCGTAAAGGAAATAAAGTAACCAGCCAGAGTGCCGAGGAAACCTATAACTCATTAGAGAAGTTTGCTAAGAATTTAAATTCATTGGCTCGTGAAGGTAAATTAGATCCGGTGATAGGTCGTGATGAAGAAATTCGCAGGGTATTACATATTTTAAGCAGAAGAACAAAAAATAATCCAATTTTAATTGGTGAGCCAGGTGTTGGTAAAACTGCTATCGTTGAAGGTCTGGCAC
>CAZUXM010000032.1:25198-27723 GCA_964624635.1 uncultured Candidatus Competibacteraceae bacterium
TAATGGTGATGTTCCTGAGAATTTAAAGGATAAAGTACTATATAGCTTGGATATGGGGGCATTAATTGCCGGAGCTAAATACAAAGGAGAGTTTGAGGAGAGGCTAAAAGCAGTAGTAAAAGATGTACAAGCATCCAATGGAAACATCGTACTGTTTATTGATGAAATTCACACTTTAGTGGGTGCTGGAGGGGGGCAGGGTGCCATGGATGCTGCCAATATTATGAAGCCGGCTTTGGCGCGTGGTGAGTTAAGAGCGATTGGGGCCACTACATTGAATGAATATCAAAAGTTTTTTGAAAATGATAAAGCGCTAGAAAGAAGATTTCAAAAGGTATACGTTGATGAGCCATCTCCTGAAGATAGTATTTCTATATTACGTGGTATTAAAGAAAAATATGAAACCCATCATAAAGTTCGAATTAAAGACGATGCAATTATTGCAGCGGTAGAATTATCTACCCGATATATTACCGATCGTTTTTTACCGGATAAAGCAATTGATTTAATTGACGAAGCCGCTGCTAAATTACGAATTGAGATCAACTCGAAACCTGAAGAGTTGGAAATGATTGAACGTAAGATCATGCAATTAGAAATTGAAAGAGAGGCCATTAAGCGTGAAGGAGACAATGCTAAACTTTCAAAACTAGCCGAAGAATTAGCGAACCTGAATGAAGAAAGAAACGGGTTACAGGCGAAGTGGAAACAAGAGAAGGATATTGTAGAACAAATTCAAAAGATAAAAGCAGATATTGAATCTTTAAAATTTGAAGCTGATACAGCTGAACGTAACGGTGATTATGGTAAAGTTGCGGAGATCCGTTATGGCAGAATTAAAGAAAAAGAAACTGCCTTGGAATTTTCTCAGAAACAATTGGTAGATATTCAATCTAACTCTGCCATGATTAAAGAAGAGGTAGATGCGGAAGATATAGCGGAGATTATAGCGAAATGGACAGGGATTCCGGTTTCTAAAATGTTGCAGAGTGAAAGAGAAAAATTATTATTACTTGAAGATGAATTACACAAAAGGGTGGTAGGTCAGGAAGAGGCTATTGAAGCAGTGGCGAATGCGGTACGTAGAAATCGTGCAGGATTACAAGATCCTAAACGACCTATTGGCTCCTTTATATTTTTAGGAACTACAGGAGTGGGTAAAACAGAATTAGCCAAAGCATTGGCCGAAGTATTGTTCGACAATGAAAATGCTATGACTCGAATTGATATGAGTGAATACCAGGAAAAACATTCAGTGAGCAGATTGGTAGGTGCACCTCCGGGTTATGTAGGGTATGATGAAGGTGGACAATTAACTGAAGCAGTACGCAGAAAACCGTATAGTGTAATTTTACTGGATGAAATTGAAAAAGCACATCCTGACGTATTCAATATATTGTTGCAAGTATTGGATGATGGTAGATTAACGGATAACAAAGGACGGGTAGCTAATTTTAAAAATACCATCATTATCCTTACTTCTAATTTAGGGAGTCATATTATACAGGAAAATTTTTCTGACCTGGATATGAAAGACCGTGAAAGTACTTTGGCAAAAACCAAAAACGAAGTATTCGATTTATTGCGTAAAACCATGCGTCCTGAATTTTTGAACAGGATTGATGAAACAGTGATGTTCCTTCCATTGGATAGAGATAATATTCATCAAATTGTTGGAATGCAGTTTAAACAAATTGCGGATCTGATGATGAACAGCAACGGAATTGAATTGGAAGCCACACCACATGCCATTGATTGGTTAAGTGAATTAGGATACGATCCGCAATTTGGAGCACGTCCGTTAAAAAGGGTATTACAACGTAAAGTACTGAACGAATTAAGTAAAATGATTTTGGGTGGGACTGTTGATAAAGACAAAAAAATTATAGTCGATGCCATAGATGGCGAAGTAATTTTCCGCAACTCATAATCCCGGACTTGTTCCGGGGCTAAACTCCACATATATGCATGACGTTAAGTAAAAGGCCTTTTGCTTAACGTCATTTTTTTATTGTAAATCCTACAGGGGCTTTTAATGTTCCGTAGTCGTACATGTTGATATAAATAGAAATGGTGTCTTTAGCTCCTTGCCATGTTACACGATAATTATCTAACATCACTTTTCCGAACCCAAAAGGATCATTTTTACTTTTTATAGGGCAACAACTTCCGGCTCTTTTGTAGAAAACCTCTTCTCCATTTGGACCTGCCAACGCGTTTAAAAATCGTCTTTCGTTGAGAGGACCTTGTTCTTTATCAACTCCACCCACTTGAATTGGGTTTTTTTCTGATAAGCCATAGGTTGGGTCAGTAGAAATATCCTTGAGTTCAAACATTTGATCATTTTTTAAATTTGTTTTAACTACCTGTTGAGTGGTTGAACAAGAAAATAAGAAAATCAAAACTCCGTAATAAATTGTATTTTTCATATGTATTGATTTATTATTAATGACTAAATTAAATTTATAACGTTTGGGCTAGATTGAGTTAGGCACTGTGCATCATTTCTTGTTTGCTCGAACTTC
>CAZUXM010000033.1:0-10910 GCA_964624635.1 uncultured Candidatus Competibacteraceae bacterium
GAACATCGAATGGTTCGTGGCTGCTCTGCGTCATAATTACCTTAAAGAATGGTTTATTGTTAGACATAAAACTATTGTTTTCAATTAACCATAATTCGTTTTCAAAAATGTATGTGAATGGGTATTGTGGAATATCATCACCATGATATTTTAAAAATAACTTATGAATAGGTTTTTTTTCTTTCGGATTATGTAAATATAACCAATACCCCGACATATAGGTGCCATCATCAGAGTTCCCGGTTTCCTGATAAATACTTATTACTCTTTGTTGACCATTGTTATTTAGATAAACTACATTAAAGAGTTGTTTATTATTAAGTACATGCGGAAAAGCAAGAAATATAAATGGAAGTGACAAACAAATGATTAATCCGGCAATGGTGCTAATTTTAAGGGATGTTTTTGCTTTTTTAAATGAGTCTATAAACTTCATTGCTTAAGTGCATTTAAGTAGTTTTGTTCAAATTTAACTCCAACTCTCATAGATGCTTCCGCATCACGTAATGCATTTACCTTATCTCCTTTTCTATAATACATAAAGGATCTGTTTTGCAGGATGATACCATCATTAGGCTTATATTGTAAAGCCAGATTATAATCAACTAAAGCTTCATCATATTTTTCTAATGATGTTTTGCATAAAGCTCTTAAATTATAGAAATCACTTTCGGTAGGATATAACTTGAGGTATTTATCAAGATCAGCAATAGATTCGTTAAATTTTCCCATTTGATAATATACCAATGATCGGTTATTAAGCGCATCTTTCTGTTGAGGATCTTTTTGAAGTGCTTTTCCAAAATCTTTGAGTGCCAAATCGGGTTTTCCCATTCTGGCATATGCAGCACCCCTGTTAGCATATACAGCTGCTACATTCGAATCAATTTCGATTGATTTATTATAATCAGCCAATGCCAAACTGTCTTTTTGAAGAATAAAATAAACAACCCCTCTGTTTTGATATGCCAATGCGTATTTGGGATTGTAAAGAATGGCATTGTTATAGTCTTCCAATGCTTTATCGTATTTTTTCTGACCCTTATATTCATACCCACGATTTAAATAGGCTACAGGGGAGTTGTAATTTTTTAGTACATCAGAAGTAGTGGTAATAGTATCTTTCCAAATAAGTGTTCTGTTAGATGTTAAAATGGCCATTATTCCTAGGTAAACCACAATTACTGAATATAAGATGGTAGAGGATACTTTTTTGCGTTCAATCAATTCATTTATTCCAAAAGCTATGATAAAGAAAAAACCTACCGAAGCTAAATATACATATCTATCGGCCATTACTACTTCCCTTACAGATATTACCTGTAAAGCCAAAGAGAATAAAATACCAACAATAAAAAATAATCCTCCAAAAATGATATATGCTTTTTTCTTTTTAACTGCTAATAAAAATAAGGAAGTGATAGCTGCTAAAACAACTGGGTATACGTATATCATAGCCCCCATCTTTTTTAGAGATGGATAAGGATAAAATAGAGATAATTTATAAGGATAAATCATTTTTAATAAATAGTTGTCTAATGCGTAGCTGGCATAAAATATTCTATCCATTAAACTAAACTGCTCAGTAAATTTCACTTCTTGATTAGAACCACTGGCCTTGATGGTAATATATCCGAAAATGAGTGAAATAATAAAAAAGGGAATTTTTTCAATAATAAGTTTGGCACTGAAAATTTTACGTTTCTGATATAAATCCAATACAATCAACGCTAATGGTAATGCCACCGCTTGTTCTTTACATAAACAGGAACATATAAACCAAATCAGTGTATAAATGAGATACTTAGGTTTTAATGTTTTTGTATACTTTAAATAAGTAATGAGGGCTCCTACAAAAAATATACTATATGATATGGTTTTTACCATACCGGCAATCCAGGTAACAGACTCCACTTGCACAGTTGCTAACCCAAACAATGCAGCCGTGATGATGGCTATATTTAATTTACTCGTTAAATTTCTGATAAAAATAAATACAAGATAGGTTACGGTAAGGTGCATTAACAAGCCAAAAACAATATAATAGACAGGATCAAATCCTCCTATCATGTGTATAAATCCTAAAAATATAAAAGGAATAGGGGCGTATTGTGATCCATAAAATTCAGTGAACATGGGTTTGATATTTGCAAAACTAAAGTTTTGTAAATATGGATGCTCCAGTATATAAAAATCATCATCATAGTTGATAAACTGATTTGAAAATGACCTGGAGTAAACAATAAAAATAACAACTAATAACCCAAATATAAATAGGTATTGATTACGATTATTGCTTGATAATGAGGCTCCTGTTTTTTTAACATCAGCTGATTTTGGTTGCTGCTTGTGTTGTTTTTGAATAGGTTTTTGTACTGGTTTTTTATTGCTCATAGTTGTTTGTACAGTATGAAGATAACAAACTTAGTTATTTTACTCAATTAGTCCATGATATACCCAATCGCCTTTTACTTTGGTACACGTGAATTTTTTAAGAGGAATGATAGAAGTTAGCTGCTCTTTATAATTGAAAAAATTAACATGTTCATCAAGAGTGTAGTAATATGGACGTTGTTTGGGTGTTACTATAATAATTTCTTTTTTGGTAACTCTAATCAATTCTTTGATACATGCATCTAAACCTATTAAATGCTCAATGGTATGGCAACAAACCAGGGTGTCGAATTCCTTATCTTTATAGGGTAGTTGATGAATATTACCATTACTCAAGTGAATAAAATCGGGCAAATCGAATTTTTTAATATCAAATCCGGAAAGCTTTAAATCACTACGTTTATCATGAATTAGCTTTAACAGGTATCCATTGGCACAGCCAATATCCACCAGATTATTTGAATCTTTATGAATGTTATTCAATATATATTCAATGCTTTCTTTATTCAGATCAGTTTTGCGGTTTCTTGAAATACTGTTTAACGAGTTATAAAAATCAGCATATTCCTGATCAGTAAATTGCGTGACTCTGCTTTTGAACTCCATAGTTTCACCAATATTTTTACCTCTATAAGCAAAGTAAAAAAACGGATACATAAATAGTTTACTATCTCTTATGAAAGGAGGTATACATTCATCCATCCAGAACCGAATGATATTGGTTAAATTGCGATTCATTTTTTACGATAGTGTTTACGCAAATGATTGTATTTTATTTTAAAAACGTCCATAAGCATGATAATGGAATGTTTTATAACATTTACACTGGATCCTTCCTGGCATCTAAGTACTACAGGGAGCCGCTTGATATCATAATTTCTTTTTAATGAAATATAAAGCAATTCTACATCAAATGTAAATCCATTAATTCTCGAAACTGAAAATAAATCATTGGCAACATCTGCTCTAAACCCTTTCATTCCGCATTGGGTGTCAAAGTGACCTGTAGCTACTAATCTACCTACAATAAAGGAGAATACATTGCTGGCCATTTTGCGCAAAGTTGTAATTTTCGTATAATAACTTGAGCCGGGTAAGGTTCTATCACCAATGACTACATGAAATTCTTTTACCTCCAAATAATGTAAAAAACGATCAAAGGCATCTAATTCAAAAGGAATATCTACATCAGTAAAGATTCTAAACTCTCCTTTGGCGACTTTCATTCCATTGCGAACAGAAGCTCCTTTTCCCATGTTTTTAGGGTTAGCAATAAACCTACATTCTAACTCATTGGCTACTTTTTGGGTAGCTCCATTGTCGTTAGAACCATCATCAACAATTATAATTTCAAATGATTCATTTTTGGTTTTTAAATGTTGAATTAATAATGGAATATTCCGCTGTAATATTTCGGCACCTTTATAGGATGGTATGATTATGCTTAATTTCAAATGACTAATTGACAACTGCTTTACTTTGATTCATATTTCCAGTTTTTACCTTTACCTTCAGCTACCCATTCAATAGTAGTTTCTATTCGTTTAATACGTGTTTCTTCGCGTTTAGCCTCATTAATCCACATAATATATTCCTTACGATGGGAGGGGGCGAATTTTTCAAATACCTGCTTTGCTTTTTTGTTTTTGGCTAATGCATTGGCTAAATCTTCAGGAACTTCTAATTCTTTGGATGAAATAGGTTTCTTTTTAGGAGGTGTGACACCTTTCTCATTTAAAGCAACCGCTTCTTTTATGTATTTGATGAGTGTTTTTTTTGATGGTAAATCCTTCACCGAGGTTATACGCCCCAATGAACCCATAGCAGTTTCACCTACCTGATTCATGATTTTATCATCATCTTTCATGAGAGATGCTTTTGAAAACCCAAATGAACAGTGTTCTTTAAAAGAGGCCATATAACAAACATTACCTTTATATTCAAAATTGGGGAAGCCCCATTTGATTACTTCAGTGATATCATCAGAACTGGAATGTATTATTTCGCGAAGATGCTCTAAGATAGGTTGCGCAAATGGTTTAGCCTTAGCTATATATGCATCAACTTCTTTGATCTTTTTTCCCATAGGATTAAGTTTACTCAAAAATAAGAAAGCATATAGAAAAACAAAACCCCCTGAACGCAAGAAGCTAACAGAGGGATTGTTCATGCATCCCGACGTAAAGTCGGGATGGGTGAATTAAAAGGTAGATATCTATCTACACACTAGTGTAATAGTTTATATCATACATCCTTAAATTAAACCGGGGTTATTACGAAAATTACAGAGAATACCATTTAATAACAGTTATAGGGTTTGATTTAGTATATCTATACTCTGATATTAATGAACAATAGTTTGTACACGGCCCTGGTTGAAGCAAGTAGCCCGCAATCTGTATTGCCTATGATGCCTTGGCGAATGCCGGCGAGCAGTGTAAGCATGACATGAGCTTAGGCATTAGGCAATACAGATGAGGACTATTGCGGAAAACAGGAATAGCCGCAAAAAAAAAAGAGCTCAATGTTATATTGAACTCTTTTGTAAAAAAATATCATTTATAATATCTATTCGGTAACCAGCATACGTATGGTTTTACCCTTATTACCTGATGTAACCTTTATAAAATAGATACCTGTTTGTAATCCTAATGTTTGTGTATTAAAATTAAGTACATGTTCGCCTAAATCCATTTCCAAATCTATCAACGTAGATTTTTTTATACCTAATAAATCATATATATCAATTACCACCGAAGCATGCTCATTGAGTGAAAATAATAAGGTGGTATTACCACTGGCCGGGTTCGGGAAGAGACCTAATTTGCCAATGTTTGATTCATTCTCTTCAATACCTATATTCTCAAATATGTATACTGAATTGGAATCCACAATATAGTCGAGGTTTTCATACATGGTATTGGCTGAGTCAATGACCATTTGATAACTTGAATCACGATTTAACCCGGGAATATCAACAAAAATAGTGTAGTTTCCATAGGCCAGGTTTCCAAATGAATATTCCCCATTGGTATCAGTTTCGGTATTCGCAACAATGGAGCCGGTACCTGTAATTCCTAGTTTTACATCCACTCCGTGAATAGGGTCTCCCTGAGCTCTACCAAAACCTATTCCTTCTCTAATGGTACCCATTAATGAACCTGGTCCACCTCCTGCAACCGGAACTTCTTGCATATAAATATCAGCGGTATCAGTGTTGGAACATCCATGAGTAAACACATCGGCCGAATCCCATGCCCATACATCACCTTTATAAGTGGGTATTAAATCAGGATATAGTGTAGTATCAGGATACACTTTGATTAAATAGTTAAATGACGGTGGGTTGCTAAACATGTATTCTCCAACGGCATTTAAACTAGCTTGCGCTATAGTATCAAAAGAGGTAAAGGTTGGTTCATGCTTAAGTAATAAAACAGTTCCTGACGTAACAGGTCCACCTGAATAGGTAACTCTACCAAACATGTTAGAGGCATATACATATTGATTCCAAGAATAGTTAGAAACACCATAACAATCACTATGAGCTGTTAACATGACGGTATATCCTGCGGGAATTAAATAAGTATGTGATGGATTAGTAAGTGTTGAGTTATTTCCATCACCAAAATTCCACTCATAGCTTACTGCATTAGTGGATGTGTTGGTGAAATTTATCGGATTGCCCAAACATACCGGTGAATCAGATGTAAATCCTGCTACAGGAGCTCCACAATCAGTATTAAAAGTTGAACCAGCAGGAATACTTAACCAGTTGGTAGTTGAGTAAGCTACATTATCTACCTGTATACAGCCTAATGAAGCATTACCTGTTGCATCAAATAAGGATACAGAAGCATTGTTCCAGTTTTTTACATTGAGCTTTTGTAAGTTATTATTTGAGCAATCTAAAGATTCGAGATTATAATTTTCACCCAAATCCAAACAAGTCAGTAAATTATTAGAACAGTTTAAGGATTCAAGATAATAGTTTTCACTTAAATCAACACTGGTTACACTGTTATTAGAAAAATCTAAATCAATAATATTTATAAAAGATTGAATTCCCGTAAGATCCGATATTCCTAACGAACTTACTGAGATACTGCCGGAATATACCATTGCTTCCAGAGAATCAATTTCTCCATCCGGAGTTATATTTATTGAGCTATTAGCTAATAAGGCTGCCTTAAAATTGGCATCCGGAATATTAACGAATTGGGCAGATAATTGGGTTGAAAGGGCAATAAATGCTGATAAAATCAATGATTTTAAAACGAGTGTTCTTTTCATTTTGTTTGAGTACAAGTTCTTGACAAATATAGGCTTTAAGCAGACTTAAACGAGGATATTTTACTTTAGTTTCATTTATTTTATAGCCTTTTGTAAACAGCGATGGAATTGAGTTCTACCTATTTGTAAATATTATAGATACATTTGGGGCAGAACCCAAACACTTGAATTTCATTTCTATAATGAATATACAGCGGTATTTTAACCTATTTTTAAATCAACCACTTGCTCCCAGGGTTGATTTTATATTTAAGGCTGTTATTTGTTTTTATCTGCTGGTACTTTGTGTTGTTTTTACAGGTTTTGATGTGGGTGATTTTGGGAATTATTATTATGGATCATATTTTTTAAGAACAGGAAGTTTTGACCTCAATATATATAATCCGGCTGCCTTCAACCAACTAGTTGCAATTCATACAACCTCTCCCTTTTTTTTGAATTATACACCTATTCCTCCTATTTCCTCATTGATATATGTTCCATTCAGTTTTTTGCCTTTTGTTGTAGCTAAATATTTATGGAATTTTTTTACGGCTATATTTTTTCTGGTGTCTATTTTTAAACTTACTAAATTCTATAAATTCAATAGTGGATTATTGTTTTTAATACTCTTATTGTTTTACATACCTATTAAAACAAATTTTTATTTAGGACAATCATACCTTTTACTTATTGCCTTTTTAATACAAGGATTGATTTCATATGAAAAGGGGAATAAAATAACAGCTATGTTGTTTTGGAGTTGGGCTATCTTACTCAAAATATTTCCCGCTATTGTAATTGTTTTTTTGTTAAGAAATAAAGATTTGAAATCGATTGTTTTATTAGGATTAATTATAGTAAGTTTTATTTTGCTTAGCTGTGCAATTATTTCACCCGATGTTTGGAAACATTATGGGTTTGATATTTTACCTCGTTTAATGGCCGGGGAAATTAACGATCCGTATGCTGTTTCATACCAAAGCGCAGACGTTTTTTTTAGAAGAATATTTGTAAAAGATTCTATTCTGAACCCTCATCCTATATTTAATAACATTGTTTTCTTCAATATTGTCCTTATTCTATATAAAATTTCGCTGATTTTTATTCTATTTAATATTGAATTGAAAAGTGAAGAAAATAAATTTAAACTTTTTTCATTTCTCATGGTTGGAGGTATGCTTTTAAGTGGTTATGGAAGCTTATATGGATATATTCAGCTTGTGTTCATTTTTATGTTTATACTGCAGAAATATCCATTTAAAATAGGACTTTCAGTAATAATTATACTTAGTGTTGTTTTTTCAATCCCTATACCCAGGGATGCACATTGGCCTTTCATGCTCGAATTTATAAAGCTGTTTGTGCTTTTGTGCTTTTTTATTGTATTTAGTATTTCCGTCTTTAAATACCATGTTAAATCATTATATATTATTAGTACCGTTGCAATCATTATGTTTGGGGTATACTTTATTAGGGGGGAAAACCCACAAAACTTAGGCTCTCCGGTTGATCCCAATCCACTGTCGTTATTGGCTGTTGATATAAAATTTGACTCTGGTTATATGAATATTTATTATAAAACACTTGAAGGCATAAGGGTTAACCGCCTTAAAACATCTCACAAAGAAAACGAGCTTGATATCGTTAGTTTAATGAATAACGAAAGGGGGTATTGTTTTGGTGATACTTGCTACTTCTTAAGTGATCAAAATAGAGGAGTGGGTATGAATGCCGTTTATATGAAAATTATCAAATAATAGTTCATGTGACTACCATAAATATTTTCTACATTTATCAATTAATTCCAAGTCATGAAAGATACTGACCAAAGTCAAACTGATTCTATCATAAGGTTTATAGTCAAACAATATAAACCATTGATTATTTTTCCTATGATAGCAGCTATTGCCGGATTTATATTTTCCTTTACATTACCTAAAAAATATGAAGCTCATGCCGAAATATTCCCCACCTATTTTACCAATGTTGACCAGAATATAGAAAATCCTATGTTTGGTTATGATATTGAAGCTGACAGATTGCTTAAAATACTCCGATCTGAAAGTCTGAAAGATTCTATTGTAAGTAAGTTTAATCTATTCGAATATTGGGATATTGATACCAATAATAAAAACTATAGATTTTTTCTGAATAAAAAATACGAAAAGAATATTGGGTTTAAGAGAACTGCTGCTATGTCTATTGTTATTTCTGTATATACTTACGATGCAGATTTTTCAGTTAAAATAGTTGACGAAATATTAAATCAAGTAGATATCGTTAGGGAGAGAATGATTAAGTCAAACATTCAAATGGCTTTTGAGACTAATAAAATGGAAGTAACCAAAATTCAGGTTGAGTTGGACAGTTTGATTGCACGAATAAAAAAAATAAGAGAAGATAATAATATTTATTATCCATCATTACAACAAAATATGGTACTTAGCTCAAATAGCGAAACATATGGAGCAGTTAGAACTGATTTGGAAAAACTGGAAAATGAATATAGTGTAAAGTATGATTACTATAAAATTGTATATGCCAAAATGAAAAAAGCAGAACAAACTGTAAATGCCCCAATAAGTAAGGTATATGTACTAGATAGGGCAAGTACTGATTATAAAAAAAAATCCCCCAGAATTATATATAATACAGCAGGTGCTTTTTTTGTTGCATTTTTTATAGTGCTGGTTTTTTTATTATTCAAATCTGAATGGAATAAAAGGACCTTATATGCCCATAAAAACAAATAAAGCTTATCAACTTGTTTCGGCATTGGCAATAACTTTATTATTTGTTATTGTTGGTATTTATTGCTCATTAGATACTGTTTCAATGACAATAATGATATCAATAACAGCCTTTGTATTGGTGTTTTATCTATTACTATTTAAGCGTGAATTATTATTTCAATTGAACCTACTATTGCTTCCTCTATCAATGGAACTGGAGTTATTTAATACAGCGAAGGTTAATTTCCCTTCAGAGGTAGTTACTTTACTAGTGTTTGTGATATCATTTCCATTCTTTATTTATCATTTCAAGGAATATTCAAAAATTTTGAGACACCCTTTCACAGTGGTATTATTGGTGGGAGTTTTATGGATGTTTATTACATCACTATTAAGTGACATGCCCGCAGTTGGTTTAAAAAGGACGGTTGTTAGGATACTTTACATGTTTGTATATTATTTTATCACATATAAATATATCAAAGACGATATTTCAAAAGGCATTAAGTTTTTATTTCTATATTCCATAGGACTTATTTTACCCGCGATTATCAGTATAGTTTTTATGGCAAAATTCAATTTTATTAGTGCCGCAGCATATATGGCAGGTTTTCCATACTTTAAAGATCATACTATTTATGGTGCAGTTGTGGCATTTGTTTTTACATTTCTATTAATCTTAAAGTTGAGTAGATTTAAATACAAAGAATCAAAACTTTTGGACTACATACTAAGCATATTAGTTTTGTTTTTTCTCGTATCATTATTTTTATCTTTTTCCAGAGCTGCCTGGGTGAGTTTAGTAGCTGCATTGATGGCTGTTTTTTTATTTAAAATGAATATTAAACTCAACAGAATATATATGGTTGTTGGAACCATAGCTATAGTTATTGCAATGAATTGGACTCCCTTATATGATTGGATGAAAAAAAACGACAACGAGAGTAGTAGTAAAGATATAACGGAACATGCCCAAAGTGTTACTAATTTAAATAAAGATGCCTCCAATATGGAACGAATAAACAGATGGGTATGTGCTATTCGAATGTTTAATGAAAAACCCATTGCTGGTTTTGGCCCCGGAACCTATCAATTCTATTATGGTGAATATCAAACAAGGGATTATATGACCCATATTTCTACTTTTTCAGGGAATAAAGGACATGCTCATTCTGAATATTTAGGAGCATTGTCAGAGCAAGGAATACCCGGGTTTATTTTATTTATAATTAGTATACATCTAGTATTAAACATATGTAGTAAACTAATACTATCATTTAATACATCACAACCAGATAAAAGAATAGTTTTAGCTTTATTGGCGGCCCTCATAACCTTTTTTGCACATAGTATTTTTAACGGTTTTATGGATACTGATAAAATTGCTTGTTTGGTATTTATCAGTTTTGCTATAATAATTAGTTTAGATATAAAGTATAAAAAAATGAGTACTGAAGACCGCAATTCTAATATCTTAAATGAATAGTCTCTTTGTATAGAAATTTAGTC
>CAZUXM010000033.1:10920-27284 GCA_964624635.1 uncultured Candidatus Competibacteraceae bacterium
GTATCCGCCAAAACCTGAAGTATTCCATACAATAAGATTAAAGTGGAATCCGGCATTTGAGGGTGAAAATTGGAATTATGTACAAACCGGATTTTTATGGAATTTATCATATTTAGGAGCTGAACTACCTAAAGGATCAATCAATAAAATGATAGTAGTTGAACCGGATTCTCAGTATTTTATTTTACATCTTGAATATGCAGGATTTTCAAATGAAGCTTTAAAAAGCATGGATGTGATTCTGGATACTTTAAAAGAATCATCAGAATATAAAAATACTGGAGCCATTGATATGGGGCGTTTTATTATGGTTACTCAGAACTCTTCATGGCACTATTATGAAATTACAGGCGTATGCAAACAACTGAGTGATTTTAAACTAAAATATAACATGAATAACGAAAAACAATTCATGGTTTCTAATTCAGGTGTAACAAAAGAAAAAAGACTTATTTCGATTCATGTAGGAAAATCATGGAAAGATATTGCTTTTATGGCAGAGGTAGGGAGTACTGACCCAGTAACTGGTAAAATAGTACCTAGCGAAATTGAGGTGTTTGATGTTATGAAAAATGGTCAACTCCGATTTGCGGTATATGGAAGTGACGGAAAATTAAAATCAGGATCAAACAGCCAACATAGTATAGCAGGAAAACCATCCAAATGTATGTGGTGTCATGAATCTTCAGTACAACCATTATATACTGATGTAACAGATATTGATGGATACATGACTTCAGTTGAATTTATTGAATATGTAGAGAGGGCTATGAAAATCATTAATTCTTATAGAAAAGGGATATCTACTGAAATAGACTATTATAATACGCACCAACATACTTATAGTGAATTAAATTATATAGGATTTATGAATCCAACCCTAAGTAGGGTAGCTAATGAACTACAAACAGATCTTCAATCAGCTGAAAAAAAAACTATCGATTTAAGACAATATACTTTTAAAGATTTCCCTTTTTATTATCAAAAAACACCAGAGTTTAAAGATTATCCAGGCTTATTGTACAGAAGCCAAGTTGATTCATTGTTTGATTATACGCCAATTCAGATACCTTCTGATGCATTAGAGACTAACAATAATGAACCGAATTTTTTTGATTAAACTTTTTTCTTTTGAAAAAGGTAATTTGGGTTTTTATTAATTAGGATATAGTCTTCATTTTTTTTCATGGTCTTCATGAATGATGCACTTCCAAAAGAGTATACATCAGCCGAATCATCAAACAATATAAAACCACCAGGTAATAAGTGAGATGATACGTTTTCAAAATCTTTTTGAGTTTGAGCTAAAGAGTGATCCCCATCAATATAAGCCATGCTAATGGATGAACCTAATTGTACTTCTTTTCCAAAAATATCTATGTTATGCTCTTTCTTATGCCATAATTCAAAAAAGGCATCTGAGGACATATGAAAGGAGTTTGGTAGCCGGTGGCTGCATAATAAATGCATCGCATTAACATAGGCATTCTTGACATATTCAGCATAATTAACCCGTTTTATATCCGGGCGACCATCCATATGGTCATCGGGTAACGTACCAGGTGAATCGTTGTATCCTTGATATATCCAAGCATCACAATTAAAATAAGACTCCGTTCTACCCAATTTGTCTAATAAATATATCATAACAGAGGTTGATAGCCCAGCAAAAAGGCCAATTTCAACAACCGCCCCTCCCAAAGGCATTTTTTCTAGTGCATAATTCATCAGATAAATATTGCCATCATGTAACATACCTTCACCTATCGTGGTGGATCTAACCCTGCGGATAAAAGGATCATGCGGAAGTGTTTTTATTTGCTTTCGTAGTATCATAAGGACAATTCATACAAATATATCCCTAATTGGGCATTTGCAAAAATATAGTTAATCCTTAGGATTATGGTTAGAGTATGGCAACCAGGCACACTCTTTGTTAATCTATGGTTAAGTATATTATTATTCATAAAAACCTTTTACATTTACAATCGTAATTTATAGACATCATGAAAAACACATTTACAAAGATTTTAGCTGTGTGCTTTGTAGTTGCAGGCACCACTTTATTAGCCAATGCACAAACCAAAATGGGACCTGAATTTTCTGCAGAATCAACAGTGGTTGATTTTGGAGACGTTGATAATTCAAAAGACCCAGGTTTTAGAATTTTAAAATTTAAAAATACAGGCTCAGCTCCTTTAATGATTACCAATGCAGTTGGATCATGCGGATGTACTGTACCAGAATGGCCAAAAGAGCCAATTAAAGCCGGTGCTACTGCTGAAATCAAAATTAAATATGATATTACCCGTATTGGAACTATCAGCAAAACAGTTACCATTACAACTAATGAAGAAGAAACTAAAGATGCCAATGGTAACCCTGTATACAAAACACATACTGTACAGGTAAAGGGTAATGTTACTGCCGGTGGTGTTAAATAAGGGTTAACCACTATCAGGCATAATTATTTCATGTAAATTTGAATTATAAAAAATAAGTACGTATGAAGAAGATTATCGTAGGGTTAAGTGCAGTTTGCTTTTTTATGGTAGCTAATACCACTAGTGCAAGTGCACAAACTTCAGGACCTAAACTAGCTGCTACAAGCATGTCAGTTGATTATGGAGAAGTTAATTATGGAGGAGATGGTACTCGTGAATTTACATTCACTAATACAGGAACAGAACCTTTATTAATTACGAATGCAAAAGGATCTTGTGGATGTACAGTTCCTGAATGGCCAAAAGAGCCCATTCGTCCGGGTGGTACAGGTGTAATCAAAATTAAATATGATACTAAAAGATCAGGTGCTATTTCAAAAACGGTTACTGTAACTACTAACGAAGTAGAAAGTAAAGATGCCAATGGCAATCCTGTATATAAAAATCATACAGTATCAATTAAAGGAACTGTAAAGGCTGCTCCAACAAACGATGGAATTCCAACAAAAGATAACAATGGTGCACCCGTTGAATAAGTAAATAAGACCTCATAATTGTTAATATTAAAGCCCCTCAATGAGGGGCTTTTTTAGTTTCTTTATTAGCTGCCTTTGCCATTTTGGTTAACTTTGGCAACAGAATAACATATCATAAAAATATGCCGAGTATATCAAAAAAAGGTAAGGCAATGCCCGCATCACCTATCCGAAAATTAGTACCATTCTCTGAAGCCGCTAAAAAAATAGGAAGAATCGTATATCATTTGAATATTGGTCAACCGGATATTATCACTCCTCAGGTAGCGCTGGATGCAGTAAAAAATATTGAAACCAAAGTAATTGAATACAGCCATTCAGCCGGTAATGAATCATATCGTACCAAATTGGCTGAATACTATTCTCATCTTGGGTTGAATGTAAAAACCGAAGAGGTAATGATAACTACCGGAGGCTCTGAAGCCCTTTTGTTTTCAATTATGAGCTGTTTAGATGAAGGTGATGAGATTATTGTTCCCGAACCATTTTATGCTAACTACAACTCATTTGCATTAACAGCAGGAGCTAAAATAGTACCTATTACTGCAAATATCAGTAATGGGTTTGCATTACCTCCCATTGAAGAATTTGAAAAGAAAATTACCCCACATACTAAAGCGATATTAATTTGTAATCCATCCAATCCAACCGGATATTTATATACCCAACAGGAACTGGAAAGTTTACGTGATATAGTTATCAAACATGATTTATATTTATTTGCTGATGAAGTATATCGTGAATTTGTATATGATGGCAGAACCCATTACAGTACCCTTTTATTACAAGGATTAGAACAACACCTGGTAATGGTTGATTCGGTATCCAAAAGATATAGTATGTGTGGAGCCAGAATTGGAGCAGTAGTTACCCGTAACAAAGAATTATATGCCACTATGCTTAAGTTTGCACAAGCAAGGTTGAGCCCCCCCAGTTTTGGCCAAATAGCAGGAGAAGCGGCTCTAAGTACGCCACAATCATATTTCGATGAAGTAATAACAGAATATAAAAAACGTAGGGATATCACCATTGAATTATTATCTCAAATTCCAGGTGTAATATGTCCATCACCCGGAGGTGCTTTTTATACAGTTGTACAACTTCCGGTATCAGATGCTGATGACTTTTGTGAATGGATGCTGAAAGACTTTGAACACAATAACCAAACAGTGATGATGGCACCAGCTTCAGGTTTTTATGCAACTAAAGGCTTAGGTAAAAACGAAGTGAGAATAGCATATGTTCTTAATGAAGAATCTCTGCGAAAGGCTATGGAATGTTTGAAAGTTGGGTTAGAAGTGTATGCAAAAGTAAAAAACCCTGCTTTGGTATAATGAAGAGGTTGGTTCGTACTGATTCCTCTAATGTAGATTTTATTCATTTAGTAAAATTTCTTGATAGTTATTTAGCCGAAAAAGATGGTGATGAACATTCATTTTATCATCAGTACAACCATATTGACAAACTTAAATGGGTAGTAGTTGTATATGATGATGATACACCTGTTGGATGTGGATCCATTAAAGAATATTCCCCATTATCAGTAGAGGTAAAAAGAATGTATACTACACCTCAATACAGGGGGAAAGGTATTGCATCAATGGTTTTAGAAGAACTGGAAGATTGGGCAATAGAATTAGGTTATAATACCTCTGTTCTAGAAACAGGTAAACGACAAACAGAAGCCGTTGAGTTTTATAAAAAACACGGGTATATAATTACTCCCAATTACGGGCAGTATACAGGAATGGATAATTCACTTTGTTTTGAGAAAAAACTCACCTTTCATGGTGCCAATGATATATCCAGCCAATCATCCAATCAATAAGTAGTTTGGATATATAAAAATGTTTTACCCTAAATTCTGCTTCTTCTTTTAAAATATTTCTGTTAGCGTTTTTATAAAAGCTTATATTGTCTTTAACAAGCAATATAGCTTCATTGTAAGCTTTTATACATTGATCAAAGTAGGTACTGATTTCTTCTTTTGGCCGATTTGGAAAAGATTTATGTATTATAGTAACAGCCTTTGAAGTATTGCCACTATACTGTTTGTATTCAATATAATTTCTTAATACTTCAAACACTTTTTCTTCAAAACTATTATTGTCCATTTATCTAAATAAATACTCATCATTAAAATGGTTCTTTTTTCTCCATCCACCATAGTAAGAATGTATATGCATTAGTTTTTTACCTGAAGCCATCATCACCTTGTTTTTAATTGAAAAAAGCAACAAATCATGTATTCCTAATGGAATATGTTCTACGAATTCAAGCTCTTTATATTCCACAGCCCCCTTTGGTATGGGTAGTTTGTAATGTTCAGATTTCTCTAAACTAAGCGAAAGGTGTTCTGAGATTGGTTTTAAATCCTGCATATGATTTTTACCTAATAAGTATACCTCTTTATAATATGCTGAATCTATATCAGCTAATAATATTTTTTTTATTTTCTCTATCTGATTCCGGATCTTTCCATTTTTACGTAATGAGATGATGTAGTGTCTATTATCAAAACTACCATGAAGGTCAGTAGGACATACGTTGAACAATTCTTCATGCCCAATGCTAATCAATGAAATTTTCCTTGGGATAGAATACAAAAGTCTCACTTGATTGTAAAGATCATCATTCAAGTATAAAGGATCATTCGGATTATTCTTTCTCTTATGCCCCCAATCAGCTATTTTTTTTCTCCATCCCTTAATGATATAACTATGAGCTTTATTCCCGGTATGTATTTTAATATCTGGTCTGGTTTTAAAATATTCACTTACTGGCGAAAAAGCTAACTCTCCCAGATTAATATGACCAGTTATCTTAGGTTGTTTTATGTATAAATGAGAAAATTCGTCAATGGTAGCTATAATAGCAGGTTTATATCCGATGAACAGATGTTGAATGTTATTTTTACCATCAGATAAAAATGCTTCGGATGATAAACTGTTTTCAGCCAAGCATAGATATTCCTGATTATATGGATGACCGTTCAATAATGATTTGAGTAAGGTTTTCATATTGTATAAATATACCAATCACTTATTCAAAATCAATACTTTGATGATTGTTTACATTTGGTGATAGAGGAACTACTAAAAAAGCTTTTTCAATACAGTAATCCTTTTACATTTGTAGTATGAAAAAAGTATTGGTAGCCAATAGAGGAGAGATAGCATTAAGAGTTATGCGTTCATGCAGAGAAATGGGAATTAAAACAGTTGCCATTTATAGTGAGGCCGATCGTTTTAGTCCACACGTTAAATTTGCGGATGAAGCAGTTTGTGTCGGACCTGCGCCAAGTAACCAATCATACTTAAAAGGAGATAAGATTATTGAAATATGTAAGGAACTAGGAGTGGATGGTATTCATCCGGGATATGGTTTCTTAAGTGAGAATGCTGATTTTGCAAGAGCTGTAACAAAAGCCGGAATTACTTTTATTGGACCAAGCCCCGAGGCAATGGAGATCATGGGAGATAAATTATCATCTAAATCAGCCGTTAAAAAATACAATATTCCGTTGGTGCCTGGCTCAGAAGGAGCCATTTCAAATATCAATGATGCATTAAAGATTGGAAATGAGATTGGGTTTCCAATATTAATTAAAGCTTCAGCAGGTGGTGGAGGAAAGGGGATGAGAATAGTTGAAAAACCCGAAGAATTTGAAGAGAACTTAAAAAGAGCTGTAAGTGAAGCTGAATCAGCCTTTGGGGATGGGTCTGTTTTTCTTGAAAAGTACCTCAAAGTAAGCAAACATATCGAAATTCAGGTATTATGTGATACTCAAGGTAACTATCTGTATCTATTTGAAAGAGAGTGTAGTATTCAAAGGAGACATCAGAAAGTGGTGGAAGAAGCTCCTTCTGCTGTACTTACGCCCGAATTAAGGAAACAAATGGGTGAACATGCTGCCAATGTTGCACGTGCTTGTAACTATACGGGTGCCGGAACCGTGGAATTTATCTATGCCGATGGTGAATATTATTTCCTCGAAATGAATACTCGATTGCAAGTAGAACACCCCGTAACTGAAATGATTACAGGGATTGATTTAGTAAAAGAACAAATAAAAGTAGCTCGTGGCGAAAAACTATCCTTTTCTCAAAATGATTTGAAGATCAATGGTCATGCAATTGAGGTTCGGGTATATGCGGAAGACCCTACCAATAATTTTTTACCTGATATAGGTACCTTACAAGTATATAAAAAACCAACCGGTGAAGGTATTAGGGTAGATGATGGTTTTGAAGAAGGAATGAATATCCCAATTTATTATGACCCCATGATTGCTAAATTGGTGGTTCATGCTGAAAATAGAGAAGCAGCCATCGCTAAAATGCGCAAAGCCATTGATGATTATAGAATCGTGGGTGTTGAAACGACACTTGATTTTTGTCAGTTCGTATTAGCGCATGAGCAATTCACTTCAGGGAAATTTAATACCCATTTTGTGAAGGATTATTTTAAACCTGAATTTTTAGTTCCTCCCGTTACTAAGGAGGTAGAAGAAATGGCTGCAGTTATTGCCTCTGTTGCCTTACAGCAAAAAGAAAATGAACTTATTGATGCTGCAGTTTCGGATAAGAAATTTTCTCCATGGAAAAGCAGATTAAATGACTAAAATTTAATCACACGTTTAACTAACTCTTTTCCGTTGTAGTTTATTTTAATAAGATACATTCCCGAACGAAGAGTTGGCGGAGTTTGCCATATATAAGAAAAGGCCCCTGCTGAAGTGCTTCCATTATAAATATCAGACACTTTTGCTCCAAGTATGTCATACAATCCAATATTAATTTCATCATCCAATCCCGAAAGAGTTAAATGAAGCTGTAATTGATCATGAAATGGAACAGGATAAATGTTTGCATCGATCTCTGAATTTTCTTCAATACCAATAATGTTGAGGGCCACATAGGTAGTATCGTAACATCCATTATTAATGGCTACCAAAGTTGCATAATGAGTTCCGCCCCAATCATAGTCATGGCTTGGGTTAGTGAGTGTACTTGTATTACCACCGCCAAAATCCCACCAATAACTGGTTCCGTTGCTTGATGTATTTGTGAAGGATACAGTTGTCCCTGCAATGTTATAATTAAAATCAGCATGAGGGGCGTTGAGATTTACGATAACAGGTATTCTTTGACTGATACAAGAAGAGGCCACTTCCCAATCATAAAAATAGAAGTATCTTAAAGTACCATCCGAAGTTCCGGTAATACTTAATAAACTAGGTAGAGTATAGGGGAAACTTGTGCCTGACCCATTTTTCCATAGGTTCATACTAGTGCCTCCAATTCGGTAATTACCCGGCATAAGATCCCAATTAAGAGGCACAACGCTTTCACCTGTTGGGATATTTACTACAGCATCATCCAATAAAGTACCTGATCCATTCCATAATTCAATGGTTCTGTTACCAGAAGATCCTGAATAAGTTCTTACCGATACCAATGTAATGGGTTGGTATACCGTGAATTCTAAATATTCGCTATGTGGGCTATTAAAATAATTACCTGTACCAAAAGCATTGGTAAATGGCGGTGCATGTTGTATGCCATTGGGGATTCTATCTTCTACATAATATGTAACCCCGGAAGTTAAAGATGGGGTAGTATAGGTATTTCCAATAAAAAATGGATTGGAAGCTCCCATAGAACTGAACCAATACGTTGTACCTGACCCTATAGCAGAAATATCAGCTACTACAGGGTTAGTGTTTGTACAATAGTTGTTTACATCCGGTGGGGCAGGTCTATTAATAGTAACCATATCAGTATATACTAATGTATCAATACCACATCCGCCGGCATTGGCAATAAGTGTAATAGTATATGTTCCGTTGGAAGTATAATTATGTACGGGACTTACTTGCGTAGATGTGGTAGCATCACCAAAGTTCCATAAGTAAGTAGTAGCAGCAAATCCTGAAGCAGTTTGGTTAGTAAATGTTACGGTAGTAGGGGAGGTGCATACGTCAACAGCAGATGGAGTAAATGCAGCAGTAACACCATCTGAATAAGGTTCACCAACTCCAACAGCATACCATGCATTAGTAGTAGTTTCTACTTGAGGTGAACAATCTCCATAAAGATCTTGTGCTGAGATAATACTATAAAATCTTGCATCACTAAAATCAGCATTGGGGAATAAATAAACAGTTAAGTTTCTAAAAGCAATGGTAGCGGCAGTATCCATCCCAACACCACTTACATTGTATGCATCCCCATTGTCATTTATACCTGCACCACCTTCACACATTAAATGATACCAATAATTTTGCACTCCCGAATTAGTATGAACTCCACCATTATCAGGACCTCCAGGTTCTATCCATCCGGTTCCTTCATAAGTGTCAGGGTCACCAAATGAGCTTGGATTAGACATATGTCTGATACCATTGGGAGGGAAACATTCTTCTCCAATTCTCCATAATGTATCATTATTTACATTTCGTGCTTCATGGTCAATAGTAGCACCAAATATATCGGAGAAAGACTCGTTAAGAGCACCCGATTCATCCTGATAAATTAAATCAGCACTGAAGTTGGTAAGTCCATGGGTAATTTCGTGTCCTACAATATCCACTGTGGTTAGTGGGGTTATACTGCCACCACCATCTCCGTAGGTCATTTCACTTCCATTCCAAAATGCATTAGCATATCCAACATCATAATGAATATAACTTACCAATTTAAAACCTGCATTGTCAATTGAATTTCTACCGTGCTTGATGAAAAAGTAATCGTAGGTCATTTCAGCTCCCCAATGAGCATCAATGGCATATTGATCGCTAGCTGGAGCAAATGTATCCCAAACATTATCAGCATCTACAAAGTCAACAGCTGCACCATAGTTAGTTCCATTCAATAAATTGTAGGTTTCTACACCATCACCTCTACCTGATTCTCTTAATCTGTATCCACCTCCAAATGAATCAGAAATTATTTGACGAACTCCACTATATACAGTGGCAGCCGGTGCTGGAGTATCGGTGGTACATATTTCATTTTCTGTCCACACAATCTCACCGCTTACAGCGTCAATATAAATGGTTTGTTTGCTCATGGGCTCATGAGCATATATTTCCATTTTCCAACAAAGTCTGAATTTTTCTGCTTCAAATTGACCATTGATTGGAGCTATTACTAATTCAGGGGAAGGGTAGTAGGTAGCATTATTATCTGCTTTACGCCACTTGATAAATTTTTCTTCTGATTCGAGTTCCCATTTATAAATATTTGCACTTACAAATTTTTTTGCATTTTCAATAGCGGTTTCTTTAGTAATGGAGGGGATTGTATTTAGACTAAGATTGCCGAAAATATTACCGCTTACAGAAACCAATATATTGTTTCTTGAATGTGTTTTATATAAAGAATATTGAACAGGAATGTCCTTATATACATGTTGATATGTGCAATGGGTATATCCAAATGGATCTTTATCACTGCTTATTTTTTTAAAATTATTTTCACTGCTCTTTAACGAGGTAACGTTTAATAAAAATACTTCAGATACTTCCTGGTCGTTGGTGTTATTAAAATGGATATAATTGGGATCGTTGCTACCTTTTTTGTATCTTATCATATCCGATTTTGATATGATATCACCGGCGTTTTTACCTGTAATAATTTGTTGGGAACTTGCAATGGAAATGAATCCCAAAGCAACAGTAATTGTAATAATCTGTTTCAAAAGAGGGCTATTTTTAAATTATAAGTAGGACGAATCTTATTTCTTAATAATTTGTTTTACTGATTGTTTACCATTGTAAGTAATCTTGATGAGGTATAATCCGGATGCAAGATTTTCAGGTGCATTCCAAACATAGTTGAATTTACCATTTATTGATTCTCCTGAATATATCTGTTGAATTTTTTGACCAACTGAAGTATAAGCCTCAATAGTTAATTGTTTTCCTGATTCAAAAAAATCAAGATCAAAATTTACTGAATTAGTAAAAGGATTCGGATAAATGTTTGTATTAAATCCTACATTTTCAATCCCTGCATCTGATATGGTTATATCTGCATAGGTAGTATCATAACATCCGTTATTTTCTGCAACTAACATTACTGGGAAACTTCCAATACCGCCAAAATCAAAGGTTGGGTTGGTAGTTGTACTTGTATTTCCACCACCAAAATCCCAGAAGTAGGTGGTAGCTCCGGTTGATGTATTTGTAAATGTTACATTAGAACCTGCTGAACTATGCGTAAAAGAGGCATCAGGACCATCGATAGTGATGGTTACCGGGGTACGGTTACTTGTACAATATCCTGTTACATCCCAGTTGTAATAGTAATAATAGAAATTACCCCCTGCTGAAGATCCCGTAATTTCAACTAAACCTGATAATGTATAGGGATAGGATGCTCCTGAGTTATTTCTGTATAAACTCATTTCAGTTCCGCCTAATCTATAATTTCCAGGGTTCAAATCAAGATCAAGTGTAACAGTACTTGTTCCATTAGGGATATTTACCGGGGTAGAGCTGATTAAAGTTCCGGCGCCGTTAAATAAAAGCACATTACGAACTCCTGAACCGGTTGCGTATACAAGTACACTATTAATAGTAATGGGTTGCATAACAGTAAACTCAATATATTGTGTTGATGTATTATCATGATTACCTCCCGTACCAAATGCATTTGTAACAGGACCTACATTTCCAGAAGCACCAATACTTTGATCAGCTACATAATAGGTAGTTGTGGTTGATAATGATGGTGTAATAAATGGATTTCCTGTAAATATAGGGCTTCCGCCGGTTGGATTAGTATACCATAGTTTTGTTCCTCCTCCCAAAGCATTAATGGTATCAATTATCGGACCTGTACAGTGAATATCTCCGGTTGCTGTAGGTGCTGAAGGAACATTTACAGTAACCAAAGAAGTATAGGCAATTGAATCAGTTCCACAAAGACCACCGTCAACTGCAAGACTTACATTGTAATTTCCATTAGCGGCATAAGTATGTGACGGGTTAGTATTAGTTGATGTAGTTCCATCACCAAAATGCCATACATAACTAATCCCATTATTACTTAAGTTAGTAAAGTTGATTGTAGCAGGAGAATTACATACAGTAGTTGCAGAAGCTGAAAGATCTGCAGTTACTGAAGCAACGTAAGGAGCTCCAACACCTACAGCATACCATGCATTCGTAGTAGTTTCTACTTCCGGTGAACAACCACCGAAAAGGTCTTGTGCAGATTGGATAGCATAAAAACGAGCATCCGCATATTGTGAATTGGCTCCTAAATAAACAGTTAAATTTCTAAAGGCAATATCCGCTGCATCAGCCATTCCAATAGCTGTTACAGTGTATGCATCTAAGTTATCATTTGTGCCTGTACCTCCCTGACACATCAGGTAATACCAGAAATTTTGAACTCCTGAATTTGAGTGTACGCCTCCATTATCCGGTCCACCTGCAGCTACCCAATTGGTTCCTAAATAAGTATCAGGATCACCCATAACATTAGGATTACTCATTAAACGAATTCCATTACCACTAGATGTACATTCTTCACCCATTCTCCAAAGTGGAGATCCTGTAGTTCCGCGAGCATAATTGTCAATAGTAACACCAAAAATATCAGAGAAAGACTCATTTAAACCTCCCGGTTCATCCTGATAGACAAGATCCGCAGTAAATGTGGTAAGACCATGAGAAACTTCATGCCCAGCAATATCAATAGTAGTTAGAGGCTCATTAAATGTTCCTCCGCTACCATCACCATAAGTCATTACCTCTCCATCCCAAAAAGCATTATCATAACCTACATCATAATGGACATAGTTTACAAGAGCAAAACCATTGTCATCAATTGAATTTCTCCCTTGAATTAAATAGAAATAGTCATAAGTCATTTCAGAACCCCAATGTGCATCATAAGCATATCTATCAATAGCAGGGGTAGGACCTACCCAGTTATTATCAGTATCGGTAAAATCAACGGCTGAACCATAATCATCTGTTTCATTCAAATCATAGGTTTGTACTCCGTCACCTGCACCTCTTACTGCTTCACGTAACCGGAAACCACCTCCAAATGAATCAGCAACAATGTTTCTAACTCCACTAAAACCTGTTGTTGCAGTTCCGGGAGTATCAATATGGCAAATACGATCAGTGGTCCATATTACTTCACCCGTTAAAGCATCCACATATACCCAATGACGAGATAGTGGTGATACAGCATAAATATCCATTTTCCATGCTAATCTGAATTCAGGATTTTTATAATTGCCATTTTTTGAAATAATTACTAATTCGGGCTGCGGAGCATAAGTAGCAGCCGGATTATTGGTTCTTAAACGCAAAAAAGCATCTTCAGCAGGGTTTTCCCATCTGTATTGAGTTGCTCCGATAAATGCTTTAGCATTTTCAATTGCAGTACTCATAGATATGGCGGGTGTGGTATTAATTTCTATACCTGAGTAAAATTCACCATTAGCAGATAATACCTTTTGATTAAGGGTATGTATTCTATATTGGGAATATATTACAGGAACATTATTAATCTTATGCTGATACACATAATGAGTCATTCCTAATTTATCATTTTCAACTCTGGCAATTTCAAACGACTCGTTAGATTTCATCTTCAATACTTCTTTTAACCAGGGAATGGCTTGCTCTGTTTGGAGTTGAGTATTTTTATTCAGTTGAATATAATCAGGGGCTACTCTATAATCTACATATCTAATTAAACTAGATCCGTTAATCAATTGATGTGCTTGTGAACCTTGAACAATTTTTTGAGAAGTTAATGGCTGAACAGAGATAAGCAATAATGATAGGGGTAGTAGTTTTCTCAAATGAAGCATAGTGATGTTTTATTTAAGTAAACTTATGAAATTTTAACGGCAACCCCAATGGGAGTTTATAGTTTGTTTGAAAATACCTGTTTTGAGGGAGAGTATTATATCTATTGGGCAGAAATATACAATTTCTTAATCGCGGGTATGGGTCCGTGACAATAATTTTCATGGCAATCAACGCAACTCTTTACCACATGGTTGAATTGTTTTTTTGTATCTGTAGCAGGAATATACATGGAGTCAAGCGTAGCAAGATAAAAATTAGCTAATCCGTTAAATACATTTCTATCTTCAATCATTCCATCTGTTTGTTTGGCAGTGGTAATCGTTTTAATCTCTTCTGGATATTTACTAATAGGTTGGTTTCCCTCAACCTCAGCTTTCATTGTTTTACCACTTTCCATCATAGTACGCATTACAATGGCCAACTCACTATCTCCATTTGGGTTTAGTGGTGCTTTTTCTTTTTTATCAGCTTCAGTTGTTTTTGCACATGACATAATTATTACGCCCATTGTAATCGCCATGATTACAAATCCCAAAATTTTCTTATTCTGATCCATGTTCTCTTACTGAATAAATTTCCATTTCTTGTATTTTTCCCTTTAAAATAACTCTACCTTTTGTTTCAGGAACATATTTCCCGGTCCACTTTAAGTTTGATTTAAGGGTTTCTGATATAAGGATATCAGTATTCATTTCATTACAACTTACCTGTAACCTGGAGGCAGTATTTAATACATCCCCACTGTATACAATTTCCTTACGAATATCACCAATAATGGCAGATACAACAGGTCCGCAATGAAGACCAGCTTTAAAATCGGGCAACATTCCGTATTTTTCCATGTAGTAATCTTTTTTTCTGCGAATTTTTCGTTTTACATAAAAAAACAAGTCCAAACAAGTAGGCTCTGTAATCCCTTTCTCAAGGGGCCACATAATGATTACTTCATCTCCTACATATTTATAAATTTCAGCTTCAGACTCAATAATAGGTCGTGAAATATCATGAAAAAAATCATCTACCAATGAATAGTATTTTTCATCTCCCAGTGTTTCGGCCATTTTGGTAGACCCTTTCATATCCAAAAACATGAATACCATGTTTTGAGTTCTTGGTTTATGAAATTTACCGGAAACATAACGTCTGAAAGCACCGTCTCCTAAAAGAACATCCAACTGTAATAAGAATACAATAATCATTGACCCTTTAAATGCCTGCCACAATAGAAGGAAGAAGTCTTTATCAATGAAACGTTGTAACTCTATTTCAATATCGTGGTTGTGAGTAATGGTTGAAATGGTGCCTAACACAATTACAATTACCGCATATACCACTAGGGTATAACTACTGGACTTTAGTAAAAGACCCAAAAAAAAGTTGAGATTTCTTAGTTTTTCTCGATAAATAAAAAGTTCAAATAATCCTGTGAAAAAGCCTGATATAAAACCAACAAAGGGATACTCCCAATGTGCCTGGCTAACATCTTCCACTAAAGAGATGGAGGTAAGTACTGTTCCCAGTAACCCGGCTTTAAGACAGTTGATTAGCCGATTTTTGGTGTACTTTCTATAAGCCATTTAGTTAACTTGGGTGTGCAAAATTAATCCAGCTTATTGAATAAGCAGCATAAGTCCGATTTTTTTTGCAAATTTTGAGATTAAAAAGGATTTAGTTGGTTGTTTTGTACTTCGGTTTCATCATTTAACGTTGGTGAAAACGTTGGTTACATCATCGTCCTCCTCAAACTTTTCTATTAATTCCTCTATTTCAGCTTCTTGTTCAGGAGTTAATTCAACTGAAGTATTAGGGATTCGTTGTAATTCAGCATTAATTACTTCCATCCCCATCTTTTCAAGCCCTTGCTGCATTTTACCGAAGTCTTCATAACTGGTATAGATATATAAAACCCCATCTGATTCATTAATCTCTTCCGCCCCAAAGTCAATTAACTCAAGTTCCAGTTCATCCAAATCACGACCATCATGTTTGATTTGAAATAACCCCATTCGGTTAAAAATAAAGGATAAGCTTCCCGAAGTTCCCAATGATCCACCATTACGTGAAAAATACATACGGATATTAGCCACTGTTCTGGTTGTATTATCAGTAGCCGTTTCTACCACAAAAGCTACTCCGTACGGACCATAACCTTCATATACTACCTCTTCGTAATTACTTGAATCTTTTTCACTGGCCCTTTTTATAGCTGCTTCAATACGATCCTTGGGCATTTGAGCTCCCTTGGCATTTTGAATAATCTGTTTTAGTTTAGAATTTGATTCCGGATTGGGCCCTGCTGCTTTTACCGCCATGGCAATCTCCTTACCATACTTGGTATACATCTTAGATAGCTTGGCATTTCTCGCAAAAATCTTGTGCTTTCTCTTTTCAAATACGCGACCCATAGGTATAAATTTCTAATAAGGACAAAAGTATAAAAACTGACGAAATTCACCTACTTGTTATCACTCAAACATGTGAAATCAACATACCATGAGACCAACGAGAGGGGTAATTGTTACTTTTGTACACTTTTAT